>NZ_JBYBHH010000001.1:0-769261 GCF_059025405.1 Pseudomonas sp. 5.2
TAAAAAAACCACGGCCTACCCCCAGAACCGCGCCCACCTCAAGCCGCAAACCCACCATCCGCCGTCAAACTGGCCCCAGTGATGTACCCCGCCTCTGGCCCTGCCAGGTAGGCCACGAAGCTGGCAATCTCATCCACCTGCCCATAGCGCCCAACGGCCATCAGCGGTATCAGGCTGTCGGCAAACTCGCCGCTGGCCGGGTTCATGTCGGTGTCTACCGGGCCGGGCTGCACGTTGTTGACGGTGATGCCCTGGGGGCCGAGGTCGCGTGCCATGCCGCGGGTCAGGCCCACCAACGCCGACTTGCTCATGGCGTAGGGGGCGCCACCGGCAAAGGGCATGCGCTCGGCGTTGGTGCTGCCGATGTTGATGATGCGCCCGCCCTGGCCCATGTAGCGCACGGCCGCTTGGCTGGCGACAAACACACTGCGCACGTTCACCGCCAGCATGCGGTCGAAGTCCCCCAGGTCAAACTCGGCGATCGGCGCCACCGTCAGCACGCCGGCGTTGTTCACCAGAATGTCCAGCCCACCAAAGGCCTTCGCGGTGTCATCCACCGCCAATTGCACGGCGGCGGCGTCGGCGCTGTCGGCGCGCAGGGCGAGGGCTTGGCCGCCGTTGCCGATGATTTCCTGGGCCAGCTGTTCTGCCGGGCCGGCGGAGCTGACGTAGGTGAAGGCAACCCGAGCACCGTCGCGGGCCAGGCGGCGCACGATGGCCGCACCAATGCCGCGGGAGCCGCCCTGGACCAGGGCTACCTTACCGTCGAGTGGAAGTTGTTTGGACATGCTGATCTCCTGCTGGGAAGCAAGGCCGAATGCCTTGGATGGGCGCAGTATCGGTGGCTAATTACCTGCTGATAAGATGGCAATCACTATTAGCAGAGTAAACCTTTGGTTGTTAATCATGGCCGTGGAATCGTTCAACGCCCTCGAATGCTTTATCCGCAGCGCCGAGGTCGGCAGCTTCGCCGAGGCCGCTCGCCGCTTGAGCCTGACCCCCGCCGCAGTGGGCAAGCATGTGGCTCAGCTGGAAGCCCGGTTGGGCGTGCGACTGTTCCAGCGTAGTACCCGCAAGCTGACCTTGACCGAAGCAGGCCAGCGTTTTCTGGGTGAAGTGAGTGACAGCTTTCGTACCATCCAGTACGCCGTGGCTAACCTGGCCAGTGCCGAAGGCCAGCCGGCCGGGCTGCTGCGGGTCAGCATGGGCACGGTGTTCGGGCGGTTGTACGTGTTACCCCTGTTGGGAGAATTCTTGCGCCGTTACCCGGCGATTACCCCGGATTGGCATTTTGACAATCGCCAGGTCGACCTGATCGGCCAGGGCTTCGATGCTGCTATCGGTGGCGGTTTTGATTTGCCGCCGGGGGTGGTGGCGCGCAAGCTGACCCCGGCGCACCGAGTGCTGGTGGCAGCGCCTGCCTACCTGGACCAACAGGCGCCGATCGAGGACCCGCAGGCGCTGCAGCGCCACGCCGGCATTCTGATTCGCTCACCGCAGACCGGCCGGGTGCGCTCCTGGCCGCTGACCAGTCGCTGGCAGGAGCAGCAGCCGTTGGTGCTGCGCCAAGCAATGACCATGAGTGATTCGGATGCGGCCTGCGCGGTGGCGCAGCAGGGGTTGGGGGTTGCCTTGGTCAGTCTGCCGTTTGCCGTGCCTTACCTGCAGGCCGGGCGGCTGCGGCGGGTGTTGCCGGATTGGTATGTGGACGATGGGCATATCAGCGTGTATTACGCCCAGCACAAATTGTTGCCCGGGAAGACGCGGGCGTTTATCGATTTTGTCGTGGAGCAGTTCGCGCAGCAGGGGTTGGCGGGGCAGTTCGATGCGCTGCAGGGCCTTTAGGTTGATGCTGCCTGATCCGGCCTCTTCGCGGGTAAACCCGCTCCCACAGGGATGGCGCAAAACCTGTGGGAGCGGGTTTACCCGCGAAGAGGCCTGTTCAGACAACATCAACAATGAAGAATACCTGCGCCCCCAAGCTAACCTCGTCATCCACCCGCTTGCCCACCAGCTGCTGCCCCAGCGGCGAGCGCGGTGTGATCACGGTCACCAGTTCATCCCCTTCACCCACTTTCAACCCCGCCGCCTCAGGCCCGAGGAACAGCCTACGTTGCTGGCCATCCTCGTCCTCAAGGGTCACCAGGTTGCTCACCTGCACGCCACGCGCAGGGTCGTAGTCACGCAACAGCAGTTGCTGGTAAATCTGCAATGCTTGGCGAATCTCGGCAGTACGCCGCGCCTGGCCGGTGGCCAGGTACGAAGCTTCAAGGCCCAAGGTGTCATACTTGTTTTCGGCGATGTTCTCTTCCGCGGTGGCGGCTTCGTACGCGGTCTGCGCGGCGCGGCTCAGCACGTCTACGTCATGTTCGAGGGTCGCGACGATGCGCGTGAGTAGCAGGGGCTTGTCCATCTTCAGTAACAGAACTCCAGCACATGGGCCTGGCTTTTTTCGGTGGGGGCGGTGCGGTTCTGTTGCAGCCAGAACTGGCACTTGGGGCTGTTGAGGTTGCGAGGGTTGCCTTGGGCAGCCTCGGCGGCCTGTTGCAGTTGCTGCTGGTGCAGGATGTCCTTGTAGCGCTCGAACATTTCGCCCTGGGCATCTACCGGTGGCGGCGCGGCGGGTTGGCTGCGGGCAGGGGCCACGGCCTGGGCGACCGGCTGCACCTGCTCTGGCCACAGCTGCAACGCCAACCACAGGCTCATGGCGATGGCCACGGCGCCCAGCCACAGGCCAAAGGCCACGCAGAGGATCAGTTGCAACGGCTTGAGGGTGATTTTCAGTTCGCGGTGGCGGGGCATGGCAGCCTCCTGGCAGGGCAGTTCGAGGTGCATTGTCGCACGCTGTCGGCGAATTTTACCCGTGGGTGCTTTTGTCCACGGCAATTAATCCGCAGAATTCGCGGTTTTGGGCATCATGAGGGGGAGGGCACATGAAGGCCACCTGGGACATCTTTTGCACCGTCGTCGACAATTATGGCGACATCGGCGTCACCTGGCGCCTGGCGCGGCAACTGGTGGACGAGCACGATCTGGCGGTGCGCCTGTGGGTGGACGACCTGAACGCCTTCGTGCCGATGTGCCCCGGCGCCGATGCCACGGCGCTGCAACAATGGCAGCACGGTGTCGATGTGCGCCAGTGGCCTGCCGAGTGGCTGCCGGTGGAGCCTGCCGAGGTGGTGATCGGCGCGTTCGCCTGCCAGCTGCCGGCGCACTATGTCGAGGCCATGCGTGCCCGGCCCAAGCCGCCGCTGTGGCTGAACCTCGACTACCTCAGCGCCGAGGACTGGGTTGAGGGTTGCCACGGTTTGCCGTCGCCCCAGCCCAACGGCTTGCGCAAAGTGTTCTTCTTCCCAGGCTTTACCGAGAAAACCGGTGGCTTGTTGCGTGAGGGCGATTTGCTGGCGCGGCGCGAAGCCTTCGCGCAGTCTGCCGAAGCCCGGCAGGCGTTCTTGCAGCGCCTGGGTGTACACCCCGAGGCGCAAGCGCGGCTGATCTCGCTGTTCGCCTATGAGAACACCCAGCTGGGCAACTGGCTGGATGCGTTGGCAGCAGATACCCAGCCGACCCACCTGCTGGTCCCGCAAGGGCGCATCCTGGCTGACGTCGCCCATTGGCTGGGCGAGCCGGGGCTGGCGGTGGGCGATGTGCGCCTGCGCGGGTCGCTGACGGTGCAAATTTTGCCGTTCGTCAGCCAGGACGATTATGATCGCCTGCTGTGGGCTTGCGACTTCAATGCCGTGCGCGGTGAAGACTCCTTCGTGCGTGCGCAGTGGGCTGGGCGGCCGATGCTGTGGCACATCTATGTGCAGGACGAGAACGCCCACTGGGAAAAACTCGAAGCGTTTCTTGCGCATTATCGACAAGGCCTGTCAGACGATGCCGCTGACGCACTGGTTGCGTTGTGGCGTGCCTGGAACATGGACAACGACGTCGGCCAGGCGTGGCAAGCGGCCCAGCGGCACTGGCCAGAACTGCAGCAGCATGCCCGAGATTGGGCGGCCCGGCAGGCCACTCGGCCGGACCTTGCCATGACGCTGGTACAGTTTTACCGAAATTGGCTATGATATGCGGCCTCGATTTTTATAAATCCATCCAGATTCGGATACTTCGTAATGAAAACTGGTAAAGAACTGAAACCCGGTACCGTACTGCGGATCGACAACGACCCGTGGCTGGTTCAAAAAGCTGAGTTCACCAAATCGGGCCGTAACAGCGCGATCATGAAAACCAAGCTGAAGAACCTGCTGACCGGCTACAAGACCGAAACCGTCTACGGTGCGGACGACAAGCTGGACGACGTGATCCTGGATCGCAAAGAAGCGACCCTGTCGTTCATCAGCGGTGACTCGTACACCTTCATGGACACCACCGACTACACCATGTACGAACTGAACGCCGAAGATATCGAGGCTGTTCTGCCGTACGTCGAAGAAGGCATGACCGACATCTGCGAAGCCGTCTTCTTCGAAGACCGCCTGGTATCGGTAGAGCTGCCGACCACCATCAGCCGTAAAGTTACCTACACCGAAAACGCTGCTCGCGGCGACACTTCGGGCAAGGTCATGAAGCCAGCCAAGCTGAGCAACGGCACTGAAATACAGGTTGCTGACTTCATCGAAATCGACGAGATGATCGACATCGACACTCGCGATGGCACCTTCAAGGGCCGTTCCAAGAAGTAATTCTTCTTGTGATGCGCACAAAAAACCCGGCCTCGGCCGGGTTTTTTTATGCCTGCATTCAGACCGTCACGTGCAGCCTTACATCCACATTGCCGCGGGTGGCGTTGGAGTAAGGGCAGACCTTGTGCGCCTTCTCCACCAAACCTTCGGCATCGACCTGGGCCAGGCCCGGCAGGTTGATGTGCAGGTCGATGTCCAGGCCGAAACCACCCGGGATCTGGCCAATGCCCACGTTTGCAGTGATCGAGGCATCGGCTGGAAGGGCTTTTTTCTCTTGCCCGGCGACAAATTTCAGCGCGCCGATGAAGCAGGCCGAGTAGCCGGCCGCGAACATCTGTTCAGGGTTGGTGCCGTCACCGCCCGCGCCGCCCAGTTCCTTGGGGGTGCTCAGCTTGACTTCCAGCTTGCCGTCGCTGGAGCGGGATTTACCGTCGCGCCCGCCAGTGGAGGTGGCTTCTGCGATGTACAGCGGAGTGACCTTTTGCATCTTGAGCCTCGCTAATGTGCTGTGCGCAACCGGGTGGCGGCGGCGCTGGGTAGGTGTGGGATTTAAATTAGCGCGCAATTAGTTTGCGCGCAAGATAAATCATCACCGTTCATCCGAACGGCCATCACACAGCATAGCGCTCAGAGGTTTTTCTGCAGGTTGTCGCGCAGTTCGAGCAGGTCGGCTTGCAGCTGTTTCAGGCGTTCCAGGCTGCGCCCGCTGGCCTTGAGGATGCACGGAGGCACCTGTTTGGCCTGTTGTTGCAAATCACGGCCCTTGTCGGTCAGTTGCACCAGTACCACCCGTTCGTCCTCGCGGCTGCGGGTGCGCTTGAGCAGGCCTTCGCTTTCCAAGCGCTTGAGCAGCGGGGTCAGCGAGCCAGGGTCGGTGAGCAGGTGCTGGCTGATCTCGCCCACGGTCAGGCCATCCCGCTCCCACAGCACCAGCATGGCCAGGTACTGCGGGTAGGTCAGGCCCAGCGCTTGCAGCAGCGGCTTGTAGACCTTGGTCATCAGCAACGAGGTCGAATGCAGGGCGAAGCAGACCTGGTTGTCCAGCAGCAGCTCGTCACAGGAGGCTTGGGTGTCGGCGTTCATGCAGGTCCTTGGAATAATCAATGGGGAAATCTAGCACGCTGATCATTAGTGCGTTCATTGCCAGCGCAGTTCACTGCGCAGAGCCAGGTCCCAGGGTGGAATGGGGCTGAAACGGCTCTTGAGAAATTCGAGCAGTAAACGGCTGCGAGAGTTCGTTTCATGTGCCAGGCGTAACGCATAAATGCCACTGGACTCGGCGGCTGGCAGGCCACCTTCGCAAAACAGCGGGACCAGTTCGCCGCGCAGCAGGTAGTCGCTGATCAGCCAGGTGGGCAGGTGGGCAATGCCCAAACCCGCGAGGGCGCCGAACAGCAGGGTTTCGGCGTTATTGGCGGCCATGCGCATGCGCGACGGCCGGTACAGGCGGGCCTGGCCGGCCACGCTGAAGCGCCAGGCAAACGGCGGCGCCAGGCCGTCCCAGTCTAGGCCGTCGTGCGCAGGCAACTCGCTGGGGCACGACGGTACGCCTCGGCTGGCCAGGTAGGCCGGGCTGGCGCAGGCGATGCGGACCATGTAGGCCAGCGGTGTGGCGACCAGGCGCGTATCGGCCAGGGGGCCTGCACGCAACACCAGGTCGACTTCGCCGAGGTGGCTGCCTTGCAAGTCGACGAAGCTGTCGATCAGGCGCAGGTGCACGTCAAGCCCGGGGTAGGCCACGAGGAAGTCGGCGATGGCTGGGGCGAGGTGGCGGCGGCCAAACGCGGCGGGGGCGTCGATGCGGATGAGGCCTTCCGGGGCGCTGCTCAACGAGACGGCTTCGGCGCGGGCCAGGCGCAGCTCCTCGATGATGCGTCGTGCGCGTTCGGCAAAGGCGTTGCCGGCCGGGGTGGCACGCACAGCGTGGGTGCTGCGGGTGAACAGCCGGCTGCCCACGGCGCTTTCGAGGTTGTCGATGCGCCGGGCAACGGCCGACGGCGTCAACGGGTGGCGCCGGGCGGCGGCAGAGAAGCTGCCGGTTTCCAGCACGTCGAGAAACAGGCTGAGTTGGTCGGTGAGGATATCGGGGTTCATGGTGGCTCGGCTTTGCATAAAACGCACAGCCATTGTGCGCTGCTGTGCGTTTCCCCACCAGCCCCGACTCGGTAGCATGCCCACCATTGCAAGCGAGAGGCGCAGAGGCCCCTGATGATTGAGTGGTTGTTGTATATCGCGTTGGGCGCTGCCCTGGGCACCATGGGTGGTTTGTTCGGCATTGGCGGTGGGTTGATAGCAATCCCGGCGCTGGGGGTGTTGTTCGGCTTGGACCAACAGCTGGCGCAGGGCACTGCGTTGGTGATGGTCGTGCCGAATGTATTGCTGGCGCTGTGGCGCTACCACCAGCGCAACCGCATCGAGCTGCGCCATGCGCTGCCGTTGGCACTGTGCAGTTTCCTGTTCGCCTGGCTGGGGTCGATTTGGGCGGTGGGCATCGATGCCCAGTCCATGCGGCTGGGCTTTGTCGGCTTTCTGATGGCGCTGGCGGTGTGGAACGTGGCGCGGATGTTCCTCAAGGTCGCGCCGCCCAGCCCTGAACTGCGTTACGCCTGGCCGTGGCTGGGCGTGCTGGGCAGTTTTGCCGGGACCATGGGTGGGTTGTTCGGGGTAGGGGGCGCGGTGGTCGCCACGCCTATTCTGACCAGTGTGTTCGGGACCACGCAGGTGGTGGCGCAGGGGTTGTCGCTGGCGTTGGCGGCGCCCAGTACGACGGTGACCTTGTTGACCTATGGCGTGCACCAGAGTGTTGACTGGGGGGTAGGGATCCCCTTGGCGGTGGGTGGGCTGCTCAGCATCAGCTGGGGGGTGAAGTTGGCGCATGCCCTGCCAGAGAAGGTGCTGCGGGCGATGTTTTGTGCGTTTCTGGTGGTGTGTGCGGTGATGTTGGGGTTTGAGCTTTAAGCGCACATGCAGCAGCCGTCTCCCTGTAGGAGCAGCCTTGCGCAGCGAAGAGGCCCGTTCAAGCTTCGCAAAATGTCGCTGAAATCACCGGCCTCTTCGCAGCACAAGGCTGCTCCTACACAAAGCTATGGCTGCCACTGATCTATTTGAACCCTTCGACGATGTAATCGGCCATGCAATCGGTGATCGGGGACGGGTGCTGCGTGCTGCGCACCAGCATCACATTGGCCACCGGTAACTGCGGCAGCCCGTCGCTCTCGCCCAAAATCCGTATGTTGCCGCCGATCAGGCTCTGCAACTGTGCCGTCACCGCCAACCCGGCAGTGACGATGGCAAAGATCGCCGCCAGGCTTGGGCTGGTGTAGGCAATGCGGTAGTCGATGCCTTGCGCTTCTAGCGCATTGCAGGTCCAGGCGCGGCAAAAGCAGTCGGTGTTGAACAGCGCCACCGGCATGGGCCGTTGCTCCTGCGGGCAAAACCCTTCGGCGGCAGCCCACACCAGCCGTTCCTGGCGCAACAGCTGGCCGACTTCGTTGCCCGGTTCGCGGGTGACGATGGTCAGGTCCAGGTCCTGGCGCAGCATCAATTGCTTTGACGAATCGCAATGCACCTCCACCTGCACCAGCGGGTAAGCCTGGGCAAAACTCGACAGGATGGTCGGCAGAAAGCGCATGGCGTAATCGTCGGGTGTGCCGATGCGTACCACCCCGACCATATGCGGCATGCGCAAGGTATTGAACACTTCGCCGTGCAGCTTGAGGATGCGCCGGGCATAGCCAAGCAGTACCTGCCCTTCAGCGGTGAGGCGTACCTGGCGGCCCTCGCGCTCGAACAGCTGGCGCTGCAGGATGTCTTCCTCCAGGCGTTTCATTTGCATGCTGACCGCCGACTGGGTGCGGTTGACCACCTCGCCGGCGCGGGTGAAACCGCCTTGCTCGGCAATGGCGACGAAGGTGCGCAACACGTCGGCATCAAGGCTTTGATACTGGGACATTGCATCAATCTCCGAGATGCATGGCATCAGAAACATTCGTTGGATTGATCTTAAGCCCGGCGCGAGACTGGAGCCATCAACACGGAGGGCTTCACGATGAAAGGTCAAGTCAGCAGCATCCAGCAACCTGCCTTTTCCCTGAACCACCTGTGGCACGCAGCCCTGCAGCGCCCGGCGCGTTGGTGGGAGCTGTACCGTCAGCGCCAGGAACTGGCCAGCCTCAGCGATGCGACATTGCACGACCTGGGCTTGAGCCGGGCGGATATCCAACAAGAAGCCGAGCGGCACTTCTGGGATGATCCGCTGCGCAAATAGGCCGTTTTTTGTAGGTGCGGCGGTTTAGCGGCGCACCTGCTTGAGGGTTTCGGCAATCAGAAACGCCAGTTCCAGCGACTGATCGGCATTCATGCGCGGGTCGCAGTGGGTGTGGTAACGGTCCGATAGGCCGTCTTCGGTGATCGGGCGGGCGCCGCCGATGCATTCGGTGACGTTCTGCCCGGTCATCTCGATGTGGATCCCGCCTGCATGGCTGCCTTCGGCCTGGTGCACCTGGAAGAACTGCTTCACCTCATCGAGGATCTGCGCAAAGTCGCGGGTCTTGTAGCCACTGCTGGCCTTGATGGTGTTGCCGTGCATGGGGTCGGAGCTCCACAGCACCTTGCGCCCCTCGCGCTCGACAGTGCGGATCAACCCTGGCAGGTGGTCGCCGACCTTGTTGGCGCCCATGCGCACGATCAGGTTGAGGCGGCCGGGGTCGTTGCTCGGGTTGAGGGTGTCGATCAGGCGGATCAGTTCTTCGGGGTTCATGCTGGGGCCGACCTTGACCCCGATGGGGTTGTGCACGCCGCGCAGGAACTCGACATGGGCGCCGTCGAGCTGGCGCGTGCGGTCGCCGATCCACAGCATGTGCGCCGAGCAATCGTAGTAGTCGCCGGTCAGGCTGTCCTGGCGCACGAAGGCTTCTTCATAGTTGAGCAGCAACGCTTCGTGGGCGGTGAAGAAGCTGGTCTCGCGCAGTTGCGGCGCGCTGTCCAGCCCGCAGGCACGCATGAAGGCCAGGGTCTCGTCGATACGGTTGGCCAGTTGATGGTACTTGTCGGCCAGCGCCGAGTTGGCGATGAAGTCCAGGTTCCACTTGTGCACCTGGTGCAGGTCGGCAAAGCCACCTTGGGCAAAGGCGCGCAGCAGGTTGAGGCTGGCGGTGGCCTGGTGGTAGGCCTGCAGCAGGCGGTCCGGGTCGGGGATGCGGCTTTTTTCATCAAAGCCGATGCCGTTGACGATATCGCCACGGTAGGCGGGCAGGGTGACGTTGCCGATGGTCTCGTCGCCCGCGGAGCGCGGCTTGGCAAATTGCCCGGCCATGCGCCCGACCTTGACCACCGGGCAGCCGGCAGCAAAGGTCATGACGATGGCCATCTGCAGCAGCACCTTGAACGTGTCGCGGATCTTCGCGGCGGAAAACTCGGCAAAGCTCTCGGCGCAGTCGCCGCCCTGCAACAGGAACGCGCGGCCTTCGGTGACCTCGGCGAACTGCCGGCGCAGCTCGCGGGCCTCGCCCGCGAACACCAGCGGCGGGTAGCTGGCCAAGGTCTGTTCGACCTTGAGCAGGTGCGCGGCGTCGGGGTAGGTCGGTTGCTGCTGGATAGGCAGGGCACGCCAGCTGTCAGGGCTCCACGGTGCGTTCATTTCGGGCTCGATCTTGTGGGTTGTAGGCTTTGGGTCATGGTAACAGTTGCCGCCGCGCTTGTTGCATCGGGGGTGTTGGCGGACAATGCGCGTTTTTGCACGGGCGAGTGGCGAACATGACGGCGGAACGGGAAGAGCGGCTACTGGCACGGGTCGAAGATGCCTTTGGCGTCATCAGCGTGTACGAGGTGGACGACTACCGTTTTCTCGAATTCGGCGACGCGATCGAGCAGAGCTGCGTGTTCACCGCCGACCCCAGCTGGCTGGAATATGACTACACCCGCGCCATGCTGGTCGGCGCCTTGTGCCACGCGCAGCCCGAGAGTGCGCTGTTTCTGGGCCTGGGCGCCGGCACGCTGACCCAGGCCTGCATGAAGTTTCTGCCGCTGGACGATATCGAAGCCATCGAGCTGCGCCCGGACGTGCCGCGCCTGGCCATGGAATACCTGGGCCTGGACGATGACCCGCGCCTGTATGTGCGGGTGGGCGATGCCATCGAACTGCTGCCCAGCGCAGAAAAGGCCGACCTGGTCTTCGTCGACCTGTACACCGACTTTGGCCCGGGTGTCGGGCATTTGGCCTGGGGGTTTCTGGACAACTGCCAGAAGCAGCTCAACCCTGGGGGGTGGCTGGTGATCAACCAGTGGGCCAGCGATGACGGCAGGCCGCTGGGCGCGGCGCTGCTGCGCGGCTTGTACCACCGGCATTATTGGGAGTTGCCGGTGAAGGAGGGCAACGTGATCCTCTTGGTGCCGGCGGACCTTGAGCAAACGCTGGACATGCAAGGGCTGCGAGCGCGGGCTGAGGCGCTGGCGCCGCAGTTGGGGTATAGCCTTGACGGGCTGATAAAAGAAATTCGGCCTGCTACCTGAGCAGATGACATCCCCTTGTAGGAGCAGCCTTGTGCTGCGAAGAGGCCGGTGAAAGCAGCAAGAATTTACGCTGCCTGCAATGGCCTCTTCGCAGCGCAAGGCTGCTCCTACAAGGGGATGTGAATTAACGATTCAGCCCGTCGTCCCTAGTGGCTACGTGGTGGCTCCGGTCTACCGAAAATTTTCCTCACGTAACCCATTAATTCGGGTATAGTACGCGCCGGTCTTTTAGCGGACCTCAAAATCAGGTGGTGCAAATCCTCCGAGTCCAGCTTCGGCTGCACGTCCGCTAGGCGGACCTTCCCAAGTTTTTCTTTTTCAATCGTTTTCGCAAATCCCCGCCGCCAAAGCTGCCTGGGTGACCTTCTGGTCTTTCAAGGCATGTGCAGCTTTGGAGCATGGGTCTTTGCGGATGCACCTAGAGGCAGACCCATGACCCAGGAAACCGGCGGATTCGCCGCTCTCGATCTCAATCCGAATATTGTTGCTGCTGTACTGGCTACCGGCTATGAAGAGCCGTCCGCCATTCAGCATCAGTCGATCCCGATCATCCTCGCCGGTCACGACATGATCGGCCAGGCGCAGACTGGCACCGGCAAGACCGCTGCCTTCGCCCTGCCGATCCTCAACAAGATCGACGTGAGCAAGCGCGAACCGCAAGCCCTGATCCTGGCGCCAACCCGTGAGTTGGCGCTGCAAGTTGCTACCGCTTTCGAAACCTACGCCAAGCAGATGCCGGGCGTTAACGTGGTCGCTGTTTACGGTGGTGCCCCGATGGGCCCACAGCTGCGTGCCATCCGTAACGGCGCACAAATCGTCGTCGCTACCCCAGGCCGTCTGTGCGACCACCTGCGTCGTGACGAAAAAGTCCTGTCGACCGTACAGTACCTGGTACTGGACGAAGCCGACGAGATGCTCAAGCTGGGCTTCATGGATGACCTCGAAGTGATCTTCGACGCAATCCCAGCTAGCCGTCAGACCGTTCTGTTCTCCGCAACCCTGCCGTCGTCGATCCGCTCGATCGCCGAACGTCACCTGCGTGAACCCAAGCACGTCAAGATCCAGAGCAAGACCCAGACCGTTACCGCGATCGACCAGGCCCACCTGATGGTCCATGCCGACCAGAAGATCCCGGCTGTTCTGCGTCTGCTGGAAGTTGAAGAGTTCGACGCGCTGATCGCCTTCGTGCGTACCAAGCAAGCCACCCTGGACCTGGCCGCCGCGCTGGAAGCCAAGGGCTACAAGGCTGCTGCGCTGAACGGCGACATCGCCCAGAACCAGCGTGAGCGCGTCATCGACTCGCTCAAGGATGGCCGCCTGGACATCGTCGTCGCCACCGACGTCGCTGCCCGTGGTCTGGACGTACCGCGCATCACGCACGTGTTCAACGTTGACATGCCGTACGACCCAGAGTCCTACGTTCACCGTATCGGCCGTACCGGCCGTGCCGGTCGCGAAGGCCGTGCACTGCTGCTGGTCACCCCGCGTGAGCGCCGCATGCTGCAAGTGATCGAGCGTGTTACCGGGCAGAAAGTTGCCGAAGCACGCCTGCCGAATGCCCAGGCCGTTCTGGATGCTCGCATCAAGAAACTGACCTCGAGCCTGGCGCCGCTGGTGGCCGAATCGGAAGCCAGCCATGGCGACCTGCTCGACCGTCTGACCACCGACCTGGGTTGCAGCCCGCGTGCCCTGGCTTCGGCCTTGCTGCGCAAAGCCACCAATGGTCAGGCGCTGGACCTGGCTGCCGTAGAGCGCGAGCAGCCGCTGGTACCGGGCGTTGGTGCACCGCGTGAGCGTACCGGTGAGCGTGCCGAGCGTGGCGAGCGCAGTGACCGTGGTGACCGTGAGCGTCGTGCGCCAATGCCGCTGGCTGAAGGCCGCGTGCGTTGCCGTACTGCCCTGGGTGCCCGTGACGGCATCGCGGCCAAGAACCTGTTGGGTGCGATCCTCAACGAAGGCGGCCTGGCCCGTGACGCTATCGGCCGTATCCAGGTACGCGACAGCTTCAGCCTGGTCGAGCTGCCGGAAGATGGCCTGGAGCGTCTGCTGTCCAAGCTCAAGGACACCCGCGTGGCTGGCAAGCAGCTGAAGCTGCGTCGCTACCGCGAAGATTGATCCTGGCGTAATAAAAAAATCCCCAGCCTGAGCTGGGGATTTTTTTTGCCTGCATGAAGCGCACAAGGCCCCTTGTAGGAGCAGCCTTGCGCTGCGAAGAGGCCAGTGCAACCACAGTGAATGCTTGCTGCTTGCACCGGCCTCTTCGCAGCACAAGGCTGCTCCTACAGGGGATCTGTGTTTCAGTCGAACCTGTAGATATCCATCCCCAGTGCGCCCAAGGTGAACCCCTGGTGGACGATGCCGAACGTGCCCCCAGCCCCGAGGGCAAAAAACAGCGGCAGCAAATGCTCATCACTGGGATGGTTGCGCACCGCAAACGGTGCCGCTTGCCGGTAACCCACCAGCGCCTCCCGGTCATCCTCCTGCAGCCGCGCCACCACCCAATCCCGAAATGCCAGCGCCCAAGGCTCGATCACGTCCGGCCCGGCGTGCCAGTCCAGTTCGCCCAGGTTATGGGTAATGCTCCCCGAGCCCACCAGCAGTACCCCCTGCGCGCGCAACCCAGCCAGTGCCTGGCCAACCTTGAGCTGCAAGGCAGGCCCCAGCTGACTGGGCAGCGACACCTGGAGCACCGGGATATTGGCGCCCGGGTACATCAGCGATAACGGCACCCAGGCGCCATGGTCGAACGGCCGGTGCGCATCGGTGCGCGCCGGCAAGCCGGCAGCGCCCAGCAACGCGCACACCTGCTCGGCCAGCGCAGGGGCACCCGGTGCCGGGTACTGCACGGCATACAGCGCCTGGGGGAAGCCGTGGAAGTCGTGCCAGGTCTCGGGCTGCTGGCTGCCGGTCACCAGCAGCTCACGGCTTTCCCAGTGCGCCGACACCACCACGATCGCCTTGGGTTGCGGCAGGGCGTTGGCCAACCCGGCCAGGGCCGGCCCGCTGGCGCCTGGCTGCAGGGCAAGCATGGGGGAACCATGGGAAATGAACAGGCTGGGCAGCATGGCGATGTCCTGAGGGTTAAGATGCAGTCATCTTCGATCAGTTATCGATCGAAATCCAAACCAAGTTTTCTGCGCTATGTATCGAAGCGCTTGATAAGTACAGGAGCAACCATGGAGCCAGCGTTCTGGCACAAACGATGGGCCGACAACCAGATCGGCTTCCATCAAGCGCAGGTCAACCCCTACCTGCAAGCGCACTGGCCAGCGCTGGCGCTGCCGGCTGGCAGCCGTGTGCTGGTGCCGTTGTGTGGCAAGAGCCTGGACCTGGCCTGGCTGGCAGGGCAGGGGCATCGGGTGCTGGGGGTGGAGCTGTCGCGGCGGGCAGTGGAGGGCTTTTTCCAGGAGCACGGGCTTGAGGCAGACGTTACGCAGAAGGGCGCGTTCGAGGTTTGGCGCAGCGCCGAAGTAGAGCTGTGGTGCGGCGACTTCTTTGCCTTGCAGGCCCAGGATGTAGCCGATTGCGCGGGGTTCTATGACCGTGCGGCGTTGATTGCGTTACCACCCCAGATGCGCCTGCGCTACATGCGGCTGTTGGCTGACATGCTGCCAGCGGGGTGCCAAGGGCTGTTGGTGACGCTGGATTATGACCAGGCGCTGTTGGCTGGCCCGCCGTTTTCGGTGGCCGATGATGAGGTGCGGCACGGCTTTGCCGGTCGGCAGGTGGAGCCGCTAGAGGTGCTTGAAATCATCGAGCAGAGCCCGAAATTTGCCCAGGCCGGTGCTACCAGCCTGCTCGAGCGGGTGTATCGCATAGGCCTCTGAAGGGGGCCACCCACAAAAAAGGGCGACCGAAGTCGCCCTTTCTTGTTTTTGCCGGGTGGATCAACCGCGACGGCGCAGCGCCTCGATACGGTCTTCCAGCGGCGGGTGGCTCATCAGCAGCCCGGCCAGGCCGTGCTTGAGGCCGCCATTGATGCCAAAGGCCTTCATGGTGTCCGGCATATGGACTGGCAGGCCTTGCTCCACACGCAGGCGCTGCAGGGCGCCGATCATCGCGGCTGTGCCGGCCAGCTGTGCGCCGGCTTCGTCGGCGCGGTACTCGCGGCGGCGCGAGAACCACATGACGATCATGCTGGCCAGGATGCCCAGGATCAGCTCGGCAACGATGGTCGCGACGTAGTAGGCAATACCCTGGCCTTCTTCGTTCTTGAAGATGACCTTGTCGACGAAGTTGCCGATGATGCGGGCAAAGAACATCACGAAGGTGTTCACCACGCCCTGCACCAGCGCCAGGGTGACCATGTCACCGTTGGCCACGTGGCCGATCTCGTGGGCCAGCACCGCACGCACTTCATCGGGCGAGAAACGCTCCAGCAGGCCCTGGGACACCGCTACCAGGGCGTCGTTGCGGTTCCAGCCGGTGGCGAAGGCGTTGGCCTCGTAGGCCGGGAAGATACCCACTTCGGGCATCTTGATGCCGGCCTCGCGCGACAGCTCCTCGACCGTTTGCAGCAGCCACTGTTCGTGGCGGGTGCGCGGCTGCGAGATGATCTGGGTGCCGGTGGTCATCTTCGCCATCCACTTGGAGATGAACAGCGAGACAAGGGAGCCGGCAAAGCCGAACACGGCGCAGAACACCAGCAGGCTGCTGAGGTTGAGGTCGACCCCGTTGGCGGCCATGAACCCGTTGAAACCGAACAGGCTCAGGGTAATGCTTGCAACCAGCACCACCGCGAGGTTGGTGGCTACAAACAACAGAATGCGCATCATGGTTGTTACGTTCTCCTGACGGATGAGTGTGTTGCTTACTGCGGGGTATATAAGGTGCAAGCCGTGCCGATTCAATCGGGCGACTATTTCAAACTGTGTACGGCGGAGTATGGCAGAGGATGCGGTGGGGGCTGTGAGGTAGAGCGTTGCAGGATGTAAGAAGATTGTTGCAGGGGTGCTTGCCTTGAGTGTTGTGTCGTTTTCAGGATCGAGCGCCGCCCGCGCGGCGCATCGCGAGCAACGCTCGCTCCTACGTTTGTTACTGGCCAGTAACGCCTGTGACAGGCGCGCGCGACCGCCTTGTTTGTTAGACGCGATATTACGCCATGCGCCAAGGCGGTCGCGCGCATTTACCCCAGAAATAACTGGCCCGAAACAAACGTAGGAGCGAGCGTTGCTCGCGATGCGCCGCGTGGGCGGCGCTCGATCTCCGCGCCACCGCAAAAACCCCGTCGAACCCTACTGCGAATACCCTTTCAGGAAATTCCCGATCCGCCCGATCGCCGCTTCCAGGTCGTCCACCCGCGGCAAGGTCACCACGCGGAAGTGGTCCGGCCATGGCCAGTTGAACGCTGTACCTTGCACGATCAGCAGTTTTTCCGACAGCAGCAGGTCTAGCGCGAACTTCTCGTCATTGAGGATCGGGCAGACCTTCGGGTCGATCCGCGGGAACGCATACAGCGCGCCCATCGGCTTCACGCAGCTCACGCCCGGGATGTCGTTGAGCAGCTCGTAGGTGCGGTTGCGCTGCTCCAGCAGGCGGCCTTGTGGCAGCACCAGGTCGTTGATGCTCTGGTAGCCGCCCAGGGCGGTCTGGATGGCATGCTGGGCCGGCACGTTGGCGCACAGGCGCATGTTGGCCAGCATGTCGATGCCTTCGATGTAGCTCTGGGCGTGGTGCTTGGGCCCCGAGATGATCAGCCAGCCGGAACGGAAACCCGCCACCCGGTACGACTTGGACAGGCCGTTGAAGGTCAGGCACAGCAGGTCGGGGGCCAGCGAGGCGGTGCTGATGTGCACGGCTTCGTCGTAGAGGATCTTGTCGTAGATCTCGTCGGAGAACACCACCAGGTTGTGCTGGCGCGCCAGCTCCAGCATGCCCAGCAGCAGCTCCTTGGAGTACACCGCGCCGGTCGGGTTGTTCGGGTTGATGATCACCAGGGCCTTGGTGTTCGGGGTGATCTTGGCCTTGATGTCTTCAAGGTCAGGGAACCAGTCGGCCTGTTCGTCGCACAGGTAGTGCACCGGCTTGCCGCCAGCCAGGCTCACTGCGGCGGTCCACAGCGGGTAGTCGGGGGCCGGGATCAGCACTTCGTCGCCGTTGTTGAGCAGCGCCTGCATCGACATGACGATCAGCTCGGACACGCCGTTACCGAGGTAGATGTCCTCGATGGTGACGCCTTCGATTTCCTTCTGCTGGCAGTACTGCATCACCGCCTTGCGCGCGCTGAACAGCCCTTTGGAGTCGCTGTAGCCCTGTGCGGTGGGCAGGTTGCGGATCACATCCTGGAGGATTTCGTCCGGCGCCTCGAAGCCAAACGGCGCCGGGTTGCCGATGTTCAGCTTGAGGATGCGGTGGCCTTCCTCCTCCAGGCGTTTGGCGTGCTTGAGCACTGGGCCGCGAATGTCGTAGCAGACATTGGCGAGCTTGTTCGATTTGCTGAACTGCATGATGGGGTCCCGGTTGAGAATACGCACCGCGCCCTTTCGAAAGGTTTGAAAGGGCAGGAAGCGGGTGCCAGACTGAACGCCTGGCACACGAAGCCAACTAATATACGTGCCACCCGCGTTACGGAAAAGACGGCGCGGGGTGAAATTAAGCCTGTCGAGGTCCCTACATGCAAAAGATCGAGAAGACACTTGAACAATGGCGGTCGATGCTCGACCCCGAGCAGTACCAGGTGTGCCGCCTCAAAGGCACCGAGCGGCCGTTCAGCGGCAAGTACAACAGCGAGCGCCGTGATGGTATCTACCATTGCATCTGCTGCAGCCTGCCGCTGTTCGATGCGCAAACCAAGTTCGATTCTGGCTGCGGCTGGCCGAGCTTCTACGCGCCGATCGAAGACAGCGCGATGATCGAGATTCGCGACACCACCCACGGCATGATCCGCACCGAAGTCACCTGCGCCCGCTGCGATGCGCACCTGGGCCACGTGTTCCCCGACGGGCCACCCCCGACCGGCCTGCGCTATTGCATCAACTCGGTGTGCATCGACCTTCGACCACGTGACTGACCGGAGCCTGAACATGGCTGGATCGATGCTGGACATCCCTTGCGTGACCCTGGGGGGCGAGCACAAGAAGCTCGGTGACTTCCCAGGCAAAGTCCTGTTGGTGGTCAACACCGCCAGCCAGTGCGGCTTTACCCCGCAATACAAAGGCCTGGAGCAGTTGTGGCAGGCCTACCGCGAGCGCGGCCTGGTGGTGCTGGGCTTCCCTTGCAACCAGTTTGGCAAGCAAGAGCCGGGCGAAGCGCGGGACATCGCGCAGTTTTGCGAGCGCAATTTCGGCGTGAGCTTCCCGCTGTTTCGCAAGGTCGAGGTCAACGGGCCGGGTGCTCACCCGCTGTTCGTCGAGCTCAAGCAGCGCGCCCCCGGCCTGCTGGGCAGCCAGAAGATCAAGTGGAACTTCACCAAGTTCCTGGTCGACCCGGCCAGCGGCCAGGTCACGCGCTATGCGCCGACCACCAAACCGCAGGCACTGGAAGCAGACATCGAGCGCCTGCTCAGCCGCTGATCGGCACCCAGTGCTCGACCAGCGCCAGCAGCTCTTCGCGGCGGAACGGCTTGGCCAGGTAGTCGTTCATGCCCGCCGCCCGGCAGCGTTCGCGCTCTTCGGGCATGGCATTGGCGGTGAGCGCGACGATTGGCAAGTCTGGCCAGCGGCCACTCTGGCGGATACGTCGGCTGGCTTCGTAGCCGTCCATCACCGGCATGTTGCAGTCCATCAGCACCAGGTCGAAATCCTCTTGTTCTAGCCACGCCAGGGCCTCGGCGCCCTGGGTGGCCAGCTGTACCTGGCAGCCGAGCTTGGCCAGCATGCCCTTGGCCACCAGTTGGTTCACCGGGTTGTCCTCCACCAGCAGAATCCGTGCACGGCCTTCTTCCGGGGAGGTGTGCGGGTTGGCCAGCGGGTGCTCGGGCTCGTGGCCTTGCAGGATGCGCCGTAGCGTCTGGTACAGCGCATTGCGCGCCAGTGGCCGGGCCAGTTGGTGCAACGGCGCAAGGTTGATGGATTGCTCATTGGGCAGGAAATTGCCGTAGGCCGTCACCAGCAGGATGGGCGTTTTCACTGCAGGGCGCAGCGCCAGCAGGTGCTCCAGGTCGTCGGTGATCAGCAGGTCGAACGTCGCAGTGTGCAGGCCTGCGCTGCTGTCGTGGCGTTGGTACGCCAGGCCCCAGGCGGGCAGCAGGTCTTGCAGCAGCTCATGCAGCCCGCTGCTGGCATCGCTCAGGGCCACCACGCGGCCCTGCAGCGGCGCCGGCGGGATGGCTTCAGTGTGCAGGGCCAGTGGCAGCTCTGCGCTGAAGCGGCTGCCAAAGCCTGGTTCGGACTGGATATGCAGGTGCCCCTGCATCGCCTTGCACAGGTTGCGCGTCAGTGCCAGGCCCAGGCCGGTGCCGCCGTACTGGCGGGTGATGCCAGCGCCAGCCTGGGTGAAGGGCTGGAAAATCCGCGCCTGCGCCTCCTCGGGGATGCCGATGCCGGTATCGCGCACTTCCAGGCGCACACCGCCGACAATCGTCACCAAGCGGATGTCGACGCGGCCGAAGCGGGTGAACTTGAGCGCGTTGGACAGCAGGTTGCTGACGATCTGGCGCACCCGTGTCGGGTCGCCGAGCACGCTGCTGGGGAAGTCGCGGGCGATAAGGCAGGTCAGCTCGACGCTTTGCGCGGTGTTCTGCGACAGCAGGTTGGCGGTGTCCTCGACCATCGAGCCCATGTCGAAGGCAATGCGTTCGAGCTCCAGCTGGCCGGCATCGAACTTGGACAGGTCGAGAATATCGTTCAGCAGCTCCACCAGTACCTTGCCTGAGTCGTGGGCGATGGTCATCTGTTGGCGCTGCTCGCTGGGCAGCGGGCTGTCCAGGGCCAGGGCGATCATGCCGAGCATGCCGTTGAGCGGGGTGCGGATCTCGTGGCTCATGTTGGCCAGGAAGGCCGCGCGTGCCTGGGCCATGTCCAGGGCCCGGCGCCGGGCTTCTTCGAGCTCTTGGTTAGACAGGCTCAAGCTGCTGTTGCTGGCCTTGAGCTGGTCGGTGCGCGCCGACACGATGTCTTCCAGCTCGTTCAGGTACTGGGTCAGGCGGTTTTCGGCGTTACGCCGCTGCTCGATCTCGGTGGCCATGCTGACGAACTGCTGGTTGGCGACTTTGACCAGCACGCCGATCTCGTCGTGTTCGTGGCCGTGGGGGCATTCCAGCCGGGTTTGCCGCGGCTTGCGCGGGTCGCTGCCGCTGAGCGCGCCAATCACGGTCACCAGCGGTTTGGTCAGCATCATGTAGAACAGCGCCAGCAGGATCCCGGTCAGCACCAGGCTGCGGGCGAAGCCGTTGAACAGGGTGATGCCGGCGCGGTCGAGGAAGCGGCTGCCGAAGGCGTAGGTGTCGACGTCCAGGTACAGGGTGCCCAGGTATTCATTGGGCATATGGGCGAGAAACAGGCGGTCTTGAAGCTGGCGCTGCTCGCCGAACAGGAAGTCGCTGAGCGGGCGGTAGCGGTCTTCAAGGCGCGGGCGCTCGACGTCGGCCAGCACGGTATCGTTGTTGTCGATCAGCCGGGCGCGGATCACCGCTGGCGATTGCAGCAGGCCCCGGGTCAGCTCCAGGGCCAGTTCGGCATCGATGTTGTAGGCGATGCGCGAAGCCGGGTTGTGGCTGATTTGCAGCAGTGCACGCACTTCACGGTTGATGGATGCGTCTTCGCTGGCATAATCGATGCCGATCTGGATGAGACTGAGCAATGTTCCCAGGATGAAGCCGACCAGGACTGTCAGCCGGGCTTGCTTGTATGACAGGCGATTGGTGAACTTGATATCCATGAGTCCCGAGCCGGTTTCACGTCCCTTGCGCTGCGCAAGCATAGCCGAATAGCCCCGGCTGCTGGCGGGTCTGTCACACATTCAACCTTGATTGCTTGTATGCAGTGCCGGCCTCTTCGCGGGTAAACCCGCTCCCACAGGTTATTTCGCAGCCTTCAGCGCTGTGCAGTACCTGTGGGAGCGGGTTTACCCGCGAAGAGGCCGGCACTGCATCCCAGAATCTGAATTTGTAGGAGTCGTCATGGACGCTCGCTTGATTGCTTTTCTGGACCGCGCCGAATCGGTACTGGCGCGCCTTGAGCCGCTGTTGCCCGCACCACGCCCGGACATCGACTGGCACACCACCTTGGCCGCCCGCTGGCAGCGCGATGGCCGCACCGGTTACCTGATGCCCCTTGAAGTCAGCCTGGACATCCGCCTGAGCGACTTGATCGGGGTCGACCAGCAACGTGACCAGCTGGGCCGCAACACCCACCAGTTCATCAATGGCCTGCCCGCTAACCACGCCTTGCTGTGGGGCTCGCGTGGCACCGGCAAGTCGTCGCTGGTGCGCGCCTTGCTGGCCGAGCACGAAGGTGCCGGCCTGCGCCTGATCGAAATCGAGCGCGACCACCTGGCCGACCTGCCGCGGGTGGTCGAGCAACTGCAAAAACTGCCACAACGCTTCATCCTGTTCTGCGACGACCTGTCGTTCGAAGCCGGGGAGGGCGACTACCGGGTGCTCAAGAGCGTGCTCGACGGTTCGCTGGAGCAAGCCCCCGACAATGTCTTGCTGTACGCCACCTCCAACCGTCGCCACCTGGTGCCGGAGAAAGAGAGCGACAACGAGAACTGGAAGCGCGTCGACGGCGAGCTGCACCCCAGCGAAGCCGTGGAAGACAAGATCGCCTTGTCTGACCGCTTTGGCCTGTGGCTGTCGTTCTACCCCTTCACCCAGGACCACTTCCTTAATGTGGTCGAACACTGGATCGGCCAGTTGGCACGTCCTGCCGGGTTGAACTGGCAGCGGGACGAAGCCCTGGACATCCTCGCCGTGCGCTGGGCCACTGGCCGCGGCAACCGTAATGGCCGTTGTGCCTATCAGTTCGCCCGCTACTGGGTCGGGCTGCAATTGCTGGAGCAAAAGTAAATGATCGACCTCAATGCCAGTGGCGCCGGCCTCGATGGCTATAACCTGCTGGCCGCGCAAGTGCAGGCGCTGTTTGCCGACGAGCGTGACTTCATCGCCAACGCCGCGCAGTTTTCGGCGTTTCTCTATAACCAGGTGGACGACCTGAACTGGGCGGGGTTTTACCTGAACCGCAACGAAGAGCTGGTGCTCGGGCCGTTCCAGGGGCAGGTGGCGTGTGTGCGCATTCCGTTCAGCAAGGGTGTGTGTGGCGCGGCTGCGGCCACGCGGCAAACCCAGCGTGTGGAAGACGTGCATGCGTTCCCGGGGCATATCGCTTGTGACAGCGCGTCCAACAGCGAGCTGGTGATTCCGTTGGTGAAGGCGGGCAGGTTGATTGGGGTGCTGGACCTGGACAGCCCGAAGGTGGGACGGTTCAGTGAGGCGGACCAGGTGGGGTTGGAGCGGTTGGCGGCGATTTTTCTGGAATTGACCGACTGCTGATAATTGGGTTGCCTGTTCCGGCCTCTTCGGGTCCACCCTGTGGGAGCGGGCTTGCCCGCGAAGAGGCCAGTGCAGGTTTAGCAATCAGTCGTACATCGCCTTCTTCTTCCAGGTCTCTTCCTCGTCGGTCTTCAGGCCGTCGGTCAGTTCGTTGTGCTCGTCCTCTGCCGGTGCCATGCGGTCCATCACCTGGGCGTTGGCCCGTGCCAGCAGTTTCTCCAAGTAAGTCAGCTGCTCTTCATACACCTTCGGCTCTGGCTGCTTGCGCAAATACTGCACACCCCGCTCGAAGGCGAGGCGTGCCTGGCCCGGCTGAGCTTTCTGCAAGGCCAGCTGGCCAAGGTTGTTGAAGAACTCGATGTGCAGCAGCACCAGGATATGACGGATCTCCTTGACCCACTGCTTGGCCTCGTTGGCAGGCAGGAAGCCCTCCTGTGCGGCGCGGGCGACCTGCGTGTGCAGCGCTTCGAGCAGAAAACGCACGTCCTTGGCCTTGGCCTCGGTCTGGATCGGGTTAGGCGGGTTGTTCACGGGGATCTTTTCGCCCAGGGCGATCTGGCCTTCCAGCTCGGCGATGCGCGCTTTGAGTTCAGCATTGTGCTTGTCCACCGTCAGCTGGCGCTGGTTGAGGTTCAGCTCCAGGCGGGCCAGCAGCAGCTTGAGGGCCGGTGTCATGAACTGGCCAGGGAAGGTCTCGGTGATTTCGCCGCAGCGGCGCAAGCGGTCGGCCAGCTCGATCTTCAACCGTGCGCGTTCCAGCTTGCTGTTCTCGACCACATTGTTGAGGTAGCCGATCACGATCAGCAACGCGATACCCGCCACGATGAGCAGAGTGATCAGAAGTGGTGTCACCGTTAATGCCTCATGAATAGGTTTGCATTATTGAGTGTAGGCGCGAGCTTGCTCGCGAGAGGCCCTGACAGGCATTCTCTTTCTATCGGCAAACTGTGCCATGGCTGGATGCTGGCACATTAATGCTGACTTGACGCCAGAAAATCAACGCCAAACCCCTGCGGGCTGCCTGAAACAGCGCTCGGCACACCCGGAAGTCATTGATTTAAATAAATTTCTACAAAGGGGTTGACGCACCTTCGAAGCATCCATAGAATGCGCGCCACTTGCAGCGTAAAGCACACAGCGAAACGCGGTAGGGAGTGAAAGCAGCATGTAAATGCTTGCAGCGTGTCCCCTTCGTCTAGTGGCCTAGGACACCGCCCTTTCACGGCGGTAACAGGGGTTCGAGTCCCCTAGGGGACGCCATATTGCGGGAATAGCTCAGTTGGTAGAGCACGACCTTGCCAAGGTCGGGGTCGCGAGTTCGAGTCTCGTTTCCCGCTCCAGTTTCTCCGGCAGCGCTTAACGGCGGGGCAGGAAAAGAAAGCCCAGGTTGAATCGTGAGGTTCAATATCTGGCGCACTGAAAAGTGTTGTGTGTCCCCTTCGTCTAGTGGCCTAGGACACCGCCCTTTCACGGCGGTAACAGGGGTTCGAGTCCCCTAGGGGACGCCATTTGCGGGAATAGCTCAGTTGGTAGAGCACGACCTTGCCAAGGTCGGGGTCGCGAGTTCGAGTCTCGTTTCCCGCTCCAGTTTAAATACTGTGGCGTCTATGCGGTGCAGTGGTGGTGAAGGTCGTCAAGGCGCTTCACGCCGATTAGCGGTAAAAGCTTCACAATGCGGGAATAGCTCAGTTGGTAGAGCACGACCTTGCCAAGGTCGGGGTCGCGAGTTCGAGTCTCGTTTCCCGCTCCAAACATGAAAAACGCCACTCTTCGAGTGGCGTTTTTTTTTAACCTTTTAAAAGGTCTACTAAAAAATCGGCCGGTCCTCAAGCGTAGCCGCCGCATAGGGGAATTTCAGCCAGCTCACTTTATCGTCGAACGAGACCTCTACCGATACGTGGAACTGATAGTTCAGCGCCAGTTTCATCAGGTCAGTCTTGCTCACCGCGCCCAGTGTCAGGATGCCGGCCTCGGTGGATACCGGGAGTTCATTGGCGATGGCAAGCCTGATGACCTTGGAGACGTCGCCGCGCTCCACCCCTTCAATCCAGGCGTTGACGTATTGCGACGGGTGCCGGAGTTGCCAGTCTCCCAATGTGAACGTAGCGCTTTCCCCCATTGAGCGCAGGTTAATCGCGCCATTCTGGATTTTGCTGCACTGCACGATCGGTAGGCCTTCGATCGCCCGTACCGTAACAAGATGTGAGGGAGAGACCGGCACATCGGGTTTATTGATTTGGTAACGCAACTCGGCCCGATTGTTCATGTGCGGCGGGATATGCACACGTGGGATACGGACCTCACGCACGCCTGGTGGCATGCTGGCGGAGGTCCCCCCCAGTGTTCCTGGTTCGCCCCAGAATGCGGTGACGGTTTCATTCGGCCTGATGTCCGCATCGTCCGGGATGACGAATGTCACGCCATTGACTGCGTCTCTCGGAACCAGCGTGCTGAAGTACTCGTTGCCTTTGGCTTCTTTGATGCGTGGTGGCGGTAGCACGCGTGGCGGGGGAGAAGGGTCTGAGCTGAGCGAGCGTGCCAGTGCCCGCTGGGGCGCCGTACCGGCCCGGTCCTGCACTTCATAGCGGGCGAAGCGGGTACCGTTCCTGGACTGGCGAATGAAATCACCGGGATAGATAAGCGTGACCGGTTTGCTGATACTTTGCGCGCCCAGGGTTTCAATGTGGTCGCTGGCAAGTGTCATCATGCCGACCATGTGCTGGCCTACGGGGTCGTCGCTCCAGTACCACTTCACGGTGTCGCCCACCTCCGCACCCAGGATGGGAGGGACAGTGGCTTCTACCTTGTCACCATTGGCCGCGAGGTAATCTTCAGTGACCCCCTGGCGGATGACGTAATCGGAAAACTCAAGCCTGTCGTCATCCGGGTTCAGCAAGGGTGGGGTCTTGTCGATGTAGATATCCAGCGGCCGCGAAGCCCCTGGGGTGTCATTGAAAATGGTGACCTCGTAGTGCAACTGGTGCGGCCCTTCGACCATCGTGCGAACGGGTACAAGAATAAAGAGCTCTTCAGGCTTGATGGGCTGGTTGAAGGTCTTCTTTTCAACCAGCACGCCGTTCCAGTACAGGCATAGATATTCTTCGTCCGTCACGCTGGGGTTCGAGTGAGCCCACAGGGGGAATTCTACCCGCAAGGGCAGATAGGTTGCCCGGAACGACACCGTGTTCGGTATTCCTCCTTCTATATCGGGCACTAGTTCTGGCACGTTTGGAGGTACGAGGAGGGCTGTGTCTTTGGCGGTCGCTTTCTTTGCAGGTGCCTTCCTGGTAGACGATTTCGCTTCAACGGAGCTTTTTTTCTGTGTCATCGACCTTCCCTTCCTCTGATGCATGAATGAAAAAGGGAAGGCGCTTGGGCCTTCCCTTCGTTGTCACCAGTTGTAACGCACGCCGAAATTAACGCCCCACGGCTGTTCTATCTTGCTGCCGTTGCTGTAGTCGAAGTCGGCGTGTGCTTGCCATTTATCGTCCCAGGCGACTGCCATCCCGACACCCACTTCGCCGCGCGAGCCTGACAGGTCGGTGCCGAAGCGGTTGTCGTTCACTTTCACCTGGTTGTCATTGACGAATTCGTGAACGGCGGCAACCCGCAGGTAAGGTTGCACGCTGCGCCCTTCGCCGGCGGTGAAGGTGCGCCCGACGGTGCTGCCCACTTTGCCCAGCACCGAACGGGTGCGTTCGCTTTCGGCACGCAT
Source organism: Pseudomonas sp. 5.2 (assembly GCF_059025405.1). Classification (NCBI taxonomy): domain Bacteria; kingdom Pseudomonadati; phylum Pseudomonadota; class Gammaproteobacteria; order Pseudomonadales; family Pseudomonadaceae; genus Pseudomonas; species Pseudomonas sp. 5.2. Next base: position 26,339 of record NZ_JBYBHH010000001.1, read on the forward strand.
GCCGTTATCCAGGGTGTAGTCCTTGCCTTGCACCACAAGCCCGGACAATTGCGCGAAGGGTTCGACGAACCAGCCATCTGCCAGGGCCAGTTGGCGCCCCACTTCCAGCGATACGCCGGCGCCCAGGGCGGCATAATCGCCCTTGGCCTTGCTGTCGTCGCTCATGCGCACGTCAGCCTGGTTCTTGAACCGGTTGAGCCGAGCCACGGCGTCGAAGTAGTAGCCGCTGTCGGGATCCAGCCAGGTGGCATAAGCGCCGGCATGGTAGCTGTCGACGCTGGCCGACGAGCCCCGGGTGAGGTTGAGGTCGGAGTTGCTGTAGCCAGCCGTGACCCCGACCAGCCAGTTACCGTCGCCGGCTGCCACAGGTGTGTCGGTACCGATCGACAGCCCTTGCTGCTGTTGCTGGTAAGCAGCGCCAGAGGTGCCCGAAACGTTGTACTGGTTGGCGTAGGTCCGTACCCAGCCACCGGCCTTGCGCGGGTCACGGCGCACCTCGCCCATGCGGCTGCGCAAGGTGCCCAGCTCGCCATACCAGATGGTGGGTGCCACATTGGCCAGTGCCATGACCGACTGTGTGCCTGGGCTGACCGTGCGGGTAGCTACGTCCAGGTACCAATCGTTGCTGTCTCGTTGCACCAGGTCGTAGGAGTACGCACCCAGGTCCACAGCGCCCCCCGCCAGTGAGAACTGCGCATCGCCCGCGGCGGTGTGCACCACATGCAGGCTGTTGTCGGCAAGCGGGTCATTGCCGCTGGGGCTGATCAGCAGCTGATGAGTGCCGCTGGCGGTGCCGGTCACCTCAAGGAAGTCCGACTGAGCGGTGCTGAAGTCAGCCTCCATGATAAAGGTGCCGTTGCCTGCCAGCTTGTCCACCGACAGGGTGAAGAAGTCCCCTGGCCCGCCGAAGCGCACTGCCCCCCCATTGAGGGTGAGGTCGCTGGTGTGGCTGTTCTCGATCAGGACCCACTCGGCGCCGCTGTTGATCCCCAGGCTGGCGACGTTATCCAGGCGGCCCGTGAGGGTGGCGCGGTTCTCCAGCAACACGTTCGCGGTGCCGCCGGCGGCCGCGACGATATCGCCGTGCAAGTGGCTGTCATTGACCCGCAGGTTGGCCGAAGCGTCGTCCGCCACCTCTAGCAATACGCCGTTGCCACCGCTCAAGGTAGCGCCGTTGAGCACGTCGATCTGCGCGGAAGCTGCTAAGCCTGCACCGCGGCCTACCATGATTGCTGGGCCGTTGCGCCCTTCGACCAGGCTGTTGTCCACGACCAGCGTCGAGCCGCCGCGGCCATTGTCCTCAAGGATGCGCGCACCATAGCTGCCACCACTGAGGGTGCTGCCCTCTTTGGCAGTCAGGGTGCCCGCCACCATGCGCACCCCCTCGCTGGCATCATCAGTACCCCTCAGCGCGCTGCGTTGCAGTTCGGCAGTGCTGGCGTTGATGGTTGCGCCCTGGACGCCGCCCTCGACCACGCTGTCGCTGATCACGGCGGTCGAACCGTTGCTCAAGCCAAGGCCGCGGGTGTTGCTGCTGATGGTGGTACGTTGCACGGTGGCGCTGGCGCTTCTGAGCGACAGGCCATTGGCGTTGGTTTCGGCCGTGACCTGGCTGTCGGACAGGTTCACGGTGGAGCCTGCCTCGGCGGCGATCTGCAGGGTCGTCGCACCCTCGGCGGTAAGGGTGGCTGGGCCGATTACCCGGTAGCTGTCCAGCGTGCTGCCTGCACCGAGCTGGGTATCGTCGCTGATCAGGGTTTCGCCCCAGGCAGAGGTGGCGAACAGCAGGGGGCCGAACAGCATGAACCCGGCCGCTGGTGAACGGCGGCGGGCAGGGAAGGGAGGGCGACTTGGCATGGGGGCACCATCAAAGTGAATGTTTTCCTGTAAGACCCTTCTCTTATTTGTGAGGGACGGATCTGTTAAGCCGCGAGGTTAGTCACGGTTGGTCGCGAAAAATGTAGGAAAACTCCTACTCAATCGATGGAAAATTCGTCACCAGGCAACGGCCCTGGATTCAGGCCGTTGCTGGTGCAGGATCACGGCCTGATCAAGTCGCAAGAATCGGTGGTGCCCTGATCGGACATGCTGATCCTGTTCTCGGTTGGTCTGGATATACGGGGGGGGATGGTGTTGATGACGTAACTCACCTGCGCGCGCCCACCTTGGCGGTTGGCCGTGAAAATGGGCTGGATATGCTTGAGGTAGGGCTCGACCCTCCAGATGAAGCCGTTACTGATCTGGTCTGCGGTCAATGTCAGGGTTTCCTGCTTCTCCACCCCAGCGATCAGGTGACCGCCCACAGTTTCGTTATACATCAACCAAGACAGCGTTATGGTGGTCTTCTCTTCTAAGCCGCGGCAGGGGGGTACAAAAACCCTGATTGCCGGGGCTGCGGCGGGGTCGACGGGGTCCCAGATCGACGGGCAGCTCAGCCAGCCTCGGTCGGTAAGGCCATGGAACGCAAGATCGTCCGGCGTCATGTCGATAGCCGTTACATGCACGTACCGAGGGAGGGATTCCTGCTCGTTGATTGCTGTGAGGCTGGCACGTACGGTGTAGTGCACGGGCAGTGCCGAGTCGTTGCCTGCACGCTCGATATAGCTCCAGGGAATCGTGACGCTCTTTTCGGTGTCGGTGGCTTGATCTACCACCCAGCGAGCCTCGGTCACCAGGGTGCCTTTCCAGTAGAAGTCCACTACCTGGCCGTTTGCGGCGTCGGGGTATACGTCGAACGTCAGGGTGGCATCTTGGCCACGGTCTGGTAGTGCAATCTCGTTTTCAAGTCCTGTGAAGCTGGTAATCGTTGGCGCAAGCAGGGCGGGGTTGACTGGCCAGGTTGGGTCTGGGTCTGGGCGTTCGGGGCCGGCGATGGACAAGTCGACATTGAAGTCATCGTCTGCCGGCCCATAAGGGGCGTGATGGCGCAGCACTTTGTAGCTGACGTTGGTGGGCACTACCCCGGTGGCTTTACCGTATTCGTCACGCAATACACGGTGGGGAACGAAAATCTTGATCGGGAATGGACCTGAGCCTACCTGCTCTGTGGGAAGGACCGTCGAGCCCCAGGTCACCAAGATTTTGTCATCGTCTTTGCGGTTGGTGTACAGCTCTATTTCGACGGCCACACCTGCGTGAGCATCATCCAAGCTCAGCACGCCATCATCCGTAGCCAAAGGCACTTTCGGTCGCTGAAGGTTGGCAGGCTCCGGCGTGAGTACCACGTCGATCGTGGCCGGCAAACGGATGCGACTGCGGTTGCGTGCTTTATCGAAGAGGTAGTACACGATATAGAACCTGCCATCGCCCAATAGGCGGACTGAGTCTGCCGGTAAGATGACCTTGAGGTCGTCGGTAACGGCGCCTGCAGCGGCTGGGTTGTCATAATCGGTATCTTCTTCGGACCATTCTTTCAGGTAGAAGACCTGATAAGTGTCACCTGGTGCCCGGTCTTGGTAGTCGGGCAAGTCCAACTCGATGCCTTCTGGGTGGTTGACCAAATAGCGTTCGTTGATGATTTCGATGGGCGGCAGGAGTGGGGGCGCGGGGTCGTCCCCCCATGGGGCGACGCTGTCACAGATCAACTCGATAGGGAGAGAAACGTACTTATCGCCTAAATGGTCTATGAGTTCATAGCGCACCCAGAGTTTGCCATTGCGTGGAATGGAGTCTTGGGGGAACTCGAGAATAAGTGGGAAGTCGCCAGGGACAATCGGTGGGTCGAATCTCCTTACAGGGCCAATAGCCACAAAGGTATGCTCGGCGCCGGTCAAGGTAAATTGCAACTGCAGCGTTACATAGTCTGAAGGATCACTGCCGGGGGGCAGAAAAGGCCATTGAGGGATCTCTACGATCAGGTTCTGCTTCAAGCTGTCCTTGTGCAGCGTGCCGTCTTTGTCGTCGACGATGCCGAGGACGTTGGGTTTGGTGAGTTCAGCCAGCGCAGGCGTTGAGGGTGCGTCTTGTAGTTTCAGAAAGTTGCGCCGGGCTTTTTCGGCACGGAAGAATTTGAGAGAAGTTGATTTTGAATTGTTCATTGTCACTCTCCGGGGATGCAAGTACTTGTTTTGCTGTTAGTGGCTTGTGCAACACCGCCGGGAAATTCAGGGTGATGTTGGCGGTGAATTATTTGCTAGCGGCTTCAATTTATTCTAATTCCGAGGCCAGCGAGTTCGTGTCGAATAAAATCTCGTCGTAAAAATACGGAGTTTGCAACACGCTCCGGGTCGTTACGGCGGATGCTGATGCCTGGGCAGCACTCGACACTTCCAACGGCGGTAATGACAATTTTCTAGATGCGTGTGCTAGGAATGTTAAAACCCCTGGCCCGCAAAAACACGGCATTTGCGCTGATCTTTGGAACTGCGGTGGGGACCCCGGGTGTGTTGACTGCGGCGAATGCAGTGGGTGTAGCAGATACGGTGGCTGCGGCAGATGCTGGTGCCTGGACAATCCTCGAAACTTCCATAATTGCCTTAGCTGCCGTTTTGGCAAGCTGGAAAGTACCGGCGACCATCAGCGGCAACCCCACGATTGTCGCCGCTATGCCGAGAGCCGCTGCGATTCCTTGTCTGTCTTGGCTGCCAGACAATGTCGCTTCGATGCTGATAATGAAACCCGCGGTTCCTAGCCCAGCAGCTGTAGCCCCCACAGCTGCGCCTACGAGCATTGCAGTCGTCGACATACCAACCGCCGCTGCGGTTGTTGTCATGGCAGCGCTCAATGTCATTGTTGGTATGGCTACGGTTAAGCCGATTGCCGCGAGTGGGGGAGCCAACAAGGCAGCAGCTGCGACGAGGCCTAACAGGATCGCGGTAGCCGATATCCCTGTACTGGTCCAGAACATGGCATCTGGCCTGAAACCGCGCGAGCTTCGGTTCCTTGCCAAGTCCTCCAGCGACCGGGTCTGCCCCGTGTTACCGATGCTGTAATGCCCGGTCGGGTCGCGGAACGTCACCGGGTTGCCCTGGCAATACCCGTAGTAATTCAATCCCCCTTCACCGAACGGGCTGAGCGCATCTGGGCTGTTGAAGCGCATGAGCGCAGGGTTGTAGGCGCGGTAGCCATTGCCCAGCAGGTACCAGCCACTGTCCGGGTCGAGTGCTTCGCCGTTGTAGCCCAGCGCGCTGTGAGCAGGGTCGTCGGTGTGGCGCTCGCCGTACGCCGAGTAGCGGATGGCGCCCAGTCTGCCTGCCTGGCTTTCGGCAACCACGCTGTGGCTGGCGCTGGTATGCAGCAGCACGGGTGGTTGCGCGCCAACGCCAGATTGCTGTTGGCCCAGCGGCTGCTCGCCCTGGTGCAGGAACAGTGTTTCCAGGCCATCACGCACGGCCATGCGCAACTGCAGGCCGTCATGCAGCAGCAGGGTCGGCTTGCCCGCTTGCAGGGCGGTGATCAACAGGCCGTTGGCGTCGTGGCCGTAGCTGTCGAGGTCACCCGCCTGGTTGAGGCCAAGCAGCCGGTTCTGGCTGTCGTAACGGGCCGGGCGGCCGCGCTCGTCGCGGGTCAGGTTGCCATTTTTGTCGTAGGTTAAACGGGGGGTGGGCTCCGTACGCGGTGGGTTGTACTCGATGCGTTGTAGCTGGCATGGGTCGCTTTCGGCATAGGTGAACCTTGCCTGCTCAGGGCGAGGCCCGCCGGCGAACATTGTGAGGGTTACGCTGATGTTGTCGTAGGCATCGAACGTGAATGTCTGCCGCGTTATGCTGCGGCCTTGCGGGTCTTGGGGCAGCTCAAGGCCAGTACAGGTGTGGGTGACAAGGCGCGAGCGCTTGTCGTACCCGAAGCCCTCTTGCAACAACGACACCGCGGCGGCTTTCAAATGCCGGCTCTGCAGCAGGTCATCATCGCCCCAGACCTGCTCCTGGGTGCGTTCGGCATGCCCGGCCTGGCGCCAGGTACGCTTGTCCTCGCGGTCCTGATCGTCGTACGTGATTGCGGTTTCCACCACGTTACCGGTGCTCAGGTCATGGCTGCTGATATGCGATACAAGGCCCAGATCATCGTAGGTAAAGCTAGCCTGCATTAGCCCCTGGCGGGTAGACGCAAGGCGGCCAGTGGCGTCGTCATAGCTGTGCTCGGTCTTCACGCCATTGGCTTCAGTGGTTGTCATGAGCCGGTCGTGAAGCGTGCTGAGGTGCGTTCTGCTCCAGGTCTTACCGCTGCCGTTGTCATCCCAGTGCTCTGCGACCAACTGGTTGGCGATGTTGTAGTCGAAGCGCCGTTTGCCTTGTCTGTTGTTGCAGCTCAGCAGCCGCGCGCTGGAGTCGTGATAGTTGAAGCTGGCGCGATCGTCCGGCGCATCACTGCTGATGGGTTCATTGGTCAGTTGCAAGTTGTAGTCCAGTTCGAGGGTTTCACCGGCAGGGCTGATGCGCTGACGGGGCATCGGTTCGCCATCACGGAACAGGAAATACTCGGTACGGTTACCGGTGGTGGCACCCATCAGCCGGTTGAGCCCGTCATGGTATTGCGCGCCAATTTGCCGAGCGGGCTGCAGGACGTTGGCCGGTTTCACCACAAGGCTAGCCGGTAGGTCGTCGGAAGCATGTGCGGCATAGGTGCGCGTGAGCTGGGTGTTGTCGGGCAAGTGAGTGCCGAGCATGCGGCCCCAGGCGTCGTAACTGAACGTGGTGGAATGGCCGCGCTCGTCCTTTTCTTCGAGCGTTCGCCCCAGGCCGTCGTAGCGGTAACTGCGCTCGGCGAGCAGCTCGCCCAGCGCGTTCAGGCGCTTGCGCAGCACCGGCTTGTCGAACAGGTTCAGCCAGGTTTCGGTCCGGGCGCTGACCGCGCGCGCTTTTTGGGTGAACTTGGCTTTTTTGCCGTGCCGTGAAACCACTACAGTACGTGTTTTCAGCTCGCCACCTTCGCGCCAGGTGCGACGGATGGGGCCTTTGTGGGTGGGCGTGCCGATGGGGCAAAGTACGTTGTGCTCTTCAACACCATCCGGGCCTATGGTGCAGCTCTGCTCGCCCCAGTCATCGTATTGGAAGCGGGTCGTCAGGGTCAGCGACTTGCTGCCTTGCAGCCAATCTGTGCTGGTTGTTTCAACTCTGTTGCCGAAGGCGTCATGCTTGAAGGCTGATATTTCGAAGAACATACCTGGGCGTGCCTCAAGCACATTGTCCCGTTTCTCGGTAACAGGCCTGCCCAGGCCGTCCAGTTCGGTCAGCGTGCTGACCCCTCGCGCGTTTTTCACCTGCTGGCTGGCAATGTCGCCGTTGGCCGCACAGAGGGAGTAAACGTAATGCCTGCTGGCTTCATAGCGTGTTCCGGGCGATACCTTTTCACAGGTGGTACGGCGCAGAACATCGAAGTCACGCTGGGTTTCAACGCCGCTTTGATCACGCTCGAAGAGTGTTTCGCCAAGCAGTAACGAGCGTCGCTGTAGGGTTGATTGCGTTGTGCCGTCATAACCGATCAGGGTTTCGATGGTTTGCAGGGCCGAGTGCAGGCTGAGGGGGTCGACCACCACTGTGAACTGATGCTGGGTTGTGGTCTCGAGCTTGTTGCGCTTGACGACCTGCTGATAGCGCCGGCCATGCAGCAAGCTGGCGCTGGGTGCGTCTATGTAACTGTACGTGGTGTGCTCCAGCGGTTGCGCTTCGTTACCCTGTTGCACCAGCGTTTCGCTATGCTCGACCACCATGGGATTGAGCTTTGTGGCATTACCTGCCAGGGGTGGCAGAGCGCTGTATCGGTAGTGGTGAGTGAGGGTAGGGGCCGCCCCCTTGCCAGTGCTGGCAGGGGTGGTCGTTTTACTTTTGAGGTGGCGAACAAAACCATTGGCGTCGCCTGGGTAGCCATCTTGCTCCTCGGTGCTATACCAGGTACTGGTTTCGGTCACGCCGTTGGCGAGCTTGCGCAGGGTCACGTTACCGTGGGTGTCGTAGGTTGTCTCGACGGTTTCCAGGCGGCTGCGTGTCACGTCATAGGTCTTCGACCAGCGTATCTGCTCTTTGATGGGCAGTTGCAGGGTGGGCGGTTGCTGGTCGAACGGCACATCCCGGAGGTTGTAGGTGGTGCTGGCCTCGTGAACGCTTTCGTTCTGGACGGTCCTGGTTGAGGTCAACAGGTGAAAACGGTTGAAGGTGCGGGTGATGCTGCGCAGGGGCTTGGCATCGGCGTCACACAGCGTCTCCACAGACTTATATTCATAATTACCCGTGTGCTTGTAGAGGTTATCTCTGCCATCGTCGGCCCAGGGTACCTGAATGCCGTGGCCCAGGAAGTTGGCTGAGTTTGGGTAGGTATAGTCACTCATAAACGAGGGTTGCCCCAGGCCGGGTTCGACGATGTGACGGGTGACACGGGGCAACGGGTCGCGACGGCTGCCGGCAGGGAACAGGTGGCCGCCGTCGCGGTATTGCAAGTACTCGCGCGCACCGGTCGGCGTCTCTATTTTCTCAAGGCACAGATGGCCCAATACTTGCCGGTATTCCAGGCGCCAGCTGGCCTGTTCCGGGGTTGGCAGCACAATAGACTTCACCCAGTCGCCGTTGACCAGGTTCATCACATAACGGGCAACCGGCTGGCCATCACCGCCCTCATACGGCCGCTCGCGAAGTTCGATGCTGCCATTAGCACGTTCAACCTCCAACAAGATCTGCCCACGCCCGTCGGTGATCGTGCTGAGCATCATGTAGGCAGCGTTGAACGGTTTGTATGCGAAGTTGAGCCTGTGCCCGGTAGGGGAATACACCTCGACGGGCAGGGCGATGCGCCCGAGCAGGCTGCCCATCACTTCGAGGATTTCCACCATGCCCGAGCGGTGGACAACGCGATAACGTGCGTTGCCGCCAGGCCCTGCGGGCTCCCGATAGAAATGGAAGTGAGGCAGTTTTTGTTCGGGCATGTACAGGCGATCGCCCGAAGTACCCGTAACTTTGAATGTTTCACCGGTATGGGTGGTGATGACCTGGTTGTGTTCAGTGAACTGCGTCAGTAACAGGTTCCAACCTTTGCCCCACCCCGAGTCGATGATGTTGAGCGGGTTGAAGGTTATTGTGAGGGGTACATCCGGGCCTTGGAAGTAGTTGGCGCCAAGTTCCGGCAGCGCGATAGACAAAGTGTATTGCCCAGTGCGGGTGTCTACGCCACTTTCCATAAAGCTCATGAAGTTCAGGGCGTTGGAGTGTAATGAAGATTCCGTGCTCATGGTGGAAGTGCTCGCTTTACACGTGGTGAAAGAGGTTGGGCGCACGACCGTTGTGCCCGGAATATGAGCAGACACTAGTCGAAGTATGCCTCGCTGGCACCTAGCATTTTTGCCAGGTGTGGGGGCGTGAGTGGGGTGATATACCTGTCGTCAATTCCCATGATTGGTTATTGGCCACAGAGGACACTTTCATGAATACGCCAGATATGCCGGACGTTGCGCACCTCGACGTGAGGACAAATTCGGTTGATCTGGATGCGCTGGCATCAGGCCCATTGGATACCTGGATAACCTACCGCGGTATCACTGCTGGAGATTACGTGAAGATCAACTGGCGTGGCCTGATGGAAGATGGCTCCGTTGATGATATTTTCGGTGAGGATGAAGTGGATGTAGTTGACGCTCAGCAGCGCTGGCGGTTCAGGATCGAGTTCGATCGTGTTTCGAAGTTGCGAGGCGGTACGGTGTTCTATTCGTTCCAACTTCCGGATAGCACCGGCGCTTTTACGAGGGAGTCGAAGCGCAGGCACTTTTACATTAACCGAATGGCCGACGGCCTGTGGGCCTTGCCGGTCGCGCACCTGCAGGGTGCCCATGACTTGATCATTGATGTTACTCAACTCAAGGATGAGGGCCTGCAACTGGCGACTCCGCCATATGTCTCCATGGCTGAAGGGGACAAGGTATTCCTGGTGTGGGAGCCTTATTACGGCGAGTTCATGCCTGGCGAACCGATCGAATTGCTGCATGAAGTCAGCAACGCTGACCTCGGCCAGCCGTTGCTTTGGCACTTGGAACGTGGTGATGTCGAAAACTACATGTTCGGCTTCGGGGTTTTGCGCTACCGCATCGAATATACCGGTGGCTCGGTAAGCCGTTCGCCTGAGCAACGTTTCGACATTGTTTGGCCCGATCCAAGTGACCCTCCTGCCACGCCTCTGCTGGCGGCGCCCAGTATTCCGGGGCATGTAGGAGACACGCTCGACCCCGATGGCGATGCTTATAAGGACGGTCTCTGGCTGCTGGCCGAGCCTTACCCAGACCTACGCCTGGGCGATTCCCTGATGCTCTATGTAGAAGGCCCGGAGGTGAGCCTGCGCAGCGTGCGAGCAGATGTCAGTTCGCTCGACAGCCAACACTTGGCGTTTCATCTGGACCGTGCGTGGCTGCAGAGCGAGGTCAACCGTGGCAAGCAAATTACCTTCAGCTATGAGTACGGACGCCCTGGGGCACAAAAGCGCTCGGAGGGGCTGGCCGTGGCCTTGCAGCGCCCCTTGAACCTGCCACTGCCCGTCATCAAAGATGCCGTGCCGGAATGGAACGATGAGCCGCATCAGGGCACTGTCCACCCGCGTAACCTCAATGGCGGCGCCGAAGTGCGTATTCCGGCGGATGCAGAGTTGGGCGAGGGGGAGCTGCCGGCACCGCAGGTCAGTGTGCACTGGGAGGGGCATGGCAGCACGGGCTCGGTCATCGTGCCACAGCCCGTCTCTGGTGACCTGCGCCTGTTCAGGGTGCCGCGAACGGCCATCGCCGCCAACATGGGCAGGCGCCTTGATGTCTATTACACCGTTACCAAAACTGGCGAATTGCCCCGCAGCTCACAGAAATTCGACCTGAAGGTGGCCGATTACGGCCAGCAGAGCTACCCGCTCATACAGGTGGCGGGGGTTGAGAACGAGCAACTGTCGTTGGGCATAGTGCCGTCTGGCGGCGCGCTTTGCACTTTGGGGGCATGGGCATTCATGGCAGAAGGGCAGCTGCTGGGGATCGAAGCCGAAGGTGTGCCGAAAAGCCGTAAAAGTGCCAAGCATATCCTGCGCCCGCGCTCAACCGAGGTGAGTGCTGACGAGTATTACGATGGCCGTGTCGAGGCGTACTTGCCCAAAGCATTTCTTCAAGGGTTGCAACTGAACAGAAAGTTCAGGTTGACGGTGTCTGCCAGTTTTGATGATGGCGACACCTGGCGGAACTTTCGTTCCGTCGATATCGAATTGATTGCTTGAAATCCAACTCTTGCGTGAGGTGAATCATGTCGACTAATTCCAAGGCGAGCTTGCTGAAGTGGTTGGAGACGGGTGATCGACTGCTGGGCAATGACTCTGTTTTTGCAATTGATAAAGCCAAGGCAGACAGGCTGCTGACTCAAGAGTATATCAGGCGCTTCAAGACCAGTTCGTACCTGCCGCCGGTGAATGGTGAGACCGAGGCAGACAATGGTTACAAGGTTTTCATGCAGAATTTTATTCTGGATCACCCTAGGCTGTCTTTCGATAACACCGATATTACCAGCTCCCGCGCCAGCCTGCGTATGAAGATGGTGGGCGGCAATCAGGTAGGCTTGAAGCAGGCTGGCGCTAACTGGTACCCCCAGCGTATTGATCGGATCGAACCTTTGGTGGGCCCAGAGTTGCGTTTGAATCTGCAGTTGAGTGAGGTGCCGGGGCATGTCGATGCTGGCGGCGCGTTGACCTTGGACCTGCGCAATAGTGACGATTTTGTCATGATGTTTTCCGATTCCAGGCGTATTCGAGAGTCGGGTGGCGACTTTTTTAAAGCGTTGTTCAAAGCGTTGCCGGATGAAAAACGCGTCTGGTCACTGGGGCATATCGAGCACGGTGATGATGACTTGCTGCGGCCGGAGTCGTTTCAATTGTATACCCAGCGCAATCCTTCGGTAACGCGTTCGCCGATGGATATCGAGGGGGATGCTGATACGGACGGGGCGTTGCTGGGGACGATTCGCATGGTCGGTGGCAGTAGCGAAGAAGATTCTACACCTGGGAAAGACTATCGTTATTTGATACCTGGCGACAGCAGTGAATATTCCGCGGCGGTGATGTTCGGGAAAAATAGGGTTGCGCTCGCAACTATTCTTCGGAATATGCCGCGGACCCTTTTCGAGGCGGCAGAATTCAACGTTGAGTACGCGAATGATGGCGCGGCAGCAACCGCAACGTTCACGGATGGGCAACTAAAGTTTTCAGGTGGGGCCGATAGCGCATTTTTTGAAGGTGACTACGCCGATAGCGGTTATGGGTGGTTTTTCAGTGAGATGAATATGCGGGTGCCAGCGGGGACGATGCCGTTGGCGGGAAATCTGAAAATTCATATTGCTAATGGTCAGGCGGTCTTGGAGTTTGATAAAACGGCTTGGCTGGATGTTGAGGTAACCCGGTATTGGGATTCTTGGGGGTATGCGGACCCTTGGAACCCAGGAACGCACCCGAGTTTTATGCTGGGGGGGTGGTCGGCGGAGTCTCGATTAATTATAAAAATTACTTGGAACATTGATGATCAGCAAGGCGGTATGTTGAAGTTGGCAGGCATCAACATTGATTTTCCGAATGCGTGGGATTTGTATAATCTTGAGAGAGGCTGGCCAGTGCCTCCGGCGGAGGGTAATCAATTTGGTACCAGTGTAGCGCACGCTGTTTGGATGAGGAAAAGTGTGTACGCGGCAGTGGAAAATGTTGTACGTGGCACGTCTATACCTCAGTTGCGGGCCGCACTCGCAAAAGACCTTGCCACCGATTTGTATATGAATGAGGTGGTAGAGAAAACGATCCAGCTTAACTTCGGCGGTGCCATCGCTGGGCGCGATCTTTACTTGCCTCGCGACGTGGTGAGCTTCGGTAGCGTCAACCCGAAATTGACTACGTTTACCGTCTCGCCACTCGAAAAAGTCATGGTCCAGGGGGACAAGCTACAGCTCTCTGTCGTGCCTGCGCAACAGAAGATCGAGTGGTCCGTCGAGTCAGTGGAAGGCTCTGCTGACGATGCGGGCAATTTCGACCCCGCTACTAATGGACTTTACCTGGCTCCCGGTGCCAGTGGTATCGGAGGCGACTTTACCCGTGTGCGCATCACCGCCACCGCGCCAGCCACAGGTTTCTCCAGTTCCGCGTTGGTCACCGTGGTGAAAAACGCGCTCGGTGTGAGCCCACTGGTGGAGCTTTGCCAGGTTGGGGATGAAGGGGTGACCCTCAAGGCTGGTCATGTGTCCGAGGGCGAATTGAACTGGAGAATTCTGGGCGCGCAACCTCATGGCTCTCTCGCTCATGCATCCGGTGCCACCAACACCTACATACCTGGCCCAGACCTGCAGGGCAAGGCATTTGTGCTTGAGGAGGTAGAGGTCAGCAACAGCACCGGTGAACGCCGTTCGGTGTGCCTGATCACAAATAGCAAACTTAAACCTCCCACCACAGTGATCATGTCAAAGCACGATGTGAAGTTGGGCAGGGCATGGCTGCAGTTATTTAGCGGCGGTGCTGCTATTCCGGGTGAACTGACAGTGGTCCATGGCCCAGGCCAGATCGGCAAAGACGAAGACGGCAATCCCTATTATCAAGCCGTTACGTCAGATGCTCCGTTCAGTGTGGTCCGGTGCAACTTGCAGACGCAGGCGGAGGTGGAGTTCCCGCCAGGCTCGGGGAACTTCATCCCCATCCCCCTCAATTATGACGGTTTCATTGTACTGCCGTTGCCCTTGGTTGAGCACCCGGGGGCCTATGGAACGCTCGAGCGGGCCGCAAGGCGTCTCACACGCAAGTAGCTGAACAACGTTCAATCACACGAATGCCTTACAGCATAAATTGAACAGGGCCATATCATGTCTAGTAACTATCTGTCAGTCATCCTGGCATGGATGAAGCAGCACCCCAGCCATATGAATTGGGACCTCACGTTCGCAATGCGTCCCGAGCAGGCCAACGACCTTGTGGAGCTGGCGCACTACAGTCGCGAGAGCAGCGCGCTGGGCGATATCGAAGGCGAGATCGCTGTGCCGGGTAGCGGTATTACCCACGTGCTGACTGGCTACCGCATGGGGCCGCCACGGTTAGGGGATATCGAGGCGGCGTATTCATCGCCCAACGTGCGGCAAACCATCGCACTGGAAGGCGGTATGCACTTTATCATGGACAAGGCCGACGGCCTTCTCGGTGTGGCGATGCACGACCTGCTGGATCCGTTGCAGGTCAAGCAAGAGCTGGCATTGACAGCCAACTCGCAAGGTGTGCAGGCCGACTTGAAAGAGGGTGTGGAGACTGAGCTTGACCTGGGCGGTGGATTGCCCCAGCGGCTGGCTGCCGGGCGCTTTTTCAAGGACTTCGTCAGTGGGCTGGATATCGCCCGTCGAGTCTATCCGTTGGTGGACTTTCAGGCGCTGGCTGGCAATCCGTACCTGCAGGTGCGTGACAGTGCGGTCCGTACACATGTCAGCAAATTAGACGGCAAAGCTGCGATGGTGGTGTTCGCAGGCCTGGAAAATGGCCCGTTGGGCAACTTCCCTACCGAGCAGAACAATTACCCTTTCCTGCTGCCGGATGATCTGTCGCAACCGGTCACCTCCACCCTGCTGCTGTCTTCGCGCTTGTTGCACAGGGCTGCTTACGCTACAGGGCTTGAGGAGATGCTTGAAGGCGGGGTGTTCGAGTCGCACCTGGACGCGGATAAAACGCTAGCGCGTATGGACGCCAAGGCCGGCCAGTTGCGTGTTCACCCCAGCACCTATGAGAGCAACGATTACCAGTTCGAGTGCGATGAGTTCGTTATTCCGGTGGGGGGGGCTGCGCCTTCAGACGCCGCAGGGGGCAACCGTTCCCTCAGCCAGCATGGGCAGGCATGCTGCTGTTGCTGCACTCCCGCCACTGAGAGCGCCCGCGGACAGGCGCCCCAAGGCGCTTTCCAGTCGCCGCTTAGCATTGAGTTCGACCACGATGAAGTTCGCCAGCATTGGCAGTCGTTCTGTACCTTGACACTGCGTTACAGGAGCAAACGCGACAACGTGTGGCAAACCCATACAGCGACCTTCAAGTTCGATCTGCGCACGTTGTTCCACTTGGACAAACCTGCAACGCCAGAGGAAGACGCTGGGTGCATGCTGCTGGGCCATGTGTTGTGGCCTTGGGAGCAGGCAGCCGAGGTAACACCGGTCAATGGCCTACCCGATGGTCTGTCAGCGCAGACGAAACGAGAGATCAATGCGTTCGTCGCCTTCGTCATCAAGCAAGCAGTGCTGGAAGGGTTGGCCAAAAAGCTGACGGCGATGGTGCCGGAGCAGATGAGCAACGGCGTGACGCTGGCCCCTGATCATCGGTTCGTCCCATTCCACTTTGAGCTTCCCGCGGGTATGGCGTTGTTCGCGAACCAGAACAGCGCTGCATTTTTCCGTGTTGTTGACCCACCCGTGGTGATTGCACCCGGCAAGCGCCATACCTTTACCGTCGAACCCGCGCGTGAGGGGCTGGTCTGGAGCCTTGAGGCGTTGCCCGGTGCCCAGGGTGATATTGGGCGGATCGACGCTCAGGGTGAATACCGCGCACCGCCAGCGCATGCGATGGGCGGGCAGCAGGTTCGCGCGCGGGTCATCGCCACGGACCCGTTCACTGGCCAGCGCAGCATGAGCAGGGTTACGGTGTTGCTCGCTGCATTGACCGTCAACCCCTTGATTCGCGTGTGTTACATCGACAATCAGTTGACCCTCACGGCTGGCACGCTGGGTGGGGATTTGAAGTGGTCGGTACTCGACCCCGACGCAGAGGGGCGGGGTTCGGTGCAGCCCAGCGAAGATGGCAAGCGGTGCATTTACACCGCAGGTGGCCTCGTAGATGCCAACCAGACCTATGTGCTTGACCAGATCAAAGTAGAGGACGCTCAAGCGGGCGAGTCTCGCTTGATTCATGTGCTGGTGCGCCAGCGCAGTCCGGAGCTCATCATTGAGGTTGCCCGTACGTTGCCCAATGGCGCCTTGCAGTTGCAGGTGCGGTTGAGCGGGAATGTCATACCCGGTGTGGAACAGATCCTGCCGATTGCGGGTACCGGCGAGATCGATGCCAGTGGCGTCTTCACGCCTCCTGACCCTGACGCCGGTATGCCTTTCGCGCTGATCCTGGCCAAGTTAGCGATACCAGATTACAACCTCATTTTCGAAGGCCATCTGATCCTGCCGCTGCCTTTGTCGCAGTATTTCGATGCCACGCGCCGCGCTGCCATTCCGGCGGGCCTGCGTGTGCGCTCGCAACAGTCTTTCGGAGGGTAATGCCATGTCTAATTCATTGGCGCAGTTGCTTGCACACATGCGTAAGGGGTCGGTGACGCTGGGTTGGGGGGCAGTTGCTGCCTACAGTCGCCAGCGGCTGAACCATTTGCTGGAGCAGCAATACTTGACGCGACTTAAGGAAAACACGTACCTGCCGCCCTACAGTGACTCGCTGCCAGGGCAGGGCGTGGGTGACTCTCTGAGATTACAAGGTCTGGAGTTTGGTTCGCCGTTGCTGTCTTTCGACAGCGCATCGATGAGCGACGCCAAAGCCACGGTGGCCATGAACATTATCAAAGGTACGGTCATTACTACTGGGGCTTTGATCAGCGATATCAAGATTACTGAGGCAGCGGGGTATTGGCTGAAAATGGAGGTAGACCTCGAAACGGTACTCGGTGAGGTAGATCCCTATGGCCGAGTTACGTTGAATCTGGCCAAAGGTGCGTCTTTCAGGACCAACCTGCTGGAGGAGGATGAAAACTTTAACGAGGTGCTTATCAAGGCACTGGAAAGCTGGATGCACGAAAGGCCTGCCCGTTGCGCAATGTTCGATCTTGGGACGGTGGACTTCGAAGGGTACGAACCGCTGACACCCAAGCGTTTCATTCTGCGTACCCAGGCTGCCCCAGGTGCACGCGTGCGTGGTGCGAGCAATCAAGGGGATGGGGCGGTACTGGTATTCATTCGTCTGCGTGACAACACAGTTGACGGGCAGTCACCTGATGACAGTTTTCCGTACCTGCTGCCCGATGGCGACTACTCGGCGACGCTTGTACTGAACAAAGACATGCTCGGCCATGCGTCCGACGAGGGCCTGGAGTTGCTCGCAAGCCTGTTGTTCCCCGAGCTCAATGCGTTTGTAAAAAAAGAAGATCATGTACCGCTGGACCGGGCCGTGTTTGGCAATATCGATCCGCTGCGCACGAGCTTGACGGTTGAACCGGCGCAGCGAGCAGTGATAGCTGCAGGCAAACAGCAGCAGTTCGTGCTGCACGACGGCGAGGGCAAGCCGCTCAGCGCTTCGCGTTGGAGCGCAGTTAGCCCACAAAGCAGTACCCCGGAAGGCCACGGCAAAATCGATAACAATGGCCTGTACACCGCCCCCTCCCAGGAAGACATGGCGGAGGAGATCCAGACCATCATCGTTATCGCTGAGTACGACGAGGGCGACAACACTTACAGCGCTGCAGCCCGTCTCTTGGTTACCTTCGAGGGCTTGTTGGTAACGCCCAGTGCCGTTGCTTTCCGCCCTGCACGTCATGCAGCGGGGGTGGACGTATGGAATGCGGGTGAAGAGCCCGTCGGCTGGGAACTGCTTGAGCCACCTATGGGTGAGTTGGCGACCCTTGGCGACAGGCATGCGCGGTTTTCCCCTCATCGTAGAGCATTGAGACGGATCCTGACTGTGCAGCAGGTACAGGCCGCGGCGAGTGAGCAGAGGAACGCTGCGCTGATCATGGTGAATAGCCAGCCACTGGTGACGCTCGCACCCCCTTTCGTGCCGAAGCTCGCTTATGGTGGCAGTATCCAGCTGAACGACGTCCAACGCATTATGCCTAATGAACCCAGACGTTGGCGGGTGTTGGGCGGCGCTGGCAGCGTGACGCCATCGGGTCAGTTCACCGCATCGGCGCAGCACAAACCGCAAAGCAATGTGGTGGCCTGTGAAGTGGTGCGCAACGGTGTGGTATTCGCCACAGGCTACAGCGTGCTGAAAACGTCCGCACTGCAGGCGCAGGCCAGTTGGAAGTCGCTGCAACGGTTCGACATCACCGTCGGCAAGAGCAGCCAGGGCACACGCGGGATGATTGACTCCAACGGCTATCAGCAGCTGGAGGTGGAAGTTACCGTGGAAACCGACCAGGTGGATGGCAAGGATTACAAACTCAGCCCGGCAGAAATCGCGTCAATGACGCTGTTCGATCGGGCGGGACAGAAAATCCCCAGCCTGTGTGACAACGAGGAAGGCATTGGTTCTGTTTACGGAAGTGTCTGGCGCACCAGCTTGAAAAGAAACATTTTTTTGCTGGGCAACGAAACCAGCCCCGTGGCTGTCGAGACAGCAGCGCAGCCTGTTACCGAACGGGTGCCGGAAAACCGCACCATCAGGCAGATCTTCTACCTGCAGCGGCGTGGAACATCCAGTTCGCAGGTGTTTTACGCGGGCTTTCAGGCCGCGAGTGGCGAGTGGTTCTACTCCAATGACACTTCACACACCAATGCCACCATTGAAGTTCAGGTCCGCACACCGGAGCCTTACAAATCCAGTGATTACACCTTCATTCGCAAGCGCGTGGCGGGCGGGGGCGGGGACCTGGGGGGGGCGGACCCGGAGCATGCAGATTTCGATATGCACCCGATCACCGACGATTACTGGATGCTGGATTACAAGGCGGGAACGTTCTATACCGCCGAGTTTGTAAAGGCTCGGCAAAGTGACAGGGAGCGCGACGTCAATACTTCAATGGTTCGCTGGGAAAGCAGCGCGGGTAACGAAGTGTTCCACAGTTACACGGGGTATTTGTTCCAGAACCAGGGGACGGCGGAACCGCAGAAAGTGTCTTTCGACGGTGGCATGGCAGCGGTGTTGGGGCGACTGGACTTCGAGCGGCCGGTGGCGACGGAATATGAGGCCGGATTGCTGGTGATTGCGAACTTCCGCAATTGGAATCGCTCATTAAGCGATGCACGTGATCTTGACGCATTTGCCAAGATGACCAAGCCGTTGCGTGTGCAGTTACGTGACGCACGGGGCAACCTGCACCTGATTCAAATTGATTATCTGTCGGCCGACACCATTGGTGACCGGAATGTGCTGGTGCACAGCGTGCCTTCACGTCCACGTGCAGAAAACGTTACGACGATTCGCTTGACTGACCGAAGTGCAGGGGGTTGTGATGAAAACTAATGCTCACGTGTTAAGCATGCTGTTTGCGGGCCTTCTTATTGGCGGCGGTGTTGGGCAAACGGTGCAGGCAAGTGAAACGCAGGCCGCAGCAATCATAAAGTTCGCGCAAAGGATGGATGGCGATCAACTCCCTGGCGGCAAACAATGTTCTGTAACCGTGCCGGCTGCAGGGGCGGATGCCAAGCAGTTCAAGATGGACGACTGTGGCAACGACGTGGCGACATTCGTTAAATTCGAAAACGTCCCCTCCAGTACCATTGTGACACTGATGTCTGAGAGGTCATGTTCTTACAGCGGGGATTGGTGGTTCGATGTTCGCGCTATCAAGCATCCCACCTCTTCGCTTTGGTTTGATATTCGTGATCTCAAGGATGCTGTCGATACAATTATCGTGCCGGGTGTCATGAGGACGACGGGTGACTATGATCACGGAAATATTGAGGGGAAGTTGTCCTGTGCGGTTATTCGTTCTCCTCGGAAGTGAATAAAGAAGTTTGATTATGGCTTGAGGGCTACTTAAAATGAGTGCATCAACTTCCGTACATTCCAATGCTTTTAATTTTTCCTCTTACATCGAATCGGGTGTCGACTCGCGCACAGGCCAATACACGGTATCCATCAAGCTGCCTGAGTTGAAAGGTAACGACCTGCAGGGTCCGGACTTCAACCTGGGTTTGTTCTACAGTCCCTTGAACGTTGAAGACTCGGGCTTTGGCAAGGGCTGGAACCTGCAACTCACCCAAGTGCGCAACAATATAGTAACGTTGCGCAGCGGCGAAACGTACAAGATTACCGGTGAGTCCACGGTCACCGGCCGTCTGGAAATGAGTGAGCAGAAACTCAGGCAGTTTGACCTCTACCATGAACCGCCAGGCCAGAATGGTGCCAAGCGTTACCGCGTTGAACACCGTTCTGGCCTGGTCGAAGTGCTGGAGACCATGGGCCCTCAGCAGGCACAGGTCTCTCTGCCCATCGAGTTGCATTCGCCCCTTGGGCATGTGCTCAACCTGACATACGAGCCGGCGCTGGCTAACCATATGCGCTTGCGCACTGTTACCGACGGCACTGAGGAAATCCTCAGGCTCGAGCGGCAAGGCAACAGCCGGGTCGATATTCTCTGTTACCCCTATGGTGGCGATGATGGTAGCCCGCTTGCTCGTTACGTGATGACCCTGAGCCAAAGTGATAACCGAGTCAGCGAGATCATCCTGCCCACCCCCAACCAGGCTCGTTGGCGTTTTACCTATCGTGACGTGCGCGGTTTCTTGTGCCTGAACGAGGTCACGACCCCGTACGGGGGGCACGAGAGCATCTTTTACGACGACTTGGGGCATGAATTTCCACCCAGCGCCGGGCGTGCCAATCTGCCCCGGGTAACCCGCCATGAAACCTCGCCGCGTTTCGAGCAGCCGACGATGGTGGTGAAGTATGAATACCCTGGCGTGAACAATTTCGTCGGGGGCGGCCGTACGATCCCCTGGGATGACGAAGGGCTGGATAATCTCTACAAGGTGGCGAAGGACTATTCCTACCAGACGCGCGAGATACAAGAGTCGAATAACAATCGAACGATTACGCGCACGTTCAATCGTTTTCACTTGCTGGTGTCCCAACAGACCTCTCAAGGTGAGAATGAGCTGGATGTCACCACTGCCTACGGTGAAATTGACGGCTCTTTCGACCAGCAACCGCCTGCCTTCCAGCTTCCGGTCGAGGTAACCAGCCGTTGGACCGGGCCCTTCCAGGAGCCCGGCAAGCCTCCAGTGGAAAAACAGCGGTTGGAAAAGCAGGTCACCAGCTACGATAATCAGGGAAATGTGCTGACCCGCCTGGAACCCAACCAGGTGCTTGAAACCAATGTCTGGTACAGCGCCGAGGAGGAAGGCAAGCCTCACGGTTTCGTGCGCCATTTGAAATCCCGAACCGTACGGCCCGCCCCCAATGGGCAAGGGGCCGCGCCCACCCTGACCCAGCTCTATGCATACAAGCCGCTGGCGCCGCGGGGCAGCTATCTGACGCAACCCTGGTGGCTGGTGGAAAGTGAGAGCATTTTCGAGGCGGGCGGCAAGCCTGATGATTTCATCGAAAAAATCAGTTTCGAATACTATGACGCGTTAACCGCACCCACTTACCAGTACGGACGAGTCAGTACCAGAACCGTGAGTTACCACGGGTCCGAGGCTTACGATACGATCACCCGTTACGCCTACAGTACACCCGTAGCGAAGGCCGTGTTGCAGACCACCGAGACGCTCGAGGGTTTCGATGGGCAAACCAAGGTCATCACCCTGGAGCACGACCTCCAGACCGGTGAGACGGTGCTCAACCGTGACGACAACAACGTCGAGATTCGTTACGAATTTGACGCGCTGCGTAGAGTAACGCGTGAGACCGTTGCTCCGGGCACGGACTTCGAGGCGTACCGGCGTTACAAGTACCACCTGTGCGCTTATGACAATGAACAGGCCCAGCAATGGGCGTACGACGTCAAGGGGGTCGAGACCAGCACGTACTTCGACGGGCTCAGCCGGGCAATTCTAGAAACACGTGAAGACCATGACAGCAAGACGTTCGCGGGGGGCTCGAGGCCGATCTACCGTGCGAAGTACGATCAGCTGGGCCAGTTGAGCGAGGAAACCGAAATCGACTGGCTGGGTGACCAACTGCTGGAGTTGACCAGCACTTACGCCTACGACGACTGGGGCCAGCAGCGGTCCGTCACTGGCCCCGATGGGGTGACGGAGGTTGAGGAAGTCAGCCAGGTGCAAAGCCCCGATGGCCCGGTTCAGCACAACTGGCGTGAACGTGATGGAATACGGCTCAGCGGTATCACGCAGACATGGCACAACCTGTTTGAAAAGCCAGCGAAAATCGAGCGTTTTGCCCTAGATGGAACGACGAGCATCAGTCTGCAGGTCAATGGCTACGACGGGCTTGGACGGCTCAGCAAGGAGGCCAAGGGCAGCGGCACCGGCCAACGGATCGACGAGTATGTATATGACGCCTTTGACCGTTTGCTCGTCCACACATTGGCTGACCGTAATAATCGGGTTTATCGTACGTATGCCAAGCACAGCCGCAACGACCTGCCAGTCAGCATCAAGGTGGGCACTACCGAAGCGAACGCCAAGTTATTGGGCGAGCAGGCGTTCGATGGCCTGGAGCGGCGTATCAGCGCCACGACCGGTGGGCGCCTGCAAACCTTCGAGTACGACCCGGGTGAGCGGCAGCCGCGCTGGGTGACGGCCCCAGATGGCAGGAAGATCGAATACACCTACGTCCCCGTACTGGGCGAGGAGCCCACAACGCGTGTGCTCAGCGGAAAGCCCGCTTCTTACGTATACGATCCCAAGAATGCCAAGCTGACCCATTGTGAAGAACCAGGGGACGCCAGAGACCCCGGGCATAGCATGGACAGAACCTATTTCCTCAGTAACGGCGAGGTCAAGACCGAAACGCGTATTCTGGAGGGTGAAACCTTCAGCATGACCTATGACTACAGCTACCGTCGGCGGATGCGCGCTTATCTGGACGTGCAGGGTCAGAACCAGGTCTATGCATACGATGATTGTGGGCGCCTGGAAAGCACCACGCTGAGTAAACCTGTGCCCACCCCTTCCCGTTACCGAGTGCGCCGCAATCCGCTGGCTGATCAGATACTCTTGTCGGCATCGTTCACCTATGACGATCTTGGGCGTATGGAAAGTACCACCACCCAGGATGTCACTACCGGTCAGCAATTGACCACACGGCTTGAATACGACGAGTTCGACCGGGAAACGCAGCGCACCTTCGACTTTGGCGACATTCTGCAAACGCTGGAGCAGGGGTATGACGAGTTCGATTGCCTGACGCACCGAATACTCAAAGAGCGCCCCAAGGATGCAGACGAAGAGGATGCCAAGCTGTTGCGCCATGAAAAATACGCGTACGACCGGCGCGGTCGGCTGCAGCGTTATGACTGCACCGGCCCTGAGGCGCCGGTCGATCCTTCCGGCAATATCATCGAATGGCAGACGTTCGGTTTCGATGGCTTGGACAACATCACCTCGGTCATTACCAAGAGCCCAGGGGGAACACCGCAGCGGACACTGTACGAGTTCACGAATGTCGACCCGGCGCAATTGAGCAAGATCGTTCCGCCGGCTCCGCAACCCGCTATCGACTTGCATTATGACGCCAATGGCAACCTGATCAGCGATGAGCAGAAACGTGTGCTGGTGTACGACGAGCTCAACCGCCTGATCAGTGTCGAAACCCAGCAAGGGGAGGCCTGTCGTTACCACTACGACCCTGAAAACATCCTGTCGGGTACCACACAGGCTTAGCCGGATTAACCAGGTGAAACCAGGCCGGCCAGAGGGGCCGGCCTTTTTACCCGCTAGCGGTAGCGGATGGTGAAGTTCAATGCGCCCTTGGCCAAGCCAGCACGCAGGTTGCTGCTTGGCTCTGTTTGGTAGAAGCGCGCCTCGAAGTTCAAGGGTACGGTGCCATCTTGTACCGACCTCAGCCCAATTTCGGTATTCAATGGCATCGGCTGGCCGTTGTGAAGCATCTGGATTCCCATCCCTCGGGCGTCGGAATCGCTGGTCAGGCTGAACACATGCTCACCCACAGGCCCAATGGGTTGTGAGCCATCTCGTCCCTCAAGTTCGATGGTCGCAAGGGTTTCGTTGTCCGGGTCGGGGTCGACCTGGCAACTGCTCAGGCGGATCTGGAACGGCGTAGCGGTGGTGGTGTAACCGGCGCCGGTGAAGTCGCTGGTGCTCCATTCACCGAGCTTCACCGGGTTGGCGCTGACCGCGTCGCTGAGGACCTCGCACTGGCTCTGAATGATCGTTGCCCTGAGGGTGTACTCCATTACCTGGCCCATACCTTGGAAGTCGAGGTGGCCGGTAATCAGTTGGCCATCCAGCTGGTGGACGCCAGGGGCCAGGTCGCCGGTCTTCACCAAGGTAACCTCATGAGCGAATCTGAGCAGCGCTACGCCACCTAGCAGCGTAGTTTCGTAATAGGCCGCGAAAGGGACCAGCGGTGGGTTGCTGCCAATCGGAATCCACTGATCGGTGCCTCCATTAAAGGGGCGCCGTACCTTTACGATTGCACCTAAACCAGGAATGTTGGTCCTGAGAACGTGACCGTCCATATTTTGGCCATCAATGGGAGCCATTGGAGGGTGGACGCCGCGGGCTGCTTTCATGTCGAAGTTCATTCGCACACCGTAGCTGAAACACCTCAAGCTCAAATTATTCTGGTCGCTTGTTTGCTCGTAGGCGTCAGCGGGGCCGATTAGCGTGCCGACTCGCGCGTCCCGTGGCACGTACAACGTACCCATGTCGCGGACGAATACCTTGAGCAAGTTGCTCTTGAGCGGCCCGAATTCGCAGCGGGTGTCCGCGCTGGCCATGGCCTCGGCCGCCGGCCATGTCATTGCGGCCAGCAATGCCAGGCGCAAGGTTGTTTTGATGTTTTTCATAGATGTCCTGGAGCTCCCAGCGCGGCAGAATGCGAGGGCCGCATTGCGAGCTTGGTCGCTAAATACAGGGCAGGGTTTGCAGGCGATAGCCGTCAACGGGCGGCGTGGCGTCTGAGTCGATGGCCAGCTGGCAGCTGTTGTCCGGCCGGTCACCCCAGCTCACCTGCAACGGGCGATCGGAGGCCTGATGCGTGAGCATTACTTGGCCGGCTTGGCCTACCATGCCGAGCAGTTCGCCTTGCTGGTCTTTTACCTGGGCCCCGAAAGGCAGTGGCTGGCCACTGGCGTCGTGCAGGGTCAGGACCATCCGCGAGACATGGCGTGCTTCGAAGCGGCTTTTTACGATCGCGCCTCGGCGGGGGACCACCTGTGCTGCGCCGTTTTCGATCTCCACGTCAGGCCCCAGCCGGTCGATATCCAGTACAACCGCGTTGGTCCTGTAGGGTTGCAGGTAAGGCAGCAGCGCATACCCACGCGCGTTGGTGCGCGTGCCGGGTACGTTGTGCAGGCCCACATCGGCCACACCCGGCACTTCGATCAGGGCCGCGGTATCTCCCAAGTAGGGGCCGAACTCGACGCCGTCAGCGTGCAGCAGCACGGCCCCACTGGCATTCAACGACAGATTGCGATAGTCCTCAGCTTCGGTAAAACCACCCGCCAACGTTGCATAGGGGGCCTGATAGCCAAGCGACAGTGCCGCAGTCCGGCGATTGCTTTCGTCCTCGCTCAGGCTGGCGCTGTAGCTCAGCGCTCGCTCGGCGATGCCGCCACCGAGGGAGGCGCGTTGGCTAAGGCCCCGGGCATTGTGTTGCATATCGAAGGTGGCATTGGCGCGGTGACCGAACTGCAACGGCAACGATATGCTCAAGCCGAATTGACGATCGCTGCCATATCGGTCGGTCAACGACTGAGAGGCAAACAGGTTGTAGTTTACGCCGCGGTGATGCGTGCTGAAGTTGAACTGGTATTGACGCTGGGTATCGCTGCGCTGCCAGTAATCCTGCTGAGACAGGGTAAGGGTGAGCGAGCTGTTCTTGCCCATGCTCTGGTGGACCGATGCCTCCAGGCGGCTGCGGCTACTGCCGGTATACCCTGATGCCTGGCTGCGCTGGCGCACGGCTTCATCGAAGTCGCGGTAACCCTCAGTCGAATAACGGTAGCCGGCAAATCGCAGATTGGTCTGGCTGGTGAAGGCTTTACCGTATTTCAGGGCATAACTCGTACCCTGTACGTCACGCTCATGTGGGGTGTCGACCTCGCTGAACGATTGCGTCAAATCGAAAGCCAAGGCACCCAGGCTACCCAGATCCTTACTGATGCCCAGGCTGCCCGCCCGGTAGTAGTCGCTGGCCATCAACCCGCCGTAGAGCGTCGTGTTCCAGTGGCTGCCCATGGCCAAGGTGCCTTGCCAGAGCAAGGGGGTGTCTACATCACTGGAAGGGTTATAGCGCCCAACCGTCGCACTGTAACGCCAAACACCCGGCCTCAGCAGGTTGCTGATGGTCGAAAAGGGCTGAATGAAGCGCCGGACCTGGCCGTCTGACTCGGTCAGAACAATTTCCAGTTCGCCGCTGCCCGAAGTACTGAGGTCGTCAATGGCGTAAGGGCCAGCGCTGACATACGTGGAATAAATTGAATAGCCGTTCTGCCAGACCTCAAGCTTCGCTCGGCTCTGCGCGACACCACGGATGACAGGGGCATAGCCCCGTTGATTGTCGCCGAGCATGCTCATGTCCGATGCCACGCGTATGCCAGAGATGGGAATGCCGCGGAATATATCGCTGTCGGTGAATGTTTCCCCGACTGTTAGGTTGGCGCGGGTCCCGGGGATATCGCGTTGCGCGTAAGTCTGGGCCCTGGTCCATTCACGGTTACCCTGTTGGTCCTGACGCCAGGACTGAGTGCTGCGCAAGCGCCATTCGCCAAGGTTGACGCCGCTGTTCAAGTGCAGGTCGTCACTGCTGTAATTGCCCGTGTAACGGCTGCGGCCTTGCAGGGTGGAGGCTTGATAGCTGACGAAGGCAGCGTTGATACCGCTGTCCCAGTGCGCGGGGTCGGCCTGGCCGCTGGCGTCTCGGCGCATGGCGATTTGCGGAATCGAAATGGCCACCCGCAATTCGCTGGCCCTGAAGTCGATTTGCGCGCCGGGGACAACAGCCTTCAGGTCCAGGCAGGCGCGATGCTGATCCTCGATGTTGGCCAGTGCATCAAGTCGCAAACCCCATTCACCCAGCAACTTGGCGGGCAGGCAAGGTTGCAGCTCACCCTCGGCGGTAGGCTGGAAATCCAGTTCGTGCTCGCCCTGTGGTTCAAGGTTGACGTGCACGCTCACCCGGTAGAGGCCTGGTGCAAGGTCCTGGTCGCGGGTCAACATGCCCAATGACCAGGCGCCTACGTCTTCGGATTGGCCCGGCACCTGGCGAAGAAAGCCGCTCTGGAAGCCGGTCTCCGCTTTAACAGTGGGCACCAGTATCAATGCCGAGCTACCTAGCAGGCACAGCAATGCGCCGCGCTGATGGCGTGACGCACGCCAGCGTGATAAGGGGAGGAACATCATGACGATTCCTTGCGACTTGCGTGGTGGCTGGCTCTAGTTAGGCAGGTGGATCGGCAGCGTCAGAGGCTCGGTGTAACCGCCATAGTCATTGATGACGGAAAACTGTGCCTGCAAGCCTGGAGCGGGCTTGATTCCCGTGAGCGGGTAGGCATGCTCGGCGAAGGGTTCCAGCATGTCGGTGTTGTTCAAGGTGTGCTGCTGCCCCTGGCCGCTGACCTCGAGTCGAACGAAGGTGATGTGAAACGGCGATGGGTTGCGAACCAGCAAAGAGTGGGTGCCATTTTTCTCGCTCAGCGAGAACACCAGAGACTTCAACTGGCCCGCGGGCGTGCCCTTCAGCGCTGGCGGCCGATAGAACAGTTTGATTCGCGTGCGCAGGGCGATATTGAGTTGGTTGCCGGGCTCGGTGCTGGCTTGGGGGATTTCTTGCAAATTGAAAAAAAACAGTGACTCGCGGTCATTCGGTAATGTGTGGGGTAAACCGCTTATTTGGATAAGTTGTTCGTTGGCCGCGCTGAGTTTGAATAAGATGGGCGAGATGGCGAACGGAACAGCCGTGGTGGTGTCATCCGCGACGGTATTGATCCAGGTTTGTACCGCGTACGTACTCTTGGACGGGTTTTTCACGATGACGGACGTGCTTCGCTTATCGCCATTGAAAACAATGCGGGTATTATTCAATGTCAAAGCGGCCTGGCTGATGGCAGGGGCGGCGAGCATGCTTATGGCCAGGGAAATACAAGCGGCAAAACGTAAGCCAGCCGTGAATCTGAGTGGATTGATCATAACGGTTACCCATTGCACCCAGGCGTATCATCAACGCCTGGATGGTTTAGCGAGGTGCGCAAGGCACCGGGTGACACGCGTTGCTTACTTATAAGCAACCGAATAGCGGACGTGAGCCGATGCTGGGCCTGCGGTTACCGTAGCGGCGGTGGAGCGGTAGTAGGCATCAAACTTCAGGTCGGTGGGCCCAATGGCGTTGAGTGCATAGTCAACCGACGTTCCGCCAGGCGCGACCGATGCCTTGCTGCTGTCGCGGATCACGATCGAGACACCCGTGGCGGCGCCGCTCACAGGGTTGACCTTGAAGTAGCTTCCGCTGCCGTCCGCGTCACCGTTGAAGGTGACATTCGCATTGTTTTCGGTAACGCCGCAGCTACCTTTATCCGGTACGCGGACGGCAAAAGTGGCACCACGTACTTCGGTGCCGGCGGCGCCACCGAACCTGCCCAGCGGGACGTCACCCATTGCAACCCGATTGTCCACGCTACCATCGCCTGGGTTAACAATTTCGATCGGGCATGTTTCAGCAGTGATGCTGCCTTCGAAGAAAACGGAACTGGCGAAGGCGGAGCTGCCCATCAAGCTGGCAAAGAGGCCTAGGGGGAGTGCGATTAGTTTGCGTTTCATACTGTGGCTCATGGTTGAAGGGGTTAGTGAGGGTGAGGAAATTGCACGAAGCGTGCCTGTAACGCCTCGACGCAAATACTAACGGCCATGAGTTTTGCAGGATGTAGGAATAAACTAATTGATTGTAGGATTTTTAACGGAGCGCCTTGATGCAAAGCAAGGCGCTGGGGAGGTGTTTCAGTTTAGTGGGTACTGCCTTTGTCAGTTTGACTCAGTCGTTGCTTTTCCAAGTGCCAGTCGAATGGCTCACCCTCTTGCTCAGCTTCATGGCGGCGCTCTTCCAGTTGCTGGTAGAGGTCGAGTTCATCGTCGGGCATGAAGTGCAGGCAATCACCACCAAAGAACCACAACAAATCGCGTGGCACGAGGTGAGCAATTTGCGGATAACGCTGGATCACTTGGCAGAGCAGGTCCTGGCCGAGGTACTGGCTTTCCAGCGGGTTCTGGGGCAGCAGGGTGAGCAGTTCGTCGAAACGCTCGAGGAATAGGGCGTGGCTTTCTTCCGGCACCTGCTCGGCTTCACCGAGGGCAGCCAGGATGGTGCGCAGGTGTTGCAGCAGTTGCAGGTGATACTCCAGGTGCGGGTTGGCCATGAAAGGGTCCTCGGTGTGTCTGAAAAACGGGGCCGGAGTATACGCTGGCAGGGACCGCTGTGCGGCCCCTTTTGCGCGACCGTTCAACGTACCTTGCCGGTTGTAGGCCCCAGCTGCTCCTTATCGAAAGCATCGACATCGATCACTGCGCGCCGAGCCTGTTCCGCGGCATGAAGGCGCTGTGCCTCAGCAGGCTGCAGTGCGCCAGCCTCGACAGCAGCATCGATAGCCGATTGCCCTGCGGCCGGTTTTACTCTGCCTTCCTTCAGGGCCTGATGCAGTGCCTTGTGCAAAGGTGCGGCGTCATCCAGTAAGTCGCTCGCACGCTGCAGCGCAGCGACCGGATCACCCTCAGCTTGTGGTCGATAACACCCAGCCAGCAGTTCTTCCAGCGCCGGGTCACCCTGCTGCCGGCCAATCAGTTCCGCCACTTCGGCGTCCAGTTCATCGCTGGGGCCGGTGTGGCAGCGGCCGAAGGGGAAGACCAGCACGCGCAGGGTGCAGCCGACGAAGCGGTTGGGGAAGTTGTCGAGAAGCCGGTCGAGCGCCTGCTCGGCCTTGCCCAGGCTCTCTTCCATAGCCCAGCGCAGAAGAGGTTGCATGTGCTCCGGCGAGCCGAGGTCGTGATACCGCTTGAGTGCCGCGCTGGACAGATACAGGTAGCTCAGCACGTCACCCAGGCGAGCGCTCAGGCGCTCGCGGCGCTTGAGTGCACCGCCCAGCAGCATCATCGACAAATCTGCCAGCAGAGCAAAAGCTGCAGCCTGGCGATTCAAGGCACGGAAATAGCCCTGGCTCAAGGCATCGCCTGGCACCCGTTCGAGGCGCCCCAGCCCCAGGCCGAGCACGATGGTGCTGGCGGCGTTGCCGGCAGCGAACATGATGTGCTTCATTAGCAGCTCATCGAACTCGACCAGCGCCTGCTCACGGTCTTCGCGGCCGGCCAGCGCCATTTCCTTGAGCACGAACGGGTGACAGCGAATGGCGCCTTGGCCAAAGATCATCAGGTTGCGCGAGAGGATGTTGGCCCCCTCGACGGTGATGAAGATCGGCGCACCCTGCCAATTGCGCCCCAGGTAGTTGTTCGGGCCCATGATGATGCCCTTGCCGCCGTGCACGTCCATGGCGTGCTGGATGCACTCGCGGCCACGTTCGGTCAGGTGATACTTGAGGATCGCCGACAGCACCGAAGGTTTTTCGCCCAGGTCCACTGCTTTGGCGGTCAGCAATCGGGCGCTGTCCATCAGCCAGGCATTGCCGCCAATGCGCGCCAAGGACTCCTGGATGCCTTCGAAGGCTGCCAGCGGCACGTTGAACTGTTCGCGGATATTGGCGTACTGGCCCGTCACCAGGCTGGTGTACTTGGCGGCACCAGTGCCCACTGCTGGCAGCGAGATGGAGCGGCCCACCGACAGGCAGTTCATCAGCATCATCCAGCCCTTGCCGAGCATGGCCTGGCCGCCGATCAGCATGTCTAGCGGGACGAACACGTCCTTGCCGCTGTTGGGGCCGTTCATGAAGGCGGCGCCGAGCGGCAGGTGGCGCTTGCCGATCTCCACGCCCGGAGTGTCGGTAGGAATCAGCGCCAGGCTGATGCCCAAGTCCTCTTCGTCGCCCAGCAAGTGCTCTGGGTCGTAGGCCTTGAACGCGAGGCCGAGCAGGGTCGCGACCGGGCCGAGGGTGATGTAGCGTTTTTCCCAGTTCAGGCGCAGCCCGATGACTTCTTCGCCTTGCCAATGGCCTTTGCAGATGATGCCGGTATCCGGCATGGCGCCGGCATCCGAGCCCGCCAGTGGGCCGGTCAGGGCGAAGCAGGGGATCTCGTCGCCGCGCGCCAGGCGCGGCAGGTAGTGGCTGCGTTGTTCATCGGTGCCGTAGTGCAGCAGCAGTTCGGCCGGGCCGAGCGAGTTGGGCACCATCACCGTGGACGCCAGGTCACCACTGCGGGTGGCCAGTTTCATGGCTACTTGAGAGTGGGCGTAGGCGGAAAAGCCCTTGCCGCCGTATTCCTTGGGGATGATCAGGGCGAAGAAGCCCTGCGCTTTGATGTGCGCCCAGGCTTCAGGGGGCAGATCCATGTCCTGGCCGATCTGCCAGTCGCTGACCATGGCGCACAATTCTTCAGTGGGGCCGTCGATGAAGGCCTGTTCTTCTTCAGTCAGTTTCGGCGCCGGGTAGGCCAGCAAGGTGCGCCAGTCGGGGCGGCCGCTGAACAGTTCGCCATCCCACCAGACGGTGCCGGCGTCGATGGCTTCTCGCTCGGTCTGCGACATGGGCGGCAGGGTATGCTGGAACCACTTGAACACCGGGCCGGTGAACACCTTGCGTCGCCATTGTGGCAGGGCCACCAAGGCGATTTTCACGGCCAGCACGACCCACAGCAGGGCCAGCAGCCAGCCGGGTGCGCTGCTGAAAATACCCATCAGCAGCACGTAGGCCGCCATGATGCCCAGTATCTGCAAGGGCGCCAGGCGCCGATGCGTGAGGTATGCCGCGCCGATCACCAGTACCACCAACCACAACAGCAACATAATCGGTCCTCCTTGGAACCAAGGGCTTGAGCCGTCCCAGACAGCTTAGACGCAACGCTGTGAACGGCCTGTTCAGAACAGTGACAGGGTGTGGCGGTGGGAGTTTCAGATCATTGTTGGCCTGTGCCGGCCCTTTCGCGGGCAAGCCCGCTCACACAGGGTTACCCGTGGCTTGAAGATTGGGGTGCTTCCTGTGAGAGCGGGCTTGCCCGCGAAGAGGCCAGTACAGGCAATAAGACTCTGGAGTAGACTGGACCACCTCCGCATTTATAAGGACGTTGCCATGCTGAAGATCTGGGGCCGCAAGAATTCGAGCAATGTGCGCAAGGCGCTGTGGATCGCCCACGAGCTGGGCCTTGATTTCGAATCCATCGACGCCGGCGGCGCCTTCGGCGTGGTCAACGAGCCGCATTACCGCGCCCGCAACCCCAACGGCCTGGTGCCGATGCTCGAAGACGGCGACCTGACGCTGTGGGAGTCCAACACCATCGTCCGCTACCTGTGCGCCGAGTATGGTGCCGAGCAGGGCTGGTACCTGGAAGACCCGCGCCAGCGCGCCTTGGCCGACAAGTGGATGGACTGGACCACCTCGTCCTTCGCTACCCCCTTCCGCCCGCTGTTCTGGGGCCTGCTGCGCACGCCGGAAGACCAGCGCGACTGGGTCGCGATCAACGCCGCGCACAAGCAGTGCGCGCAATTGCTGGCCATCGCCGACGAAACCCTGGCCCAGCAGCCGTACCTGTCCGGTGACCAGATCGGCATGGGCGACATCCCACTGGGTAGCTTCATCTACGCCTGGTTCGAAATGCCTATCGAGCGCCCGGCCATGTATCACCTGGAGGCCTGGTACGCGCGCCTGAAGCAGCGCCCGGCCTACCAGGCGGCGGTGATGACCGCGCTGACTTGAACCTGCCTCGATAGTCATTATCAATACATGTGACTGTACTTGTGTGGCCGGGCCTTGCACCATGGCCGCACTCACTGCGCCAGTGACTTTGCCTGGCGTGTCCTGAACCTTTTTTTTCGGTAAATGGCCCGCTATGAGTTCCGCCCTGTCCA
Source organism: Pseudomonas sp. 5.2 (assembly GCF_059025405.1). Lineage (NCBI taxonomy): Bacteria > Pseudomonadati > Pseudomonadota > Gammaproteobacteria > Pseudomonadales > Pseudomonadaceae > Pseudomonas > Pseudomonas sp. 5.2. The sequence continues at coordinate 59,081 of NZ_JBYBHH010000001.1, forward strand.
TTCGACAGCTGACCAAGACCTACGGTAATGGCTTCCAGGCCCTCAAGGGCATCGACCTGGACGTTGCCGAAGGCGACTTCTTCGCCTTGCTCGGCCCCAACGGCGCCGGCAAATCCACCACCATCGGTATTCTTTCGACCCTGGTCAACAAGACCAGCGGCACGGTGAACGTATTCGGCCACGACCTGGACCGCGAGCCCTCGGCGCTCAAGCGCTGCCTGGGCGTGGTGCCGCAAGAGTTCAACTTCAACCAGTTCGAGAAGGTGTTCGACATCGTCGTCACCCAGGCAGGCTACTACGGCATCCCGCCAAAGCTTGCCAAGGAGCGCGCCGAGCAGTACCTGACCCAGCTGGGGCTGTGGGACAAGCGTGACGTGCCTTCCCGCTCGTTGTCGGGTGGCATGAAGCGCCGCCTGATGATCGCCCGTGCCTTGATCCACGAACCGCGCCTGCTGATTCTCGACGAGCCCACCGCGGGTGTGGACATCGAGCTGCGCCGTTCGATGTGGAGCTTCCTCACCGAGCTCAACCAGAAGGGCATCACCATCATCCTGACCACGCACTACCTCGAAGAGGCCGAGCAGCTGTGCCGCAACATCGGCATCATCGACCACGGCACCATCGTCGAGAACACCAGCATGCGCCAATTGCTGGGCAAGCTGCATGTCGAGACCTTCGTCCTCGACATCAAGCAGGACCTGGCCTCGGCGCCTGTGCTGCAAGGCTACCCGTGCCGGCTGCTGACCCCGCACACCCTGGAAGTGCAGGTGGACAAAGACATCGGCATCACCGCGCTGTTCGGCCAGCTGGCGCTGCAGAACATCGAGGTGCAAAGCCTGCGTAACAAAACCAATCGACTCGAGGAGCTGTTCGTGTCCCTGGTGGAAAAAAACCTGTCGAAGGTGGCCGTATGAGTGTGGAACTGCGCACCAACTGGGTGGCCCTCAACACCATCGTCTACCGCGAAGTACGGCGCTTTTTACGCATCTGGCCGCAGACCCTGCTGCCGCCAGCGATCACCATGGTCCTGTACTTCGTCATTTTCGGTAACCTGATCGGCCGGCAGATCGGCGACATGGGCGGCTTCACCTACATGCAGTACATCGTGCCGGGGCTGATCATGATGTCGGTGATCACCAACTCCTACGGTAACGTGGTGTCGAGCTTCTTCGGCAGCAAGTTCCAGCGCTCCATCGAGGAGCTGATGGTGTCCCCTGTGTCGCCACACACCATTCTCGTGGGGTATGTGCTGGGTGGCGTGCTGCGTGGCTTGGCGGTCGGGGTGATCGTCACCATCCTGTCGATGTTCTTCACCGACCTGCAGGTGCACCACCTGGGTGTGACCGTGGTCGTGGTACTGCTGACGGCAACCATCTTCTCGTTACTGGGCTTCGTCAACGCGGTGTTCGCGCGCAACTTCGACGATATCTCGATCATCCCGACCTTCGTGCTGACGCCGCTGACTTACCTGGGCGGGGTGTTCTACTCGATCAACCTGCTGCCGCCGTTCTGGCAGACCGTGTCACTGGCCAACCCGGTGCTGCACATGGTCAACTCGTTCCGCTACGGCATCCTAGGGGTGTCGGATATCAGTATCGGGACGGCGATCACCTTTATGTTGGTGGCTACCGCAGTGCTGTACACCCTGTGCATCCGCCTGCTGGTCAGCGGCCGCGGCATGCGCGCCTGAGCCTTTGAGTTTGCGCCGGCGCCACTGCCGGCCCACCCACCAACGCCAGTACAGCAAGGTGCTGAAGTAGGCGAGGATGCCCAGCACCACGCCACACACCACCGAGCCGAGCAGGAAGGGTTGCCACAGGGTCGACAGCTGGTCGGTGATCCATTCGAAGGTCAGGTCGTCGGGCAGGGTGCGCGGCGGTATCTGCAGCAGCCAGGCGCCGGTCATGTAGGTGACGAAGAACACCGGTGGCATGGTCAGCGGGTTGGTCAGCCACACCAGGCTGACCGCGATCGGCAGGTTGCCGCGCACCGGGATCGCCAGCGCAGCGGCCAGCAGCATCTGCATGGGGATGGGGATCAGCGCCGCAAACAGGCCCACGCCCATGGCCCGGGCCACCGAGTGCCGGTTCAGGTGCCAGAGGTTCGGGTCGTGCAGCAACGTGCCGAAAAAGCGTAAGGACTTGTGTTCCCGAATGCTGGTCGGATCCGGCATGTAGCGTTTGAAAAGTCGGCGCGGCATGTAGGCTCCCGGGGCGTTGATCGGGGCAGTATGCCTTGATTCCTTAACGGCCTCGTTTAGAGTTTGTGACAATTGTTGAGCAAGCTTTGCCGGCATTTGCGCTATGCCTGAGAAGGTCATTTCGCAGCGGAGCTCTACCTCATGCGCACAGGGATGTTTGCGCTCGCGCTCGGGCTGCTCTGCCTGGGCTTTCTCCCCGTATTGCCATCGGTCGGATGGCTACTTCTGCTGTTTGTCGGTGGTGTTGCCAGCCTGTTCACGCGGTTTTGGCCAGTGGGCTGTTTTCTGTTGGGCTTGTGCTGGGCGTGCGGATCGGCCCAGCGAGCGCTGGATGATCGACTCGCGCCTGAACTGGATGGCCGCACGTTGTGGCTGGAGGGCAAGGTTGTCGGGCTGCCGAGCCGTACCGCGCATGGCGTGCGCTTCGAACTGGAGCAGCCCCACTCACGGCGTGGCGAACTGCCGCGGCGCTTGAAACTGAGCTGGTTCAACGGGCCGGCTGTGCGTGCGGGCGAACAGTGGCGGTTGGCAGTGACCCTGCAGCGGCCTGCCGGGCTGCTCAACCCCCATGGGCCTGATCGAGAGGCGCAGTTGCTGGCTCGGCGGGTCGGGGCTACCGGCACGGTCAAGGCTGGGCAGGTATTGAGCGCTGTCGCGGGCAGCTGGCGAGACCAACTGCGGCAACGGTTGTTGGCGGTCGAGGCCAATGGGCGGCAAGCGGCGTTGGTGGCCTTGGTGCTGGGCGACGGTGCGGGCCTGGCCCGCGAGGACTGGCAGACGCTGCAGGCCACAGGCACGGTGCACCTGCTGGTGATTTCCGGGCAGCACATCGGCCTGGTGGCGGGTTTGCTCTATGGCCTGGTTGCCGGGTTGGCACGCTGGGGCCTGTGGCCCGCGCGGCTGCCCTGGCTGCCCTCGGCCTGCGGCCTGGCGATGGCCGCTGCGCTGGCCTACGGCTGGCTTGCCGGTGGCGGTGTGCCGGTGCAGCGGGCCTGCCTGATGCTGGCGGTAGTGTTGCTTTGGCGTCTGCGCTTTCGTCACCTTGGCGCAATGCTGCCATTGCTGCTGGCGCTGGTCGCGGTGCTGTTGTTCGAACCCTTGGCGGCGCTGTTGCCGGGGTTCTGGCTGTCGTTTGCCGCTGTGGCGACCTTGATCTACTGCTTCAGTGCCCGCTTGGGCGGCTGGCGGCCCTGGCAGGCCTGGACGCGTGCGCAGTGGGTGATCGCCATCGGCTTGCTGCCGGTGCTGCTGGCCACTGGCTTGCCAGTGAGCCTGAGTGCGCCCCTGGCCAACTTGCTGGCGGTGCCGTGGGTCAGCCTTGCTGTGTTGCCGTTGGCTTTGCTGGGCACGCTGCTGTTGCCTGTGGCGGGCGCCGGCGAAGCGTTGCTGTGGCTGGCTGGGGGCTTGCTGGAGGTGCTGTTCAGGGTCTTGGCCCTGGCCGCGAGCTGGCGCCCGGCGTGGGTGCCGCCAGCCTTGCCGCTGTGGGCTTGGTTAGTGGTGTGCCTGGGTGCGTTGCTGGTGCTGCTACCCCGTGGCGTGCCCTTGCGGGGGGTGGGCGGCCTCATGCTGCTGGCGTTATGGGTGCCCCGCGAGTCGGTGCCCTTGGGGCAGGTAGAAGTCTGGCAGTTGGACGTCGGCCAGGGGCTCGCGGTGCTGCTGCGTACCCGCCATCACAGCTTGCTCTACGATGCGGGGCCAGCAAAAGGGGAGTACGACGCGGGGGAGCGGGTGGTGCTGCCGACCCTGCGCAAGCTGGGCGTAAGCCACTTGGATGCGATGCTGATCAGCCACGCCCATGCCGACCATGCCGGGGGCGCGCTGGCCATTGCGCAGGGCATCCCGGTCAAGCGGGTGCTCGGTGGCGAGGGGCTGGAGGGCCTTGGGCTGCAGCCGTGTGTCACGGGTGAGCAATGGGAGTGGGATGGCGTGCGTTTTTCCCTGTGGCATTGGGCTGAAGGGCAGAGCAGCAACGACCGCTCATGCGTGCTGCTGGTCGAGGCGCAAGGGGAGCGCTTGCTGTTGGCTGGCGATTTGGAAGCCGCTGCCGAACGGGCCTGGCTGGCATCCACTGAAACACCCCGCATCGATTGGCTGCAGTCCCCGCACCATGGCAGTCGCAGCTCGTCCACCGAGGCATTCATCCGCGCCACGGCGCCACGTGGGGTGCTGATTTCGCGGGGGCGCAACAATGGTTTTGGGCATCCGCATGCCCAGGTGCTCGAGCGCTATCGGCGGCATGGGCTGGCGATTCATGATACAGCGGTGGAGGGCGCGTTGCGCTTGGTGCTGGGGGGGCAGGGTGACGTTGAGGGTGTGCGGGGGCAGCGGCGCTTCTGGCGTGAAGCCGGCAGTGGCTGATCGGGCCCTTTCGCGGGCAAGCCCGCTCCCACAGGTGCAGCACTCCTTTCAGGTTTGGTGCTGTATCTGGACTGCCCCCAAGGCGGTAAGTGGGTCCGGCCAATTCCCTGACCTTCGGCAGATGAGCCCCCGGCGGTCCTATGGTAGAGTGGCGGCCTTTTTCCGAAGGGGCGTTTACTGTGTGGGAATTGGTCAAGTCCGGTGGTTGGATGATGCTGCCGATCATTCTGAGTTCCATCGTTGCCATGGCTATCGTCGTCGAGCGCCTGTGGACCCTGCGCGCCAGTCGCGTGACCCCGCCACACCTGCTAGGCCAGGTCTGGATGTGGATCAAGGACAAGCAACTCACCAGTGACAAGCTCAAGGCCCTGCGCGCCGATTCGCCGCTGGGCGAAATCCTTGCCGCAGGCCTTGCCAACTCGCGCCATGGCCGCGAAATCATGAAAGAGTGCATCGAGGAGGCCGCATCGCGCGTCATCCACGAGTTGGAGCGCTACATCAGCACCCTCGGCACCATTGCCGCGATGGCCCCGTTGCTGGGCCTGCTGGGCACCGTGCTGGGCATGATCGACATTTTCAGCGCCTTCATGGGCTCGCAGATGACTGCCAACGCTGCCGTATTGGCCGGGGGTATTTCCAAGGCCCTGGTCACCACCGCAGCCGGCTTGATGATCGGTATCCCGGCGGTGTTCTTCCACCGTTTCCTGCTGCGCCGCATCGATGAGCTGGTGGTTGGCATGGAACAAGAGGCGATCAAACTGGTGGAAGTGATCCAGGGCGACCGTGAAGTCGAAGTGGCCGGAGGCAAGGCGTGAAGTTTCGGCGCAACCGCCAGCGGGAAAACGTCGACATCAACCTGGCGTCGCTGATCGACGTGGTGTTCGTCCTGTTGCTGTTCTTCGTGGTCACCACCACCTTCACCCGCGAGACGCAACTGCGCGTCGAACTGCCCGAGGCCGCCAGCGCCGAGCAGCCGCCGGCCGATGAGCGCAAGCTGGTGGAAGTCACCATCAGCGCCGAGGGCGTGTATTCGGTCAACAACAACCTGCTGCCCAAAAGCGACCTGGCCACCTTGAGCGAGGCCATCGAGCGTGAGTCGGGCGGTGATCACACGTTACCGCTGGCGATCAGCGCCGACGGCAAGACACCGCACCAGGCCGTGGTGACCGCGATGGATGCGGCCGGCAAGCTCGGTTTCAGCCAGTTGCGCATGACCACCGTCGAGGCAGCCCAGGGGACGCCTTGATGGCCTTTGCCGACCGTTTGCTCGCCGCCTGGTACGCCGGGCACCCGGCCCTGGCGCTGCTGCGCCCGCTTGAAGCCCTGTACCGCCGCGTGGTGACGCGCAAGCGTGCGCGGTTTCTCAGTGGCGAAAGTGCCAGCTACCGCGCGCCGGTGCCGGTGATCGTGGTGGGCAACATTACCGTGGGTGGCACTGGCAAGACGCCGATGATCCTCTGGCTGATCGAGCATTGCCGCCGGCAGGGGCTCAAGGTCGGTGTGGTCAGCCGCGGTTATGGCGCCAAGCCAGTTCACCTGCCTTGGCGCGTTGAGGCCGACCAGGCTGCCGACCAGGCTGGTGACGAGCCGCTGTTGATCGTCCAGCGCACGGGCGTACCGTTGATGATCGACCCCGATCGGTCGCGCGCGGTGCAGGCGCTACTGGTCAGTGAGCCGCTTGACCTGGTCCTGTGCGATGACGGCATGCAGCACTACCGCCTGGCGCGAGACCTGGAGCTGGTGCTGATCGACGCCGCCCGTGGCCTGGGTAATGGCCGCTGCCTGCCCGCCGGGCCGCTGCGCGAGCCGGCCGAGCGCCTGCAAGAAGCCGACGCGGTGCTGTTCAACGGTGCCCGCGACGACTCACCCGCGGGCTTTGCCTTCAGCTTGCAGCCCTCGGCACTGGTCAATGTGCGCAGCGGTGAGCGGCGTGGCGTGGATCTGTTCCCGCCTGGCCAGCGCCTGCACGCGGTGGCGGGCATCGGTAACCCGCAACGTTTCTTCAATACCCTGCAAGGGCTAAACTGGCAGCCGGTGCCGCACCCGTTCGCCGATCACGCGCAGTTCAGCGCCGAGCGCCTGTCGTTCACGCCGCCGTTGCCGTTGGTGATGACCGAGAAAGATGCGGTCAAATGCCGTGCCTTCGCCGCTGACGACTGGTGGTACCTGGCCGTCGAGGCGCAGCCGTCGCCTGCCTTCAGCGCCTGGTTCGACAGCCAGTTGCAGCGCCTGCTGCCTGGGCATCCAACGCCCTGAGCCCCTTTTCAATTTCCGGCCACCTGGCCTCAAGGAAGCTTCCATGGACACCAAACTGCTCGATATCCTGGCCTGCCCGATCACCAAGGGCCCGCTTAAGCTCAGCGCCGACAAGACCGAGCTGATCAGCAAGGGCGCGGGCCTGGCTTACCCGATTCGCGACGGCATCCCGGTGATGCTGGAAAGCGAAGCGCGTACCTTGACCGACGATGAGCGCCTGGACAAATGAGCCTGGACTACACGGTAGTGATCCCCGCCCGCCTGCGCTCTTCGCGCCTGCCGGGCAAGCCGCTGGCGCTGATCGCCGGTAAGCCGATGGTCCAGCACGTGTGGGAACAGGCGCGCAAGAGCGCGGCCAGCCGTGTGGTCATCGCCACGGATGACGCCAGCATCGTCGAGGCCTGCCAGGCATTTGGCGCCGAAGTGCTGCTGACTCGCGCCGACCACGAATCCGGTACCGACCGCCTGGCCGAAGTGGCAGCGCACCTCGGGCTGCCCGCCGACGCCATCGTGGTCAACGTGCAGGGCGACGAGCCGCTGATTCCGCCGGTGATCATCGACCAGGTGGCGGCCAACCTGGCGGCCCACCCGGAAGCTGGTATCGCCACCTTGGCCGAGCCGATCCACGAGCCACAGGTGGTGTTCAACCCTAATGCGGTCAAGGTGGTCTGCGACAAGAACGGCCTGGCCCTGAGCTTCAGCCGTGCGCCGCTGCCCTGGGCGCGTGATGCCTTCGCCGCCAACCGCGAGCAACTGCCGGAAGGTGTGCCTTATCGTCGCCACATCGGCATGTATGCCTACCGCGTGGGCTTCCTTCAGGACTTCGTCGGTTGGGGCCCGTGCTGGCTCGAGCAAACCGAAGCCTTGGAGCAATTGCGTGCCTTGTGGCATGGCGTGCGCATTCATGTCGAAGACGCCCTCGAGGCACCCGCGGTGGGTGTCGATACCCCTGAAGACCTGGAGCGCGTACGGCGCTTGCTGGAGGCCTGATGCGCGTCCTGTTCGTTTGCCTGGGCAACATCTGTCGCTCGCCTACCGCCGAAGGCGTGCTGCGCCATCAGTTGCAGGCTGCGGGGCTTGCCGAGCAGGTGCACGTGGCGTCCGCCGGTACCGGTGACTGGCATGTCGGCAAGGCGCCCGACAGCCGCACTTGCAAGGCCGCCATGGTGCGGGGTTACGACCTTTCGCAGCAGCGCGCCCAGCAGGTCAATGTGGCCCACTTTGCCGAGTACGACCTGATCCTGGCCATGGACGAAAGCAACTTGAGCCATTTGCGTGCCATGCGCCCGCAGTCTGCGCCCGGCGAGCTCGACCTGTTCCTGCGCCGCTATGGCGCGAAACTCGATGAAGTGCCAGACCCGTACTACGGCGGCGCGGAGGGTTTCGAGCAGGTCCTGGACCTGATTGAGGAAGCGTGCAAAGCGTTGGTCGTGGAAATCAAGGGGCGGTTATGACAGCGCTGTGGCAGGAGCACGTTTCGCTCAAGCCTTACAACACCTTTGGCATTGACGTCTGGGCCCGGCATTTCAGCCAGGTGCATGATGATGACGAGGTGCGTGAGGCGCTGGCCGAAGCGCACCGCCGAGGCGTGCCGGTGCTGGTCATTGGCGGTGGCAGCAACCTGCTGCTGACCGGTGATGTCGACGCGTTGGTGCTGCACATGGCCAGCCGTGGCCGCCGCGTGCTCAGCGATGACGGTGAGCACGTTGTGGTCGAAGCCGAGGCGGGCGAGCCCTGGCACCCGTTCGTGCAGTGGACGCTGGCACAAGGTTTTTGCGGGCTGGAGAACCTCAGCCTGATCCCGGGCACGGTGGGCGCTGCGCCCATGCAGAACGTGGGCGCCTATGGCGTCGAGATCAAGAACGTGTTCGCCGGCTTGACTGCGCTGGACCGCCAGACCGGTGAGCTGCGTGACTTTGGGCTGGAAGAATGCGCCTTTGGCTACCGCGACAGCCTGTTCAAGCGTAACCCTGGGCGCTGGCTGATCTTGCGCGTGCGCTTCATGCTGACCCACACGCTGCAAGCCCACCTGGACTATGGCCCTGTGCGCCAGCGTTTGGTGGAGCAGGGCGTAGTGCAGCCGAGTGCGCAGGCGATCAGTGATGCCATCTGCAGCATTCGCCGCGAGAAGTTGCCGGACCCAGCCGAGTTGGGCAATGCCGGGAGCTTTTTCAAGAACCCAGTGGTGTCTGCCGCGCTTGTCGAGCGTATACGGGGGCAGTTCCCGAGTGTCGTGGCTTATCTCCAGGCCGATGGCCAGGTGAAGCTGGCGGCAGGCTGGTTGATCGAGCAGGCGGGATGGAAGGGCTATCGCGATGGCGATGCCGGCGTGCATCGGTTGCAGTCGTTGGTGCTGGTCAATTATGGCCAGGCGAGCGGGGCGCAGCTGCATGACCTGGCGCGACGGATTCAGGCAGATATCCACGAACGATTCGGGGTCGAGCTGGAGATGGAGCCTAACCTGTACTGAGGCGTGCTGTAGATACAAGGCTGCTCCAACAGAATGGGGGCCATCCAGAATCAGGTGCTTGATATTTTAAACACCCCCAGCCTATGTTGTTGCCAACCTATAACAACAAGGACAAGCGTCATGACCACCCCAGGCCCGAGCACCCTCGCCGAGCACCTCCAGGGCATCGATGAAATCGAATGCGTCACCCCCGACCTCAACGGAGTGCCGCGCGGCAAGGTGATGACCGCCGAGGGCTTCCTCGAAGGTCGGCGCCTGCAGATGGCGCGCGGTGTACTGCTGCAATGCATCATGGGGGGTTACCCGCCGGCAAGGTTCTATGGCAGTGATGATGGCGACCTGGCGCTGGTGGCCGAGCCCGCTCACATTCACCGTCTGCCCTGGAGCGAAGACGGCCGGGCCTTGGCGATCTGCGATGCCAATGAACTGGATGGCAGGTCTTCGGCGTTGTCCACCCGCGGTCAGCTCAAGGCGGTCATCGCCCGCTATGCGGCGTTGGGCCTGGCACCGGTGGTTGCGACAGAGCTCGAGTTCTTCGTCTTCGCCCCCAACACCGACCCGCTGCAGCCGTTCTTGCCGCCACTGGGCAAGGATGGCCGCCGGGAGCTGGGCCATTCGGCGTTCAGTGTCAGCTCCAACAATGGCCTGCGGCCGTTCTTCAATGAGGTCTACCGCTGCATGGCGGCGCTTGGCCTGCCGCGCGACACCTTCATGCACGAGATGGGCATCAGCCAGTTCGAGATCAACCTCTTGCACGGTGACCCGCTGCTGCTGGCCGACCAGACGTTCCTGTTCAAACACCTGCTCAAGGAAGTGGCGCTCAAGCATGGGCTGACCGTGGTGTGCATGGCCAAGCCATTGGCGCATACGCCGGGCAGTTCCATGCACATCCACCAGAGCCTGGTGGACATCGACAGCGGCCGAAATGTGTTCAGCGATGACCAGGGGCAGCCGACCGAGACCTTCTACCACTTCATTGGCGGCCAGCAGGCGTGCATGGCCGACTTCACCGCGCTGTTCGCGCCCAACGTCAATTCGTATCAGCGGCTTTGTCACCCCTACGCCTCGCCCAACAATGCCTGTTGGTCCGAGGACAACCGTGCCGCAGGGCTGCGCATCCCGGCCAGTGCGCCGGTGGCCCGGCGTGTCGAAAACCGCCTGCCGGGCGCCGACGCCAACCCCTACCTGGCCATCGCCGCCAGCCTGGCTGCCGGGCTGCATGGCATCGAGCAACGCCTGCAGCCGACCCCGGCGATTCAGGGTGAGTTCGCTGTGCCAGAGCACCTGAGCCTGCCATGCACGCTGCACGCGGCACTCGAACGACTGAAGCGCAGTGCACTGGCGCGGGAACTGTTCGGGGCTGAGTTCATCGAAGGCTACGTCGCCACCAAGACCCTGGAGCTGAGCGATTTCTTCGACGAGATCACACCCTGGGAGCGGCGTGTGCTGGCAGCACAGGCCTGATCGCGACACAACCACTACTGGACGCGTCCCCCGTTGGCTATTTCGCCGGCAGGGGACTGCGCCGCGGCAAAATTGCTTTTATGCTAGCCAGCAAGCCAACGCCACCTGACCAGGGAGCCCGACGGGACGTATGCGAAACATCTGGAAGCCGTTTCAGTCGCTGTATTTCGCTGCCTTGATGATGCTTATCGGCTCGGGCCTGCTCAGTACCTACCTGGCACTGCGCCTGGCAGCCGATCATGTCGACAGCTTGTGGGTCGGTGCGTTGATGGCCGCCAACTACTTTGGCCTGGCCGTGGGCGGCAAGGTCGGCCACCGGCTGATCGGCCGGGTAGGGCACATCCGCGCCTATGCGACTTGCGCCGGCATTGTCTGTGCGGCGGTGCTTGGCCATGGCATGACCAACTGGCTACCGGCCTGGGTCGGGCTGCGGATGGTGGTCGGCTTGGGGATGATGTGCCAGTACATGGTCATCGAGAGCTGGCTCAACGAACAGGCCGACGCCAAGCACCGAGGTGCGGTGTTCAGTGGCTACATGATCGCCTCGTACCTCGGGTTGGTACTCGGCCAACTGATTCTGGTGGTGCACCCTGAACTCGGCCCTGAGCTGCTGATGCTGGTTGCCATGTGCTTTGCCCTGTGCCTGGTGCCGGTGGCAATGACCCGGCGCATCCACCCGGCGCCTTTGCGGCCGGCGCCGATGGAGCCGAAATTTTTCATCAAGCGCGTGCCGCAGTCACTCAGTACGGTGCTGGGTTCGGGCTTGATCGTCGGTTCGTTCTACGGCCTCGCGCCGCTGTACGCCTCCAGCCAGGGGTTGAGCACCGAGCAGATCGGTCTGTTCATGGGTAGCTGCATCTTTGCCGGGCTGGTGGTGCAGTGGCCATTGGGCTGGCTGTCTGACCGTTACGACCGCGCGGTGCTGATCCGCAGTGCCGCGGTAGGGCTGGCGCTGGCCTCTGCGCCCTTGGCGATCTTGCCCAGCGTGCCGCTGGAGCTGCTGTTCGGCATCGGCTTTGTCATCTCGTTGCTGCAGTTTTGCCTGTATCCATTGGCGGTGGCGTTTTCCAATGACCATGTGGAGAGCGAGCGCCGCGTCTCGCTGACGGCCATGCTACTGGTCACCTATGGTGTCGGCGCCTGCATCGGGCCGCTGGCAGCTGGGGTGCTGATGAAGGTGTTGGGCGCGCAGATGCTCTATGCCTTCTTCGTGTTCTTCGCGCTGGTGCTGGTGTGGCGCATTCGGCCGAAAGCGGTCACCGGGCTGCACCAGGTGCAGGACGCTCCATTGGGCCACGTGGCGATGCCAGCGGCTGGTTCGCCGTTGTCGGCGGCGCTCGACCCGCGGGTCGATGAGCAGACCGTGCAGGATGTGATGCAGACGCCGGTGGCGGCCGAGGATACCGAAGAAGAGCAGGCGGCGAGTGAGCGAGGGGTCAAGCCTGAAGTCGAGGTGGACAGGTCGGTTTGAGGCGGTGTGGTCACCGACGAAGGGGCGTTGCTCGCTTCATCGGTGGGCCACGCGGCAGTCACTCTACCTTGATGTCGTGCAGGTGGAATCTCAAGATATCGCCTTCTTTGTTACCGGCGTGCAAGAACCAGTTACGTAGCGGTGGGCTGGTTCTTGAATATCGCGCCTCCACTTGCGCGACTCTGTGGCCTTCTTTGTCACGCAGGTAGAACTCGACATTCTCGGCGCTCTCCAGGTTGCCATCCCAGGTGCTGAGCAACTCCATTTTCCACGTCTGCTGCAGGATAGGCAGCCGGCGCAACAGGTTGGGCGGAAAAATACAGCTGAACAGGTCATCCCCCCACGCATACCCATACAAGCCCAGCCAGCCGTTTGAGTTCTTTTCGAGTTGGCCGCTGAGAAACTTCACGCCAGTCGCGCAGTTGATCTTGTAATAGAGACGATCTTCGGTTGCCTCGATGAAAGTGAAGGTGAACTTGATCGGCTTGAAGCTGACGGAGTCGCCGCGCTTGTAATCGGTGCACAGCCAGCCATCCTGGTCGGCGGAAAAAAACGGATGGGCCCATAAAGGCGTATCGACCACCCCGACTTGGCCGTATTGGCAATGCAGCGCGGCAGTGAATGTTGAACGAATCATAGTGTCCGGCTCCTGAAGGCGCCTGAAGTCGGCGCGGCGCAAGCCACACTATGCAGTCGGTCAAATAACGGTAACGGGGAATCCCTTCTGGCTACAGCGATGGGGCCGCGCAGCAGCCCCTTCGGCTTTCGCTGAAAGCCAGGCAGGCGGATCAGTAATCGTCTTTATCGAACCGTCGCGCTTCGCGCTGCAGCTGGTAGACGAAACTCTCGATCTTGCGCTGCGCCTGGCCGCTGAGGTTATGGAAGCGCACGCCCGCGAAGGTGGTGTTGATACGTTCCTCGAAGTGCAGGTGGCGCAGTTCGACCATGGTGTCGACCAGGCCCAGCGGGTTGCCAGCCTTGAAGCGCTCGTACACCTGGCCCAGTTGCAGGCGATCCTCGACGTTGCCGTCGAAACGCAATTTGCAGCCGGTAGCCGAGATGTCCAGCAGCTTGCCGCGCAGGGCGCCGTTGCCTTTGAGGTGGGTGCCGTCGAGGATGATGTCGACCAGTTGCGACAGCTTCAGCGCAGCCCGGAAGGCATTGCGGCGCTGGTGGTAGGTCATTTCTTCAGGCATCGCGCCGCGGTAGCAGCGGTGGCCATCGACTTCACTGATGGTGAGCGGGGCATTGCATTCCCAGGCGATGCGCACGCCATCGTGGAAGCCCTCGACGCGGAACGGTTCGCCGTTCTCGATGAATTTTTCCCCGTCGCGGGGGATCATCTCGTCCAGTGCCAGGGTATTGCTGTCGCGATCGACATGCACCACGTAGCTCTGGAAGCGCTGGCTGCGATCAGGGAAGGTGATGATCAGGGGGTCATGGCTTTCCTGCAGCTGTCGCAGGTTGGCCGCGATCTCCAAAGGCGTACTGAGCACCTTTGGCGGCTGCGGGGCATCGGCTTCATTGAACACGGCTAATCACTCTCCAGGCAAAAACGACACACGCAAGTAACGGCATTTTGCCAGTATGTGACGTGGCTTGATAGAAGTATCACACTTGGCTGAGGGCGCGCGGCTTGGCCAGCAGCGAGGTGCTGCCGCGGCTGTCGTAGAGCGACGGAGAATCGCCACCCATGAGGATTCTGACCTGATTGTTGGTGATGTGTTGCTGCACCTGGATGATCCGGCCGTTGGTCTCGTTGACCTGCTGGCAGGTGTCCATCAGCTGCGAGAGCATGTCCAGCCGTTGCAGCATCGCGTCGCCATGCTGTGACTGCGCCGCCACTGCCTGCACACCGGCGCGGTCGGCGCTGAGGCCGAGGCTGGTGAGCAAGTGGCTGCGCCGCTGCCCATGCTGCTCGAGCAAGATGATCAATGACTGCTTGCGGGCCAGGATCTGTTCCAGCAGCGCCATGTCGCGGCCATGCAGGGCAATCGCTTCTTTTTGAAGAAGGTCGAGCAGTTCCTGCATCGGGGCGATGTCATCTTCGATCAGTTGCAGCAAGGTGGTGTCGTGCATGGCTAACTCTTGGCTTTAGTAAGCGTCCGTGAAGTCAGCGCGCCGAACGGTCAGCGCTGGGCTTCGAAATCGAGCAGTTTGCTGGCAACCCGGCCGGCATCGACCTGGTAGCTGCCATCGGCGATGGCCTGTTTCAACTGGGCCACGCGGGCGCTGTTGACGACGGGCTGGTCGCGCAGCGTATCGCTGACCTTCTGCAACTGCTGTGCCTCTTGGCTGAGGTGTACTGCCTCTCCGCTGGCGCTGGTGCCTTTTGGCGCTTCCGGGCTGGTAGCGGCCTTTTCGGCGCTGCCGGCCGCAGCATTGCCGCGAACGCCGCCCGTAACGGACGGAGAGTTATTCAAACGACTGAAGTCGATGACCATGATCAGAAACCCCTGGGTATTTGGACGCTTGCCTTGTTTTCGGCCAACCCGAAAGAAACTTTAGGCCCAATTGCGTAGCCGCCTGTCAGCAAGCCCGCGAACCCGTTTTCTGACACAGTTTAGGAAAAGCGGTTCCACACCGCCAGTACAATGCCGCTACATCGTCACCTCGACCTGGCCGGGGCCGGTCACCCTGGCCTTGATCACCCGTTTGGAATGCAGGTTGCGCACCCGGATCTGTTCGCTCAGGCCGCCCTTGCTCAACGCTTCGCCGGGCATGCGCACGCTCAGGCTGCCGCTGCGGGCAATGATCACCACCTGGTCGCCCTTGCGCACCACCTCCGCTTGCTCAAGGTGCTGTGGGGTAAGAACCTGGTCGATGACCGTGGGGCGTAGCATCTTCATGCCCACCGCCTGGTCCAGCTCGCTGAGAAAACCTTGGCCGAGGGTGCCGACATCGCGCTCGCGCAGCGCCACGTCGCCTTCGCCTACCACGTTGTCACGCTTGAGCGGGCGGGTGACCACCACCACGTCGCGGAACAGCCGCACCGTTGCCGGCACGAACACGGTCCACGGTGCGGCGCTGTCGCAGCGGACCCGCACCGTGACCCGGCCTAGTGGCTGCGCGGGGCTTTCCAGCGACGCGTCCAGCGGCTGGCTGCACAGCGGCATGCGCAAGCGTGGGTCAAGGGTGCTGACCTGGATCTCGTAACGGCCGGCGGTCTGGGTGCTGGCCAGATAATCTTCTACGGTGAATTCAAGAAACCCTTGGGTGACACCGATAAGCTGTTCAGGCAAGGTAAAAGCGTCCGCCAGCGTGCGAACGCCGGGCGCCAGCAGGCACAGCGTGGCCAGCGAGCCAGTCAGCAGGTGCGTCAATCGTCGGAAAAATGTCGTTTTCGTGTACATGGCGCTCAAAAAAGCAAAGCCCGTGCCGACTCGGTACCTGAATTGCAACGAAAGGCTGAAACGTTAAGGAGTCTGGCATGGCGGGTGTTATGGATTCGGTCAACCAGCGCACTCAGCTGGTGGGGCAGAATCGCCTGGAATTGTTGCTGTTCCGCCTCAATGGCGGTCAGCTCTACGGCATCAACGTGTTCAAGGTCAGAGAGGTGCTGCAGTGCCCGGTGCTGACCTTGCTGCCCAAGTCACACCCGGTGGTGCGCGGCGTGGCCAACATTCGTGGGGCGACCATCCCGATCCTCGACCTGTCGATGGCCACCGGGTTGGCGCCGCTGCAGGAAGACACGCGCAACAGTTTTGTGATCATCACCGAATACAACACCAAGACCCAGGGCTTCCTGGTGCACTCGGTCGAGCGCATCGTCAACATGAACTGGGAAGAAATCCACCCGCCACCCAAGGGCACCGGCCGCGACCATTACCTGACCGCTGTCACCCGTGTGGACAACCGCATGGTCGAGATCATCGACGTGGAGAAGGTGTTGGCCGAAGTGGCGCCGTCGTCCGAACAGGTGTCTGCGGGGGTGGTCGATGCCGAGGTGCAGGACAAGGCCGTACTGCTGCGGGTGCTGACCGTCGACGATTCGTCGGTGGCGCGCAAGCAGGTCAGCCGCTGCCTGCAAACCGTCGGTGTCGAGGTGGTGGCGCTTAACGACGGCCGCCAGGCGCTCAATTACCTGCGCCAGTTGGTGGAGGAGGGCAAGCGGCCGGAAGAAGAGTTCCTGATGATGATCTCGGACATTGAAATGCCAGAAATGGACGGCTATACGCTCACCGCAGAGATCCGCAGCGATCCGCGCATGCAAAAATTGCACATCGTCCTGCATACTTCGCTCTCCGGGGTATTCAACCAGGCGATGGTCAAAAAAGTCGGCGCCGATGATTTCCTGGCCAAGTTCAAGCCGGACGACCTGGCCCAGCGCGTGGTCGACCGGATCAAGGCAACGCATTGAAGCAGCCGGGAGCCCGCTCCCGGCACCAGCGATTGAAAAGAGGCGGCAAGAGTGTCTACGGGTAATTTGGATTTCGAACAGTTCCGGGTCTTCCTGGAGAAAGCCTGTGGCATCCTGCTGGGCGAGAATAAGCAGTACCTGGTCTCCAGCCGTCTCAACAAGCTGATGGAGCAACAGGGCATCAAGAGCCTGGGCGAGCTGGTGCAGCGCATCCAGGCCCAGCCGCGCAGCGGTTTGCGCGAACAGGTGGTCGACGCGATGACGACCAACGAAACCCTGTGGTTCCGCGATAGCTACCCCTTCGAGGTGTTGAAGAACAAGGTTATTCCCGAGTTCATCAAGAACAATCCAGGCCAGCGCCTGCGCATGTGGTCGGCGGCTTGCTCCTCGGGGCAGGAGCCTTACTCGATCTCGATGGCCATCGACGAGTTCGAGCGCAGCAACCTGGGCCAGTTGAAGATGGGCGCGCAGATTGTCGCCACCGACCTGTCCGGGACCATGTTGAACAACTGCAAGACCGGCGAATACGACAGCCTGGCCATCGCCCGCGGCCTGTCGCAAGAGCGCCTGCAGCGCTACTTCGACCCCAAAGGGCCGGGGCGCTGGGCGGTCAAGCCGGCCATTCGCAGCCGCGTTGAGTTCCGCTCGTTCAACCTGCTCGACAGCTACGCGAGCCTGGGCAAGTTCGACATCGTGTTCTGCCGCAACGTGCTGATATACTTTTCGGCCCAGGTGAAGAAGGACATCCTGCTGCGCATCCACAGCACGCTCAAGCCTGGCGGGTACCTGTTCCTCGGTGCCTCGGAGGCGTTGAACGGGTTGCCGGACCATTACCAGATGGTGCAGTGCAGCCCAGGGATCATCTACCAGGCCAAGTAAAGCCAAACGCGAGTCCTGTAGGAGCAGCCTTGCGCTGCGAAGAGGCCGGTGTAGGAGCAGCCTTGTGCTGCGAAGAGGTCGGTGTAGGAGCAGCCTTGTGCTGCGAAGAGGCCGGTGCAAGTGCAGTAAATCTACTGTGGCTTCACCGGCCTCTTCGCAGCACAAGGCTGCTCCTACACGGGCCTGAAATCGGCCGTGATGGTCTGACGTCAATATTTTGTTTTGCCGCTTTTGCCGCCCGGCGATTGCCGCTTTTACCTCCCCAAGCGGAAGCACTTTGCCGCTTTTCTGGCATCCCGCCTGCCAGCATCCCCCTTGCAACCCCGTGTTTCCGGCCTTTAAGCCGGTTGGCACAGCCCTTGCTATACCTTGACCAACGACACTCCGGTCAACCTCCGAAGGTTTCCCCGACATGAGCATCAGTTTCGACAAGGCGCTTGGCATTCACGAAAAGGCCTTGGGCTTCCGCGCCCAGCGCGCCGAAGTGCTGGCCAATAACATCGCCAACGCCGACACGCCCAACTACAAGGCGCGTGACATGGACTTCTCTTCGGTGCTCGCCGCCGAGAGTGAAAAGCAGCAAAGCGGCCGCTTCGCCCTGGACCGGACCAACAGCCGGCACATCGAGGCCGACGGCCTGGCCCTCAGCGACGAGGCGCTCAAGTACCGCACGCCGTTGCAGCCTTCGATCGACCAGAACACCGTGGATGCCCAGATCGAGCAATCGAACTACACGGAAAACGCCATCGGTTTCCAGGCCAGCTTCACCTTGCTCAACAGTAAATTCAAAGGGCTGGTTTCGGCCCTGCGCGGAGAGTAACCATGTCCCTTTCCAGTGTTTTCAACATTGCCGGCAGCGGCATGAGCGCGCAGAACACCCGCCTCAACACCGTGGCCTCGAACATCGCCAACGCCGAGACCGTGTCGTCGAGCATCGACCAGACCTACCGCGCCCGCCACCCGGTGTTCGCCACCACCTTCCAGAACGCACAGGGCGGCGCCAGCCAGTCGCTGTTCGAGGACCAAGGCGAAGCGGGGCAGGGCGTGCAGGTCAAAGGCATCGTCGAAGACCAGAGCAATCTGGAGGCGCGCTACGAGCCTAACCACCCAGCGGCGAACAAGGACGGCTACGTCTACTACCCGAACGTCAACGTGGTTGAAGAGATGGCTGACATGATCTCTGCCAGCCGTGCGTTCCAGACCAACGCCGAACTGATGAACACCGCCAAAAGCATGATGCAGAAAGTCTTGACCTTGGGTCAGTGATAGGAAGCCGACATGACCACGACCAATTCCACCAGTGACGTCGGCAGCGCGTACCTGACCTCGCTGCAAAAGCAGACCAGCAAGACCGACAGCAGCACCGGCGCTGCCGGCAGTGCGCTGGGCAAGGATGCGTTCCTGCAGTTGCTGGTAACGCAGATGAAAAACCAGAACCCGCTCGACCCGCAGGAAAACGGCGAGTTCGTTGCGCAGCTGGCGCAGTTCAGCAGCCTTGAAAGCATGCAGACGCTGAACGACACGGTGAACTACATCGCCGGGTCGTTCCAGTCTTCGCAGGCGTTGCAGGCCTCGTCGCTGGTTGGGCGCAATGTGATCGTCCAGACCGACAAGGCCTTGGTCGACACCAGCAAAGAGATGAAAGGGTCGGTCAACCTGACCTCGTCGAGTACCGCCACGTCTGTCGGCATTTATGACAAAGACGACAAGCTGGTGCGCACCCTGGACCTGGGCTCCAAGGCCGCCGGCAAGGCCGACTTCAGCTGGGATGGCCTGGACGACGACGGCGAGGCGTTGGAGGCGGGTACCTACACCTTCAAGGCCACCGCCAGCATCGATGGCACGTCCACGGCCATGACCACCAACCTGCCGGCCACGGTCACCAGCGTGACCATGGGTACCAACGGCGCCGAAATGACGCTCAACCTCGCCGGGCTGGGCAGCGTCGCGCTGTCCAAAGTTCAAACCATTGGCATCTAGGGCCTAAGCTAACGACAGGAGTAGCACATGTCTTTCAATACCGGCCTTAGCGGCCTCAATGCAGCAAACAAGGCCCTGAACGTCACTGGCAACAACATTGCCAACGTCGCCACTACCGGCTTCAAAGCCTCGCGCGCCGAGTTCGCGGATCAGTACTCCAACTCCATTCGCGGCACCAGCGGCGGCAAGACGGTCGTCGGCACTGGCGTGAGAACCGCTTCGGTGTCGCAGATGTTCACGCCGGGTAACATCAACGGTACCGGCCAAGCCCTGGACATGGCGATCGACGGCAACGGCTTCTTCGCCTTGAATGACAATGGCTCGAAGATCTACACCCGTGCCGGCATGTTCTACAGCGACAAGGAAGGCAATGTCATCAGCTCGTCGGGCGCCAAGCTGCAAGGTTATGGGGTTGATGGCAATGGCAATGTCGTCCCGGGCGCGCTGACCGACTTGAAGATCGACACGTCCAACCTGACGCCCAACCCTACCGGGCGCATCACTGAGACGCTCAACCTCAAGTCCAGCGATACCGCCCCGGCCGAGTCGCCGTTCGACCCGGGTAACGTCAAGACCTACAACTACACCTTCAACACCGATGTGTATGACAGCCAGGGCAACCTGCACCAGATGAACCAGTACTTCATGAAGGATGCGGGTACTAACTCCTGGACCATGTACACCACCATCGACGGCCGCAACCCAGCCGACCCGACGTCGACCACCCCGCTGGCAAACACGCTGCCGTTCAAGAGTGACGGCACCTTGGACACGGCGCTCATGAACGAGGGTGCAGTGGCAGGTGGGCTCACCATCAACGCCGACAAGACCTTCAACTTGGACGGCTGGGTGCCGGCGCAGAAGACAGTTGCAGGTGTGTGGGCCGCCAACGGCGCCAACGCGCATGCCTCTGGGGTCAAGCTGGACATGATCGCCACCACGCAATACAACGCCGCGTCCGCCACGACCGCCAAGAGCGGTGATGGCTTTGCGACGGGTGAGTTGTCTGGCCTGAGCATCGATGCCAGCGGCAACATGTTCGCCAACTTCACCAACGGTGAGAACAAGGTGATCGGCCAGG
Source organism: Pseudomonas sp. 5.2 (assembly GCF_059025405.1). Lineage (NCBI taxonomy): Bacteria > Pseudomonadati > Pseudomonadota > Gammaproteobacteria > Pseudomonadales > Pseudomonadaceae > Pseudomonas > Pseudomonas sp. 5.2. The sequence goes on from NZ_JBYBHH010000001.1 coordinate 79,600, forward strand.
TCGCGCTGGTCAACTTCGCCAACCTCCAAGGCCTGACGCCGGTGGGCGGCACTGCCTGGAAAGAGTCCTACACATCGGGCGTGCCTGTTGTCGGCCAACCGGATACCGGGACGCTGGGGCAGATCACCGGCGGCGCGCTGGAAGACTCGAACGTCGACCTGACCGGCGAGCTGGTCAACCTGATCAAGGCGCAGAGCAACTACCAGGCAAACGCCAAGACCATTTCCACTGAAAGCACCATCATGCAGACCATCATCCAGATGAGCTGATGGTGGTTAGTGTGGTGTGTTGTTTTCTGTAATTGGGGCTGCTTTGCAGCCCATCGCCGGCAAGCCAGCTCCTACAGGGATCGCGTGACCTGTAGGCGCTGGCTTGCCGGCGATGGGCCGCAAAGCGGCCCCAGATTTTTCAAAGGTTACCCCCATGAAAAGGCTGCTGCTACTAGCGCTTCTCCCCATCCTCGCCATGGCCCCCTTGCTCGCCGCCGCCCCCGCCCCCTTCTACCAATGGCAAAGCCTGACCACCGGCCGTTTCATGTGCTCGGCCACCAACCCAGGTGAAGGCTGGATGCGCTTTTCCGGCCCCTACAACAACGCCGGTTGCCGCGCGTACTGAACGCTGCCTTGCCGCTCGCGGCAAACATCCGCCGACAAACTGACGGTTTTTGCCTCTCGGCGCGCTGCAACCCCTGAATTCATTGGTTTGCGGACCTGGTTCGATTATTGCTTATCCCTGCTCAGTGACAGCGCGGCAGGTACGCGCATAGGAGATGCTGTGGACAAGATGCTTTACGTGGCCATGACCGGCGCCAGCCAGAACGCGCTGGCGCAGAAGGCCCATGCCAACAACCTGGCGAACATTTCCACCAACGGCTTCCAGCGCGACCTGGAGCAGGCGCGCTCGATGCCGGTGTTTGGCGACAGCTTTCCGGCGCGCGCCTTTGCCATGACCGAGCGCCCGGCCACCGACTTCAGCGAAGGCCCGATGGTCGAGACCGGCCGCGAGCTGGACGTGACTGTGACCGGCAAAGGTTTCATCGCTGTACAGGCACCGGATGGCAGCGAAGCCTACGTGCGCACCGGCAGCCTGAACATCGACGCCCTGGGCGTGCTGCGTGCCGGCAACGGCATGCCGGTGATCGGCAACGGCGGCCCGATTGCCATTCCACCCGAGCAAAAAGTGGAAGTGGGTGAAGACGGCACCATCAGCATCCGCGCCATGGGCGAAGACCCGCGCATGATGGCCGAGGTCGACCGCATCAAGCTGGTCAACCCCGACATCAAAAGCCTGACCAAGGGCCTGGACGGCATGATCCACACCACCAATGGCCAACCGGCGGATGCCGACGTCAACGTGCGCGTGGTGTCGGGCTTCCTGGAAGGCAGCAACGTCAACGCCGTCGAGGAAATGACCTCGGTGCTGGCGTTGTCCCGTCAGTTCGAACTGCACGTCAAGATGATGAACACGGCCAAGGAAGGCGACGAAGCCATGGCTCGGGTTTTGCAAATCGGCTAATCACATTTGAACGGGTGCCGTAAAACAGGCGCACGAGGAGAACAGCATGCTTCCGGCTCTTTGGGTCGCTAAAACCGGCCTGTCCGCCCAGGACACCAACCTGACGGTCATTTCCAACAACCTGGCCAACGTCTCGACCACCGGCTTCAAACGTGATCGCGCCGAATTCCAGGACCTGCTCTACCAGATCAAGCGTCAACCCGGCGCCCAGTCGACCCAAGACAGCGAGCTGCCTTCGGGCCTGCAGGTGGGTACCGGTGTGCGCATTGTCGGCACCCAGAAAAACTTCACCGCCGGCAGCCTGCAGACCACCGAAAACCCGCTGGACATGGCGGTCAATGGGCGTGGCTTCTTCCAGATTCTGCAGCCGGATGGCACCGTTTCCTACACCCGTGACGGCACCTTTCACCTGAATTCCGATGGCCAGATCGTCAATGCCGATGGGTTGGCGTTGGAGCCTGCGATCGTCGTGCCGAATGACGCACAGACGTTCACCGTTGGCCAGGACGGTACCGTGTCGATCACCACTGCCGGTAACCCGGCTGCTCAGGTCATTGGCAATCTCCAGACTGCCGACTTCATCAACCCTGCCGGCCTTCAGGCAATCGGCAACAACCTGTTCCTGGAAACCGCCGCCAGCGGCGCGCCGCAAGTCGGCACCCCAGGCCTGAACGGCTTCGGCACCACCCTGCAGCAGACCTTGGAAAACTCCAACGTCAGCACTGTGGAAGAGCTGGTGAACATGATCACCACCCAGCGTGCCTACGAGATGAACTCGAAAGTCATCTCCACCGCCGACCAGATGCTGTCGTTCGTCACCCAGCAGCTGTAAGCCCCTGATCCCGGCCCCGTAGCCCAGATACACCGTGAGGTAAGCGTCATGAATCGTCTGTTGTCCGTCTTCGCCCTGGGGGGAGCGGTGTTGTTGGCAGGTTGCGTCGGGCCGACGCCCAAGCCCAACGACCCGTACTATGCGCCGGTGTTGCCGCGCACCCCGTTGCCGGCGGCGGCCAACAACGGTTCGATCTACCAGGCCGGTTTCGAACAGAACCTGTACAGCGACCGCAAGGCCTTCCGGGTCGGTGACATCATCACCATCACCCTTAACGAGAAGACCTCGGCCAGCAAGAACGCAGGTTCGCAGATCCAGAAGAACAGCAAGGCCGACATCGGCCTGACCTCGCTGTTCGGCAGCACGCCCAACACCAACAACCCGTTCGGCGGCGGTGACCTGTCGCTGGAGGCCGGTTACAACGGCGAGCGCGCTACCAAGGGCGACAGCAAGGCCACCCAGGGCAACACCCTGACCGGCTCGATCACCGTGACCGTGGCCGAAGTGCTGCCCAACGGCATCATCGCCGTGCGCGGCGAGAAGTGGCTGACCCTGAACACCGGTGAAGAGCTGGTGCGCATTGCCGGCATGATCCGCGCCGATGACATCGCCACCGACAACACCGTGCCGTCCACCCGCGTGGCCGATGCGCGCATCACCTATTCGGGCACCGGCTCGTTTGCCGATGCCAGCCAGCCCGGGTGGCTGGACCGCTTCTTCATCAGCCCGCTTTGGCCTTTCTGAGTACAGATGACCATGTTCAACGTGAGGCAGCTGATTGCCGCAACCCTGCTAATGTCCTGCGCCTTCGCGGCCCAGGCCGAGCGCTTGAAGGACATCGCCAGCATCTCTGGCGTGCGTTCCAACCAGCTGATCGGCTATGGCCTGGTGGTGGGGCTCAACGGCACGGGTGACCAGACCACCCAGACGCCGTTCACCCTGCAGACCTTCAACAACATGCTGTCGCAGTTCGGCATCAAGGTGCCGGCCGGTTCCGGCAACGTGCAGCTGAAGAACGTCGCGGCGGTGTCGGTGCATGCCGACCTGCCGGCGTTCGCCAAGCCGGGCCAGGTGGTGGACATCACCGTCTCCTCGATCGGTAACTCCAAGAGCCTGCGCGGCGGTAGCTTGCTGATGACCCCGCTCAAAGGTATCGATGGCAACGTCTACGCCATCGCCCAGGGCAACCTGGTGGTGGGCGGCTTCGATGCCGAAGGCCGTGACGGCTCGAAGATCACCGTCAACGTTCCGTCGGCAGGGCGTATTCCTGGCGGCGCCAGCGTCGAGCGGTCGGTGCCGAGCGGGTTCAACCAGGGCAACAGCCTGACCCTGAACCTTAACCGCCCGGATTTCACCACGGCCAAGCGTATCGTCGACAAGGTCAACGAACTGCTCGGCCCAGGTGTTGCCCAGGCTGTGGATGGCGGGTCGGTGCGCGTCAGTGCGCCGATGGACCCGAGCCAGCGCGTGGACTACCTGTCGATTCTGGAAAACCTCGATATCGACCCAGGCCAGGCCGTGGCGAAAGTCATCATCAACTCGCGTACCGGCACCATCGTCATCGGCCAGAACGTCAAGGTGTCGCCAGCGGCGGTCACCCACGGCAGCCTGACCGTGACCATTACCGAAGACCCGATCGTCAGCCAGCCGGGCGCGTTCTCCAACGGCCAGACCGCCGTGGTGCCGCGTTCGCGAGTCAACGCCGAGCAGGAAGCCAAGCCGATGTTCAAGTTCGGCCCGGGCACCACGCTGGATGAAATCGTCCGCGCGGTGAACCAGGTCGGCGCGGCACCCGGCGACCTGATGGCGATCCTTGAAGCCCTGAAACAGGCCGGCGCCTTGCAGGCCGACCTGATCGTGATCTGAGGACGCCGCGCATGAACAGCAAAAGCTTGGTGTCTGGCAGTGCCGACAGCGGCGCCTACACCGACCTCAACCGCCTGAGTTCGCTCAAGCACGGCGACCGCGACAGCGAAGCCAACGTGCGCAAGGTGGCCCAGGAATTCGAGTCGCTGTTCATCAGCGAAATGCTCAAGGCCTCGCGCAAGGCCAGCGATGTGCTGGCCGACGACAACCCGATGAACACCGAGACGGTCAAGCAGTACCGCGACATGTATGACCAGCAGCTGGCCGTGAGCATGTCCCGCGAGGGGGGCGGTATTGGCCTGCAGGACGTACTGGTGCGCCAGTTGACCAAGAGCAAAAGCACGGCTGGCGCCACCAGCCCGTTTCCGCGCAGCGAGGGCAGTGGCCCGGCGCTGTGGGGCAACAAGGTGGCCGAACCCGCGCATGCCGCCCAGACCAGTGCAACGCGCAATGACGTCGCGGCCCTCAATGCGCGGCGCCTGGCCTTGCCGAGCAAGCTCACCGACCGCCTGCTGGCAGGCATCGTGCCGTCGGCTGCGACCACCAACACCGCCAGCGTGCCGGCCCGTGACGGCCAGCAAGTGGCCAAGGCTTTTGCCGTGCCGGAAAACGGCCTGCGCATTGTCGGGCGTGCCGTCGCCCAGCCGCCGCTGGCGCCGAACAAGGCCTTCGCCGACAGCGACGCCTTTGTCGCCACCATGCTGCCGATGGCGGAGCAGGCCGCCAAGCGCATCGGTATCGACCCGCGTTACCTGGTCGCACAGGCGGCCCTGGAAACGGGCTGGGGCAAGTCGGTCATGCGCAACACCGATGGCAGCAGCAGCCACAACTTGTTCGGCATCAAGGCCAGTGGCAACTGGCAAGGCGAGCAGGCGAGGGCGATCACCAGCGAGTTCCGCGATGGCCAGTTCGTCAAGGAAACCGCAGCGTTCCGCTCGTACGATTCCTACCAGGACAGCTTCCATGACCTGGTGAACCTGTTACAGGGCAATTCCCGCTATCAAGGTGCGCTGGACGCGGCCGATAACCCTGAGCAGTTTGCAAGAGAGCTGCAAAAAGCAGGTTATGCGACCGACCCGGGCTATGCGAAGAAGATCATCAGCATCGCCCAGCAAATGCAAGCAACCCCGCAATACGCCATGGCTGGCAGAACTACGAATCTATAAGGACTAAAACATGTCGAGTCTGATTTCGATCGGTCTGAGTGGCCTGGGTGCCAGCCAGGCGGCACTGTCGGTTACCAGTAACAACATTGCCAACGCCGCCACCAGTGGCTATTCGCGCCAGCAAGCGGTTCAGGTTGCGGGCCCTTCGCACAATATGGGCGCGGGCTTTTTGGGTACGGGCACCACGCTTTCGGATGTGCGCCGGATCTACAGCGCCTACCTGGACAATCAGTTGCAGACCGCGACCTCGCTGCAGGCCGACTCGCTGGCGTTTCAGGACCAGATCACCAGCGTCGACAAATTGCTGGCCGACCGTGATACCGGCATCAGCTCGGTGCTGACCGCATTCTTCTCGGCGTTGCAGACCGCTTCGGCCACGCCGGGTGATGTCGCTTCGCGGCAGTTGCTGCTGACCCAGGCGCAAACCCTGAGCAACCGCTTCAATGCGGTGGGCACTCAGCTGACCCAGCAGAACGAAACGATCAACTCTCAGCTCGGCACGCTTGCAGGCCAGGTGAACAAGCTCACCAGTAACATCGCCGAGTACAACAAGCAGATCGTCGCGGCCACCGCCACCGGCAATACCCCTAACAGCCTGCTGGATGCGCGCAGCGAAGCCGTGCGCCAGCTCAACGAGCTGGTCGGGGTCACGGTGCAGGAGCGCGACGGCAACTACGACGTCTACCTGGGCAGTGGCCAGTCACTGGTCACCGGGGTCAAGGCCAACACCTTGTCGGTGCAGCCAGGTGTGGCTGACAAAAGCCAAGCCAGCCTGCGCGTCAACTACGAGTCGTTCAGCTCCGACGTGACCTCGGTGGTGACCGGTGGCACGATCGGCGGCCTGCTGCGCTACCGCCAGGACGTGCTGATGCCGTCGATGAACGAGCTCGGCCGCGTGGCCCTGGTGGTTGCTGACAGCATCAACAGCCAGCTGGGCCAAGGCCTGGATGCCAACGCCCAATTCGGCAGCGCGCTGTTCTCCAGCATCAACAGCGCCAGTGCATTGGCCCAGCGCAGCCTGGCTTCGTCGAGCAACAGTGCCGGGTCCGGCAACCTCGATGTGACCATTGCCGACAGCGGCGCGCTGACCACATACGATTACGAAGTGAAGTTCACCAGCGCCAACCAGTACAGCGTGCGCCGCTCCGATGGCACCGACATGGGCAGCTTCGACCTGAGCGCCGACCCGGCCCCGGTGATCGACGGCTTCAGCCTGGCGCTCAAGGGCGGTGGCCTGGCCGCGGGGGACAGCTTCAAGGTGATCCCGACCCGTTCCGCGGCGGGCAACATCTCGACCATCATGACCGATGCCAACAAACTGGCTTTTGCCGGGCCGATCAGCGCCACGGCGGGCAGCGGCAACGGTGGCACCGGCACCATCACCCAGCCAGTGCTGGGCGATTCGCTGGATATCTACGGCGGTGCCGATACAGCGCTGGTACAGCAGGCGATTCGCGACTCGATGCCGGTGCGCGTGGTGTTCGACGCCGCCAACGGCGGTTCCCAAGGCTACAAGCTGTTCGATGCCAAGGGCACGCAGATCGGCACCGGCAGCGTGGTGCCTGGCCAGGACAACAAATTGTCCGTCGCCGTGCCAATGCTCGATGCCGCTGGCAAGCCGATCCTTGATGGCGACGGCAAGCCGCGCAGTTTCAATGTCGAGACCACCATCGGCGGCAGCCCGTCTGCCAACGACAGCTTTACCCTGTCGTTCAATGCCGACGGCAAGGCCGACAACCGCAACGCTACCTCGCTGCTGGAACTGCAGACCAAATCGACCGTGGCCACCGGCTCTGGCGGTGGCACCAGTTTCACCTCGGCCTATGCCTCGCTGGTCGAGCGCGTGGGGGCCAAGGCCAGCCAGGCCGCCATCGACACCACCGCGACCCAGGCCGTGTTCAAGTCCGCCGCCGAAAGCCGCAGTGCGGTGTCGGGGGTCAACCTCGATGACGAGGCGGCCAGCCTGGTGAAGTTCCAGCATTACTACACCGCGTCGTCGCAGATCATCAAGGCGGCGCAAGAAACCTTTTCGACCTTGATCAACGCCCTTTAAGGAGTGCTGGCCGTGCGTATTTCTACTGCTCAGTTTTATGAGACCAGCGCCAACACCTACTCGAAGAACTTCTCGGACACGGCCAAGACCACCGAGCAGATCACTTCCAAGTCGCGTATCCAGACGGCGGGCGATGACCCGGTCGGTGCCGCGCGCCTGCTGTTGCTGCAGCAGCAGAGCGCGCTGCTGGACCAGTACAACGGCAACATGACCACGGTCAAGAATGCCCTGCTGCAGGAAGAGAGCGTGCTCTCGACCATCAACGATGCCCTGCAGCGTGCCAGCGAGCTGGCACTGGAGGCGGGTAACGGTGGCAAGAGCGATGCCGACCGCGCATCGATCGCCAGCGAGATCAAAGAGATCGAGGCGAACGTCTTCGGCCTGCTCAATTCCCGTGACGCCAATGGCGACTACATGTTCGGTGGCTCCAAGTCGTCAACGCCGCCCTACGTGCGCAATAGCGACGGTACCTACAGCTACCAGGGTGACCAGACCCAGCTCAGCCTGCAGGTCTCCGATACCTTGAGCCTGGCGACCAACGACAGCGGTTTCAGCATCTTCGACCAGGCGACCAACAACAGCCGTACGCAGTCGAGCCTGCAGGCGCCGACCCCGGACGATGGCAAGGTGCTGTTGTCCGGTGGCCTGATGACCTCGGCGAACACCTACAACAACCAGTTCGCCGGCGGCCAGCCGTACACCATCACCTTCACCAGTGCCACCGAGTACAGCGTCAAGGATGCCACCGGCAAGGACATCACCAGCGAAACTGCGAGCAACGGCAAGTTCGACGTCAACACCGAAGGCGGCAAGATGATTTCGCTGCGCGGTGTCGATTTCGAGATCAACCTGAACCTGCAGGAAGGTGACGATGCCGACGCGGCGGTGGCGGGCCATGTGTTCACCCTCGAAGCCAAGCCCGACACCCTGAATGCCACGCGCAGTGCGGGTAACCCATCGACCGCGCAGGTTACCGGCAGCAGCATCACCGATGCCGACGTCTATCGCAGCACCTTCCCCAGCAATGGCGCGGTGATCAAGTTCACCAGTGCGACCGAGTATTCGCTGTATGCGCAGCCGTACAGTGCCGACAGCAAGCCGGTGGCCTCGGGCACGGTCGGGGCGGGTAATGCGGTTACGGTGGCGGGCGTGACCTTCCAGCTCGACAGTGCGCCTGGCGAAGGTGACCAGTTCGCGGTGACGGCCAACACGCACCGCACGCAGAACGTGCTCGACAGCCTCGGCCAACTGCGCACGGCGCTGGGCAAGCCGGTCGACAGCCCGGAGGCGCAGGCAGCTCTCAAAACGGCCACCGACTCGGCGATCTCCAACCTGGCCAGTGCTCGTGAGCGTATTGACATTACTCGCGGTTCGATTGGTGCGCGGGGTAACTCGCTGGAGATCCAGGAGCAGGAGAACATCAGCCTGGGTCTGGCCAACAAGACCACCCAGAGCGCCATTGGCGATACCGACATGGCGTCGGCGACCATCCAGCTGACCCTGCAACAGGCGATGCTCGAGGCCTCGCAGCTGGCGTTTGCGCGGATTTCGCAGTTGAGCCTGTTCAACAAGCTTTGATCTTGCTGTGAGATTTTGGGGGCGCAAAGTGCCCCCAAATCCCTCAATCCCCCCGCAAAACCCTCCAGTCTCCACACCCCCCGCCAGGCTTTCGTAGCATTTCAATGTGACCAATGAGTCAAAACGGTCATCTTCCCTGTATTCTATGCAGCAGCTGTTGCAGCATTTTGTTACCGGTTTGCATTCGAGCGAGGCTGCCAGGCCTTGCTTGCCCCCTGTGGGGTGACGCTCCGGTATTTGGCGCCCTCAATTCATCGAGTGGTGGTCTTTGGCTGTTTTCATTGGGAAGCCAGAATGATTGGCATCAAAAGCATCGCGAGTTACGTGCCCACCGCTGGCCTGGACAACTACGTCCAGGGTGCGAAGTTCGGCAAGGACGAAGAGTTCATGTTCGGCAAGATCGGCGCGTCCTTCCTGCCGCGCAAGGCCGAAGACCAAGAAACCTCGGACCTGTGCGTCGAAGCGGCCAAGGCCCTGTTCGCCGCCAACCCTGACCTTGATCCGCAATCGATCGATGCGTTGATCGTGGTCACCCAGAACGGTGACGAAGAAGGCCTGCCGCACACGGCCGCCATCGTCCAGAGCAAGCTCGGCCTGTCGACCCGCGTGGCGGCGTTCGACGTGTCGCTGGGCTGCTCGGGTTATGTGTATGGCCTGTATGCGATCAAGGGCTTCATGGAAGCGGCAGGGCTGAAGAATGGCCTGCTGATCACTGCCGACCCGTACTCGAAAATCGTCGACCCCGAAGACCGCAACACCACCATGCTGTTCGGTGATGCCGCCACGGCCACCTGGATGGGCGAAAACGCAGTGTGGAACCTGGGCCAGGCGCGTTTTGGCACCGACGGTTCTGGCGCGGAGCACCTGAAGGTCAACGACGGCAAGTTCTTCATGAACGGCCGCCAGGTGTTCAACTTTGCCCTGATCAAAGTACCGGCGCACCTGCATGAGCTGCTCGACGCCAGCGGGCTGACCTCGAAGGATATCGACGCCTTCTGCATTCATCAGGGCAGTGCGGCGATTGTCGATGCCGTGGCGCGCCGCTTCGAGGAAGAAAACCCGGAGAAGTTCGTCAAGGACATGCTCGAGACCGGCAATACCGTGTCGTCCAGCGTGCCGCTGCTGCTGCAGAAGCACATGCTCGATGGTAACTGGAAGCGTGTGGCGATCAGCGGGTTCGGTGTGGGCCTGTCGTGGGGCTCGGCGATTCTCTATCGCGACTGACCCTCAGCAGCCTCAAAAAAAGCGCCCGGCGGCCACCGCCCGGCGCTTTTTTTGTGCCTACTACACAGGCCTCAGCTGCCACAACTCTCCCCTTGTGGGAGCGGGCTTGCCCCGCGAACACCGGCAAAGCCGGTGCCATCCACCGCGTTGCCTGTTTCGCGGGGCAAGCCCGCTCCCACAACAATTTGACGCCAAAAAAAATTCATAACCCCCTGATTTCACTGGGCTGGCAGCGTGCCACCATTTTTTTTTTGAAAAACCCCTCAAGCAACCCGCGCACCCGACGATAACCATTACGAAGGTTCTCTAGGCCACACCCGGCGGTTGCCAGGGCCGGAAGCCGCTGTATCCATTCAACGAGGAATTCGTCATGGCTTTGACCGTTAACACTAACATCACCTCCTTGGGCGTTCAGAAGAACCTGAACCGTGCTTCCGACGCGCTGGGTACTTCGATGTCCCGCCTGTCTTCCGGCCTGAAAATCAACAGCGCCAAAGACGACGCCGCCGGCCTGCAGATCGGCAACCGTCTGACCAGCCAAATCAAAGGCCTGAGCGTTGCCGTGAAAAACGCCAACGACGGCATCTCCATCGCCCAGACCGCTGAAGGCGCGATGCAAGAATCGACCAGCATCCTGCAGCGTATGCGCGAACTGTCCCTGCAGTCCGCCAACGGCTCGAACAGCGATGACGATCGTACTTCCCTGCAACAAGAATTCACCGCGCTGTCGGGCGAACTGACCCGTATCGCCAACACCACCACCTTCGGTGGCCGTAAAGTCCTCGACGGTTCGTTCCAGAACGTCAGCTTCCAGATCGGTTCCAGCGCCAACGAAACCATCTCGTTCGGCATGACCGACATCAGCTCGACTGGCCTGAAAGGCTCGTTCAGCGAAGCTAAGACTGATGGCGTTGCTACTGACCTGTCCGCAGTCGTTACTGGTGCTGTTGCCCCGGCCGCTACTCGCTACTCTGCTGCAGCGGTAACCTTCGCTGCGCCAGCAACTGGTGAAACTGTAGCCCTGACGCTTAACGGTGCTGCTAGCCCGATCACCTTGGACGAGAACGATGACACTGCCAGTGTAATCGGCAAAATCAATGCTCAAACCGCCAGCACTGGCGTAAGTGCTGCTGATGATGGTACTGGCAAGATCGTAATGAGCTCTGCCTCTACCTTCACTGCAACTGCAGTGGGTAGTGCCACCCCAGGTGCCACCGGCGGCTTCGCTGCGGCAGCAACTGTTACTCCATCGGCTGGCTTCGCTGCTGATATCTCCTTCAACATCAACGGTGTTCCGGTCGGCGCAGCCGCTGGCGAGCAAATGTCTGATGTCCTGGCTGCCATCAACGCTGAAACCACCAACACCGGCGTCAGCGCAACCCTGAGCTCCGAAGGCCGTCTGCAACTGAGCTCCGCTGATGGCAAAGCCATCAACCTGACCAATGGCACTGGTGCCGCTGGCCAAGGCGCCCTGGCTAAAATCGGCCTGGCTGCTGGCACCACCGAAGCCAAGCTGACTGCTGACACCTCGATCTCCCTGAACGGCACTGAAGTCAAGTTCACCAAGGGCGATACCCTGGACGGCATCATCTCGGCGATCAACACCGCGAGCACCGGCGTCACCGCCAGCAAGAACGCCGACAACACCCTGAAGCTGTTCTCGAAAGAGAACATCACTGTTGCCGACGGCAGCCAAGGTACCGGTCTGGCCGCTCTGGGCCTGGCTACCACCAACAGCACCACTGCCATCACCCAGGAAACCACCGTTTCCAACCTGAGCATCACCACTGCTGCCGATTCGCAGAAAGCCATCCAGGCTCTGGATGCCGCTATCGCTCAGATCGACAGCCAGCGCGCTCAGCTGGGTGCTGTGCAAAACCGCTTCGACAGCACCGTTGCCAACCTGAACAGCATCTCGGAAAACTCCACCGCTGCCCGCAGCCGTGTGCAGGACGCCGACTTCGCTTCGGAAACCGCCGAGCTGACCAAGCAGCAAACCCTGCAACAGGCTTCCACCGCGATCCTGTCCCAGGCTAACCAGCTGCCGTCGTCGGTACTGAAACTGCTGGGCTGATCCTGATCGCTAAGTAGTTTGACGAAGGGTACGGTGACGTACCCTTTCGTCTTTCCGAGAACAAGAGGTGCCAGAAATGGATATGAGCGTGAAACTGGGCCTGTCCTATCCCGCCTCCGCTGCTCCCGAAGCAACAGCGAGCAAGCGGCAAGAGAACGAGCTGGCGGCCAACGAGCCTGCCAAGCAAGAATCCCAGCCTGTAGCCCGAGAAACCCTGGAGACCGCAGTCAATGCGATCCAGGACTTCGTCAAGGCTTCAGAGCGACAACTCGATTTTTCGATCGATGACTCCACCGGCCAGGTGGTCGTCAAGGTCATCGCCCGCCAGAGCGGCGAAGTCATCCGTCAGTTGCCCTCCGAAGTGGCACTGAAACTGGCGGAAAACCTGAAGGATGCCAACAGCCTGTTGTTTGATACCCAGGCATGAGTTGGCACGGCTTTTGTTGTAAAGCCGCACGGACGCGTTTTCGTCGGATTTCCGACGGTCACCGATAAGGAGTGTGAAGATGGCGAGTTCTACTATTACCGGACTGGGTTCGGGTCTAAAGATCGACGAGCTTGTTGCGGCGTTGGCGGGTGCAGAAAAAGCCCCCAAGCAAACCCAGATCAATAATCAGACCGCCACCGCCACCACCACCTTGTCGGCCATCGGTACGATCAAAAGTGCGCTGGAAACGTACCGCGCGGCGCTGGTCAAGCTTAATACCGCAGCGAGCTTCAATGGTTTGTCTGGCTCGTCGTCTGACGAAGCTATCGCCAAGATCAAATTGGGTGATGGCGCGTCGTCGGGCACGTACTCGCTTGAAGTGACGCAGCTGGCAACGGCATCCAAGATTTCGACTCAGGTTTACAAGAACACCTCGACCATCATCAACGATTCGGGCGAGTCGCAAACCCTGACCATTAGCCAGGGCAATGCCACGCACAACGTGTCCATCGCTGCGGGTGCAACGCTGCAGCAGGCGCGCGACTCGATCAACGATCAACTGCAATCCAAGGGCATCACAGCCAACATCGTCACTGACGCCAGTGGTTCGCGACTGATCTTCTCGTCGACCAAAATGGGTGATGGCACCGAGCTGACCTTGGGTGGCACCGCCGACATGGCCACCGGTGTGACGACCATTGCAGAGCCGCAGAATGCCAAGTACAAGCTCGACGGCCTCGAGCTGGAATCGGCTTCCAACACCGTGACCGGTGCGGTCAGTGGCGTGGACATCACCCTGGTCAAAGAAGGTAAGTCGAGCCTTGTGGTGGCGAGCAACAACGACACCCTGAAAACCTCGGTGCAGTCCTTCGTGACCGCTTATAACGCCTTGATGACGACCATCAATGCGCAGACCAAGGTCACCACGGGCGCCGACGACAGCAGCGCCTCGGGTGCATCGCTGACAGGGGATGCGACCATGCGTTCGCTGGTCAGCTCGATCCGTAGCGAGCTCACCCGCAGTGTGGGTACCGGTGGCCTGCGTACGCTGTCGCAGCTAGGCATCAATACCGTACAGAAGACGGGGTTGCTTGAGCTCAACAACGACAAGTGGGATGCCGCAGTCAAAACGATGGGCGCTGACATCAGTGGCCTGTTCATCGGTAAGGAAGGCCTGCTCAGTCGCATGACCGCGGCCACTGAAGAATACGCCAAGACAGGGGGTATCCTCGCGTCGCGCCAGGCGAGCCTGACCACCCAGCTCAAGCAGTTGGAAGAGTCGCAGACCGCGCTTGATCGCCGTATCGAGTCGCTGACCGACACCCTGACCAAGAAGTACAACGCCATGGACACCTTGGTGGCCAAGCTCAAGGCGACCAGCGACAGCGTAATGACCACGCTGAACGCGCTGAACAAGGCCAACAGCGACTCCTAATAGCCTAAAGAAATCCAGCTCAGGGCCGATTACCTAGGTATACGGCCACTGTTCTGCCCCGTTCACTGAGGATCCCCCATGCACCCGATGAGAGCCCTTCGCCAGTACCAGAAGGTCAATTCCCACGCCCAGATCTCCGAAGCGACCCCGCACCGCCTGGTGCAGATGCTGATGGAAGGTTCGCTGGACCGTATGGCCCAGGCCAAGGGCGCGATCAGCCGCGGCGACGTGGCGCAGAAGGGTGTGATGCTGGGCAAGGCGATCGACATCATCGGTGGCCTGCGTGAAGGGCTGGACAAGGACAAGACCGACAACCCAGATGAGCTGGACCGTCTCGACAGCCTGTATGCCTACATGGCCACCCGTCTGATCCAGGCCAACCTGGACAGCGACCCCGCCATCATCGACGAAGTCGCCCAGCTGATGATCACCGTCAAAAGCGGTTGGGATGCCATCGCCACAGCCGAGCAGTGACACGCCAGGAGGCCACATGAACGCGTTGCAGCGAATCGAAGACACCCGTCAGGCCCTGAACGAGGCACTGCAAGCGCGCGACTGGGCCGCCATCGGCGAGCTCGACCTGGCCTGCAGGGCGCAGATGGACGAATTGCTGCAAGGGGCGGTGGAGGATGAGGCGGCGGTTCGGGTGAACCTCGAAGCGCTGATGGACGTTTATCGCCAACTAATCGACGTTGCAAGTGACGAACGTCAATCTTTAGTCCAGCAAATGACCAATATCAATCAAGCGAAACAGGCCACAAAGGTATACCATCTGTTCAGCTGACGCTGAGCAGAACGCAAAGCTCGGCGCCATAAATTTGACTGCTTCTAAGTTTTTGACTTTACTAGTGGCTGTTTTCGAATTTCAGACGTCCGAACACTGACCATTCAGTCGGAATGATGTCGAGCACGCCCCACAGGGCGCCGATATGACTAGGGAAGTTGCTATTGCATGTGGCGTGAAACCAAGATTCTTCTGATCGATGACGACAGCGCCCGCCGCCGCGATCTGGCGGTGGTCCTGAATTTTCTAGGCGAAGAAAACCTCGCGTGCTCGAGCCAGGACTGGCAGCAGGCGGTGGAGTCGTTGTCTTCGAGTCGGGAAGTGCTGTGCGTGCTTGTCGGTGCCGTGAATGCTCCGGGCAATCTCCTTGGGCTCGTTAAGACAGTGGCCGGGTGGGATGAGTTCCTTCCGGTGCTGCTTTTAGGTGAAATTTCTTCTGCAGAGTTGCCGGAAGAGCTTCGCCGTCGAGTCCTCTCCAACCTCGAAATGCCGCCGAGCTACAGCCAGTTGCTCGATTCGCTGCACCGTGCCCAGGTCTATCGCGAGATGTACGACCAGGCACGCGAGCGCGGGCGCCAGCGCGAGCCGAACCTGTTCCGCAGCCTGGTCGGCACCAGCCGCGCCATCCAGCATGTGCGGCAGATGATGCAGCAAGTGGCGGACACCGATGCCAGCGTGTTGATCCTCGGCGAGTCGGGCACCGGCAAAGAGGTGGTGGCGCGCAACCTGCACTACCACTCCAAGCGCCGCGATGCGCCGTTCGTGCCGGTCAACTGCGGGGCGATCCCGGCCGAGCTGCTGGAAAGCGAACTGTTCGGCCACGAGAAGGGCGCCTTTACCGGTGCCATCACCAGCCGTGCCGGGCGTTTCGAGCTGGCCAACGGCGGCACCCTGTTCCTTGACGAGATCGGCGACATGCCGCTGCCGATGCAGGTCAAGCTGCTGCGCGTGTTGCAGGAGCGCACCTTCGAGCGGGTGGGCAGCAACAAAACCCAAAGCATCGACGTGCGCATTATCGCCGCGACCCACAAAAACCTCGAAAGCATGATCGAGGATGGGACGTTCCGCGAAGACCTGTACTACCGCCTGAACGTCTTCCCCATCGAGATGGCGCCCCTGCGTGAGCGGGTGGAAGACATCCCGTTGCTGATGAACGAGCTGATCTCGCGCATGGAGCACGAGAAGCGCGGTTCGATCCGGTTCAACTCGGCCTCGATCATGTCGCTGTGCCGGCATGGCTGGCCGGGCAACGTGCGCGAGCTGGCCAACCTGGTCGAGCGCATGGCGATCATGCACCCGTACGGGGTGATCGGCGTGTCCGAACTGCCGAAAAAATTCCGCTACGTCGATGATGAAGACGAGCAGATGGTCGACCACCTGCGCAGTGATCTCGAAGAGCGCGTGGCCATCAACGGCCATGCACCGAACTTCGCCAACCCCGCGATGCTGCCGCCCGAAGGCCTTGACCTCAAGGACTACCTGGGCAGCCTGGAGCAGGGCCTGATCCAGCAGGCGCTGGACGATGCCAACGGTATCGTTGCGCGCGCGGCTGAACGTTTGCGTATCCGCCGTACCACGCTGGTCGAGAAGATGCGCAAGTACGGCATGAGCCGTCAGGGTGGCGAGGAACAGGCGGAGGATTGACCCCCTTTGCGCCTGTTTCAGGCAGTCGGTAAACCCGTGTAGGAGCAGCCTTGTGCTGCGAAGAGGCCGGTGGCAGCACAGAAAGGCTCTGTGCATGCACCGGCCTCTTCGCAGCACAAGGCTGCTCCTACACGGGTTGCACAATACGCATCGCAGTTTGGTAAAACCCCATCTTCGGCACGGCTATTGCTACACCGCTGGCACCACACCGTTTTTATGACGGTCAGCCACGCGAGAGAGCACGATGCCCCAGGCCGCCCACGTTTCCCGAGCCCCCGATCTGCAGGGGCATACCCCGGTCGAGCAGGAAAGCCGACAGGGTGTCGAGCAGGCTTTCGCCTTGTTCAATCAGGTCTCCAGCCAGCTAAGCCAATCCTACAGCCTGCTCGAAGCCCGCGTCAGCGAGCTCAAGGGCGAACTGGCCGTGGTCAGCGCCCAGCGCATGGACGAACTGAATGAAAAGGAACGCCTGGCCAACCGCCTGCAGAACCTGCTGGACTTGTTGCCGGGTGGGGTGATCGTGATCGACGGCCAGGGCAGGGTGCGCGAAGCCAACCCCGCCGCCTGCGAACTGCTCGGCGAGCCGCTGATCGGTGAGCTGTGGCGCCAGGTCATTGCCCGCAGCTTTGCCCCGCGCAAGGATGACGGCCATGAAGTGTCGCTGCGCGACGGCCGCCGCCTGTCCATCGCCACCCGCTCGCTGGATGCCGAGCCCGGCCAACTGGTGCTGCTCAACGACCTGACTGAAACCCGTCGCCTGCAAGACCAGTTGGCGCGCCATGAGCGCTTGTCGTCGCTGGGACGCATGGTCGCCTCGTTGGCCCATCAGATTCGCACGCCACTGTCGGCGGCCATGCTCTACGCCAGCCACCTGGCCGACAGCGAGCAAGACCTGAGCGCCGAAACCCGCCAGCGCTTCGCCGGTACCTTGAAGGAACGCCTGCACGAGCTGGAGCACCAGGTGCGCGACATGCTGGTGTTCGCCCGCGGCGAGCTGCCGCTGGGTGATCGTGTGACCCCGAAAGCATTGTTCCAGGCCCTGCAGCAGGCGGCGCAGTCGCACGTGCAAGGGCATGCCGTGCGCTGGCAGTGCGACAGCCACCTGGGCGAGCTGCTGTGCAACCGCGACACCCTGGTTGGCGCCTTGCTCAACCTGATTGAGAACGCCCTGCAAGCCAGCGAAGAACCGGCCCGGCTCAAGGTGCACGTGTTCCGTCGTGAGCAGGTGTTGTGCCTGTGCGTGAGTGATGCCGGCAGCGGTATCGACGCCGATTTGCTGGGCCGCCTGGGCGAGCCGTTCTTGACCACCAAGGCCACCGGCACCGGGCTAGGCCTGGCCGTGGTCAAGGCTGTGGTGCGAGCGCATCAGGGCACCCTTAGCCTGCGTTCGAAGGTTGGGCGCGGCACCTGCGTGCGGGTCGAGCTGCCGCTGATCGATGGGCAACTGGCGGAGGCGGGCTGATGGCGATCAAGGTGCTGCTGGTCGAGGATGACCGCGTATTGCGCCAGGCGCTTGGCGACACCCTGGAAATCGGCGGCTTCGACTACCGGGCCGTGGGCAGTGCCGAAGAGGCGCTGGAGGCGGTGCTGGCCGAGGCGTTCAGCCTGGTGGTCAGCGACGTGAACATGCCCGGCATGGATGGGCATCAGCTGCTGGCGCAATTGCGTCGCCAGCAGCCGCAACTGCCGGTACTGCTGATGACGGCGCATGCCGCAGTCGAGCGTGCCGTGGAGGCGATGCGCCAAGGCGCTGCCGATTACCTGGTCAAGCCCTTCGAGCCCAAGGCGCTGTTGAGCCTGGTGGAGCGCCACGCCGCAGGCCGTGTCAGTGCAGCGGAAGAAGAAGGGCCAGTGGCCTGCGAGCCTGCCAGCCGGCAGTTGCTCGAACTGGCTGCGCGGGTAGCGCGCAGTGACTCGACCGTGTTGATCTCTGGCGAGTCGGGTACCGGCAAGGAAGTGCTGGCGCGCTACATTCACCAGCAGTCCCCGCGGGCGGCCGAGCCCTTTGTGGCGATCAACTGCGCGGCCATCCCTGACAACATGCTCGAGGCCACGCTGTTCGGCCACGAGAAAGGCGCCTTCACCGGCGCCATCGCGGCGCAGGCCGGCAAGTTCGAGCAGGCGGAGGGTGGCACCTTGCTGCTCGACGAGATTTCCGAGATGCCGCTGGCCTTGCAGGCCAAGCTGTTGCGGGTGCTGCAGGAACGCGAGGTGGAGCGGGTAGGTGGGCGTAAGCCGATCAGCCTGGACATCCGCGTGCTGGCTACCACCAACCGCGACCTGGCAGGCGAAGTGGCGGCTGGCCGCTTCCGTGAAGACTTGTATTACCGGCTGTCGGTGTTCCCCCTGGCCTGGTGTGCGCTGCGCGAGCGCAAGGGCGATATCCTGCCGCTGGCCGAGCGTTTGCTGGCACGTCATGTCAGCAAGATGAAGCACGCACCCGTGCGCCTGTCTGCCGATGCGCGGGCCTGCCTGCAGGCGCATGCCTGGCCCGGCAACGTGCGCGAACTGGACAACGCCTTACAGCGCGCCTTGATCCTGCAGCAGGGCGGGGTGATCGAAGCGGCGGATTTCTGTCTGGCGGGCGCCATTCCATTGTCGGCCGGCGCGGCGCCGTCAGTGGCAGCCGTGGTTGCCGAAGCCAGTGGCCTGGGCGATGACCTGCGCCGCCATGAGTACCAGACCATCATCGACACCTTGCGCGCCGAACGCGGCCGCCGCAAGGAAGCCGCCGAGCGCCTGGGCATCAGCCCACGCACCCTGCGTTACAAGCTGGCGCAGATGCGCGATGCCGGGTTCGACGTCGAGGCCAGCCTCTTCGGCTGATGCATCGCACCCACAGGCACCCGCTAAATCAACAGGTTATGGGTTTTTCTGTAGGAGCTGGCTTGCCTGCGATGGGCTGCGAAGCAGCCCCTGGATTTCAGCTCCACAGCAAACATCACCAAGCCTGCTTTGCAGGGATCGCGCTAAACCAAATGGACAGGGTGGCAAGGCTGGCACCTTTGTTGCTTTACACGAGCTATCCGCCGCATGAGTGTCAAAAAAATGCGGCCGCCGGAGAGAGAAGGTCATGAGCCAAGGTGTTGAATTCAATCGTCTGATGCTGGACATGCGCGCGATGCAGGCTGATGCCATGTCGCTGCCCAAGGTGTCCGCTGCCCCCGAACTGGCCCCGGGCCAGAGCAGCTTTGCCGACATGCTCGGCCAGGCCATCGGCAAGGTGCATGAGACGCAGCAGGCTTCCACCCAACTGGCCAACGCCTTCGAAATTGGCAAGACCGGCGTCGACCTGACCGATGTAATGGTCGCCTCGCAAAAAGCCAGCGTCTCCATGCAGGCACTCACCCAGGTACGCAACAAGCTGGTCCAGGCGTATCAAGACATCATGCAGATGCCGGTTTGAGGACGGACGTAACCCATGGCTGAAGCAGTCGTCGATAACGCCCCCGCCAAGAGCGGCCAGCCAGCGGCCAAACCGCCGCTGTTCGGCATGGCGTTTCTGGAAAACATTTCGCAGATGCCCATGCTGCGTCAGGTCGGCCTCATGGTCGGGTTGGCGGCGAGCGTGGCGATCGGCTTCGCCGTGGTGCTGTGGTCGCAACAGCCGGACTATCGGCCGCTGTATGGCAGCCTGTCGGGCATGGACACCAAGCAGGTCATGGAAACCCTGGCCGCCGCAGACATTCCCTACAACGTCGAGCCCAATTCCGGCGCGCTGCTGGTCAAGGCCGACGACCTCTCCCGTGCGCGCCTGAAGCTGGCGGCCGCAGGCGTGGCGCCGAGCGATGGCAATGTCGGTTTCGAGCTGCTCGACAAGGAGCAGGGCCTGGGCACCAGCCAGTTCATGGAGGCCACCCGTTATCGCCGCAGCCTGGAAGGCGAACTGGCCCGTACCGTTTCCAGCCTGAACAACGTCAAGGCTGCACGCGTGCACCTGGCCATCCCGAAAAGTTCGGTGTTCGTGCGTGACGAACGCAAGCCCAGCGCCTCGGTACTGGTCGAACTGTACCCAGGCCGTGGCCTGGAAGCCGGGCAGGTGATGGCGATCGTCAACCTGGTCGCCACCAGCGTGCCAGAGCTGGACAAGTCGCAAGTCACTGTCGTCGACCAGAAGGGCAATCTGCTCTCCGAACAGCTGCAGGACACCGCCCTGACCATGGCGGGCAAGCAGTTCGACTACAGCCGCCGCATGGAAAGCATGCTCACCCAGCGCGTGCACAATATCTTGCAGCCGGTGTTGGGTAACGATCGCTACAAAGCCGAAGTCTCCGCCGACCTGGATTTCAGTGCGGTCGAGTCGACCTCCGAGCAATTCAACCCCGACCAGCCTGCGCTGCGCAGCGAACAGTCGGTGGACGAACAGCGCGCCAGCAGCCAGGGCCCGCAAGGCGTGCCCGGCGCGCTGAGCAACCAGCCACCGGGTGCTGCGTCTGCGCCGCAAACCACGGGTGCAGCCGCCACCCCGGCCGCCGCGATCCAGCCCGGCCAGCCGCTGGTGGATGCCAACGGCCAGCAGATCATGGACCCGGCCACCGGCCAGCCGATGCTTGCGCCTTACCCGGCAGACAAACGCCAGCAAAGCACCAAGAACTTCGAGCTGGACCGCTCCATCAGCCACACCCGTCAGCAGCAGGGCCGCATGACCCGCCTGTCGGTGGCGGTGGTGGTCGACGACCAGCTCAAGATCGACCCCACCAGTGGCGAGACCACGCGTGCCCCTTGGGGTACCGAGGACCTGGCGCGCTTTACCCGCCTGGTGCAGGACGCGGTCGGCTTCGATGCCAGCCGTGGCGACAGCGTGACGGTGATCAACGTGCCGTTTGCCGCCGACCGCGGCGAAGAAATCGCCGACATCGCCTTCTATCAGCAGCCGTGGTTCTGGGACATCGTCAAGCAAGTGCTGGGCGTGGTGTTCATCCTGGTGTTGGTGTTCGGCGTGCTGCGCCCGGTGCTCAACAACATCACAGGGGGCGGCAAGCAGGCTGCCTCGGACAGCGACATGGAGCTGGGCGGCATGATCGGTCTGGATGGCGAACTGGCCAACGACCGCGTCAGTCTGGGTGGCCCGACAAGCATTCTGTTGCCAAGCCCGAGCGAGGGCTACGAGGCACAGCTCAACGCAATCAAAGGCCTGGTGGCCGAAGACCCGGGCCGCGTGGCCCAGGTCGTGAAAGACTGGATCAACGCCGATGAGTGATAACCGAGCCGTTACCGCCAAGCTGAGCCGCGTCGACAAAGCGGCGATCCTCCTGCTCTCGCTGGGTGAAACCGATGCTGCCCAGGTACTGCGGCACATGGGCCCCAAGGAAGTGCAACGTGTGGGCGTGGCCATGGCGCAGATGGGCAACGTGCACCGCGACCAGGTCGAGCAGGTGATGAGCGAGTTCGTCGACATCGTCGGCGACCAGACCAGCCTGGGCGTGGGCTCTGACGGTTACATCCGCAAGATGCTCAACCAGGCCCTGGGCGAGGACAAGGCCAACGGCCTGATCGACCGCATCCTGCTGGGGGGCAACACTAGCGGCCTGGACAGCCTCAAGTGGATGGAGCCGCGTGCCGTGGCCGATGTGATCCGCTACGAGCACCCGCAGATCCAGGCCATCGTGGTCGCCTACCTGGACCCTGACCAGGCCGGTGAAGTGCTGAGCAACTTCGACCACAAGGTGCGCCTGGACATCATCCTGCGCGTGTCGTCGCTGAACACTGTGCAACCGGCGGCGCTGAAAGAGCTGAACCAGATCCTTGAGAAGCAGTTCTCGGGCAACTCCAATGCTGCGCGGACCACCTTGGGCGGTATCAAGCGGGCTGCCGACATCATGAACTTCCTCGACAGTTCGGTGGAAGGTGCGCTGATGGACTCGATCCGCGAAGTCGACAACGACCTCTCGGAGCAGATCGAAGACCTCATGTTCGTCTTCAACAACCTGGCCGATGTCGACGACCGTGGCATCCAGGCGCTGCTGCGCGAGGTGTCTTCGGACGTGCTGGTGGTGTCGCTCAAAGGCGCCGACGAACGGGTCAAGGACAAGATCTTCAAGAATATGTCCAAACGTGCGTCGGAACTGCTGCGCGACGACCTGGAGGCCAAAGGGCCGGTACGGGTCAGCGACGTGGAAACGGCGCAGAAAGAAATCCTCACCATCGCCCGACGCATGGCCGAGGCCGGCGAGATCGTGCTCGGCGGCAAGGGTGCCGAGGAAATGATCTAACGTTGCCGGATTCTGCCGACTGGCGCAGCCCACTGTGGGAGCGGGCTTGCCCGCGAAGGCGCCAGATCGGGTGATGAGGTTGTCCCTGCCGACGCATTCGCGGGCAAGCCCGCTCCCACAGGGATCGCGTTGGCTGAACGTGGTTTGAGAACATCACAGCATGTCCAGCAAAGAACATCACCCCAGCGACCTGATCCGCGCCCGCGACCTTGAGGGCGTCGATGTTTGGGCGCTGCCCAGCTTCGACCCGGAACCCGAGCCGCAACCCGAGCCCGAGCCGGAACCCGAAGTCATCGAGGAAGAAGTCGAGGAAGTGCCGCTGGAAGAAGTCCAGCCGCTGACCCTCGAAGAACTCGAAGCCATTCGCCAGGACGCCTACAACGAGGGCTTTGCCACCGGGGAGCGCGAGGGCTTTCACAGCACCCAACTGAAGGTGCGCCAAGAGGCTGAGCAGGCCCTGGCGGCCAAGGTCGGCAGCCTCGAGCGGCTGATGGTCAACCTGATGGCGCCCATCGCCGAGCAAGACACGCAGATCGAGAAAACCCTGGTGCACCTGGTCGCGCACATGACCCGCCAGGTGATCGGCCGCGAGCTGCGCAGCGATTCCAGCCAGATTACCCACGTGCTGCGCGAAGCCCTCAAGCTGCTGCCAATGGGCGCCGACAACATCCGCATTCACCTCAACCCCCAGGACTTCGAACTGGCCAAGGCCCTGCGCGAGCGCCACGAAGAAAACTGGCGGCTGCTCGAAGACGAGGCCTTGCTACCGGGTGGCTGCCGCATCGAGACCGCCCACAGCCGTATCGACGCCAGCATGGAAACGCGCATCGAGAAGGCCGTGGCGCAGCTGTTCGACCAGCTTCACGACCATTCCCTGCACCCCGCACCGGCCGATGTGTCGATCGACCTGGACCGCCCCGATGCGCCTTGACCGCACCAGTTTCGGCAAGCGCCTGGGCAGTTACGCCGAGGCGATCGAGCTGCCGGTGCAGCCAATCGTCGAAGGCCGCCTGCTGCGCATGGTTGGCCTCACCCTCGAAGCCGAAGGCCTGCGCGCCGCAGTGGGTAGCCGCTGCCTGGTGATCAACGACGACAGCTACCACCCGGTGCAGGTCGAGGCCGAAGTCATGGGCTTTGCCGGGTCCAAGGTATTCCTCATGCCGGTTGGCAGCATCGTCGGCATCGCCCCCGGTGCGCGGGTGGTACCGCTGGACGACGGCGGCCGCCTGCCCATGGGCATGAGCATGCTCGGGCGGGTGCTGGATGGCGCCGGGCGCGCCCTCGATGGCAAAGGCGGCATGAAGGCTGAAGACTGGGTGCCGATGGATGGGCCGGTGATCAACCCGCTCAACCGCGACCCCATCAGCGTGCCGCTGGACGTGGGCATCCGCAGCATCAATGGCCTGCTCACCGTCGGCCGTGGCCAGCGCCTGGGCCTGTTCGCCGGTACCGGTGTGGGTAAGTCGGTGTTGCTGGGCATGATGACGCGCTTCACCGAAGCCGAGATCATCGTCGTTGGGCTGATCGGCGAGCGGGGCCGCGAGGTGAAGGAATTCATCGAGCACATCCTTGGTGAAGAAGGCCTCAAGCGCTCGGTGGTGGTCGCCTCGCCCGCCGATGACGCGCCGTTGATGCGCCTGCGCGCGGCCATGTATTGCACGCGCATTGCCGAATACTTCCGCGACAAGGGCAAGAATGTCCTGTTGCTGATGGATTCGCTGACCCGTTTTGCCCAGGCCCAGCGTGAGATCGCCTTGGCGATCGGCGAGCCGCCGGCCACCCGGGGTTACCCGCCGTCGGTGTTCGCCAAGCTGCCGAAGCTGGTGGAGCGGGCGGGCAATGGCGAGCCTGGTGGCGGCTCGATCACTGCGTTCTACACGGTATTGTCGGAGGGCGACGACCAGCAGGACCCGATCGCCGACTCGGCGCGGGGGGTGCTCGACGGCCACTTCGTGTTGTCCCGGCGCTTGGCCGAAGAAGGCCACTACCCCGCGATCGACATCGAAGCGTCGATCAGCCGGGTAATGCCCCAAGTGGTCGATGCTGATCATCTGCGCCAGGCGCAAAAATTCAAGCAGTTGTGGTCGCGCCTGTCGCAGAGCCGCGACCTGATCAGCGTCGGTGCCTATGTGGCCGGTGGTGACCCGGAGACCGACCTGGCGATCGCCTTGCAGTCCCGCTTGGTGGACTTTCTGCGTCAAGGCCTGGACGAGAACGTCGGCATGGCGCAGAGCCGCGATCAGCTGGGGGCGATTTTCACGCCTCCGGCGGGCGGTTGATAGGCCATGGCACTGCCCGGACGAGCCGCGCGCCTGGCGCCGGTGGTGGACATGGCCGAAGAGGCCGAGCGCAAGGCCGCCCAGCGCCTTGGGCATTTTCAGCAACTGGTGACCCAGGCGCAGGTCAAGTTGGCTGAGCTGGAGCGTTTTCGCGAGGACTACCAGCTGCAGTGGATCAACCGCGGCGGGCAGGGCGTCAATGGCAGCTGGCTGGTCAATTACCAGCGCTTTCTCGGGCAGCTGGAAACAGCCATGACCCAGCAGCGCCAGAGCCTGACCTGGCACCAGAACAACCTGAACAACGCCCGCGGCACCTGGCAGCAGGCCTATGCCCGGGTCGAGGGGTTGCGCAAGTTGGTACAGCGTTACCTGGATGAAGCGCGGCGCGCCGAAGACAAGCGCGAGCAGCGCCTGTTGGATGAGCTCTCGCAGCGCTTGCCCAGGCAGAATCACCCCTGATTTCTTATCGCCGGCCGCACAATTCCTTGTTTCTAATCGTCGACGCACAATTCCTTGTAGGAGCAGCCTTGCGCTGCGAAGAGGCCAGTAGCCCCAGCTTGCCCTCACGACCCCTTCGCAGCACAAGGCTGCTCCTACAGGCAGAGCGATCTCCCAGGCCGTCTCGCTTGCTTCTGAGCAGCGGCGCACAATTCCTTGTAGGAGCAGCCTTGCGCTGCGAAGAGGCCAGTAGCCCCAGCTTGCCCTCACGGCCTCTTCGCAGCACAAGGCTGCTCCTACAGGGGGTGCGTCGCTGAGGGGGATCTGTTGGCCGTCTCGCTTGCACTCCCACCCCAGGCTGCTAAACCTTAAAGGGTTGCATCCGCCATCATCGAAGGAATCGCTAGCATGGCAGTCGAGACTGATTTTTCGCAGGACGGGAAAAAGCTGACGATCAAGGTCAAGGGTCGTTTCGATTTCGGCAAACATCAGGAGTTTCGCGAAGCCTACGAGCGCCAGCCGGGTCGGCCGGACTCGGTGGTCGTGGACCTGAAAGACACCACCTACCTCGATAGCTCCGCGCTCGGCATGTTGTTGCTGCTGCGCGATCACGCGGGCGGCGACGATTCGGACGTGCGCGTGGTGCATGCCAGCTCCGATGTGCGCAAGATCCTCGCCATCTCCAATTTCGAAAAACTGTTCGACATCAGTTGAGCCGCGTGATGGCTGCCGAACAGGCGTTGACCGTGCTGGTCGCCGAAGACGGGGCCGCCGACCGCTTGTTGCTGGCGCAGATCGTCCGGCGCCAGGGCCATCAGGTGTTCACGGCAGAAAACGGCGAGCAGGCGGTGGCGCTGTTTGTCGAGCAGCGCCCGCACCTGGTGCTGCTCGATGCGCTGATGCCGGTGATGGACGGTTTCGAAGCGGCCCGGCAGATCAAGGTCCTGGCCGGCGAAACGCTGGTGCCGATCATCTTCCTCACCTCGCTGAACGAGGAGGATGCCCTGGTGCGCTGCCTAGAGGCCGGCGGCGATGACTTCATGGCCAAGCCCTACAGCGCGGTGATCCTCGCCGCCAAGATTCGCGCCATGGGCCGCCTGCGCAGGCTGCAGGCCACCGTGCTGGCCCAGCGCGACGAGATCACCCGCCACCATCACCACCTGCTCAACGAGCAGCGGGTGGCCAAGGCGGTATTCGACAAGGTGGCCCATGCGGGCTGCCTGGCTGCCCCCAATATTCGCTACCTGCAATCGCCCTATGCGCTGTTCAACGGTGACCTGCTGCTGGCCGCGTTCACGCCCTCGGGGGACATGCAGGTGCTGCTGGGGGATTTCACCGGCCACGGCCTGCCCGCCGCCGTCGGCGCCATGCCCCTGGCTGAAGTGTTCTACGGCATGACAGCCAAGGGGTATGGCCTGGCGCAAACCCTGCGCGAAATGAACGCCAAGCTCAAACGCATCCTGCCGGTGGACATGTTTTGCTGTGCAGTGATGCTCAACCTGAGCGTGCAGCGTGGTTCGGTGGAGGTGTGGAACGGCGGCATGCCAGACGGCTATCGCTTGTCTGCAGGCGGCGAGGTGCTGTCGACCCTGGCTTCGCGCCATTTGCCGCTGGGTATTCTTGCCCCTGAGCGCTTCGACCACAGCACTGAAGTGCTGCCGCTGGCCGCGGGTGAGCGTTTGCTGCTGTTGTCAGACGGCGTGCTGGACACAGCCGATGACCAGGACCGCTTGTTTGGCGTCGAGCGCTTGCAAGGGGTGCTGGCTGACAACCGAGACCCGGCCCACCTGTTCGATGAGGTGATGCAGGCCCTGGAACGTTTCGGCGGGCAGCCTCGGGACGACATCAGCCTGTGCGATATCCGCATGTTCGCGGCCGATGAGCGGGTGCCGGCACCGATGATCTACGCTGAACGCGGTCGCCCCAGCCCGCTGGATTGGTCGCTCGGGTTCGAACTGCGCGGCGAAAGCCTGAAGCAGTCCAACCCAGTGCCCTACCTGGTGCAGCTGTTGCAGGAAATTCACCCGCTGCGCGCGCGCACCGGCAATCTGCACAGTGTGCTCAGTGAGCTGTTCTCCAATGCCTTGGAGCATGGGGTGTTGGGCCTGGATTCACGGCTCAAGCGCGATGTGCAGGGCTTTGCAGATTACTACCGGGAGCGAGCCCAGCGCCTGGCGGCATTGGCTGACGGGTTTGTGCGCATTGACTTGAAGGTTGAACCCCGCGCTGATGGCGGGCGTCTGATGATCGAGGTGCGTGACAGCGGCGCAGGGTTCGATGTACAGCGGGTGCTGTCGCAACCGCCCTCGGAGCAGGGCCTGAGTGGCCGTGGCTTGCAACTGGTAACGCGGCTGGGCAGTAACGCGCAATGGTGCGAAGGCGGCCGCTGCGCCCGGGTAGAGTTTGTATGGTGAGCCCGCCTGTGACCCTGGGGCTGGCTCGGGCATAATCTGGCTTGATCAAGGAGTGAACAAGTGACTGAGATTCATATCGACCACAAGGTGCTCAACGACCTGCGTGAGGTCATGGAGGATGGCTACCTGCATCTGGTGCAGACATTCCTGGATGACTCCGAGCGGCGCTTGAGCGAGTTGCACGCTGCCAAAAACGCCGATGAGCTGGGCTCAGCGGCGCATAGCTTCAAGGGCAGCAGCAGCAACATGGGGGCTGTCGCGCTGGCTGGCCTGTGCCAGCAACTGGAAGACCGCGTGCGCCAGCCACCGCTGTATGGCATCGAGGACCTGATCAACCGTATCGACCTGGAATATGTAGAGGTTCGGCGCTTCTACCGCGGTGAGGAGCACCGTATCTCGGCGGGCTGATGCGGTACTTGGCGCGAGTCTTGCTTTTCTTTGCCCGGATGACTTTTCAGTTTCTGGCGCGGAGACCGCTCAATGCCTGTCGCACCCAATCCTTTGTTGCAAGCAAACGCTGTTGGCAAGTCGTCGCGAGCGACCAGCTCGATGGTGGACAAGCCCTCGCAGGCGCTGGGTGACGCGGGCGGTGGCTTCGACCAGGTCATGGCCAAGCAGAAAGCGTTTGGGCAGGACGACAAGGTCGCCCAGGCCAAACCCAAGGACAAGCCAGAAGTGGCACACGGCGGCAAGAAAGATGCTGCCGACAAGCCATCGGTTGCCGATGACGGCAACAAATTGCCAGCCGACGATCAGGCCTCAGACCCCGCTGACACAGGGTTGCGCGACGCCAGCCTGGTGGCCGGCCAGGTCACCGATGCGCAGCCCGGTGCGCAACTGATTCAAGCCCAGGCTGAGGCCGTGGCGCCCGTGCTTCAGGCTGCCACTGCACAGTCGCAAGCCAGCGCAGCGCTGACGGAGGAGCCTGCCGCCGAAGAGGCGTTCGACCCCGACGCCGACCCCTTGGCCAACCTGCCAACCTTGCGCCTGGCACTGGAACAGAGCGCCCAGGCCAAAGGCACCACCTCGGCACACGCCGTGGACCCCTCGCAAGCTCAGGGTGATGAAGGCCGAGGAGCCGTCAATACCTTGGCGAATCTGGTCGATACCGCTGAGGGCGAGGCGGGCGAGCCAGGCGACAAGGCCTTCGGTGCACTGCTAGAAGAGGGCCTGAAGGACACCAAGAGCGCCAGCAGCGACACGCGCGTCGACGATTTCGCCGATCGCCTGGCCAGCCTGACCCAGGCGGCCACAGCGAAAACCGCCAATGCCGTGCCGGCGAGCGCCAGCCCTTTGCACCAACCCTTGCCGATGAACCAGAACGCCTGGACCGAAGGCCTGGTGAATCGGGTCATGTACCTGTCCAGCCAGAACCTCAAGTCGGCAGACATCCAGCTGGAGCCCGCCGAGTTGGGGCGGCTGGACATTCGCGTCAATGTAGCGGCGGATCAGTCGACCCAGGTGACCTTCATCAGTGGCCACGCCGGTGTGCGTGATGCCCTCGACAGCCAGGTGCACCGCTTGCGCGAGCTGTTTACCCAGCAGGGCCTGGCGCAGCCAGACGTCAACGTTGCTGACCAGTCACGCGGGCAACAGCATCAGCAGGCGCAGGAACAGGGCAGCAATCTGTCGGGCGTCGCGGCGCGGCAGCAAGCCGGGCAGGGCGGCTCCGAGCAGGTCGATAGCAGCAGGC
The DNA here is from genome assembly GCF_059025405.1 of Pseudomonas sp. 5.2. Lineage (NCBI taxonomy): Bacteria > Pseudomonadati > Pseudomonadota > Gammaproteobacteria > Pseudomonadales > Pseudomonadaceae > Pseudomonas > Pseudomonas sp. 5.2. The sequence goes on from NZ_JBYBHH010000001.1 coordinate 109,234, forward strand.
CGGTTGAGCAGCAGGTGGTGATTGGCGACAGTGCGGTTGATTATTACGCCTGATCCGCGGTGGGCTGTGCGGGCTTCTTCGCGGGCTTGCCCGCGAAGAGGCCGGCACCGGTAAACCTGGATAAACCCCTTGGCTCCACCAAATTTGGCATAACACTTGCTCAAGCCACGTCATCCTCCTTTGAACCCCCGATGGACGACGGATTATTGGCATGGCGAAAACCGAAGCAGTAAAAGACCCCGCCACAAAAGGCAAACTCAAGCTGATCCTGCTGTTGGTGCTGGGCCTGGTGCTGGCGATCGGCCTTTCGGTGGGCGCTACCTGGTTCATCATGCACAAGAGCGAGTCCGCGCCGGCCACCGACCCGGCCGCCGCCAACGTCAAGCCTGTGGCCATCTACGAAGCCCTCACCCCGGCCTTCGTGGTCAACTTCAACCAGAACGGCCGCCAGCGCTACATGCAACTGAGCATCACCCTGCAAGCGCGTAACCAGGCTGACCTGGATGCCCTCAAGGTGCACATGCCGGTGATTCGCAACAACCTGGTGATGATGTTCTCTGGGCAGGGCTTCGACACCCTGGCCGGCAGCCCGGTAGGGCAAGAGATGCTGCGCCAGAAAGCCACCGCCGTGGTGCAGGAAGTCGCCCAGAAGGAAGTCGGCAAGCCGGTCATCGACCAATTGCTGTTCACCAATTTCGTATTGCAGTAGGAGTCCGCAATGGCCGTACAGGACCTGCTGTCCCAGGATGAAATCGATGCGCTGTTGCACGGTGTCGACGATGGTCTGGTGCAGACCGAGAGCGCTTCCGAACCAGGCAGTATCAAAAGCTACGACCTGACCAGCCAGGATCGTATCGTCCGCGGTCGTATGCCGACCCTGGAAATGATCAACGAACGCTTTGCCCGCTACACCCGTATCAGCATGTTCAACCTGCTGCGCCGCTCGGCGGACGTGGCGGTGGGCGGCGTGCAGGTGATGAAGTTCGGCGAGTACGTGCATTCGCTGTATGTGCCGACCAGCCTCAACCTGGTCAAGATCAAGCCACTGCGCGGCACCTCGCTGTTCATCCTCGACGCCAAGCTGGTGTTCAAGCTGGTGGACAACTTCTTTGGCGGTGACGGCCGTCACGCCAAGATCGAAGGCCGCGAGTTCACCCCGACCGAGTTGCGCGTGGTGCGCATGGTCCTCGACCAGTGCTTCGTCGACCTCAAGGAAGCCTGGCAAGCCATCATGCCGGTCAACTTCGAGTACATGAACTCCGAGGTCAACCCGGCCATGGCCAACATCGTCGGCCCCAGCGAGGCGGTGGTGGTGTCGACCTTCCACATCGAGCTGGACGGCGGTGGCGGCGACCTGCACGTGACCATGCCGTACTCGATGATCGAGCCGGTGCGCGAGATGCTCGATGCGGGCTTCCAGTCCGACCTGGACGACCAGGACGAGCGCTGGGTCAAGGCCCTGCGCGAAGACGTGCTGGACGTGGCCGTGCCACTGACCGCCACGGTTGCCCGCCGCCAGCTGAAGCTGCGCGACATCCTGCACATGCAGCCTGGCGATGTGATCCCGGTGGAGCTGCCCGAGCACCTGGTGCTGCGCGCCAACGGCGTGCCGTCGTTCAAGGCGCGGCTGGGTTCGCACAAGGGCAACCTGGCCCTGCAGATCATCGACCCGATCGAACGCCGCTGACGGCGTGCCGGTCGCTCACTACGAATTGAATGCCTGTCGAGGAAATCATGGCTAACGAAAACGAGATCACGTCCCCGGAAGACCAGGCCCTGGCCGACGAATGGGCGGCGGCGCTGGAAGAAACCGGTGATGCCGGCCAGGCCGATATCGACGCGCTGCTGGGCGGCGACACCGGCAACAGCGGCGCGGGCCGCCTGCCGATGGAAGAGTTCGCCAGCTCGCCGCGGCCGAACGAGAACGTCAGCCTCGAAGGCCCTAACCTGGACGTGATCCTGGACATTCCGGTGAACATTTCCATGGAAGTGGGCAGCACCGAGATCAACATCCGCAACCTGCTGCAGCTCAACCAGGGGTCGGTGATTGAACTCGACCGCCTGGCCGGCGAGCCCCTCGACGTGCTGGTCAACGGCACGCTGATCGCCCATGGCGAAGTGGTGGTGGTCAACGAGAAGTTCGGCATCCGCCTGACCGACGTGATCAGCCCCAGCGAACGTATCAAGAAGCTGCGCTGAGTGAAGGGCACGATGCGCGCCGGCGCTGCTTTTGCCGGGCTGCTCGCCAGCCAGTGGGCCTGCGCGGCGGCCAACCCTGCGGCAACCACCGCTGCCGCGCCTGGCAGCCTGGGTGGGCAGTTGGCGCAGATGGTCTTTGGCCTGCTGTTGGTGGTGGGCCTGATCTTCTTCCTGGCCTGGATGTTGCGCCGCATGCAAGGCGCGGCGGTCAAAGGTGGCCAGGTGATCGAGATCGTCGGCAGCCGGGCCATTGGCCCGCGTGACCGCCTGTTGCTGGTGCAGGTCGGCAAGGAGCAGATCCTGATCGGCCACACCCCAGGCAGTATCGAGGCCCTGCATGTGCTGGCCGAACCCGTCGAAGTGCCCGCAGCTGCCCGTCAGGCAGCGCCGGAGTTTGCCCAGCGGCTGATGGAGCTGATGGGCAAGGACCAGAAGGACAAGAAGTGATGACCGGCGTGCTGCGCATGATGTTGACCCTGGCGCTGCTGCTGGCCGCGCCATTGGCCCTGGCCGCCGATCCGCTGTCGATCCCGGCCATCACCCTGTCCAATGGGGCAGATGGGCAGCAGGAGTATTCGGTCAGCCTGCAGATCCTGCTGATCATGACGGCGCTGAGCTTTATCCCGGCGTTCGTCATCCTGATGACCAGCTTCACCCGCATCATCATTGTCTTCTCGATTTTGCGCCAGGCCCTGGGCCTGCAGCAGACGCCTTCGAACCAGATTCTGACCGGCATGGCGCTGTTTTTGACCATGTTCATCATGGCGCCGGTGTTCGATCGGGTGAACCAGGATGCGCTGCAGCCCTACCTGAAAGAGCAGATGACTGCCCAACAGGCCATCGACAAGGCCCAGGGGCCGCTCAAGGACTTCATGCTGGCGCAGACCCGGCAGAGCGACCTGGACTTGTTCATGCGCCTGTCCAAGCGCACTGACATCGAAGGCCCTGACCAGGTGCCACTGACCATCCTGGTGCCGGCCTTCGTCACGTCCGAGCTGAAGACCGCGTTCCAGATCGGCTTCATGATCTTCATCCCGTTCCTGATCATCGACATGGTGGTCGCCAGCGTGCTGATGGCCATGGGTATGATGATGCTGTCGCCGCTGATCATTTCGCTGCCGTTCAAGATCATGCTGTTCGTCCTGGTCGATGGCTGGGCGCTGATCATGGGCACACTGGCCAGTAGTTTCGGCGGCGTCTGACGCCGTCAAGGAGAGCCACGCATGACCCCTGAAGTTGCTGTCGACCTGTTCCGCGATGCACTTTGGCTGACCACGCTGATGGTCGGCATCCTGGTGGTGCCGAGCCTGCTGGTGGGCCTGATGGTGGCGATGTTCCAGGCCGCCACGCAGATCAACGAACAGACCCTGAGCTTCCTGCCGCGTCTGCTGGTAATGCTGGTCACGCTGATCGTCGCGGGGCCTTGGCTGGTGCAGAAGTTCATGGAATACATCACCACGCTCTACACCAGCATCCCGCAGCTGATCGGTTGACACGGCCATGCTGGAGCTGACCAACGCACAGATCGGCACCTGGGTCGCCACCTTCATCCTGCCGTTGTTCCGGGTGACGGCGGTGCTGATGACCATGCCGATCTTCGGCACGCGCATGCTGCCGGCGCGGGTGCGCCTGTACGTGGCGGTGGCCATCACCGTGGTGATCGTCCCGGCGCTGCCGCCGTTGCCCGAGTTCGAGCCGTTGAGCTTGCAGGGCCTGCTGCTGTGTGGCGAGCAGATCATCGTCGGGGCGTTGTTCGGGTTCTCGTTGCAGCTGCTGTTCCAGGCCTTCGTCATCGCTGGCCAGATTGTCGCAGTGCAGATGGGCATGGCCTTCGCCTCGATGGTCGACCCGGCCAACGGCGTCAACGTAACGGTGATCAGCCAGTTCATGACCATGCTGGTCAGTGTGCTGTTCCTGCTGATGAACGGGCACCTGGTGGTCTTCGAAGTGCTGACCGAAAGCTTCACCACCTTGCCGGTGGGCAATGCGCTGATGGTCAGCCAGTTCTGGGAAATGGCCGGACGCCTGGGTTGGGTGTTCGGTGCCGGGCTGTTGCTGATCTTGCCGGTGATTGCCGCGTTGCTGGTGGTGAACATCGCCTTTGGCGTGATGACGCGGGCGGCGCCACAGCTGAACATCTTCTCCATTGGCTTCCCGCTGACGCTGGTCATGGGCATGGGGATTTTCTGGGTCGGCCTGGCCGATATGCTTTCCCACTACCAGGCATTGGCCAGCGACGCGCTGCAATGGCTGCGTGATCTGGCAAGGGCGCGCTGAGTATGGCTGAAAGCGAGAGTGGTCAGGACAAGACAGAAGACCCCACCGACAAGCGCAAGCGCGATTCGCGCGAAAAAGGTGAGATCGCCCGCTCCAAGGAGCTGAACACGGTGGCGGTGACCCTGGCAGGCGCCGGCGGCCTGCTGATGTTCGGCGGCCACTTGGCCGAGACGCTGCTGAGCGTGATGCGCATGAACTTCAGCCTGACCCGCGACATGATCGTCGATGAGCGCGCCATGGGCGCGTTTTTGTTGGCCTCGGGCAAGATGGCGATCTGGGCGGTGCAGCCCGTACTGATTCTGCTGTTCGTGATCTCGTTCGTTGCCCCGATCGCGTTGGGTGGCTTCCTGTTTTCCGGCAGCCTGCTGCAGCCCAAATTCAGCCGCATGAACCCGCTGTCGGGGATCAAGCGCATGTTCTCGATGCATGCCCTGACCGAGTTGCTGAAGGCCCTGGCCAAGTTTTTCGCGATCCTGATCGTGGCGGTGGTGGTGCTGGTCAGCGACCGCCAGGCGTTGCTGTCGATTGCCAATGAGCCGTTGGAGCAGGCGATCATTCACAGTGTCCAGGTGGTGGGGTGGAGTGCGCTGTGGATGTCGGCGGGGCTGCTGCTGATCGCGGCGGCGGACGTGCCGTTCCAGCTGTGGCAGACGCACAAGAAAATGAAGATGACCAAGCAGGAAGTGCGTGACGAGTACAAGGACTCGGAGGGCAAGCCTGAGGTCAAGCAGCGTATTCGCCAGTTGCAGCGCGAAGTGTCGCAGCGGCGCATGATGGCGGCGGTGCCGCAGGCGGACGTGATCATCACCAACCCCACGCACTATGCCGTGGCCCTGCAGTACGACCCGGAGAAGGGCGGGGCAGCGCCCTTGCTGCTGGCCAAGGGTACTGATTTCATGGCGTTGAAGATTCGCGAGATTGGTGTCGAGCACAAGATCCAGATCCTTGAATCGCCAGCCCTGGCGCGGGCGATCTATTACTCCACCGAGCTTGAGCACGAGATCCCGGCGGGGTTGTACCTGGCGGTGGCGCAGGTGTTGGCGTATGTGTTCCAGATTCGTCAGTACCGGTCGGGCAAGGGCAAGCGGCCGGAGCCGTTGAAGGATGATTTGCCGATTCCGCCGGATTTGCGGCGTGATAGCTGATAGGTGCTTGGCGATGGTCGTTCAGCGCCTGTGAGATCGAGCGCCGCCCGCGCGGCGCTTCGCAGCACAAGGCTGCTCCTACATCTGTTTCGGGCCAGTGAGGCCTGTGATATTTGCGCGCGATCGCCTCAGGAATAATTGGCCCGAGAAAAATGTAGGAGCAGCCTTGTGCTGCGAAGCGCCGCGCGGGCGGCGCTCGATCTCAAACCCACCAAAAACCCCAAGGCGAACACCCAAATAGCAAAGTTGGAAGGCTTCTTGCAGAGCCACGCCCAGGCGCCCCCTGGGCGTCAAAGTTTTGCATCAAGAGGACTCGCGGTGGATCGCACTCAGTTAATCAACAACGCACGCCACAACCTGGCCGGTCTCGGCCGGGGCAACCTGGGTGTGCCGCTGTTGCTGCTGGTGATGTTGGCAATGATGATGTTGCCGATACCGCCGTTCCTGCTCGACGTGTTCTTCACCTTCAACATCGCGCTGTCGATCGTGGTGCTGCTGGTCTGCGTCTACGCCTTGCGCCCACTCGACTTCGCCGCATTCCCCACCATCCTGCTGGTGGCGACCTTGCTGCGCCTGGCCCTGAACGTTGCCTCCACCCGTGTGGTCATGCTCCACGGCCAGGAGGGCCATGGCGCTGCGGGCAAGGTGATCCAGGCCTTCGGTGAAGTGGTCATCGGCGGCAACTACGTGGTCGGTGCGGTGGTGTTCGCCATCCTCATGATCATCAACTTCGTCGTGGTGACCAAGGGTGCCGGGCGTATTTCCGAGGTAAGCGCGCGCTTCACCCTCGATGCCATGCCCGGCAAACAGATGGCCATCGACGCCGACCTCAACGCCGGCCTGATCGACCAGGCCCAGGCCAAGGCCCGCCGCTCCGAGGTCGCGCAGGAGGCCGAGTTCTATGGCTCGATGGACGGTGCCAGCAAGTTCGTGCGCGGCGACGCCATCGCCGGCCTGCTGATCCTGTTCATCAACCTCATCGGCGGCATGCTCATCGGCATGCTCCAGCACGGCATGCCGTTCAGCGAAGCCGGCAAGGTGTACGCCTTGTTGACCATCGGTGACGGTTTGGTGGCGCAATTGCCATCACTGCTGCTGTCCACCGCTGCGGCCATCATGGTCACCCGGGCTTCGGGCTCGGAAGACATGGGCAAGCTGATCAACCGGCAGATGTTCGACTCACCCAAGGCCCTGGCGGTCTCCGGTGCGCTGATGATCATCATGGGCCTGGTGCCGGGCATGCCGCATGTGGCCTTCCTCAGCCTTGGCCTGATGGCCGGCGGCGGTGCCTACCTGGTGTGGAAGAAACAGCAGCAGGTGAAGGTCAAGGCCCAGGAAGAGGCGCAGCGCCAGCAGGACCTGCTGCCCTCGCCACAGCGTGCGCTGGAAACCAAGGAGCTGGGCTGGGACGACGTTACCCCGATCGACATGATCGGCCTTGAGGTCGGTTACCGCTTGATCCCGCTGGTCGACCGCAACCAGGGCGGCCAGTTGCTGGCGCGGATCAAGGGCGTGCGCAAGAAGCTGTCCCAAGACCTGGGTTTCCTCATGCCCACCGTGCACATTCGCGACAACCTCGACCTGCAGCCCAGCGCCTACCGCCTCACGTTGATGGGGGTGATCCTGGCTGAAGCGGAGATTTACCCGGACCGCGAACTGGCGATCAACCCGGGCCAGGTATTTGGCACCCTCAACGGCATTGCCGCACGCGACCCGGCCTTTGGCCTGGAGGCGGTGTGGATTGACGTTGGCCAGCGCTCCCAGGCGCAGTCGCTGGGCTATACCGTGGTCGATGCCAGTACGGTGGTGGCCACGCACCTCAACCAGATCCTGCAAAAGCACTGTCACGAGCTGATCGGCCATGAGGAAGTGCAGCAATTGCTGCAAGTGTTGTCCAAGGCTTCGCCTAAACTGGCAGAAGAATTGGTGCCGGGTGTCATTTCCTTGTCGGGGCTGCTGAAGGTCCTGCAGGCATTGCTGTCCGAGCAAGTGCCGGTGCGCGATATCCGCAGCATCGCCGAGGCCATCGCCAACAACGCGGGCAAGAGTCAAGATACCGCCGCGCTGGTGGCCGTGGTGCGCGTCGGATTGTGTCGCGCCATCGTGCAAAGCATTGTCGGCGTTGAGTCTGAGCTGCCGGTGATCACCCTTGAACCGAGGTTGGAACAGATTTTGCTCAATAGTCTGCAAAGGGCCGGGCAGGGTCAGGAAGACGGTGTTCTTCTGGAGCCGAGCATGGCTGAAAAGCTGCAGCGTTCGCTGATTGACGCGGCCCAGCGCCAAGAGATGCAAGGCCAGCCGGCCATTCTCCTGGTCGCCGGCCCGATCCGCGCCATGCTGTCGCGCTTCGGTCGCCTGGCTGTACCGAATTTGCATGTTCTGGCGTATCAGGAAATACCTGACAACAAGCAAGTCACCATCGTTGCCACCGTGGGCCCTAACGGCTGAGGTAGTGGATAATGCAAGTTAAGCGATTTTTCGCCGCCGATATGCGTCAGGCCATGAAGCTGGTCCGGGATGAGCTTGGCTCCGATGCCGCCATCATCGGTAACCGCCGCATCGCCGGTGGTGTCGAATTGACGGCCGCGCTGGACTACAAATTGTCCGCCCTGGCCCCGCGCGTACCCAACGCCGAGCTTGAAGAAGAGCTGCGCAAGACCCACACGCGCATTGCCACGGCCCAGGCCGAGCTGGACCAGCGCAGCGACACCAGCGACAACAACCGCCAATTGTTCGCCGGCCAGTCGCTGACGGCCTCCGAACCGCTGGTCGAGCCCCACGTGGACGCCCCGGCACCTGCCGCTGCGCCAGCCCCGGCGCCGGTCGACCCGCGCCTGTTCGATGCCATGCGCTCGGAGCTGTCGGGCCTGCGCGAGCTGCTGGAAGTGCAGCTCGGCTCGCTGGCCTGGAGCCAGCTGCAAGGCAGCAAGCCGCAGCAGGCCAACCTCTGGCGCCGCCTGCAACGCATCGGCCTGTCCGGCCCGATTGCCCGTGAACTGCTCGACCTCACGACTGAGATCGAAGAGCCACGCCAGGCCTGGCGCATGCTGCTGGCGCACCTGGCGCGGATGATCGAAATCCCCGAGGTGGAGCCGATTGAAGAGGGCGGTGTAATCGCCATGGTCGGCCCGGCCGGCATGGGCAAGACCACCACTCTGGCCAAGCTGGCTGCGCGCTACGTGCTCAAGTACGGCGCCCCGCAGTTGGCGCTGGTGAGCATGGACAGCTTCCGCATCGGTGCCCAGGAGCAGCTCAAGACCCTGGGGCGCATCCTCAATGTGCCGGTGACCTACGTCGACCCGGGCCAGTCCCTGGCCCAGGCGCTGGAACCGCTGCTGCGTAAACGCGTGGTGCTGATCGATACCGCTGGTCTGCAGGCCAGCGACCCGGCCCTGCGCATGCAGCTGGAAACCCTGGCCAGCCGCGGCATCGCCGCTAAGAATTACCTGGTGCTGGCAACCACTAGCCAGAAGCAGGTGCTGACCGCCGCCTACCACAGCTACAAGCGCTGTGGCCTGGCCGGCTGCATCCTGACCAAACTCGACGAAACGGCAAGCCTCGGCGACGTGCTGAGCCTTGCCATCAGTCATGAATTGCCGGTGGCCTACCTGACCGATGGGCCGCGCATTCCCGACGATTTGCACTTGCCCCGGGCGCACCAGCTGGTCACCCGTGCGGTCAATGTGCAGCAGCAGGACGAGCCCAGCGAAGAGGCCATGGCCGATATGTTCGCTGATCTCTATCACAACCCACGGCGAGCGGGTTGATGATGAAGTGTGTGCAACGTAGCTATGCCAAGGGGCACGCAGAATTGCCTCACGTGTGGCCTGAGTCCCAGCGAGACAAGGTAAAGAACAGACATGGGTAGCATGCATCCCGTACAGGTGATCGCCGTGACCGGTGGCAAAGGTGGCGTCGGCAAGACTAACGTTTCAGTGAACCTGTCTCTGGCGCTGGCCGAGCTTGGCCGCAGGGTCATGTTGCTGGACGCCGACCTGGGCCTGGCCAATGTCGACGTATTGCTTGGCCTGACCCCCAAACGCACCCTGGCCGACGTTATTGAAGGGCGCTGTGAGCTGCGCGATGTGATGCTGCAAGGCCCCGGCGGTGTGCGCATCGTACCGGCGGCCTCCGGCACCCAGAGCATGGTGCACCTGGCGCCGGCCCAGCACGCTGGCCTGATCCAGGCGTTCAGCGACGTCGGCGACAACCTCGACGTGCTGGTGATCGACACCGCTGCGGGTATCGGTGACTCGGTGGTCAGCTTCGTTCGCGCGGCCCAGGAAGTGCTGCTGGTAGTGTGCGACGAACCCACCTCGATCACCGACGCCTACGCACTGATCAAACTGCTCAACCGTGACTACGGCATGAACCGCTTCCGGGTGCTGGCCAACATGGCGCAGAGCCCGCAAGAAGGGCGCAACCTGTTCGCCAAGTTGACCAAGGTCACCGATCGCTTCCTTGACGTTGCCCTGCAGTACGTGGGCGCCGTGCCGTACGACGAGTGCGTGCGCAAGGCGGTGCAGAAGCAGCGCGCGGTGTACGAAGCGTTCCCGCGTTCCAAGTGTGCGTTGGCCTTCAAGGCCATTGCGCAGAAGGTCGACAGCTGGCCGTTGCCGGCCAACCCGCGCGGGCATCTGGAATTCTTCGTCGAGCGTCTGGTGCAGCCCACCAGCGCAGGACCGGTACTATGAATGCGAGCGGCTTCAAGATGTACAGCAGGGCGTCGAAAGACGCCCAGTACGAGCTGATCGAACGCTACGCCCCGCTGGTCAAGCGCATCGCCTATCACCTGTTGGCGCGGCTGCCGGCCAACGTCCAGGTCGAAGACCTGATCCAGGCCGGCATGATCGGCCTGCTGGAAGTGGCCAACAAGTATGACGCCAGCAAGGGCGCCAGCTTCGAGACCTACGCCGGCATCCGCATCCGCGGCGCCATGCTCGACGAGGTGCGCAAGGGCGATTGGGCACCGCGGTCGGTGCACCGCAATACCCGCATGGTCAGTGATGCAATGCGCGCCGTTGAAGCAAGAACCGGTCGCGACGCTAAAGATCACGAGGTTGCTGCCGAACTCCAATTGAGTCTCGATGATTACTACGGGATTTTGAACGATACCCTGGGCAGCCGGCTGTTCAGCTTCGACGACCTGTTGCAGGACGGCGAGCACGAAGGCCTGCACGAAGACGGCGCCAGTGGCCAGGTCGAACCGGCGCGGGGCCTTGAAGACGAGCGCTTCCAGGCTGCCCTGACCGATGCGATCGCCAACCTGCCAGAGCGCGAGCGGCTGGTGCTGGCGCTGTACTACGACGAAGAGCTGAACCTCAAGGAAATCGGTGAGGTGCTGGGCGTCAGCGAGTCGCGGGTAAGCCAGTTGCACAGCCAGTGCGCCGCACGTTTGCGCAGCCGTCTGGGTGAGTGGCGGGCGCGCTGAGCGCCAGCCGTTGCACTGAAGACGCTGCAGCCGTTTCACGTTGTGCCGAATTGAATGAATGCGTGCTCGGGGGCCGAGCGCGTTTGAGACTGCTTGGAGGTCTAATTGGACAAGAACATGAAAATCCTCATCGTTGACGACTTTTCGACGATGCGGCGGATCATCAAGAACCTGCTGCGTGATCTGGGCTTCACCAACACCGACGAAGCTGACGACGGCACCACTGCGTTGCCGATGCTGGAAAACGGCCACTACGACTTCCTGGTAACCGACTGGAACATGCCGGGCATGTCCGGTATCGACCTGCTGCGCAAAGTCCGCGCCAGCGAAAAGCTTAAAACCATGCCGGTACTGATGGTGACGGCCGAAGCCAAGCGCGACCAGATCATCGAAGCGGCCCAGGCCGGCGTCAATGGTTACGTGGTCAAGCCGTTCACCGCTCAGGTGCTCAAAGAAAAGATCGAGAAGATCTTCGAACGCGTCAACGGCTGAGTCACGTCAGGGGGCGCGCCATGGATTCATCACAAACGTCTTTGGGGGAGTTCGAATCGACCCTGAAGAAGCATGCCCAGGAGCTGGTCGAGAGCCTGGAACGCGGGCGCTTCGGCGAGGCGGTGCAGCTGATTCATCAGCTGAACCAGACCCGCGACCGCGGCCTGTATCAGGAAGTCGGCAAGCTGACCCGTGAGCTGCACAGTGCGATCGTCAGTTTCCAGATCGACCCGCACATGCCACAGGCCGAGGAGGTCTCGCAGATCACCGACGCCACCGAGCGCCTGTCCTATGTGGTCAAGCTGACCGAGGGTGCCGCTAATCGCACCATGGACCTGGTCGAGGAAAGCACGCCGGTGCTCAACGACCTGGCGGGTGAGGCCAAGGCCCTGAGCGTGGACTGGCAGCGCTTCATGCGCCGCGAAGTGGCCGCGCCGGAATTCCGTGACCTGGTCAAACGCGTCGACAGTTTCCTGACGCACAGCGCTGAAGGTAACCGCAAGGTCTCAGGCCACCTCAACGACATTCTGCTGGCTCAGGACTATCAAGACCTGACCGGGCAGGTGATCAAGCGGGTCACCGCGCTGGTCACCGAGGTGGAAAGCAACCTGCTCAAGCTCGTGCTGATGGCCAGTCAAGTCGACCGTTTTGCCGGTATCGAACATGACCACCAGCAGCTGCGTGCTGAAAAAGATCAAGAAAAACATCCGACTCGGGGTGAAGGTCCGCAGATTCATGCCGATAAGCGTGAAGACGTCGTGTCCGGTCAGGACGATGTCGATGATCTGCTGTCCAGTCTGGGTTTTTAAGGAGCACGTTTAATGAGCTTCGGCGCCGATGAAGAAATCCTTCAGGATTTCCTGGTAGAAGCCGGCGAAATTCTTGAGCAACTGTCCGAGCAACTGGTCGAGCTGGAAAGCCGACCGGATGATGCCGACCTGCTCAATGCCATTTTTCGCGGTTTCCACACTGTAAAAGGGGGCGCCGGCTTCCTCCAGCTCAACGAGCTGGTGGAGTGCTGCCATATCGCCGAGAACGTGTTCGACATCCTGCGCAAAGGTGAGCGCCGGGTCGACGCCGAATTGATGGACGTGGTGCTGGAGGCGCTGGACACGGTCAACAGCATGTTTGGCCAGGTCCGCGAGCGCAGCGAGGTCATCCCCGCTACCCCAGAACTGCTGGCGGCGTTGTCGCGCCTGGCCGAGCCTGCTGCTGCCGACGCGGTCGCAGCGCCTGCGGCTGCAGCCGAGCCGGTCGCCGCGGCGCCTGCCGAAGAGCCAGACATCACCGACAGCGAATTCGAGCAGCTGCTCGACTCGCTCGACGCGGTCAAGGCCCAGGCTGCTGCCGATGAGCAGATGCAAGGCGAAACCGTCAGCAGCGCCGGTGACGAAATCACCGACGCCGAATTCGAGTCGTTGCTCGACCAGTTGCATGGCAAAGGCCAGTTCAGCGCCGAAGTCGCCGCTGAGCCTGTGGCCAGCGCTGCGGCCCCAGTCAGCGATGAAATCACCGATGAAGAGTTCGAGTCGCTGCTCGATCAGTTGCACGGCAAGGGCACCTTCCAGGCCGATGCCTTGCCGGCCGCCAATGCGCCAGCAGCGGCAGCGCCGCAAAGCGTTGCAGCGGCCAGCCCAACGAGTGACGAGATCAGCGAGCACGAGTTCGAAGCCTTGCTCGATGAGTTGCACGGCAAGGGCAAGTTCTCGGGTGACGCGGTCGCGGTCGAAGCGCCTGTCGCCGCCAAGGTCGAGAGCAAGCCGGTGGCCAAACCGGCACCTGCTCCAGCCGCCGCCCCAGCAGCTGCCAGCAAGCCCGCACCTGCGCCTCGCGCGCCGGCCCCAGCGGCAGAAAAACATGCGGTCAGCGAGGCGGAAACCACCGTGCGCGTCGACACTGCGCGCCTGGACGAGATCATGAACATGGTCGGCGAACTGGTGCTGGTGCGTAACCGCCTGGTGCGCCTGGGCTTGAACAGCGGTGACGAGGCCATGTCCAAGGCCGTGTCAAACCTCGACGTGGTCACCGCCGACCTGCAGACCGCGGTCATGAAGACCCGCATGCAGCCGATCAAGAAAGTCTTCGGCCGCTTCCCGCGCCTGGTTCGCGACCTGGCCCGCCAGCTCAAGAAAGAGATCAACCTGGAGCTGGTCGGTGAAGAAACCGACCTCGACAAGAACCTGGTCGAGGCCCTGGCCGACCCGTTGGTGCACTTGGTGCGCAACGCCGTCGACCATGGCGTCGAGATGCCCGACGAGCGTGAAGCCACCGGCAAGGCGCGTACGGGCCGGGTGGTGCTGTCGGCTGAACAGGAAGGCGACCATATCCTGTTGTCGATCTCTGATGACGGCAAGGGCATGGACCCCAACATCCTGCGCGCCAAAGCCGTGGAAAAGGGCCTGATGGACAAGGACGCCGCCGAGCGTCTGAGCGAGTCGGACTGCTACAACCTGATCTTCGCCCCGGGCTTCTCGACCAAGACCGAGATCTCTGACGTGTCTGGCCGTGGTGTCGGCATGGACGTGGTGAAGACCAAGATTTCCCAGCTCAATGGCTCGATCAACATCTACTCGGCCAAGGGCCAGGGTTCGAAGATCGTCATCAAGGTGCCGCTGACCCTGGCGATCATGCCGACCTTGATGGTGATGCTGGGCAACCAGGCCTTCGCCTTCCCGCTGGTCAACGTCAACGAGATCTTCCACCTTGACCTCTCGCGTACCAATGTGGTCGATGGCCAGGAAGTGGTGATCGTGCGCGACAAGGCATTGCCGCTGTTCTACCTCAAGCGCTGGCTGGTCCAGGGCCAGGTGCACGAAGAGCAGCACGAGGGCCATGTGGTGATCCTGTCGGTCGGCACCCAACGCATCGGCTTTGTCGTCGATCAACTGGTGGGCCAGGAAGAAGTGGTAATCAAGCCGCTGGGCAAGATGCTGCAGGGCACGCCGGGCATGTCCGGGGCCACGATCACCGGCGACGGTCGTATCGCGTTGATCCTCGACGTTCCGAGCATGCTCAAGCGTTACGCCGCGCGGCGTATTTGATTTCGGTGGCGCGCCCTGGCGGGTTGCGCCGCCTAATGGAGTGTTTATGGCAGTCAAGGTCCTGGTGGTGGATGATTCCGGTTTCTTCCGCCGCCGCGTCTCGGAAATCCTCTCGGCGGACCCGACGATCCAGGTAGTGGGTACCGCGACCAATGGCAAGGAAGCAATCGACCAGGCGCTGGCGCTCAAGCCCGATGTCATCACCATGGACTACGAAATGCCCATGATGGACGGCATCACCGCAGTGCGGCACATCATGCAGCGCTGCCCGACGCCGGTGTTGATGTTCTCTTCGCTGACCCATGAAGGCGCCCGGGTGACCCTCGACGCGCTGGATGCCGGTGCAGTGGATTACCTGCCGAAGAACTTCGAAGACATCTCGCGCAACCCCGAGAAGGTCAAGCAGATGCTGTGCGAAAAGGTGCATACCCTGTCGCGCAGCAACCGTCGTTTCGGCAGTTACAACCCAGCACCTGCTGCTGCGCCTGTCACTACCAGCAGCAGCCATGCGCCGACCAGCAGCTTCGCAAGCCCGGCCTCGGCCCCGGCGCGCACGGCACCGCCGGTACGCACCCCGGCCGCAGCGCCCGCGGCACATGCCCCGGCACCCAAGCGCAAACCTTACAAGCTAGTGGCCATTGGTACGTCCACGGGCGGCCCGGTGGCGCTGCAGCGGGTGCTGACGCAACTGCCCGCCAACTTCCCGGCGCCGATCGTGTTGATCCAGCACATGCCAGCGGCCTTCACCAAGGCGTTTGCCGAACGCCTGGACAAGCTGTGCAAGATCAGCGTGAAGGAAGCCGAGGACGGTGACCTGTTGCGCCCAGGCTTGGCGCTGCTGGCCCCGGGTGGTAAGCAGATGATGATCGACGGCCGTGGCACGGTGAAGATCCTGCCGGGTGACGAGCGCCTGAACTACAAGCCGTGCGTGGACATCACCTTCGGCTCGGCGGCCAAGTCGTACGGCGACAAGGTGCTGTCGGTGGTGCTCACCGGCATGGGCGCCGACGGCCGTGAAGGCGCGCGCCTGCTTAAGCAGGGCGGCAGTACCGTGTGGGCCCAGGATGAAGCCAGCTGCGTGATCTATGGCATGCCCATGGCCATCGTCAAGGCCAACCTGGCCGACGCGGTGTACAGCCTGGACGAGATCGGCAAGCACCTGGTCGAGGCCTGCGTCTGATGGACGTGCTAAGCCTGATCGGCCTGATCCTGGCGTTTGTCGCGATTGTCGGCGGCAACTTCCTCGAAGGCGGGCATGTCGGCGCGCTGATCAATGGCCCGGCGGGCTTGATCGTGCTGGGCGGCACCTTGGCGGCGGCGCTGTTGCAGTCGCCGCTGTCGGCCTTCAAGCGTGCCTTGCAGATTTTGCGCTGGATCCTGTTCCCGCCCCGGGTCGACCTGGCAGGCGGTATCGACCGGGTGGTGAACTGGAGCTTGACGGCGCGCAAAGAGGGCCTGCTGGGCCTGGAAGGGGTGGCTGATGCCGAGCCCGACCCCTATGCGCGCAAGGGCCTGCAGTTGCTGGTCGACGGTGCCGAGCCCGAAGCCATCCGCAGCATTCTTGAAGTCGACTTCCTGACCCAGGAGGGCCGTGACATCCAGGCCGCCAAGGTGTTCGAGAGCATGGGCGGCTACGCCCCGACCATCGGCATCATCGGCGCGGTCATGGGCCTGATCCATGTGATGGGCAACCTGGCCGACCCGTCGCAGCTGGGTAACGGCATCGCCGTGGCGTTCGTCGCCACCATCTACGGCGTGGCCAGCGCCAACCTGATCCTGTTGCCGATCGCCAACAAGCTCAAGGCTATCGTCATGCGCCAGTCGCGCTACCGCGAGATGCTGCTTGAGGGCCTGCTGTCGATTGCCGAGGGTGAAAACCCGCGCTCGATTGAGCTGAAGCTGCAAGGCTTCATGGAGTAACCATGCGCCGCCGTCGTCATACCGAGGAACACGAGAATCACGAGCGCTGGCTGGTGTCGTACGCCGACTTCATCACCTTGCTGTTCGCGTTTTTCGTGGTCATGTACTCGATTTCCTCGATCAACGAGGGCAAGTACAAGGTCATTTCGCAGGCCTTGCTCGGGGTGTTCAACGACCCCGAGCGGAGCATGAAGCCGATCCCCATCGGTGATGAACAGCCGCTGAGCGTGCGCCCGGCCGAGCCTTTGGTCAGGGACAGCGAGCAGACCGAAGCGGGCCTGGCGCAAACCAACGTCGACCCGCTGAAGACCATCAGCGACGACGTGCGCGACGCCTTTGGCGACCTGATCAAGACCGACCAGATGACCGTGCGCGGCAATGAGCTGTGGATAGAAATCGAGCTCAGTTCCTCGCTGCTGTTCGGCAGCGGTGATGCCATGCCCAGCGACAAGGCCTTCGACATCATCGAAAAGGTGGCGAACATCCTCAAGCCGTTCGCCAACCCGGTGCATGTCGAAGGCTTTACCGACAACCTGCCGATTCGCACCGCGCAGTACCCGACCAACTGGGAACTGTCGTCGGCGCGGGCGGCCAGCATCGTCCGCCTGCTGGCCATGGAAGGGGTCAACCCGGCGCGCATGGCCTCGGTGGGCTATGGCGAGTATCAGCCGGTCGCCAGCAACGACAGTGCCGAAGGCCGTGCGCGCAACCGCCGCGTGGTGCTGGTGATTTCGCGCAACCTCGAAGTGCGCCGCAGCCTGACCGGCACAGGCAGCGCCAATGCCACGCCGGATGCGGCGTTGCGCCGTGCTGGCACACAAAGTGCACCGGCAACAGCGAGTCAGTAACTCGTCAATTCTCCGTCACTGCGTATTGTCTTGCTTGCTGAGCGCGGTACCTGTGGGAGCGGGCTTGCCCCGCGAAGCAGGCGACGTGGTGGATGGCACGGGCTACGCCCGTGTTCGCGGGACAAGCCCGCTCCCACAAGGGTGGGCGCTAAATTTATGAGTCAAGAGTTGTCCTATGAGAGTCTGGGCAGTAGCCAATCAAAAAGGTGGCGTCGGCAAGACCACCACGACCATCGCCCTGGCTGGCCTGCTGGCTGAGGCGGGCAAGCGCGTGGTCGTCGTCGACCTCGACCCGCATGGGTCGATGACCAGTTATTTCGGGCACAACCCCGATGCGCTGGAACACAGCTGCTATGACCTGTTCCTGCACCAAGGCAGCGTGCCCGAGGGCTTGCCGGGGCAATTGCTGCTGCCGACGAGCGACGAGCGTATTTCGCTGTTGCCATCGAGCACCGCGCTGGCGGTGCTGGAGCGTCAGTCGCCGGGCAAGAACGGCCTGGGGCTGGTGATCGCCAAGAGTCTGGCGCAGCTGTGGCAAGACTTCGACTTTGCCTTGATCGACAGCCCGCCCTTGCTCGGCGTGCTGATGGTCAACGCCCTGGCCGCGAGCCAGCAACTGGTGATCCCGGTGCAGACCGAGTTTCTCGCGGTCAAGGGCCTGGAACGCATGGTCGGGACCCTGGCCATGGTCAACCGTTCGCGTAAACAGGCCTTGCCTTACCAGATCGTGCCGACCCTGTTCGACCGCCGTACCCAGGCCTCCCTGGGCACGCTCAAACTGCTGCGCGACACCTATGGGCAGCATGTCTGGCAGGGTTACATCCCGGTCGATACGCGCTTGCGCGATGCCAGCCGCAAGGGCGTGACGCCTTCGCAGTTCGATGGCAAGAGCCGTGGGCTGATTGCCTACCGGGCGCTGCTCAAGCATTTACTGACCTACAAAACCGCAGTGCAGGTGGCCTGATGACGCAGACACGGCAAACCAGCACGCGGCCGCAGATGGCCCTGCAATCCTACCTCGATGGCTTGTTGCAAGAGGCCACCGAGGCCGACGACCTGATCGAGCTGCCGACGGCACCGGAGGACTTCGCCGACGCGGTGCGCGAGGAGCAGGCGCGTGATGCACGCCAGCCTGCCCAGGCCACCCTCGCGGCGCCCCGGCCCTTTGCCGAGCCGCGGTTACAGGTGCTGCCCAGCGTGCTGCCGGTGGAAGAACCGGTGGTGGCGGTGGTCGAGCAGCAGGTAGTGGCCGAGGCCAGCATCCCGGTGCTGATCGAAGCGCCCGCGGTAGAACCGGCGGTGCCGGTGGTGGATGTGCACCTGCCTGCGCCGAACTTGCCGGTGCCGCCGGCAAGCATCGATGGCCGCCCGGCCTGGGCAGCGGAGCCGTTCGAGTGCCTGCTGTTCGACGTCGCCGGGCTGACCCTGGCGGTGCCCTTGGTGTGCCTGGGCTCGATCTACAACCTGGCCGGCCAGGAGCTGACGCCGCTGTTCGGCCAACCGGACTGGTTTCTTGGCATCCTGACCTGCCAGGCCGGCAACCTGAAGGTCCTCGACACCGCGCGTTGGGTAATGCCCGACCGCTACCGCGACGATTTTCGCCAGGGCCTGCAGTATGTGATTTCGGTCCAGGGCTATGAATGGGGGCTGGCCGTGCACCAGGTCAGCCGTTCCCTGCGCCTGGACCCGTCCGAGATCAAGTGGCGCAGCCAGCGTGGCCAGCGCCCCTGGTTGGCCGGCACGGTGATCGAACACATGTGTGCCTTGCTTGACGTCGCCGAACTGGCCGAGCTGATCGCCAGCGGCGCAGTCAAGCAGATGCACGCCAAACACAAATGACACCGAACACACCGCCTAGCGCGGATTTTGAGGGGTAGGGGAATGAAAAAGTCGTCCGCACAAGGTTCCGAAGATCCGATCCTGCAATGGGTAACCTTCCGTCTGGACAACGAGTCCTACGGGATCAATGTCATGCAGGTGCAGGAAGTGCTGCGCTACACCGAGATCGCCCCGGTACCGGGCGCGCCGAGCTATGTGCTGGGCATCATCAACCTGCGTGGCAACGTGGTGACGGTGATCGACACCCGCCAGCGTTTTGGCCTGATGCCGACCGAGGTGACCGACAACACCCGTATCGTCATCATCGAGGCGGACAAGCAAGTGGTCGGTATCCTGGTCGACAGTGTTGCCGAGGTGGTCTACCTGCGTCAGTCCGAGATCGAGACGGCGCCAAATGTGGGTAACGAAGAATCGGCCAAGTTCATCCAGGGCGTGTGCAACAAGAACGGCGAGCTGCTGATCCTGGTGGAACTGGACAAGATGATGACCGAGGAAGAGTGGTCCGAGCTTGAGAACATCTGAGTTGATCCTTGAGGTTGCTGTCATCTTCCTGGCGCTGCTTTGGGCGCTGGGTGTGTGGATGTTCCTCAACCACACCAAGCGCCAGCGCGAGCTGGCGGCGCAACAGGCTGCGGGCGATGCGCTGCGTGATCAGCGTATCAAGGACCTGGCCAAGCGCCTGGACGACTACCAGAACGGTACCGTGCGCATGGGTGAGGCTATCCAAGACGTGCGCGAGACGTTGGCCACCTTGCCGGATCGGCTGGAGCGGCTGGAGCAGCGTGACCCCAGCAGCGTCACCTTCAGCCAGGCGGCCAAGCTGGTCGGCATGGGGGCGAGCGTGTCCGAGCTGACCGAGACCTGCGGCCTGACCCAGGCCGAGGCGGAGTTGATGAGCAAGTTGCACCGTACCGAGTGAGCTGAATCCTTGGGGCCGCTGTGCGGCCCTTCGCAGCGCAAGGCTGCTCCTACAGAATGTGCGGTGGTCCTTGGGGCCGCTTTGCGGCCCTTCGCAGCGCAAGGCTGCTCCTACAGGTACAGCGCCATTTTGTAGGAGCAGCCTTGTGCTGCGAAGGGCTGCACAGCAGCCCCAATGGCTCACACCTCAGGTGGTAGCCCAGGAATGCATGCCACCCACCTTGGCCAGGCGATTGAGCGGCAAGCGGTCACGCCAGACGAGCCGCAAAGCTTCCATATCGATGTACAGAAAGCTGTTGATACGCGGCATCGTGTACAGGTTGTACAGCTGACGAATCAGGTACAGGTCGGGCAGCAAGCGGTCGGTCACGGCGCTGAGCATCGCCGGGCCGGTGATGTGGCTGAGGCGTTTGGCGTACGCATAGAACCCTCGCGGGTCGCTGGCCAAGGTCGGCCGCGCCCGGTAGAAGTCCGGGTCGGCAAGAAAACGCGCCTGCATCTCTTCCGATATCGCCAGCAAGGTCGGGTTGCCGGCATGGCTGCCAATCATGCTGGTGTTATACAGGGTGTTCATGCCCAGTTTCTGGTTGGACATAGGCGGATGCAGGAGCAACCCGTCATCGGTGGTCGCGAGCTCCACATCATTGATCGCCGCCTGTGCGCTTTGGCCCAGTAGTTGGTCATCGACGTCCATGTACAGCCCACCTTCGGCGTGCAGCATCGGGTAGCGCAACACGTCCGACGCGGAAGAGAAGTTGGTGGCCACGCCATTATTGCCCTCGATCGCTGCCTGGTAATGGCTGAAATACTGACTTCGCTCGAAGGCTTTGAAAAACGCTTGGTCCTCCAATGGCAGTACCTGCAGCCCCAGCACCTTGCTGGCCAGTTCGCCGACGTTGTGCGCATACGCCTGCGGGTTTGCCTTGGACAGGTACAGCCGGTACTGGTATGGCCCTTCTTGCAGGCGCCGGGCATTGCCAGCCAACGTCTCAAGCAACTCGGGGCCTAGCGTCTTGTCGCCTACCCACAGCGATGTAATCCGTTGCGGGATGGGGCGGGCGCCGGCGGGAAATGGGCTGGGTAGCTGCACGGGCAGTTGCAGGTCGATACCCAGGCCGCGCAGTGATGCCATGCGCATCGGGTCGGTGACGGCCCGGCCTTCGGGGTTGGCCGGGCGCATGGTGCCGGTGAGCGGCTGCGCTTCGAAGTACGTCGGCTCTACCTGATTGGTGCCTTCCTCGGTGATGAACAGGTCGGTCTGCATGTCGTAGACCAGATCAAGCTCTTGCGGATAATCAGGCGTCTCTTCGTAATAGCCGATCATCCGATCAGTGTCGCCGTTGTACCGCGGGTAGCGCCGCACGGCCTTGGCCACTGCGGCATCGCCGTCCGGTAGTGGCGCAATGGGAGCAGGGCGGTGGAAGTAGGGCGCGACATCCACGGGGGGCAAATGTGGTGGGTCGGAAGGGCTCAGCGGGTAACCCCACTGCTCGTTCACCCGGCGCGGGGCGACGAAGCCGTCCTGCTCGAAACGCAGCAGGCCCTTGCCTTTGGCCACTGCTTCCAGTGCCAGCGGCGTTGCATTGAGCAGGCCATAGGTTATGTTGCCGATGCCGTCGAGCTTGTCGTGCAGGGTCTTGCCATTGATGGCTTGGTCCAGGCCCAGGCCCAGTTGCACGATACCGCCCAGCGCCAGCAAGGGCGCCAGGCCAGGCACCACGAAGGTCAGCGGCGCCAGCAGGTTGAGCGTGCTGTTGAGGTAGCTGCGCCATTTGCGTTTGCTGATCTCGCTGTTGCTGGTGATGATGAAGTCGGCATCGTCGTAGCAGCGCTGCCGCTGACGCAGGGCCATGGCCTGGAACAGGTCGCCGGTGATCCGCGGGTTGTACTTGCCGGGGCGGTAGTTGACATAGGTGCGCGGGGGCCAGGTGCCGTCGTCGTTGAAAAAGCCATGTTCCGGTGGCAGGCGATGGCTGCGTGGATATTCGCCCAAGCCTTCAAGGGCGGTGTCCAGGCCGCTGAAGTCGATACCCTGGGGGCCATCGGCCAAGCGAAAGTGTTGCTTGAGCGCCTGGCGTCGGGTGGCGTCCTTGCACTGTTGGCCGACCCAATCCTTCAACAGGGCTTCGCTGGCGAATTCCAGCAGGGGCGAGCTGTTGCCGGGTACATAGAGCAAGGTCAGGTCGCTATGGCTGTCGTTGATGTACAGCAGGTCCGTGGATGCGTAGCCGTAAATGCTCAGGGTGCTCAGGCGCAGGCCCTTGCCGCGTGGGATGACATCGGCCGCGCGCCAGGCCAGCTGGCGCGCGGCGTCGCTGAGGCTGCCGTCGCCGATCTGCTTGTTGCAGGCAGCAAGGAAGTTGAGTTTGCAGCACAGGCGGTAGCTGGGCAGTTGGTCGTGCCAGTAGGCGTCGAGCGACGCCTTGTAGCGCGTGTGGAAGTCCAGAGCCTCGATGTGACGCTGCAGGGCTTCGGCGCGCACGTTCAGCAGCGTCGAGTGGTCGTAGCGGGCAGGTTCGGTCCGCTTGAACAGGCCGTTGAACACCTCATACCAGGCCCCGTTGTCGACGTGTGGTTGTGCCGGGAGTTGCTCGACACAGGTGATTGGGCCGTCTTCGGGCAGCCTGCCGGCCCAGGGGGCTTTGAACAGGCCGCCGAAAAAGTCGTTGTTGGATTCACCTTGCCAGTTCATCAGTACGGCTTGCGTCAGGCTCACACGCTGCACTACCTGTGCCTGGTACTGGGTGGCTCCGGCCGGGTGTATGTGCAGCGTCACCACCTCGACCTGGTCGGGGTCCAGGTGCACGCCTTGTGTCGCCAGCCAGTCCTGGATGGCCTGCTTGGCGTCGCGGTCGGGTCGGGGCAGGGTGGCTAGGTGGTTGCGTACGTACTGCACGCCAGCCGCGTTAATGTGGGTGGTCGGCATGTCGGTCTCCGTGGCTCGGGAAAAACCACAGGATCGACCGACAGGGCAAGGGGGCGACGGTAGATAATGCTTGCGGACGGTTCAGCCCGCTTGGCCGGGCAGGCGCGGCAACAACTCGGTGACGTCACGCTCGGGTTTGGTGGAATCGTCAAAGCCTGGCGGCACCTTGCCGCGCAGTTGCCAGGCAAAGGCAATGATCTCGGCGATGGTCAGGTACAGCGCCTCGGGTATCTGATCGCCCAGCTCCAGCCGGGCCAGCAGGCGCACCAGCTCGGCGTTTTCGTAGATCGGCACCTCGTGTTGGCGGGCCAGGGCGAGGATGGCTTCGGCCAAGGCATCGTCGCCCTTGGCGCTGAGGGTGGGTGCCTGTTGGCCGTCGTAGCTCAGGGCAATGGCCTGGCGGGGTGTTTTGAGGGTCATGCGTTTTCGTCCACCCAGCGTTGTTCGACCCGCGTGCGGGGGCCTTGAGGGGGGATGCCGGGGTGGCATTCCAGGTCGCCGACGTCCAGGCCGCGGGCCAGCAGGCGCTCGCGCAGGGTGCCGAGCTGGCTGTCGATCAGCCGTGCGGTGGGTTCACGTTCTGCCCACAGCTGGCCATTCAAGCGGCCCTGGCTCAACTGGGCCTGGACTTGCAGCGGGCCAAGCGGCGCGAGGTCAAAGGCCAGCTCGATGCGCCACAGGGCCTGCAGCGGGTCTTGCGATTCCTGCTGGCGGTCGGCTTGCTGCTGCGGCGTTTCCTCGCGTTGCAGCTTGACCTGCAGCGGGATGAACTCCTGGCCATGGCGAATGGGGACTTCGGTCTGCCAGGTGGTTTGCAGGTTGCCGTTTTCAAGCGTGCCAGTTTGTTGCAGGCTGCTCATGGCGTGGCTTTGCAGGCGCGAGACAGCCGCCGCGGCCAGGCGCAGCAGTTGTTGCAGGTCACCTTCGTCTTCCATGGCCTTGAGTAGCCGTGAGGGCAGCGGAAACGCCCCAGGCTGGGGTTTCGGGCTGACTCGGTCCAGCATGCCCAGCGCCCCGCGGGCCAAGGCCGGCATTGTCAGGGCCAAGGTACTGGGGGCTAGGGCTGGTGCGCCGGGTGTGGTGACCGAGGCCTGGGTCACCAACCTGAGCAGGTGCGCCTTGAGGTCGGTCGCGACGCTTGCTGGCAGGCCGCCCAGCAGCTTTGCCTCGAGGAAGGCGCCGCTGTTGTTCAGGGCCTGGGCGACGGCCTTGGCATCGCCGAGCTGGCGCGCGTCCGGCAGGCCGGCGAGCACGCGGTCGGCGGTCGCGCGCAAATCGCCGTCGGCGCCGGGGTCGCGGGCGAGCTGTTGCAATGCGCTGAGCAGGCCCGGTAACGAGGCCTGACGGTTTTGCTGGGTGAGCAGTTGCTGGGCAATGCTGAGCTGGTCTTGCCGGCCACTGAGTGGCACGAATTGCAGCGACTGGTCGCCTTGCACCCGCGCGCTGAGCAGGCTGCCCACCGGCAGCGGGCGTGGGCTGTCGATGGTCAGGGTGGCGCCGGCTTGGGCACTGTTGAGCAGGCTGACCAGCGAACGGTAACCGGCGGCCTGGCCCTGCGCTTGAAGGATGGGCTGGTTGGTCAGGACCTTGCCTTGCAGCAGGGTGCCGACCGGTACCTTGGCCGTGTCCAGGCGGGTGAGGGTGGCGATGTTGCTGGTGCTGGCCTGTTGCAACAGGATGGCCAGGCGATTGCCTTCGGTTTGACTGACCGTGACCTGGCTGCCCGGGGGCAAGGGCTGGCTGGCGCTGGCTTGCAGTTGGGTCTGGGCGCCGTTGGCCTGCATCAGCCGCAGCACGAGCTGGAATTCCCGGCCCAGCTGGCGCATCGACAACACCTCGGCCTGCGCCGTTTCGCCCGGGGCCAGCAAGCCGGGTTGTGCTTGCGTGAGGCGCAGCAGTTCGCCGGTCATGCCCGCCTTGATGGCCTGGGCGCTGATCGCGGTTTGTGCGCCGAGACTATTGATTTCAGTCATGATTGTATACAACCTGTCGAACCCGCCCTCTTGGCAGCGAGGCCGTGCATGTAATAATGCCGCCCGTCCGCCACTGCCACTGTAACGGCAGGGAGGGGGGCGACTTGAGACACTGGGTTGAAGATCGGCGACTGGTCTTGAACCCTACACAGATAAGGCGAAACCGTGACCCTTCACCTCCAAGCCGCGGGCCTGGCCTGCGAGCGCGACTGGCGCCTGCTGTTCGAGCACCTGGATTTCGAGCTGCGGCCCGGCGACATGCTGCAGATCAGTGGCCCCAACGGCAGCGGCAAGACTAGCTTGTTGCGCCTGC
Source organism: Pseudomonas sp. 5.2 (assembly GCF_059025405.1). Classification (NCBI taxonomy): domain Bacteria; kingdom Pseudomonadati; phylum Pseudomonadota; class Gammaproteobacteria; order Pseudomonadales; family Pseudomonadaceae; genus Pseudomonas; species Pseudomonas sp. 5.2. The sequence goes on from NZ_JBYBHH010000001.1 coordinate 134,556, forward strand.
TGGCCGGGTTGATGCAGCCGACTGCCGGGCAGATTCTGCTCGGTGGCCAGCCGTTGGCCGAACAGCGCCATGCCTTGGCCAGCATCCTGCTGTGGATTGGCCATGCTGCGGGGATCAAGGACCTGCTCACCGCCGAGGAGAACCTCACCTGGCTCTGTGCTTTGCACCAGCCGGCCAGCGCCGAGGCAATCTGGGCGGCGCTGGCGGCGGTCGGCCTGCGCGGTTTCGAAGACGTGCCTTGCCATACCTTGTCCGCCGGCCAGCAGCGCCGTGTGGCCCTGGCCCGCTTGTACCTCGAAAGCCCCCCCTTGTGGATTCTCGACGAGCCGTTCACCGCCCTCGACAAACAAGGCGTGGCGCAGCTCGAAGCGCACCTGGCGGCGCATTGCGAGCAGGGCGGCACGGTGGTACTGACCACCCACCACAGCCTCGAACGCAAACCGTCGGGCTACCGTGAACTGAACTTGGGGCAATGGGCGGCATGAGCGTATTCATCCTGTTGTTGCGCCGCGAAGCGCGCCTGTTGTTCCGCCGCCCGGCCGAGCTGGCCAACCCGCTGGTGTTCTTCGCCATCGTCGTGGCCCTTTTCCCGCTGGCGGTCGGCCCTGAGAGCCAATTGTTGCAAACCTTGTCGCCGGGCCTGGTGTGGGTGGCGGCCTTGCTGGCCGTGCTGCTGTCGCTGGACGGCCTGTTCCGCAGCGATTTCGAGGATGGCTCGCTGGAGCAGTGGGTGCTGTCGCCGCATCCGCTGGCGCTCCTGGTATTGGCCAAGGTGCTGGCGCACTGGATCTTTTCCGGCCTGGCGCTGGTATTGTTGGCGCCACTGCTGGCTCTGATGCTAGGGCTGCCGAGCCATTGCCTGCCGGTGCTGCTCGCCTCGTTGCTGCTGGGGACGCCCGTGCTGAGCCTGTTGGGCGCGGTGGGGGCGGCGCTGACAGTCGGTCTTAAACGCGGTGGTCTGCTGCTGGCATTGCTGATTCTGCCGTTGTATATCCCTGTATTGATCCTGGGCAGTGGTGCGTTGCAGGCGGCGTTGCAAAATATGCCAGCCACCGGCCATCTGCTCTGGCTTGCCAGCCTCACGGCCCTGGCGGTGACACTGGCACCCTTTGCGATAGCGGCTGGCCTGAAGATCAGCGTCGGCGAATAACGAGTCCTGGGCTCTCAAGCCTGGCTAATACCCTGGATGTACCCTGATGAAAATGAGTTGGACGTGGTTCCACAAGCTCGGTTCCCCCAAATGGTTCTATGCCATCAGCGGCCGTATGTTGCCGTGGCTGGCCATTGCCTCCCTTGCGCTGTTGCTGGTGGGCATCACCTGGGGCCTGGCATTCGCGCCCCAGGACTACCAGCAGGGCAACAGTTTCCGCATCATCTACATCCATGTGCCGGCGGCGATGCTGGCACAGTCCTGCTACGTGCTGCTGGCGGTGGCCGGGGTGGTGGGGCTGGTGTGGAAGATGAAACTGGCCGACGTCGCCCTGCAGTGCGCAGCACCGATCGGCGCCTGGATGACCGCCGTGGCGCTGGTCACCGGTGCCATCTGGGGCAAGCCGACCTGGGGCAGCTGGTGGGTGTGGGATGCCCGCCTTACGTCGATGTTGATTCTGCTGTTCCTGTACTTCGGCATCATTGCGCTTGGCCAGGCAATCAGTAACCGTGACAGCGCGGCCAAGGCCTGTGCGGTGTTGGCGATTGTCGGTGTGATCAACATCCCGATCATCAAGTACTCAGTGGAGTGGTGGAACACCCTGCACCAGGGCGCCACGTTCACCCTGACTGAAAAACCGGCGATGCCTGCCGAAATGTGGTTGCCGCTGCTGTGCACGGCGCTGGGTTTCTACTGCTTCTTCGGCGTGGTGCTGTTGATGCGCATGCGCCTTGAAGTGCTCAAGCGCGAGGCACGCGCCAGTTGGGTCAAGGAGGAAGTATTGAACAGCCTGGGGCGGAGGGCCGCACGATGAGTTTTGCTTCGTTCGGTGATTTTCTCGCCATGGGCCACCATGGCCTGTACGTGTGGACGGCCTATGGCATCTGCCTGGCGGTGCTGGCGCTGAATGTCGCCGCGCCGCTGCTGGCCCGCCGTCGCTACCTGCAAGAAGAGGCGCGCCGTTTGCGCCGGGAGAACAACCAGTGAATCCGCAGCGCAAGAAACGCCTGTTGCTCATCGTCGGCCTGTTGGTCGGTGTCGGGATTGCCGTCGGCTTTGCCCTGAGCGCCTTGCAGCAGAACATCAACCTGTTCTACACCCCCACCCAGATCGCCAACGGCGAGGCGCCGCAGGATACCCGTATCCGTGCCGGTGGCATGGTCGAAAAAGGCTCGGTGCAGCGTTCGGCCGACTCGCTCGACGTGCGTTTCGTTGTCACGGACTTCAACAAGTCGGTGCCGATCACCTACCGCGGCATCCTCCCCGACCTGTTCCGCGAAGGGCAGGGCATCGTTGCCCTGGGCAAGCTCAATGCCGAGGGTGTGGTGGTGGCCGATGAAGTGCTGGCCAAGCACGACGAAAAATACATGCCGCCCGAGGTCACCAAGGCCCTGAAAGAAAGCGGCCAAGCCGCCGCCGGCGCGGAGGCCAAACCATGAACGCGGCACTGGTGATACCCGAACTCGGCCAGTTGGCGATGATCCTGGCCATCTGCTTTGCCGCCGTGCAGGCCAGTGTGCCGCTGCTCGGCGCCTGGCGCGGCGACAGCCTGTGGATGAGCCTGGCACGCCCGGCGGCCTGGGGGCAATTCGCCTTCCTGACCTTTGCTTTTGCCTGCCTCACCCATGCCTTCATGACCGACAACTTCTCGGTCGCCTACGTCGCCAGCAACTCCAACAGCGCTTTGCCCTGGTACTTCAAATTCAGTGCCGTGTGGGGCGCGCACGAGGGTTCGTTGCTGCTGTGGGCGTTGATCCTGGGCGGCTGGACCTTCGCCGTGTCGGTGTTCTCGCGCCAGCTGCCGCAAGTCATGCTGGCCCGTGTGCTGGCGGTAATGGGCATGATCAGCGTGGGCTTCCTGAGCTTTTTGATCATCACCTCCAACCCGTTCCAGCGCCTGCTGCCGCAAGTGCCGACCGATGGCCGTGACCTCAACCCGTTGCTGCAGGACATCGGCCTGATCGTCCACCCGCCGATGCTGTACATGGGCTACGTGGGCTTCTCGGTGGCCTTTGCCTTCGCCATCGCCGCCTTGCTTGGCGGGCGCCTTGATGCCGCCTGGGCACGCTGGTCGCGGCCGTGGACCATCGTCGCCTGGGCCTTCCTCGGCGTGGGCATCACCCTGGGCTCGTGGTGGGCTTACTACGAGCTGGGTTGGGGCGGCTGGTGGTTCTGGGACCCGGTGGAAAACGCCTCGTTCATGCCTTGGCTGGTGGGCACAGCCTTGATCCACTCGCTGGCGGTGACCGAGAAGCGTGGCGTGTTCAAGAGCTGGACCGTGCTGTTGGCGATCGCAGCCTTCTCGTTGAGCCTGCTGGGCACCTTCCTGGTCCGTTCCGGGGTGCTGACCTCGGTGCATGCCTTTGCCGCTGACCCGTCACGCGGCGTGTTCATCCTGATCTTCCTGCTGTTCGTGGTGGGTGGCTCGCTCACCCTGTTCGCCCTGCGTGCGCCGGTGGTCAAGAGCCAGGTCGGCTTTGCCCTGTGGTCGCGCGAGACGCTGCTGTTGGCCAATAACCTGGTGCTGGTGGTGGCGGCTTCGATGATCCTTTTGGGCACCCTGTACCCCTTGGTGCTCGATGCCCTGACCGGGGCCAAGCTGTCGGTCGGCCCGCCATACTTCGATGCGTTGTTCCTGCCGCTGATGGCACTGCTGATGGTGGTGCTTGGGGTGGGCGTGGTGGTGCGCTGGAAGGACACGCCCGGCAAATGGCTGGCAAGCATGATGACCCCGGTACTGATCGGCAGCGCAGTGCTCGCCCCGGTCGCGGGCTTCATCGTCGACGACTTCGACTGGCCAACGCTGACGGCCTTTGCCCTGGCGGCCTGGGTCGTGCTCAGCGGGTTGCGTGATGTGCTCGACAAGACCCGCCACAAGGGCCTGGCCAAAGGCATGCGCGGCCTTACCCGCAGCTACTGGGGCATGCAGCTGGCACACCTGGGCCTGGCGGTGTGCGCGCTGGGCGTGGTGTTGTCGAGCAACAACAGTGCCGAGCGCGACCTGCGCATGGCGCCGGGCGAAAGCGTGGAGCTTGGCGGTTATCACTTCCTGTTCCAGGGTGCCAAGCACTTCGAGGGGCCGAACTTCATTTCCGACAAGGGCACCGTGGTGGTGTCTCGCGACGGTCGCGAAGTGACCACGCTGCACCCTGAGAAGCGGCTGTACACCGTGCAACAGTCGATGATGACCGAAGCCGGCATCGACGCCGGCTTCACCCGCGACCTGTACGTGGCCCTGGGCGAGCCGTTGGAAAACGGCGCCTGGGCGGTGCGTGTGCATATCAAGCCTTATGTCCGCTGGATCTGGCTGGGCGGTCTGCTGACCGGCCTGGGCGGGTTGCTGGCGGCCCTCGACCGGCGTTACCGCGTCAAGGTCAAGACCCGGGTGCGTGATGTCCTGGGCGTGTCTGGAGCAGCTGCATGAAGCGTTGGATCATGGTGGTGCCACTGGCGGTGTTTCTGCTGGTGGCGGTTTTCCTCTACAAAGGCTTGTTCCTCAAGCCCGACGAACTGCCTTCGGCGATGATCGGCAAGCCCTTCCCGGCGTTCTCCCTGGCCTCGGTGCAAGGTGATCGCAATTTGACCCAGGCCGACCTGTTGGGCCGCCCGGCGCTGGTCAACGTGTGGGGGACCTGGTGCCCGTCGTGCAAGGTCGAGCACCCGTACCTGAACCAGCTGGCCGAGCAGGGTGTGGTGATCCACGGGGTCAACTACAAGGATGACAATGGCGCGGCGCTGAAGTGGCTGGCCGAGTTCCACAACCCCTACCAGCTGGATATCCGCGATGAGCAGGGCACCCTAGGCCTGGACCTGGGCGTGTATGGCGCGCCGGAAACCTTCCTGATCGACGCCAAGGGCATCATCCGCTACAAGCACGTGGGCATTGTCGATGCCAGCGTCTGGCGCGAGCAGCTGGCGCCGCTGTATCAGGGCCTGGTCGATGAGGCCAAGCCATGAAGCGCGGGCTGGCAGCAGCCGTACTGGGGTTGGGCCTGGGCCTGGGCGTGGCGGGCGTGGCCAGGGCGGCCATCGATACCTACCAGTTCCGCGATGACGCCGAGCGTGAGCGGTATCAGCAACTGACCAAAGAGCTGCGCTGCCCTAAGTGCCAGAACCAGGACATCGCCGACTCCAATGCACCGATTGCCGCCGACCTGCGCCGCGAAATCTTCCGCATGCTGGGCGAAGGCAAGAACAACGAGCAGATCGTCGACTTCATGGTCGACCGCTATGGCGACTTCGTGCGCTACAAGCCCGCGCTCAGCGGGCGCACCTGGTTGCTGTGGTTCGGCCCGGGGATCCTGCTGGCCGGTGGCTTCGTGGTGCTGCTGGTGATCGTTCGCCGCCGCCGCGGTGCAGCGGCCCAAGGTGCGCATGAGCTATCCGTCGACGAACGCGAGCGTCTCGCCAAACTGCTGGAAAAAGAACAGACCCATGATTGAATTCTGGCTTAGCGCGGGCCTGCTGCTGCTCGCTGCCCTCAGCTTTCTGCTGATCCCGATCCTGCGTGGCCGTCGCCGTCAGCAAGAGGAAGACCGCACCGCCCTGAACGTCGCCCTGTACCAGGAGCGCGTGGCCGAATTGGCTGCGCAGCAAGCCGCCGGTGTGCTCGATGACGTGCAATTGGCCAAGGGCCGTGACGAAGCGGCCCGTGAACTGCTGGCTGACACCGAAGGGGGCGAGGCCGCGCGCCAAGGCCATCTGGGCAAAGCGCTGCCGCTGTTGGCGGCGGTGCTGGTGCCGCTGATGGCGTTGGGGCTGTACCTGCACTTTGGTGCGGCGGACAAAGTCGAACTGACCCAGGAATTTGCCCAGGCGCCCAAGACCATGGAAGAGATGACCACGCGCCTTGAGCGTGTGGTGAAGGCCCAGCCGGATTCCGCCGAAGCCCTGTATTTCCTTGGGCGTGCCTACATGGCCGAACAGCGCCCGGGCGATGCGGCGCGTACCTTCGAACGTGCCGTGGCCCTGGCGGGCCGTCAGCCCGAGTTGCTGGGGCAATGGGCCCAAGCGCAGTACTTTGCCGCCGATAAACAGTGGAACCCGCAACTGCAGGCGTTGACCGATGAAGCCCTCAAGGCTGACCCGAACGAAGTGACCAGCCTGGGCCTGCGCGGCATTGCTGCGTTCGAGGGTGAGCGTTACCAGGAAGCCATCGACTATTGGAAGCGCCTGCTGGCACAACTGCCTGAAGGCGATGCCTCGCGCGCCGCCTTGCAAGGCGGTATCGACCGAGCTGCCGAGCGCCTGGGCGGTGAGCCTGGCCAAACCGTCACACCCGTGGCTGCCCGGCTGAAGGTGCGTGTGGAGCTGGCAGCGGCGCTCAAAGACAAGGTCAAGCCCGACGACACGGTGTTCATTTTTGCCCGTGCCAGTAATGGCCCGCCCATGCCCGTGGCAGCGAAGCGGGTGACCGTGGCGCAGTTGCCGATTGAGGTGGAGTTGTCCGATGCCGACGCGATGATGCCGCAGATGAAACTGTCGGACTTTACTGAAGTCCAACTCGTTGCCCGTGTGTCGCGTGCCGGCCAGCCCACTCATGGCGAGTGGATCGGCCAGGGTTCGCCACTGGCCACTGCCACCCAGGCCACGCAACACCTGACCATCGACAGCCCAGACCCGTAAGAGAGCATTGCCATGCACAGCACCGTCCGCCTGACTCTGATCACCCTGGCCCTGGGTTTGTCCGCGTGTACGGTGCATGAACCTTACGAGCAGCCCGCGCCACCGATCGAGCGGCTACCACCGCACCAGGGGCCGGTGGTCAAGCCGTTGCCGGGCGGGCAGCCTTCGACCCAACCGAGCAAACCCGCAGCGACGCCCAAGCCGATGCCCCGCACGTCCGCCAGCTTTGCACCGCCGCCGGGTGGTTCCAGCCATTGGGACCCTAAGCTGGGCGTGTACGTGCTAGAGAAAAAACCCAACACCTTCTACCGCCAGCGCACCTACTACCACTACGACGGGGGCTGGAGCTGGTCACTGAGCCCCGATGGCCCATGGCAGGACACCGACAGCAGCGGTGTACCCGGTGGCCTTGGGCGGGCGTTCGCCCAGTAAGTTGCCCGGTACAGTACAGTTTTCTGCTGATTTATCGATTGACTGTACCGCCCGCTGATTACGCATAATGCCCCTTCGATCAGACGCGGAGGTGGCATGAGCAAGACAGTCCTGGTGTTGGTGGAAACCGTCGACGATTACCTGCCTCTGCTGGAACAGGCGGGTTATCGGCTGATCCGCGCTCCGTCGCCGCAACTGCGTACCGAAGCCATCCAGCGCCACGCCCGCGAAATCGATGCCGTGCTCACCCGGGGCCCATTGGGCCTGACTGCCGCGGAAATCGAGGCGCTGCCCCACTTGCAGATCATCTGCGTGATCGGTGCCGGCTACGAGCAGGTCGACCTGGCCGCCGCCGCCGCGCGCGGTATTACGGTGACCAACGGTGCCGGGGCCAATGCCGCCGCGGTCGCCGACCATACCCTGGCAATGGTACTGGCGCTGCTGCGCGACATTCCCCGTGCCGATGCCAGTACCCGCCGTGGCGAGTGGAACCGTGTGATCAGCCCGTCGGTGAGCGGCAAGCGCCTGGGCATTCTCGGCCTGGGCGCGGTGGGGCTGGCGATCGCCAAGCGTGCCAACCTTGGCTTCGACATGAGCATCAGCTACCACAGCCGTACGCCGCGCCCGGATGTGCCGTACACCTGGTACGACAGCCCGCTGCACCTGGCCGATGCCGTCGACATTCTGGTCGTGGCCACGCCAGGCGGCGCCGCTACCCATCACTTGGTCGATGCACCGGTGCTCAAAGCCCTCGGCGCCGAGGGCTACCTGGTCAACATCGCCCGTGCCAGCGTGGTGGACACCCAGGCCCTGGTGGCGGCGCTGGCGGGCGGCCAGCTTGCCGGTGCCGGCCTGGACGTATTCGACGACGAGCCGGCAGTGCCCGATGCCCTCAAGGCGCTCGGCAACACGGTACTGACGCCCCATGTGGCGGGCCAGTCGCCGGAGGCCGCGCGCGACACGGTGACGTTGGTAGTGCGCAATCTGCAGGCGTTCTTTGCCGGTGAGCCGGTGCTGACCCCGGTACGAAACTGACTCTTTTCACCCATGAGCCCGGCAGCGTCCCGGCCAACAAGGAGTGTGTGCATGCAACTCGAGATCTTCCAGGTCGATGCGTTTTCCGCTGAGCCTTTCGGTGGCAACCCGGCGGCAGTCATCCCGCTGGACAGTTGGCTGCCGGACGATGTGCTGCAACGCATCGCCGAAGAGAACAACCTGTCCGAAACCGCCTATTTCGTGCGTAACGGTGAGGCATACGACCTGCGTTGGTTCACCCCGACGGTCGAGGTCGACCTGTGCGGCCATGCCACCTTGGCCTCGGCTTATGTGTTGTTCGAGCAGTTGGGTGTGCAGGCGCCCGTGTTGCGGTTCAATACCCGCAGCGGCGAGTTGCGCGTCAGCCGTGGCGCCGACGGGCTGCTGGCGATGGATTTCCCGGCCAAGCAGCCGGAAGCGGTGCAGGCCCCAGCGGGCCTGTTAGAGGCGCTGGGCCTGAGCAGTGCGCGTGCGGTGTACCGCAGCGATGACTTGGTGGTGGTGATCGATGACGCGTCGTTGCTGGGCCCGTTGAAACCCGATTTTGTCGCCCTGTCGGCCTTTGATGTGCGCGGGGTCGCCGTGACTGCGGCGGGGCGCGGGTTTGATGTTGTCACACGGTGGTTCGGCCCGCGGGTGGGCGTGAACGAGGACCCGGTAACGGGCTCGGCGCACACCTCGCTGGCGCCGTTGTGGGCCGAGCGGCTGGGCAAGAATGTGCTGAGCTGCGAGCAGGGCGGGGTGCGCAAGGGGCAGTTGCTGTGCGAGGTGCCGGGCAATGGGCGGGTGATTATCAGCGGGCGGGCGGCGTTGTATCTGCGGGGGCAGGTGTTTATCTGAGGGATGTTTTTGGTGCCTGAGGTGCATGCCTTGGGGTTTGCAGCGCCTGTGAGATCGAGCGCCGCCCGCGCGGCGCTTCGCAGCACAAGGCTGCTCCCACATCTGTTTCGGGCCAGTCACGCCTGTGGGGGCGGCGCGCGACCGCCTTGTTGGTCCGACGCGATATCATGGTGTGCGCCAAGGGGCCGCGCGCCAATGCCCCAGGACTAATTGGCCCGAAACAAAAGGAGCAGCCTTGTGCTGCGAAGCGCCGCGCGGGCGGCGCTCGATCTCCCAGGCGCTGCAAACCCCAAGACATGCCCCCGCAACCCCACCCGCATCCCCCAAATCATTGCCTCCCCCCCGCACAACCAGTAGCCTGCGCCCAATTCAAACGAGGATCGCAGACGTGAAACGCGGTGTGATGTACGCCGGCATGGCCGGTGCGTTGTGGGGCATGGTGTTGATGGTCCCTGAGCTGCTGCCTGAGTTCAACCCGATGCTGCTGAGCAGCGTGCGCTATGTCATGGTCGGGGTCATCTCGCTGCTGCTGGCACTGCCCATGGCCCGCCAGCTGCGTCAGCTGACCCTGCACGACGCGTGGATGCTGTTACGCCTGGCCGTCATCGGCAACCTGGTCTATTTCGTTTTCCTGGTGGCCGCCATCCAGCGTCTGGGCGTGGCGCCGGCTTCGCTGATTGTCGGCGTACTGCCCCTGACCATCACCCTGTACGGTCGCAACGACAGTGGCGCGGTACCGCTGGCGCGGCTGATCGGCCCATTGGCGCTGATCCTGGCGGGCATGCTGTGCATCAACCTGCAGACGTTCGCCTTCGCCCCCGGCGACATCGGTGACAAGCTCCTGGGCCTGTTCTACGCATTGGCCGCCCTGGCCTGCTGGACCTGGTACGCGGTACAGAACAGCCGTTACCTCAAACAATGCGGGCATTTCGACAGCCATCAGTGGTCGGTGCTGTGTGGGGTGATGACCGGGCTGGCCAGCCTGGTGATGGTTGCAGCTCTGGCCCTGTGGCAGCCGCAACAGTTGCAGGTGGACGCGCCGATGGGGCGCTGGTGGTTGTTCTGGGCGGCCAGCCTGGGCTGCGCGGTGCTGGGTTCGTGGTTGGCCATGGCGCTGTGGAACGCCGCCTCCAAGCGTCTGCCACTCACCCTGAGCGGCCAACTGATCGTCTTCGAGACCTTGTTCGCCCTGCTTTATGCTTTCCTTTGGCGGCAGACCGGGCCGAGCGTACTAGAGGCGGCAGCGATCATTCTGGTGATTGGCGGCGTGCTGTGGTCCATGCGTCAGCATGGAACGCCGCGAGAACTTGCCAAACCGGTGCATACCTGAGAAAAGGGCGGCTTTGATTTTTTCAGCGTTGGAGCATGCCCATGAGCAGCGAACTGCAGATCATCGACCTCGTCGAAGGCGACGGTAAAGCCGCCGTCAAAGGCGCCCTGATCACCACCCAGTACACCGGCTGGCTGGCCGACGGCAACACGTTCGATTCATCCTGGTCGCGCGGCAAGCCCTTCCAGTGCGTGATCGGCACGGGGCGCGTGATCAAAGGGTGGGACCAGGGCCTGATGGGCATGCGCGTCGGCGGCAAACGCAAACTGCAGGTGCCGGCGCACCTGGGGTACGGCGAGCGCAGTGTGGGGGCGATCCCGCCAAATTCGGATTTGACGTTTGAGATTGAGCTGCTGGAAGTGCTGACGCGGGATGATTGAATAATCCAGTCCTACGCCAGATAGGAAAAGGATTACACGCCTTGTCGGCCCCCGTCTGATTGAGCAGTCATTCAAGGATGGTTACTCTTCAACATGACTTGAGTGAAGAGGGCATGGCTATGAAATCGCATTTTTCCTCGCGAGTGGTGCGAGAGGCAAATGCCTTGTTGGTGGCGTCCGGCGCCCGAATGGAGATTTCGCTACCGCGCGAATTGGCAGGCGTCCTCACCTGTACCCAAAAATCTCGCTCGGAATTGAAAGCAGCATTCAACGCGGCGTATTCACGGTTGCGCAAGGAGTAACAGCCAGATGGCCGATGGCTGTTACAACCACATCTACTCGGTCCTTGTAGAGAATGAGCAAGATACGCTGGGTATCATTGCCTATTCGTTGTACAAGAGGCAGAAGATCGAATTCATCCAGGCCTTCAAGGTCAAGCATGACAGGGAACCCAAAGACGAAGACCTGGCGCCTTTCCACGATGTCAGCAATAGCCCCACCCAGCTTGAAAGCTATCGCAACCAGGCCAGCCAGCTTGCTCAGGGGTTTCTTGATGCGTCGATAGCCGCGCAGGCTGTAGAGCTCGAGCAGTATTATTCCGACAAAGCCAGCAGCGAAATCAGAAATACCAAACCAGGGTTTTGGCTGGGGGTGGCGCAGAGTCTCGTGGGGTCGGTCCTCTTCGTATTTTTGCTCGGCTTTCTTGTTTTCTTTACCTGGAGCCTGAATCAAGGCCCTAGGCAGGTAATCGAGCAGGTGTTTGGTGTAACCATTATCGTTCCAACCTCTGCGATCAACGCAGGCAACCTACCTTAGCCGCTGCTTGCGCGCGTATTGGCCTGATCAGGACATAATTCAGCAACACACATCCTCTAACGTTGGCCTTGCCTAGGGAACGGCAATCACGCTCAGGGAGGAACCAAACGGGTTGACGGCACTCTGACCCTCACTCGTTGCCAGGGATGGCACTCACTACAAGGACGCCCTGCGGCTGCGACGCAGGGCAACGTGGCGGGTCAACCCGATTTTCTCTGCCACAAGAGCCTGCCTTGATGAAGTTGCCAACCTTTCTCCGCCGTCGTCGCCACTTGCTGTTGAGCCTCGCGCTCACAGCTGTGGCCATACCGCTGGCGTTGGATGCTGTCGAAAGCCGTGCGCAGCCGGTCGATGGCACCCAGACCCTGGTCTTCCTGCGCCACGCCGAGAAACCGGGCGAGGGGCTGGGGCAACTGAACTGTCAAGGCCTCAACCGGGCATTGGACCTGGCCACGTTGCTGCCAGAACGTTTTGGCAATGCCGACTACGTGTTCGCTGCCAACCCGTCGCGGCATGTCGAGGAGGGCAGCAAGGACGAGAGCTACAGCTATATCCGCCCGCTGATGACCATCACCCCCAGCGCCATCCGCTTGGGCCTGCCGGTGAACATCGACTACGGTGCCAACGACACCGACGCGCTGGCCGAAGAGTTGCTGAGCGACAAATACCGCAACGCGACGGTCTACACCGCCTGGTCCCACGGCTACCTGCCAGAACTCATCAATACCGTGGCCGGCAAGGCCCTGGGTGAGGAGCGGGTGATCACCGAGGACTGGAACGGCGACGATTTCGACACCCTGTATGTGCTCACGCTGACCTGGCACGACGGCAAGGCCAGCCTGCTCAGCCGCAATGTGCGGCAGGGCCTCAATGACGGTGCCCATAGCTGTCCGAGCTGATGCGCTGCTACTGTTTGGGCAAGGAAGCCGAAACAGGGGCCATGCATGAAGCACGAGGTGACGGTCATTGGAGGGGGGGTCATTGGCCTGGCGACGGCCTATGCGCTGGTGCGCGAAGGGTTGTCGGTAGCACTGATCGAGGCGCGGGACAGCCTGGCGTCTGCCACCAGTTTCGCCAATGGCGGGCAGTTGTCGTACCGCTATGTGGCGCCATTGGCCGATGCCGGTGTGCCGTGGCAGGCACTGGGCTGGATGCTGCAGGGGGATTCGCCGCTGCGTTTGCGGTTGCGATTTGACCCGGCGCAGTGGCGCTGGTTACTGGCGTTCATGATGGCCTGTCGCAGCCGTGTCAATGCTCGCAATGGCGCACAACTGCTGGCGTTGGCGCTGGAAAGCCAAGCCGCCCTGGCGCGCTGGCGCGAGGAGGATGGGCTGACGGATTTTGCCTGGCGGCGTAACGGCAAGCTGGTCGCCTTTCGCAGTGAGCGGGCATTCGCCCAAGGGCGCAGGCGCCTGCTCGATCCTGTCAGCCAACGCGTGCTCGATGCCACCGAGCTCAAGGCCCTGGAGCCGGCCTTGGCCGGGGCGCCGTTCGTGGGGGGCGTGCTCACACCTGATGAGGAAGTCGCCGACTGTCACCGCTTCTGTGTACGCTTGGCCGAGCGCTTGCGTGCATCCGGGCAGTGCCAGTTTTTGCTCGGTAAGCCAGTGACTCAACTGGTCACACATCACGATCGGGTGGTTGCGTTGCAATTGGGCAGCGAGCAGGTGGATGTGCAGCGCCTGGTGTTGTGTGCGGGTCATCGCAGTGCGGGGTTGGCGCTACCGGGGTTGAAGTTGCCGGTCTATCCGCTGAAGGGCTACAGCCTGACTGCGCCGATTGCCCCTGAGCATCGGGCGCCGGAGGTCAGTGTTACCGACTACGAGCGCAAGATCGTCTATGCGCGCCTGGACCGCCACCTGCGGGTTGCGGCGATGGTGGATATCGTCGGTTACGATGAAGCGGTGGATGCGCGCCGACTCGACAGCATGCGCCGGCTGGCGCTGGATACGCTGCCCAACGCCGCCGACTACGGGCAGGCGGTGGAATGGGCGGGGATGCGACCAGCGACGCCTACCGGGGTGCCGATCATTGGGGCGACGGCGTATCGGAACCTGTGGCTGAACGTGGGGCATGGGGCACTGGGTTTTACGTTGGCCTGTGGCAGTGGGGAGCGGTTGGCCAGAATGTTGCGCTGACTGGACCGGCCCTATCGCTGGCAAGCCAGCTCCCACCCGAACTATGTAGCCTTCAAGTCTAGCGCCGCACCTGTGGGAGCTGGCTTGCCAGCGATGAGGCCGGAACAAGCACCACAAGACAGTTGCTCCCACAGGTGTCTCAGAACCTTCCGGCCTGTGGTCATCCTGTGGGAGTCGGCTTGCCGGCGTTAGGGCCACTTAAGGCACCTGAATCTTACCGACCGAAGCGCATCGGCCAGCCCACCACTTTCTTCACCCTCGGCGTGGCATAGGTCCGCACTTTGGACGTACTCAACCCCATCCGCACCAGCGACTCGGCAATGGTTACCGCCGCACTTACACCGTCCACCACCGGCACGCCGGTGCGTTGACGGATCTGCTCATCCAGCCCCGCCATGCCACCACAACCCAGGCAGATCACCTCGGCCTTGTCGTCGCGCACTGCGCGCTCGGCCTGCTCGACGATAGCTTCCACGGCACGCTGCGGGTCGGCTTCCAGCTCGAGCACGGCCAGGCCACTGGCGCGCACCGACGCGCAGCGGTCGTACAGGCCGGAAAGCCGCAAGCGGTCTTCGATCAAGGGCACGGTGCGGTCCAGGGTGGTCACCACCGAGTAGGCGTGGCCCAGGTACATGGCCGTGCTGGCGGCAGCATCGGTGATGTCCACCACGGGCACGTTCAACAGCTCTTGCAGGCCTTCGCGGCCGTGCTCGCCGTAGCCGGCCTGAATCACTGCATCGTAGGGCCCATCGTAGGCCAGCACCCGGTCCATCACCGCGATGGCCGCCAGGTAGCTTTCAAAGTTGCCTTCCACCGACTCGGCGCCAAACCACGGGGTCAGGCCGATGATTTCGGTACCTGGCGCGGCAACGGCGCGCGCCTGCTCGGCGATGGCCTCGGTGATGGCTTCGGTGGTGTTGACGTTGGCAATCAGAATACGCATGGCAGTTCTCCCTGATCAGTGGCTGCTGTGGTCAACGGCGATGCACTCACCGCTGACATCCAGGTAGTGGCGGTTGCGTGGCGCGATCAGCAGGTAAAGGGCCGCGGCGATGCCGGCACCGATCAGCCAGGAGAACGGCGCCACGCTATGGAAGTTGGGTACCAGGGCGAGCACGATGGCCAGCACTGCGGCCGGCACAAACGCGGCCACGGCGCGCAGGTTGATGCCCTTGGTGTAGTGATAGGCGCCGGCCGGGTCTTCGCTGTACAGCTGCGGCACGTTGATGCAGCCTTTGCGCAGCAACCAGTAGTCGGCCATGATCACCCCGTACAGCGGGCCAAGCAGGGCGCCCAGGCCCGACAGGAAGTACACGATCACCAGCGGGCTGTTGTACAGGTTCCAGGGCAGGATCAACACCGCGAGGGTGGCGCTGATCAGCCCCGCGCGACGGAAGTTCAGGTGGCGTGGCGCCAGGTTGCTGAGCACGAAGGCTGGGGCGACGAAGTTGGCCATGATATTCACGGCCACCGTGACGATCAGGAAGGCCAGGCAACCCAGGACCAGGAAGAGGGTGTTGGGGATGCTGGCGACGATCTGCGTCGGGCTGTCGATGATCTGGCCGTTGATCTGGAACTGCGCGCCGCACAGCACCACGGTGATCATCGCGAACACCAGGATGTTCACCGGCAAGCCCCAGAAGTTACCGACGCGGATGGTCTTGCGGCAGGGCGAAGAGCGGGCGAAGTCGCAGAAGTTGAGCACCAGGGTGCCGTAGATCGCCAACCACAGGGCACCGCCCGCGAAGATGTTGCGCCACATCTCGTAACCGGTCAGCGGCGCCGCCACCGACCAGGCGATACGCGCGTCGGCCTTGAAGTACATGAACACCGCCAGGCTGGCGACGGTGAGCAGGATCACCGGGCCGGCGAAGGCCTCGTAGCGGCGCACCATCTCCATGCCGTAGGCGAGGATCACCAACTGCACCAGCCATATTGCCACGAAGCAGACCCAGCCCAGGCTCGACAGGCCAAGGATGCTGTCCTGGTCGTGGACGGCAAGTTGCGGCCACACGGCGGTCAGCAGCACGCGCAGCACCACCGAGGCCAGGTAGGTTTGGATGCCGAACCAGGCAATGGCAATGACCGCGCGGATCAACGCCGGTATTTGCGCACCATGGATACCGAAGGCAATGCGGCTGATGACCGGAAACGGTACACCGGTCTTTTGCCCCATGTAACCGGACAGGTTCATGAAGAAGTACACCAGCGCCGCACCAATGGCCAGCGACACCAGTATCTGCCAGCCGCCCAGCCCGAGGGCGAACAGCCCCATGGCGAACGAGTAGTTGGCAATGTTGTGCACATCGTTGGTCCATAACGCAAAGATGCTGTAACCGCCCCAGCGCCGACCTTCGGCCCGTGTTGGGGCGAGGTCGCGGTTGTGCAGGCGTGGGCTCAGTTCAAGTGCTGGCGCAGGGCCGGCAAGTGTGGAGATGGGGTTGCTGCTGGCGACGGAAAGTTCAGGGGCAAGGTCGAGGCTTGTACGCATTCCGGCAGGCTCCTGATGCACGTGGACTGCGATGAGCGGGCAATGCGCACGGGCTCGCCATCTCGTCGGTGCAGCGTTGGCATCACTGGGTTCTGGGCGCGGCGGCCGACGGGTAGGGCGGCGTCGCGGGTTCTTGTGTATTTATGTTTTGCCTAACTTGTATACAAAACACGAACACACAAAAGCGAGTTCCATGCCAGCCGAAAAGCGACGTTCAAGTTGCCATTATTTTGATTTCGTCTTGTTTAACGCTAACTAAATGAAATTAATGAAATAAAAATTGACCAACTAAACAGCTTTTATTTTTTGATCGTTTTGTTAGTTGATCAATTGGTCAAAATTAGTGGCGTGAAGGGTGTAACGTATTGGGGCGAGGCTGAGAAAAGTGCACACAAAAATGGCACCTATGGTGACATTTATGTGTACAAAAAATAGTCAGCTTTTGCCTGTGCCGACCACTTCGAGGCAGGTTCAGCCCATCGGCGGCAGGCGTCGCTTCACCGGGCTCTTCTTGATGATCGCGGTGTTGGTTTCGGCCAGCACATTGATCCGGTCGAGCAGGGTGTCGAGCTGTTCCATCGAGCGCACATGCAAACGCGCAATGAAGCAGTCCTCGCCGGTCACCTTGTCGCATTCGGTGAATTCAGGGATCGCAATGATCTGCCGCTCCACTTCCTGCAACTGCCCCGGCAGCGGGCGAATACGCACGATCGCCTGCAACTGGTAACCAAAACTGCGTGGGTCGACATCAACGGTGTAACCGCGCAAGACGCCGCGTTCTTCCAGGCGGCGCAAACGCTCGCTGACGCTGGGGGCAGACAAGCCACTGATCTGCGCCAGGGCCTTGAGTGAGCGCCGCGAGTCTTCCATCAACGCGTTGATCAGCAGTTGGTCGATAGCATCGGTCATGCGTAACCTCATCAGGCTATTCGGGTGATTTGCCTTGATAGTAAAGGCAAGCTGGCGGATGCGCCTTTGATATCCGCTGGAAGGTCCCCCGCCACCCTTTGCATACTGTTGCCATTATCAACGGAGGTGTGAGATGGACAGTTCATTGCGCCGTGGCTCGCTGGAAATGGTCGCTGCCATGCTGATTTCCGGGACCATCGGCTGGTTCGTGCTGGTGTCGGGCCAGCCAGTACTCGACGTGGTGTTCTGGCGGTGCGTGTTCGGTACCGGCACGTTGCTGGTGATCTGCGCGGCCTTGGGCTTTCTCAAACCGGGTGTGATCGGCCGCACGGCGTTTGTGCTGGCGATTGCCAGCGGTGTGGCCATCGTCGGCAATTGGGTGTTGCTGTTCGCCTCTTATTCACGCGCTTCGATCGCCATCGGCACCGCCGTTTACAACGTCCAACCGTTCATGCTGGTGGGCCTGGCGGCTGTGTTTCTGGGCGAGAAGATCACCTTGCCCAAGGTCACCTGGTTGAGCGTTGCCTTCCTGGGCATGCTGGCTATCGTCAGCGCCCATGGCGTGGGGCAGGGCAGTGGCGAGGATTATCTGCTGGGTATTGGCCTAGCGCTGGGCGCGGCGTTTTTGTATGCAATCGCTGCGTTGATCATCAAGCGCCTTAAAGGTACGCCACCGCACCTGATTGCATTGATCCAGGTTGCCACCGGCGTGCTGCTGCTGGCGCCGTGGGCCAAGCTGGGTGGGTTGCCGGGTGAGACTTCGGCGCTGGCCAGCCTGGTGACCCTCGGCATCGTTCATACCGGGGTGATGTATGTGTTGCTGTACAGCGCTATCCAGCGCTTGCCTACCGCACTGACTGGCGCGCTGTCGTTCGTTTACCCGATTGCGGCAATTCTTGTCGACTGGGTGGCCTTTGGGCACCGGCTGGCACCGTTGCAATGGCTGGGCGTGGCACTGATTCTGCTGGCAGCGGCGGGGATGCAGCAGGGGTGGTGGTTTAGTTCTGCGCGGGTTGCAGCCAAACATTGAGGTGACCTTGCGGGCCTCTTCGCGGGTAAACCCGCTCCCACAGGTATCGTGCTGTCCTTCGAAGCGGTGCAGTACGGGTGGGAGCGGGTTTACCCGCGAAGAGGCCCGCAAGGGTAGAATGCCGCTTTTTCCAGCTTGCGACCCGCCATGACCTCGCCGATCCAGACCCTTGAGCAACACCTGCTCGCCGCCCTCGACCCCGCCCCACAGGAAACCCGTCGCCTGTTCCACGGCCGTGGCCGCTGCTGGCCGGGCCTTGAGCAGGTGACAGTGGACTGGCTGCAAGGCGTGCTGTCGGTGGCGCTGTTCCGTGAGCCGCCTGAAGGCCAATTGGAAGAGTTGGAGGCCATGCTGCGTAACCTCGCCCAGCGCCCGCAATGGCATGGCCAGGCCATCCTCATCCAGCACCGCTACCTGCCGGACAGCCCCGGCCAATGGCTGTGGGGCGAGCCGTGCCAGCAGCGGGAGGTCGTCGAGGATGGCCTGACTTACCTGCTGGACCTGGGCGTACGTCAGAACAATGGCCTGTTCCTGGACATGCGCTATGGCCGACGCTGGGTACGCGAACAGGCAGCAGGCAAGCGGGTGCTCAACCTGTTTGCCTATACCTGCGGTTTCTCGGTAGCGGCCATTGCGGGTGGGGCGGAGCAGGTAGTGAACCTGGACATGGCCAAGTCGGCGTTGTCCCGCGGGCGAGACAACCACCGGCTCAATGGCCACGATGCGTCACGGGTGGCGTACCTGGGGCATGAGCTGTTCAAGTCCTGGGGCAAGGTGCGTAAGTACGGGCCCTATGACTTGATCATCATCGACCCGCCCACCTTCCAGAAGGGCAGCTTTGTGCTGACCCAGGATTACGCGAAGATTCTGCGGCGGTTGCCGGAGCTGCTGAGTGAGGGCGGGACCGTGCTGGCCTGTGTGAACGACCCGGCGATCGGGCCAGAGTTTTTGATCGAAGGCATGGCCGAGCAGGCGCCGGCGTTGGCTTTTGTCGAGCGGCTGGAGAACCCGCCGGAGTTTCCTGATGCGGATCCGGCTGGGGGCCTTAAAGCCTTGGTATTCCGGCAGGGTTGAGGCTTGCTTTGCCGGCCCCTTCGCGGGCAAGCCCGCTCCCACAGGATCAGCTCAACATTCGAGCGCAATAGAGCCCTGTGGGAGCGGGCTTGCCCGCGAAGGGGCCGGTGAAGCCTGCATCACGCTGAAACTCCACGCATAGGCAGCGGATACACCTGGGCAAAGCTCACCTGCTCCGTCTGGTCCACCCGCTTCTTCAGCCGCTCGTTGAACGCGCGGCTCACCGCATACTGCCCACCGGAAATGGTGCGGAACTGCGCCGTCAGCACAAACCCGTTCAAGTCCATGCGGTCCACCCCGAATACCTGCAACGGCCCCTGCAGGTTGATGCGCAGCAGCGGGTCGTCGCTGATCGACTGCCCCACCTCATGGATCAGCGCCAGCGACTGGTCCACATCGCTGTCGTAGGTGAATTGCACCGAGAAAAACGCATAGGCGAACTGCCGCGACTGGTTGGTAACCGCCTTGATCTGGCCAAACGGCACCGAGTGCACAAACCCCTTGCCGTCGCGCAGGCGCAGGGTACGGATGGTCAGGCTTTCGACAGTGCCGGCGTGGCCGGAGTCGAGCACCACCCAGTCGCCGATCGAAATGGTGTCTTCGATCAAGATGAACAGCCCGGTGATCACGTCCTGCACCAGTTGCTGCGAGCCAAAGCCGATGGCCAGGCCGATCACCCCGGCACCGGCCAGCAGCGGCGCGACGTTGATGCCCAGGTTGGCCATGGTGGTGATGGTGCAGATGACGATCAGCACCACTTTGATGGCATTGCGCAGCATGGGCAGGATGGTCCGCACCCGCGTGCTCGGCTGGCGCGCGGTACGGCGCCCGGGCGCTGGTTTGAGTGCTTCCTGGATGGCGGTGTCGAGCACCACCCAGAGCAGCCAGGTGACCAGCAGGATCAGGCCGATGCTCGACAGCGAATTGCTGATGGCCTGGCCCAGGCGGTTGCTCAGGGCGAAGCCGATCACCGAGACGCCCCAGATACGCCCCAGCAGTTCGATGAAGGCCACCGCCATGGCAATGCGCAGCAGCGCGTGGGCCAGGCTGCGCAGCAGTTCCTTGTAAGGCCGTACCCGTTGCCCAGCATCGGCTTCGCGGGGCGCCAACAGGTGTTGCAGCAAAGTACTGAGAAAAACCGTGGACACCAGCAGCACCGTGGTCAGCAAGGCTTTTTGCAGCGCCTTCTGGCTTTCTTCGCCAGCGCCGATCAGGTGAATGGCCGAGACCAGGATCATCAGCAGGATCGGCAAATACCACACCACCGAGAAGATGCGCAGGGTTTCCTGCACCGCCCGGTGTTGCAGGCGGTCCTTGAAGGCGCGGTTGCGGATCAGGTGGGCAACCGGGCGGCGCAGGCGAATCACCAGGCTGGCAAAGATGACTGTGGCGGTGAGGCCGGTGAATACCGCGATGCTGGCGGTGATGTTGCCGCCTAACTGGCGGGCGATCTGAGGGCTGGTCAGCGCATCGCTCCAGGCAGCCAGGAAGCCGATCAGGAACAGCGGGCGCGGTGCCAGGCGTTTGATCACTGCCACGGCCGGGCGTTTGTGGCCGGCATCGAACAGGGTGATCAGGCACAGGATGATCGAGGTAGAGAACAGGCCGCTGCTGGTGGCGTACGCCAGGCTCAGGCCCAGGGCGCGGGCGATCGATGGGTCAAGGAAGCGGCTGACATACAAGGTCAGCGGCAAGCTGGCCAGGGCGGGAAGCGTATAGGGCAGCAGGTAGCCGAGCAGGCTGCTGGCGCGCGGGCGGTCGCGCAGCCATGCCGTGCGGGCGCTGCGCGTGGCGCCCCAGCGACCAAGGGTGGTGAGCACTGCGAAGGCCGCGGCCCAAGTGAATGTCAGCAGGATGAAGTTACCTGCCAGGGTGAGCGAGTCACTGGCCGAATGGCGATCGACCAGGCGTTCCATTTCCTGTGCCGCACGGTCGGTGCGCAGGCGCCAGGCGTCAACCAGGTGGGCATCCAGGTCAAGCTCCTGGGCGGCACTGTCCAGGCCGTCGGCCAAGGCACCGAGCAGGCCGCCCTGAAGTACCGGCTCCGGTTCGGCAGGTTGTGCTTCGGTGGGGGCGGGGTCGGCCGCCAGTAGGTGGGTGCTCAGCAGGCAGCCGAGCAGCAGGGTGGTGAGGTAGCGCAGCACTGGAGTACTCCTTGGGCCGGGATGAGCGGGGCAGGGTTACTCCAGAAACTGAGCCGTTCAGCGTCGCGAAAGTTCGATGTGGGTGTGAATGGGTCAGCGATCGCCTTGCAGCGAGCCCGTCAGCCCATGGGTGAGCGTTTCCCAGCGCAGGTGAAACGCGCCAACTTGTGGGCGTACTTTGGCCAGAAATGTTTGCGTCTCGGGCAGGTTGGCCCCTTTGCGCAGTGCGTAATGGTTGTAGGCAATTTCGAAGGTGCCGCTGATGTTGTCGCGGATAGGCGCCTTGCAGAGCGGCTGCGGGATGTTGCCATTCATCTGCGCGCTATGCAGTTCCAGCGCTGCGACGATGCGTTGCTGCTCTTTGCTATACAAATCGACGCCCTGCAGCCTGGCGGTTTCTGCGACATTGATGATGGCTGCCAAGCCCATCGAAGTGTGAGCGAGGTCACGGCAGGTTTCTTGGCTAAGGCCCTTCACGTAGTGAGTGGGAAAGTGCCAGTGCGCCTCGATCCGATCGTCATCGAGTTTGCACCACGGCGCATTGGGCGGCCTGTTATCGTCTTGCTCGTCATAAATGTAAGCAGGTACGAGTTGATGCCAGCGCTCGATGGCTTCGTCGAATAACGCGCGGTCATCCGTGACGATACCGATATTGGTCATTGCCTCAATCGCGGTGGCATGCCAGTTCTTGTTATGGCACAGCGAGCCAGAGATGAACATCTGCTTGATATTTGGGAGGTGCTGCTCTGTGAGCATTTTCTTAACCTTCGCCCGTTCATCCGGCAACCAACCGGTGTAGCCTTCATCGACGATTTCAAGGCCCCGGGTAAAGAGTGCGGCGGTCCAGGCAGCTTGCAATGGACCATTACTTGCCTGATGTCCGCCCGTGAGCGTCGTTGCCCACGCCAGCAGAACGCTTCTAACATTCGCGGCATATTGAGGATTACCGGTATACGACCACAGCAACGCCTGTGTGTACGTCGCCGCTGCGTCATCCATTTCTTCAAAGCAGCCAACGCGCGGATTAGTGGAGCCTGAGCCGCATTCAACTGTGGCGAAGGGGGTGGCCTTGTAGTCCTCAGCGGCCCATTTACTGTCTTTGGCTTGCGCAAAGGCATCCTTCCAAGGCTGCGTGTCCAATCGGGCTTTGACGAGATTCAAAAGTGCGGTGTCAACCAGGATGCCCGGGTGGTTCAGTGGGAGCGTGACAGGCGGCGAAAGGCGGTGGGAGTCTGCAGAAATGGCCGTACTGAGGCCTGCAAGGGCGAGCGCGGAGATTAAAAGGAATTTACGCATGTGAGTGCCTCATTGAGTAATGAGGCCCATGCTGTCAAGTTTCTGAAGTACGGCTACTCCTAGAACTATCAGTAGCCGTACGGTGAGGACTGTGTTTGTAAGTTACTGCCCGCTGTAAATCTGGTCGAACACACCACCGTCGTTGAAGTGGGTCTTCTGCACGGTACGCCAGTCACCAAAGGTTTTTTCCACCGACAGGAAGTCCACTTTCGGGAAGCGGTCGGTGTACTTGGCCAGCACCGCCGGATCACGTGGGCGCAGGTAGTTGTTTGCAGCGATTTCTTGTGCCGCTGGCGACCACAGGTACTTCAGGTATTCCTCGGCCACGGCCTGGGTACCTTTTTTCGCCACCACCTTGTCGACCACGCTCACCGGTGGCTCGGCTTCGGCCGAAACACTTGGGTAGACCACTTCGAACTGGTCGCGGCCGAACTCGCGGGCGATCATTTCGGCTTCGTTTTCGAAGGTCACCAGTACGTCGCCGATCTGGTTGGTCATGAAGGTGGTGGTCGCGGCGCGGCCACCGGTATCCAGCACTGGCGCCTGTTTGAACAGTTTGCCGACGAAATCGCGGGCCTTGGTCTCGTCACCGCCTTGCTTGAGCACATAGCCCCACGCCGAGAGGTAGGTGTAACGGCCGTTACCCGAGGTTTTCGGGTTGGGCACGATCACTTGTACGCCGTCCTTGAGCAGGTCTGGCCAGTCTTTCAGTGCCTTGGGGTTGCCTTTGCGCACGATGAACACGGTGGCCGAGGTGAACGGCGCGCTGTTGTTCGGCAGGCGGGTGACCCAGTTGTCCGGCACCAGCTTGCCGTTGTCGACCAGGGCGTTGATGTCGGTGGCCATGTTCATGGTGATGACATCGGCCGGCAGGCCGTCGATCACCGCGCGCGCTTGCTTGCTCGAGCCGCCGAAGGACATCTGCACATTGACCTTCTCGTTGTGCTCGGCTTCCCAGTGTTTCTGGAAGGCCGGGTTGTAGTCCTTGTAGAAGTCGCGCATCACGTCGTAGGAGACGTTGAGCAGGGTCGGGGCGGCCTGGGCGAGGTTGCCGAGGGCCAGGCCTGCGGCGAGCA
Organism: Pseudomonas sp. 5.2; assembly: GCF_059025405.1. Classification (NCBI taxonomy): domain Bacteria; kingdom Pseudomonadati; phylum Pseudomonadota; class Gammaproteobacteria; order Pseudomonadales; family Pseudomonadaceae; genus Pseudomonas; species Pseudomonas sp. 5.2. Next base: position 158,322 of record NZ_JBYBHH010000001.1, read on the forward strand.
GCGAGGCGGTGAAGAGTTTTTTCACGTTGCTTCCTTGTTCTTGAAGGTTATTGGGGCAGATTGCCAGCGACTATAGCGGCTGGGTTTATGCGGGTTAAAGAACAAAAACGACTTTGGTTATGCTTCTGCCTGTGCCGGCCCTTTCGCGGGTAAACCCGCTCCCACAGGATCACCACAGGCCTGAGCAGTGCGCGTTCCCTGTGGGAGCGGGTTTACCCGCGAAAGGGCCGGCACAGGCAGCATCACTGCTTGGGAAATAGCCCATTGCCGCAGCGCGAACAGAATGACGCATCGTGTTCGTGGCTGCTCTTGCGGCAGGTTGGGCAGTCATGCTGCAACTGTTCACCGCGCATGGCGTTAGCCAATTCGGCGGTAAAGATGCCGGTAGGCACGGCGATGATCGAATAACCGGTGATCATCACCAGTGACGACAGCACCTGCCCCAGCGGCGTCTTCGGCACGATATCGCCAAAGCCTACCGTGGTCAGGGTGACAATGGCCCAATAGATGCCTTTGGGAATGCTGGTAAAGCCGTGCTCCGGCCCTTCGATCACGTACATCAAGGTGCCGAACACCGTCACCAGGGTCGAGACAGTGACCAGGAACACGATGATCTTCTGCTTGCTGCCCCGCAGCGCGGCCATCAGGTAGTTGGCCTGCTTGAGGTACTGGCCAAGCTTGAGCACGCGGAAGATCCGCAGCATGCGGATGACCCGGATGATCAGCAGGTATTGCGCGTCGCTGTAATAGAGGGCGATGACCCCGGGGACGATCGCCAGCAGGTCGACCAGGCCGTAGAAGCTGAAGGCGTAGCGCAGGGGCTTGGGCGAGCAGTACAGGCGCGTGAGGTATTCGGCCAGGAAGATCGCGGTGAAGCCCCATTCGATGGCAGCGAGCAGGCCGGCGTAGCCTTGGTGTATTTCGTCGATGCTGTCGAGGATCACCGTGACCAGGCTGGCAAGGATGATCAGCAGAAGGGTCTTGTCGAAGCGGCGCCCGGCGACGGTGTCGGTCTGGAAGACGATGACGTAGAGCCGTTCGCGCAGGGATTGTGGGGTGGACATGGTACCTGTTCCAGTAATGTAAGCGCCAAGCATAGAGGGTCTTGACCTGTGCGACCTGATAAATTTGTCAGTTTCAACTTTGCTGGCGATGGTCACAATGTGATGTGGGTACCTATCCGAGCAGAGGATGCTATGAACAAAAAACAATTTCAGTCTTTGATTCTGCAATCAGATCTTACGGCCAGTGTGGTTGGCGAGCTCGGCAAGGCTCAAGCAACTCTGAGCTATACGGTTTACGGATATATGGCAAGCAGGGAGCTTGGTGGGTTGGGCTTTCAGGGACAATGGTTGAATGATCTTACCCACAGCTACCCACTGGGTAATGGATACCGGCTATATAGCCCATCGCTGATGAGGTTTTTAAGCCAGGATGCATTAAGTCCATTTGATAAGGGCGGGCTGAATGCTTATGCATATTGCGAAGGTGATCCGGTCAATCGCTCAGACCCGACGGGCGGAACATGGGGTGGCAGAAGCAATTCGCCTCCCCCACAGCAAAGGATGGTAGTCAAGCCCGTGACAAATGATCGATTTGCCCTGAATTTCAAAAAAATTCCGGGAAGGGCTGTGCGTGTGGAACCTGTTTCTGCAGAAGTCGTAAAAGAACGTTCATTAGACGAAAGCTTGGTGTCACCATTACCAACCATTAATAAGCATGGAGAGTTTCGGCAAAAAGATGGGGGATCGCAAATAAGTCCGGTTGAGCAGCCGATTGGGCCTGACCAGTGGATTGCTAATCACCAGCGTGCCCAGGGCAGTGAAATTGGCGATATTGAGCGTAAGATGATTCTAGTCAGGGAGCAGCAGAAGCGGGAGGAAATTGTGAATCGGGTGTTCGTTTTCGGCGACGTCTATTAAATATGACTGCTTGTCTGTGAGAGACCGGCACGTCCGATGTGCTTCAGTCATCAATTGGGTAGACGCCAGGAGTATCGCCGCAGTAAAAGTTGCCAGAACTGGTTACCTGAATGCATTAGCCAGCAGGCCAGTACAAAGGGGGCTGTCAGTCCTGAAATCGGCATCAAGTTCAACAGCGCTTGCAGCAACAGGGCCAGGGCAATTGCCAACAACGTCACCCAGGGTTTTTCACTCTGGCGGCTGAAGGCCAGTGCCGCAAGCGCTGCGTTGAAGCCGTATAGTCCCATCCAGGCCACCTGCGTCTGGTCGATGAGCAGCGCGACGCCGCCCCCGATGGCAGAGCCGATCACGGCCCACATAGCCGCGTAGGGGCTGGCGATGAACATGCCGACGATGATCAGCAGCCCGGCGAATGGATTATCAAGCAGGAAGATCTGGCCGACACCGCGCGCCAGGGCGTACAGCGGGTCTGGCTCGGCAAAGACAGCCGTCGAGGGTTCAGCGATCAGCAAAGCGCCCCAGCCCAACAGCACGAACGGCGCCGTATAAGCGATCAGCAACTTGCCACCGCGCTTGCGCCATTGGTGGGTGATGATGCTCGATAGCCCACCGGCTGCGAGGATCAGCGGCGGCATGATCGCTGACCACGGCAGTACCGCACTGATCAGGATGCCGATCAGCACGCCGTTGTAACAGTACAACCCGGCCTGGCGGTCGGCGCGGTCGTAGCCGCGGCGCTGGGCGGTGAGCAGGCCTGCAAGGGCGCCGAGCAGGGCGCCGCCGACCAGGTTGGGGGCGGTCAGCAGGATGGCCAGCAGGCAGCACAGGCCGCACAGGGGGTTGCGCAGCAGCAGCACCTGGCTGAAGCCGTTGAGCAGCGCCGTGGCCCAGTCGGGGCACGGGTTGACGAAATTTTTGGTGTACATGGGCAGTCGGTAAGGTTGATTGAAAAGCGGTGGGCCTCTTTGGGCCTCGGTTTTCCGCAGGGTTTTTGACGCTGAGCAAGGGGAGGGCTTTGCCCTCCATCGCAGGCAAGCCAGCTCCTACAGGGACCGCGTACGGCCTGTGGGAGCCGGCTTGCCGGCGAAAGGGGCGCAGAGCGCCCCCCCGGATTTCAGACCAAGGTCTCGATCCGCAGCGTATTAGTCGAACCCGGCTTGCCGAAAGGCACACCGGCGGTGATCAACAGCGTATCCCCGCGGCTGGCCATGCCTTGCGCCTGGGCAATTTCCAACGCGGTCGAGCAGATTTCGTCAACCTGACGCAGGCGGTCGTTGACCACCGAATGCACACCCCAGGCCACGCTCAGGCGGCGCGCCGTGTTCAGGTTCGGCGTCAGGTTGAGGATCGGCGCCCGTGGCCGCTCGCGCGCGGCACGCAGCGTCGAGGCGCCCGACTCGCTGTAGTTGACCAGCACCGCCACCGGCAGAATGCCGCTGATACGGCGGATCGCGCAGCTGATGGCGTCCGACACGGTGGCTTCGGCTTTCGGCCGGCCAACGTCGAGCTGGGCCTGGTAGTCGGGGCCGTTTTCCACTTGGCGGATAATCTTGCTCATCATCTGCACGGCTTCCAACGGGTAGTCGCCCGACGCGGTCTCGGCCGACAGCATCACCGCATCGGCACCTTCGGCCACGGCGTTAGCCACGTCGGTGACTTCGGCGCGCGTGGGCGCCGGCGAGAAGCGCATGGATTCGAGCATCTGCGTGGCCACCACCACCGGTTTACCCAGCTGGCGGCAGGTGCCGATGATGCGCTTCTGGATCTGCGGCACGCTTTCGGCGGGTACTTCCACGCCCAGGTCACCGCGGGCCACCATGATCGCGTCTGCCAGTTCGGCGATTGCCTGCAGCTGTTCGACCGCCGAGGGTTTCTCGATCTTGGCCATCAGGTAGGCACGGTCGCCAATCAGCTGGCGTGCTTCGGTGATGTCTTCCGCGCGCTGCACGAACGACAGGGCCACCCAGTCCACGCCCAGCTCCAGGCCGAAGGCCAGGTCGCGACGGTCTTTTTCGGTGAGCGGGGAGAGGTCGAGCACCGCTTGCGGCACGTTGACGCCCTTGCGGTCGGACAACTCACCACCGTTCAGCACGGTCGTGTCGATAGCGTCGGCGTGCTTGGAGGTCACCCGCAGGCGCAGGCGGCCGTCGTCCACCAGCAGGTCCATGCCCGGCTCCAGCGCGGCGATGATTTCCGGGTGGGGTAGGTTGACCCGCTCGCTGTTGCCCGGCGTTGTGTCCAGGTCCAGGCGCAGTGACTGGCCGCGCTGCAGTTGCACCTTGCCTTCGGCCAGGCGGCCAACGCGCAGTTTCGGCCCCTGCAAGTCCATGAGGATGCCCAGCGGGTAGTTCAGTTGCTGCTCGACTTCGCGGATCCACTGATAGCGCAGGGCATGGTCGGCGTGCTCGCCGTGGCTGAAGTTGAGGCGGAAGATGTTCACCCCGGCTTCGACCAGTTGACGGATGTCGTCGATGCCGTTGATCGCAGGGCCAAGGGTGGCGAGGATTTTGACTTTTTTATCAGGCGTCATGATTGCGGAGTCTCGAGGATCAGAATGGCGCGGAAGTCGTTGACGTTGGTGCGTGTCGGTTCGGTGACGATCAACGCATCGAGCGCGGCGAAGTAGCCGTAGCCGTTGTTGTTGTCCAGCTCGTCACTGGCCGACAGGCCCAAAGCTTCGGCGCGGGCATAACTGCAAGGGGTCATGAAGGCGCCGGCGTTTTCTTCGGAGCCATCAATGCCGTCGGTGTCACCGGCCAGCGCGTACACGCCCGGCAGGCCCTTGAGGTTTTCGGTGAGGCTGAGCAGGAACTCGGCGTTGCGCCCGCCGCGGCCGTTGCCGCGTACGGTGACGGTGGTTTCGCCACCCGACAGGATCACGCAGGGTGCCTTGAGCGGCTGGCCGTGCAAAACGATCTGCCGGGCAATGCCAGCATGCACCTTCGCCACTTCACGCGACTCGCCCTCCAGGTCGCCCAGAATCAGCGGGCTGAAGCCAGCCTGGCGCGCTTTGACGGCGGCGGCTTCCAGCGACTGCTGGGGCTTGGCGATCAGTTGGAAATGGCTGCGGGCCAGAGCCGGGTCATCGGCCTTGACGGTTTCCGAGGCCGGGTTGTTGAGCCAGTCGATGACGGCCTTGGGCGCTTCGATGTTGTACCGCTTGAGGATGGCCAAGGCGTCGGCGCTGGTGCTTGGGTCGGCGACGGTGGGGCCGGAGGCGATGACCGTGGCCAGGTCGCCCGGTACATCGGAAATGGCATAGGTGTAGACCGTGGCCGGCCAGCAGGCCTTGGCCAGGCGGCCGCCCTTGATCGCCGAGAGGTGCTTGCGCACGCAGTTCATCTCGCCGATGGTGGCGCCGGACTTGAGCAGCGCCTTGTTGATGTGTTGCTTGTCGGCCAGGGTCAGGCCCTCGGCGGGCAGTGCCAGCAGTGCCGAACCACCGCCAGAGAGCAGGAAGATGACACGGTCGTCTTCGTTCAGGTTGCTGACCAGCTCCAGCACGCGCTTGGCCACGGCCAGGCCGGCGGCATCGGGGACCGGGTGAGCGGCTTCGACCACCTCGATTTTCTGGCAGTTGGCGCCGTGGCCATAACGGGTGACGACGAGGCCGGACACTTCGCCCTGCCAGCTTTTCTCGACCACTTCGGCCATGGCGGCTGCGGCCTTACCGGCGCCGATGACGATCACCCGGCCGCTACGGTCGGCGGGCAGGTAGGGTTCGAGGACTTGGCGCGGGTGGGCGGCGGCGATGGCTGTGTCGAACAGCTCGCGAAGAATTTTTTGCGGATCGACCGACATGGCAGGCTCCCAAATTATTGTTGTTCTGCAGAATCGAAAACGCCCCTGGAACTGCCTCCGTGCAGGCCGAACCAGGGGCGGGTGTTGCTCGGTGTTGGCTGCTTCGCGGGCAAGCCCGCTCGCACAGGGTTGTCGTGGCCCTCAGGCCTTGTAGATAACCTGTGGGAGCGGGCTTGCCCGCGAAGGGGCCAATGGATGCTTACTTGTCGTCGCGGATCGAGAAGTTGGCCATGTGCTCCAGGCCTTTGATCAGCGCCGAGTGGTCCCAGTTGCCGCCACCCAGGGCCTGGCAGGTGTTGAACACTTGCTGGGCGTTGGAGGTGTTGGGCAGGTTGATGCCCAGTTCCTTGGCGCCTTGCAGGGCCAGGTTCAGGTCCTTCTGGTGCAGGTTGATGCGGAAGCCTGGGTCGAAAGTGCCTTTGATCATGCGCTCGGCGTGCACTTCGAGGATTTTCGACGAAGCGAAGCCGCCCATCAGTGCTTCACGCACCTTGGCTGGGTCGGCGCCGTTCTTGGCGGCGAACAGCAGGGCTTCGGCAACCGCCTGGATGTTCAGCGCAACGATGATCTGGTTGGCCACCTTGGCGGTCTGGCCGTCGCCGTTGCCACCCACGCGGGTGATGTTCTTGCCCATGGCTTCGAACAGCGGCAGGGCGCGCTCGAAGGCTTTCGGGCAGCCACCGACCATGATGCTCAGGGTCGCGGCCTTGGCGCCGACTTCACCGCCGGACACCGGGGCGTCCAGGTAGGCGGCGCCGGTGGCCTTGATCTTCTCGGCGAAGGCTTTGGTAGCGGTCGGCGAGATCGAGCTCATGTCGATCACGACCTTGTTCGGGCCGACACCTTCGGCCACGCCGTTCTCACCGAACAGGACGGCTTCCACCTGCGGGGTGTCGGGGACCATGACGATGATGAATTCAGCTTCCTGGGCCACTTCTTTCGGGTTGGCCAGGGCCACCGCGCCAGCGGCGATCAGGTCGGCCGGGGCGGCGTCGTGGTGGGTGGAAACGAACAGGCTGTGACCTGCTTTTTGCAGGTTCTGAGCCATGGGCTTGCCCATGATGCCGGTGCCGATAAAGCCGATTTTAGCCATGAGAGATTACCTCGTTGTATTTGTTGAATCTCGATGGAGCAGGCAATGCAGGCCCTTGTAGGAGCAGCCTTGTGCTGCGAAGAGGCCGGTATGACAGGCAGATCTTCTAGCGCAGCGATGGCCTCTTCGCAGCACAAGGCTGCTCCTACAACGTGCGTATGCGCCCTTAAATTGCGTTGTGGGTCTTCAGCCAGCCCAGGCCCGCTTCAGTGGTGGTCAGCGGCTTGTACTCTGCGCCCACCCAACCCTGGTAGCCGATGCGGTCCAGGTGCTCGAACAGGAAGCGGTAGTTGATCTCGCCGGTGCCTGGCTCGTTGCGGCCTGGATTGTCGGCCAGCTGGATGTGGTTGATCAGTTTCAGGTTGGCTTCCATGGTGCGAGCCAAGTCACCTTCCATGATCTGCATGTGGTAGATGTCGTACTGCAGGAACAGGTTGTCGCTGCCGACTTCGGCCTGGATTTCCAGGGCTTGCTTCGTGGTATTCAGGTAGAAGCCTGGGATGTCGCGGGTGTTGATCATTTCCATGACCAGGCGGATCCCGGCGGCTTTCAGTTTTTCGGCGGCAAACTTCAGGTTGTCGACGAAGGTTTTGCGCACGTCGGCGCATTGCAGGCCTTGCGGGCGGATGCCGGCCAGGGCGTTGACCTGGGTATTGCCCAGGACCTTGGCGTATTCGATGGCCTTGTCGACACCGGCGCGGAACTCTTCAATGCGGTCGGGGTGGCAGGTGATGCCACGCTCGCCTTTGGCCCAGTCGCCGGCCGGCAGGTTGAACAGCACCTGGGTCAGGCCGTGCGCATCGAGCTGCTGCTTGATTTCGGCGGCGCTGAAATCGTACGGGAAGAGGTATTCGACGCCGCTGAAACCAGCATCGGCGGCGGCCTTGAAGCGGGCCAGGAAGTCCTGTTCGGTGAACAGCATGGACAGGTTGGCAGCGAAGCGAGGCATGAGTTGTCTCCTTGCGATGAAGGCCCCCAGGGCATGCCTGGGGGCGTCAGGCGATCAGTCCAGCATCGAGATGGCGGTTGGCGCGTCGTTACCGACCAGGGCCAGGTCTTCGAACTCGTTGACCGCGTTGATCTCGGTGCCCATGGAAATGTTGGTCACACGCTCGAGAATCACTTCAACCACCACCGGCACGCGGAACTCTTCGGCCATCTTCTGCGCCTTGAGCAGGGCAGGGGCGATCTCGCCTGGCTCGAATACGCGGATGGCCTTGCAGCCCAGGCCTTCGACCACGGCGACGTGATCGACACCGTAGCTGGCGGCGTCGCTGGAGTTGATGTTCTCGAACGCCAGTTGTACACAGTAATCCATGTCGAAGCCACGCTGCGCCTGGCGGATCAGGCCGAGGTAGGCGTTGTTCACCAGCACGTGGACGTACGGCAGGTTGAACTGCGCGCCGACTGCCAGCTCTTCGATCATGAACTGGAAGTCATAGTCACCCGACAGGGCGACCACTTTGCGCGATGGGTCGGCCTTGACCACACCCAGTGCGGCAGGGATGGTCCAGCCCAGCGGGCCAGCCTGGCCGCAGTTGATCCAGTGACGTGGCTTGTACACGTGCAGGAACTGCGCGCCGGCGATCTGCGACAGGCCGATGGTGCTGACGTAGGTAGTGTCCTTGCCGAACACCTGGTTCATCTCTTCATACACGCGCTGCGGCTTGACCGGCACGTTGTCGAAGTGGGTCTTGCGCTGCAGGGTGGCCTTGCGCTCCTGGCAGTCTTCCAGCCAGGCCTTGCGGCACTTGAGCTTGCCAGCGGCTTTCCACTCGCGGGCCACTTCGAGGAACACATCCAGCGCCTTGCCAGCGTCCGACACGATACCCAGGTCTGGGGTGAATACGCGGCCGATCTGGGTCGGTTCGATGTCCACGTGCACGAACTTGCGGCCTTCGGTATAGACGTCGACGGAGCCGGTGTGGCGGTTGGCCCACCGGTTACCGATGCCGAACACCAGGTCGGATTTGAGCAGGGTGGCATTGCCGTAGCGGTGCGACGTCTGCAGGCCGACCATGCCGACCATCAGGGCGTGGTCGTCCGGGATGGTGCCCCAGCCCATCAGGGTCGGGATGACCGGTACACCGGTCAGCTCAGCGAACTCGACCAGCTTGTCGCTGGCGTCGGCGTTGATGATGCCGCCGCCTGCCACCAGCAGTGGGCGCTCGGCGTCATTGAGCATTGCCAGGGCTTTTTCGGCCTGTACACGGGTGGCGGATGGCTTGTTGACGGCCAGCGGCTCGTAGGCGTCGATGTCGAATTCGATTTCGGCCATCTGCACGTCGAACGGCAGGTCGATCAGCACAGGGCCTGGGCGGCCGGTGCGCATTTCATAGAAGGCCTTCTGGAACGCGTAAGGCACTTGGCCTGGCTCCAGCACGGTGGTCGCCCACTTGGTCACCGGCTTGACGATGCTGGTGATGTCGACGGCCTGGAAGTCTTCTTTGTGCAGGCGTGCACGCGGGGCCTGGCCAGTGATGCAGAGAATTGGGATGGAGTCGGCCGACGCACTGTACAGGCCGGTGACCATGTCGGTGCCGGCAGGGCCGGAAGTGCCGATGCACACGCCGATGTTGCCTGGGTTGGCACGGGTGTAGCCCTCGGCCATGTGCGAGGCACCTTCAACGTGGCGAGCGAGGACGTGATCGATGCCACCGACTTTTTTCAGGGCCGAGTACAGCGGGTTGATGGCAGCCCCTGGGATGCCGAACGCGGTATCTACACCTTCACGGCGCATGACCAGAACGGCTGCATCGATTGCTCTCATTTTGCTCATGGGTTGTGCCTCATCGATTTTGTAATTGTATACAACTTGCTGTGCGGCAGAGTGTATTCACGCCTGCCTGCTTAGGTCAATGGATTTTCATCGGGGAGAATGGCTTTCGTCGGAGCGCCCGTGAAAACGGCGTTCTGTCGGATCGAGTACGATCGTTTCAAAATATTGTATACAAAAATATCTTCTGTTGTGTTCTATTTGCGCTATTGGTTTTCAACTGCCCTTAGGGCTTCTCACAACAAGAAGAGGACCTTTTCATGAACGTTCTGAACCTGAAAGTCGCGGTAAGCCTGGTCAATGCTGCGCTGGCGGCAGGCCGCCAGATCAACGCTGCGCCGTTGACTGTGGCGGTGCTGGATGCGGGCGGGCACTTGCTGGCGCTGCAGCGCGAGGATGGCGCTAGCCTGATTCGGCCGGAAGTGGCCACCGGTAAGGCCTGGGGGGCGATTGCCCTAGGCAAGGGCTCACGCTTGTTGGCGCTGGATGCGCAGCAACGTCCGGCGTTTTTTGCCGCATTGAATGGGCTGGGGGAGCGGCCGGTGGTGCCGGCACCGGGTGGTGTGCTGATTCGTGATCAGGACGGCAAGGTGCTGGGTGCTGTGGGGATCAGCGGGGATACGTCGGATATCGACGAGCAATGCGCAATCAGTGCGATCGAGGCGGTTGGGTTGAAGGCGGATGCGGGGGTGGCTGCCTAAATCTCTAGTGGTTGTACTGGCCTATTCGCGGGCAAGCCCGCTCCTACACGTCACCGCAATGCTGGAAACTGCGGTGAACCTGTGGGAGCGGGCTTGCCCGCGAATGGGCCCTGTCAGGCCGCCTCAGGCTCACAGCCCTTGAGCACCAGCCGAATGATGGTCTCGGCCGCCGCGTCATAATCACTCTCGGCCAGCTTAGCCTTGCCCGTCACCGCCGAAATCTGCCAATCGAAATCGGCATAGGTCTGGGTCGCCGCCCAGATGCTGAACATCAGGTGATGCGCATCCACATTGGCGATCTGCCCGCGCTCGATCCAACCCTGGATGCACTCGATATTGTGCCGTGCCTGCTCGTTGAGCTGCTCGACCTGGTTGGGCGACAAATGCGGCGCACCGTGCATGATCTCGCTGGCAAACACCTTGGAGGCATGCGGCAAATCGCGGGAAATGCGGATTTTCGAGCGAATGTAGGCACTCAGCACTTCTTTAGGGTCACCGTCAGCATTGAATGGCGTCGAGGCCTGCATGATCGGCGCGATGATGCTCTCCAGGACCTCGCGGTAGAGGTTGTCCTTGGATTTGAAGTAGTAATACACGTTCGGCTTGGGCAGGCCGGCCTTGGCCGCGATATCGCTGGTCTTGGTGGCGGCGAAGCCCTTGTCGGCGAATTCCTCGCTGGCCGCGCGCAGGATCAGTTCCTTGTTGCGCTCGCGAATGGTGCTCATTGTCAGGGATCTTCCTCGTGTCTGGCCACCTCTAAGAGGGATCGGGCATGTTAGCACCGCGGCTGAAGGGCGCTCAAGGCAGCGACTTTCGGCTAGACTCCGGCACATTCATTTCACGGGAAACAGGCACATGGCAGGAAGCAGTCTACTGGTACTGATCGACGATATCGCCACGGTACTCGACGACGTGTCGTTGATGACCAAGGTCGCGGCGAAAAAGACGGCCGGCGTGCTGGGGGACGATTTGGCGCTCAATGCCCAGCAGGTAACCGGCGTGCGCGCGGAACGCGAAATCCCGGTGGTCTGGGCGGTGGCCAAAGGCTCGTTCGTCAACAAGGCGATCCTTGTGCCGGCAGCGTTGCTGATCAGCGCCTTCATCCCGTGGGCGGTGACGCCGTTGCTGATGGTCGGTGGCGCGTACCTGTGCTACGAGGGGTTCGAGAAGCTGGCGCACAAGTTCTTGCACAGCAAGGAAGAGGACAGCGCCCAGCATGAGGCCCGCAAGGAGGCCGTGGCCGACGCCAGTGTCGACCTGGTCGCCTACGAGAAGGCCAAGATCAAGGGTGCGGTGCGCACCGACTTCATCCTGTCGGCCGAGATCATTGCCATCACCTTGGGGATCGTGGCGGATTCGCCGCTGCCCCAGCAGATCATCGTGCTGTCGGGCATCGCCGTCGTCATGACGGTTGGCGTTTACGGGCTGGTGGGCGGCATCGTCAAGCTCGATGACCTGGGCCTGTGGATGACCCAGAAAGCATCCAAATTATCCCAGGCGGTCGGCAACGGCATCCTGCGCGCCGCGCCCTACATGATGAAGAGCCTGTCGGTGATCGGGACGGCGGCGATGTTTTTGGTCGGCGGCGGGATTCTGGTGCATGGCATCGCGCCCCTGCATCATGCCATCGAGGCCTTCAGCGTGGGGCGCGGTGGTGGGCTGACCGTGGCCTTGCTCAACGGCGTGTCCGGTGTCGTGGCCGGGGCCGTGGTGCTGGCGGTGGTCAGCGGCGTAACGAAGGTGTGGCGCGCCGTCAGGGGCTGACGACCACGCCGTTTTCCTCCGGCTTCCAGGCCAGCAGGCCCTTGCTGAAGCCGTAGGCGGCGCTCTGGTAGTAGGCAATGGCCCGGCGTACCAGCGGGTTGTCGTTGCCCACCGTGCTTTCATGGCTGTTGCCCAAGGCGTTTTCATGCACGCGCATGCCACCGCGTGGGCTGAGGATGGCCAGGTTTTTGCCGTCGAACAGGCCCAGGTGCTGGTAGTTGCCGATCAGTACGCGAGGTGGCAGTGCATCTTCCTTTAGCAGGTCGCGGCCGAAAAAGGTCGAGGTGTAGTCAAGGTTGAGCAGGCCGAGCACGGTCGGCGCCAGGTCGATCTGGCTGGCCAGCTTGGCGTCCTCTTGGGGCGCGATGAGCTTGGGTGCATAGATCCACAACGGGATCTGGTAATTGCTCACCGGCAGGTCTTCCACGCCAGCGCTGCCAGCGGTGTGGTCGGCGACGAAGATGAACAGCGTGTTGTCGAACCACGGCTTGTGCTTGGCCGCCTGCAGGAACTGCGCGATGGCATGGTCGGTGTACTTCACCGCACCTTCACGGCCATCACCGGATGGAATGTCGATGCGGCCTTCCGGGTAGGTGTAGGGGCGATGGTTGGACGTGGTCATCAGTTGCAGGAAGAACGGCTGCTGCTTGGCATGGTCAGCGTCGGCCAGCTTCAGGGTTTGCCGATACAGGTCTTCATCAGCCATGCCCCAGGCGTTCTTGAAGCTGATTTCGCTTTCATCGATGCTGCTCTGGTCGACGATTCGATAGCCATTGCCACTGAAGAACGCGTTCATGTTGTCGAAGTAGCCGCGCCCACCGTAGACGAACACGGCATCGTAGCCCCTGGCCGTCAACTGCTGGCCGAGGCTGGCATAGCCGCTTTCGCGACCGATGCGCTTGACGATCGAGCGCCCCGGGGTTGGCGGAATCGACAGGGTGATGGCTTCCAGGCCGCGGTCGGTGCGGGTGCCGGTGGCGTAGAAATTGTTGAAGTACAGGCTCTCGCGGCGCAAGGCGTCGAGGTTGGGCGTGAGGTTGCGCGCGTCGCCGTTGCTGCCCATGTATTTGGCGCTGAAGCTTTCGAGGGTCACCAGGATGATGTTCGGGGTGCGCTGTGGGCCATGGACGCTGATGTGGCGGCGAATGTCCTGTGGCTCCTGGCCCTGGAAGCGGACGTCGGGTTCGGCCAGCTCCTGATGCATGTGCGCGCCGACGTCAGCTGCGTCGAGGCTGGCATAGAACTGCGTGTAGTCCAGTTCATTGTTACGGAAGGCGGCGAAGAACTGATACGGGCCGTTGCTGGCCAGCTCGCGCTGGTAGGCGTTGCCGCCTTGGCCGCGCGGAAACTGCTGATCGATTACCACGCCATTCAGGCCAGCCAGCGCGGCCAGCAGGGCAATGCCCAGCACGCGTTGACGCATGCTCGCGGCGGGGGCGGCCAGGGCCTGGGCCAGTGGTTTGCGCAGCAGCACTGCCAGCACCACTGCGACCAACGCGATGGTGCTGAGCAGCGTGGGCAAGGGGTAGGATTCGCGGATGTTGTCCAGTACTTCCTTGGAGTAGACCAGGTAGTCGACGGCGATGAAGTTGAAGCGCACACCGAATTCGTCCCAGAACAGCCATTCCGACACTGCGACGAACAGCATCACGAACAGGCTGACCACCAGCAGCCCGTTCAGCAGCCCACGATGGGCGCGCGTACGCCACAGCGAGGTCGGGCAAAGCGCCAGGCATACGCCGATCGGCAGGGCAGCATAGACAAGAAAACTCAGGTCGTAGATTGCCCCGTCAAAAAACAATGAGAAGTAATTACCACTGACTTCATCCAGGTGGGTTACCAGCAATACCAACCGCGTCAGTAGGAAAATGCCGAACCAGAGTGAGCAAAGTAGTACCAAGTAGCGCCAAGGGGCGGCGAGGGTAGTGCGCATCAAATAGCCCTGTTGTCTTTTTTAGTTGTGCAGAGGGCGGCAGGTTAGATCAGCGTTTGCAAAAAAAATGTCAAAATTTTGCGGTGCGCACATGGAATGTCAGAATTATAGTTAGGCACTGTCGCTAACAGACTTGATGGGAGGTGTGCACATGTTCGGCAATGTATTGACCTACGACGCCTATCACTTGGCGTTGTATCTGATCACGGCGATTGCCTGGGTGAGTCTGGGCTTTGGCTTCCTGCTGCGTGGGATAGACGTTCAGGCGCTCTACAAGGGCTGCGCGATGTTCGGTGTGGCGCTGACCATCAGTGTGGTGATGCTGGTGGTGGATATCATGCAGATGCTTGAGCACCATCAGGTGGAAATGGCATTGGTGATAGTTGGCATGGTACTGCCGGCTGGGGTTATTCTGACCTACAAGGCAAGTTATTTGTTAGGTAGGTTTTCTACTAAAAGCTTGTAAGAACTTTCTTGAAACTTAGTGCGTGACAGCGTTGCCGGTTAGCAACGCTGTCACGTTTCAGCGGTTTAGAAGTGTACTTTTACCAAGAAGCTCGCCGTGTTTTGGTCAGTGGTAAAGGCATCGGAATCCTTGATGCCGTACTTGTTCTTCCAGTAATCGTATTCAAAACCGACATACAGTTGCTTCTCACCCAGATGCAATGCTTTGCCCAGGTCATATTTGACCTGTGGGTTGAAGTGCAGGTTGGCTTGGTAGGTGCCGCGACGGTTCTCGTCGTTGTCCACGACCCAATCCATGAAGCCGTCGATGAGGATGTCGGACGAGCCGACTGGAATGGTGTAGGACCAGACCGGGGTAATCTGCCAAACGTTGTCACCCGCGCGGCTGCCGTCGGTGGTGCGCTGGTAGAAGTTCAGCTGGAAGTAGTCGAAGCCTGGGATGTCCAGGTCGAAGCCCGGGCCGATCAGGTAGGACTCGGTATCACCCTCGCCGAACTCGTAGGTCATTGCCAGCAGCACGTCCTTGACCGGGCCGAACGCCAGCTTCTGGTCGAAGATCTTGCCAAACGACAGGCGCGGGCTGATTTCACCGTAGTAGGTGTTGGGGCCGTTACCCGCGTCTTTCTTGCCTTGGTAGAAGATCTTGTCGACGAAAATGAAGTTGTCGCCGTACTTCCAGCCATCGGCGTGCTCGAAGGTCACGGTTTGCTGGATCTCGGGGTTGACCTTGAAGTTCTTGCCCCACAGGTAGGTGAGGCTGTTGTTCTGCCACTGCAGCAGGTCGCCGCCGAAGGTGGTGCCGCAGGCCAGCAGGCCGCCGGCGAGGATCAGGCTGTTGATGGTACGCATTGCGAGTGTCGCTCCCTTGATTGATCTGTTGTCAGCGCTCGGTGTTGGCGCTGTTTTTGTCTTTTGAGTCAGCTTTTTTCGATAGGCCACAGCTGTTTGGCAAGAGCTGAGCCAACTTTTCCGGGCTGGCACAACCTTCCTGCTCGACTTCGTTCTGAACGGATGAAAAGGGTCTTTCAGGCTGGCAACACGTTGGCCAACCGCCCGTATTCATTGACTGAGCGGTCAGTAAACGCAGGCAGAATCCGTTCTGCCCTGATCGAGGGGGCGCGCAGATTACTGGCTTGCGCGCCGGTCCTCAAGTGCTCCGTCCTGGAGCGGTGTGAATCAAACTTGTGCGTTTGGTCAGGTTATTAGAAATGGACTTTGATCAGGGCGCTTGCAACGCTCTGGTTGCTGTCCACATTGCCGCGGCTGTCGATGCCGTATTTGTCCTTCCAGTAGCTGTATTCAAAGCCTACGTACAACTGCTTGGCACCCAGGTTCAAGGCCTTGCCCAGGTCGTACTTGACCTGCGGGTTGAACTGCAAGTTGGCGTGGTAGGTGCCACGGCGGGTCTGGTCGTTGTCCACGACCCAGTCCATGTAGCCGTCGATGAGGATGTCGGACCTGCCCACGGGAATGGTGTACGACCAGGCCGGGGTGATCTGCCATACGTTGTCGCCGGGGCGGCTGCCCTCGGTGTTGCGCACGTAGAAGTTCAAGGTGAAGTAGTTGAAGCCGGGGACGGCCAGGTCGAAGCCGGGGCCGATCAGGTAAGCCTCGTTGTCGCCTTCGCCACGCTCGTAGGTCATGGCGATGAGCACGTCTTTGATCGGGCCGAATTCGAATTTATGGCCGGTCATCTTGCCAAGCGACAGGCGTGGGCTGAACTCACCGTAGTAGGTGGTCACGCCTTTGCTGCGGTCGGCCTTGCCGTTGTAGAAAATCTTGTCGACGAACATGAAGGTGTCGCCGTACTTCCATTTGTTGGCGTGCTCGAACGTGATGGTCTGCTGAATATCAGGGTTGACCTTGAAGTCCTTGCCGTACAGGTAGCTCAGGCTTTCGCCATGCCATTGCAGCCATTCGCCTGCATGCGAGGGGAGGGTGGCCAGCAGGCTGCTGCCCAATAACAGGGACGTGGTGATGCGCTTCATGTCGTGATTCCCGGACTTATTGTTTTTGTTGGCGGTTTTTTTAGCGCGCAGGGGCGCCCCGAGCGGCCCATTCCGGCGGGCCGACGGTGTAGCGGTTACTGCGGGTGTGAGTCAGGGGCGGCCATTGCGCCGCCCCGTCTGGCTCAGTGCTGGTGACAGGCGTCGTTATGCGCCGCGCGGTCGGCACCCCCGAGGATGTTGAACAGCACGTTCAACACCAGGGCGCTGACCGTGGCCATGGCGATGCCACTGTGGGTGATCGGTTCCATCCACTGCGGCATCTGTGCGAAGAACTCCGGGCGTACCACGGGGATCAGCCCGAAACCGACACTCACCGCAACCAGCAGCTGGTTGCGACGGTCGCCGATGTCTGCTTCCTGAAGGATCTTGATCCCGGTGGCGGTGACCATGCCGAACATGGCGATGGACGCGCCGCCCAGTACCGCAGGCGGGATCGAAGCTATCAGGAAGGCCGCCTTGGGCAGCAGGCTGAGCAGGATCAACAGCGCGCCGGCCACCACGGTGACGTAGCGGCAGCGTACCCCGGTCATCTGCACCAGGCCGATGTTCTGGGCGAACGAGGAGTGCGTGAAGGTGTTGAAGAAGCCCGCGACAAACGACGCGCCGGCATCGCACAGCAGGCCGCGACGCAGCATGCCAGGCGTTACTTCACGATCGGTCACCTTGCCCAGGGCGAGGAACATGCCCGTGGACTCGACGAAGATGATCACCACCACCAGACACATCGACAGGATCGGTGCCAGGCTGAAGGTCGGCATGCCGAAGTGCAGTGGGGTAACCACTTGCAGCCACGGTGCGTCTTTCAGGCCGGTCAGGTCGACCATGCCGATGGAGCCGGCCAGGATGTAACCCAGGCCCATGCCCACCAACACCGAAACGTTGACCCAAAAGCCACGCATGAAGCGGTTGATGAGCAGGATCACGGCCAGTACCAGGCCTGCGACCATCAGGTAGATGGGCGAGCCGAAGGCTTCTGCCTCATGGCCGCCACCGGCCCAGTTGACCGCGACCGGGAACAGCGACAGGCCGATCGAGGTAATGACGGTACCGGTGACCAGCGGTGGGAAGAAACGGACGACCTTGGACATGAACGGCGCGATCAGCATGCCGAAGAACCCGGCGGCGATGGTCGCGCCGAAGATCCCCTGCAGGCCGACGCCGGGCATGCCAGCCATGGCCACCATGCTGCCGACGGCAGCGAAGCTGGCGCCCATCATCACGGGCATGCGGATGCCCACCGGGCCGATACCGAACGACTGGATGATGGTGGCGACGCCTGCGACCAGCAGGTCGGCGTTGATCAGGAAGGCGACTTCTTCACGGGACAATCCGGCGGCTTGGCCAATGATCAAAGGCACGGCAATCGCGCCTCCGTACATCAACAGCACATGTTGCAGGCCTACCAGGATCAGTTGGAACAGGGGCAGAGGCTGACGCGGCGGCGCAACGGGAATGTACGCCTTGCGTGACTCGGACATGCAGCACCTCGAGTTTTGTTTTTATTCTCGGATCCAAGCGCCAGGCTGCAGGCCTGGGCGCTCGATGCTTGCTGGTTGCGTATTGCCTTGAAACAGAGGCCGGACAGGCCGGCCTCTTCGCGGGTAAACCCGCTCCCACCGGGAGCGGTGTGTGCCCGATGGGTCAGTTGACCGGGGCGCCTTTGGCGATCCAGTCACCGACGAGCTTGCGCTCTTCGGTGGTCATCTGGGTGATGTTGCCCAGCGGCATGATCTGGCTGGCGACCGCTTGCGCCTGGATGCGCGCGGCTTGGGCCTGGATCTGCTGCGGGGTGTCGAACATCACGCCGGCAGGGGCGGCGCTGAACAGTGGGCTGGTCGGCTTGGACGAGTGGCACACGGTGCAGCGTTCCTGGATGACATTGTGGATCTTGTCGAAGCTGTCGCCGCTTGCCTGGGCAGTGGCTTGCGCCGGTGCCGCAGGGGCTTCGGCGGGCTTGCTGGCCTCCTCGGCGCGCAGCTCGGCAGCCGTCTTGCCGCCGACGGCGGTGGCGGGCAGCGGCTGGTACTCGATCTTCGCGGCTGCTTGCTCAGGGCTGACGGCCATCGGCTTGGGGCCGGTGACGTAGGCCAGGCAGATCATCGCCAGGGCGCCGACGGGCAGGGTCCAGGCGTACTTGCTGCTGTCATGGCGGGTGTTGAAGTAGTGACGGATCAATACCGCCGCCACTGCAATGCCGGCCAGGATCAGCCAGTTGTACTGGCTACCGTAGGTGCTCGGGAAGTGGTTGCTGATCATGATGAACAGCACCGGCAGGGTGAAGTAGTTGTTGTGACGCGAACGCAGCAGGCCTTTGGCCGGCAGGCGTGGGTCAGGCGTGGTGTTGTTCTCGATCGCTGCCACCAGCTGGCGCTGGGCCGGCATGATGATGCGGAACACGTTGCCGACCATGATGGTGCCGATGATCGCGCCGGTGTGCAGGTATGCGCCACGGCCGCTGAATACCAGGCTGAAGCCCCAGCACGCAGCGATGATCAGCACGAACAGCACGCCACCCAGCAATGCCGGGCGCTTGCCCAGCGGCGAGTCGCAGAGCAGGTCGTAGATGAACCAGCCGGCCACCAGCGAACCGATACCAATGGCCACGCCCTCGGCACCGCTCAGGGTGCTGCCAGGGGCCAGCAGGTACAGGGTCGGGTTCCAGTAGAACACCACGCACAGCAAGGCGATACCGGACATCCAAGTGAAGTAGGCTTCCCATTTGAACCAGTGCAGGTTCTCGGGCATTTTCGGGGGTGCCAGCTTGTACTTTTCAAGGTGGTAGATACCACCGCCGTGGATGGCCCAAAGGTCACCCGACAGCCCGTCACGCGGATTGCTCCGGTTCAGGTTGTTTTCCAGCCAGACGAAGTAGAACGATGCACCGATCCAGGCGACACCGGTGATCATGTGAACCCAGCGAATGCTCAGGTTCAGCCATTCGTGAAGGTGTGCTTCCACAGTATGTACCTCTGCCGATCACCTTACGATGATCGACCTTTTCTTATTGGTGGGGATTGAGGATCAGCATCTGTTCCTCGGTGAAGTAATGCTCATCGCAGTTGTTGCCAGAACCACTGCGATCAACCACCAGGAAATCATCCCGCTTTTCGATCGTAAGCACCGGGTGGTGCCAAACGCCGCGATGGTAATTGATGCCCTGCCTGCCGTTACTGCGGAAGGCGCGGACCAAGCCTGATACAGGTGCATCGCCAACGGGCGCGACCACGATCAGAAAGGGGTTGCCGAGCAGCGGGATGAAAGCCTGGCTGCCCAGCGGATGGCGTTCCAGCATGCGTACGGTCAGCGGCATGTCCAGCGCGTCGGCGCGGAAGATGCTGATGATCGCTTTGTCTTCAGGCTCGGCGGTTTCGACCGTGGCGAGCTTGTGAAAGCGCATGGTCGAGCCGTTGTTGATCATGAAGTGGTCGCTGCCATCGGTTTCGATCACGTCACCGAAGGGGGCGAAGGCTTCTTTGGTCAGGGGCTCGATCATCAGGGTGCGCATGCGGTTATCTCTTCTATTGTTCGTTTTCTGAATGAGGTTCGGCTGTTGCTTACAGCTGCAGCAGACGGAACAGGGCGATCAGGTTGATCTGCGCCAGGGCTTCCTTGAATTCGGCATCCGCGTCGTTGTGGATGCGTTTCTCGAAAGCGGCGAGGATCTGGTGCCGGTTGCTGCCCTTCACGGCCATGATGAAGGGGAACTGGAACTTGGCCTTGTAGGCGTCGTTGAGTTCGGTGAAACGGGCGAACTCTTCGGCGGTGCACTGGTGGATACCGGCGCCGGCCTGCTCGTTGGTGCTCGATTCGGTCAGCTCGCCCTGGATGGAGGCTTTGCCGGCCAGGTCCGGGTGAGCGTTGATCAGCGCCAGCTGGTCGGCGTGGTTGGCGCTGAGCAGGATGTCGCTCATGCGCTGGTGCAGGACTTCGATCTCGTCCAGCTCGCTCAGGTTGCCCAGGCCATAGGCTTTTTCAGCGACCCACGGCGAGTGCTCGTAGATGTCGGCGAAGGCGGCGACGAAGGCGTCGCGGCCCAGGGTCGATGGCGTGAGGGTCTTGAAAGCGGTCATCAGGCGTTCTCTTTCTTGTACGGGTGGGTGGTGTGCCAGTGGCGGGCGATGTCCGCGCGACGGGCGAACCAGACCTGGTCATGGCTCTTGGCGTAGTCGACGAAGCGCTTGAGCGCGGCCAGGCGCGCCGGGCGGCCGACCAGCCGGCAGTGCAGGCCGATGGAGAGCATCTTCGGCGCTTCGGCGCCTTCGGCGTACAGCACATCGAAGGCGTCCTTGAGGTACTGGAAGAACTGCTCGCCGCAGTTGAAGCCTTGTACCTGGGTGAAGCGCATGTCGTTGGTGTCCAGGGTGTAGGGGATCACCAGGTGCGGCTTGCCGGTGGGGTTGTTCGGCTCCCAGTAGGGCAGGTCGTCGTCGTAGGTGTCGCTGTCATAGAGGAAACCACCTTCCTCCATCACCAGACGGCGGGTATTCGGGCCGGTGCGGCCGGTGTACCAGCCCACAGGGCGCTCGCCGGTCAGCTCGGTGAGGATGCGGATGGCTTCGAGCATGTGCTCGCGCTCTTGGGCCTCGTCCATGTTCTGGTAGTCGATCCAGCGGTAGCCGTGGCTGCAGATCTCGTGGCCGGCTTCGACCATGGCGCGGATCACATCCGGGTGGCGCTGGGCGGCCATGGCCACAGCGAACACGGTCAGCGGTACGCCGCTGTCCTTGAACAGCTTGAGCAGGCGCCACACGCCGGCACGGCTACCGTACTCGTACAGCGACTCCATGCTCATGTTGCGTTGGCCCTGCAACGGCTGGGCGGCGACCATCTCGGACAGGAAGGCTTCGGACTCTTTGTCACCGTGCAGGATGTTGCGCTCGCCACCTTCTTCGTAATTGAGGACGAAAGACAGGGCAATGCGGGCGTTGCCCGGCCATTGCGGGTGAGGTGGGTTGTTGCCGTAACCGATCAGGTCGCGAGGATAGTCAGCGCTCACTGCAGTCTTCCTTCTTGTGTGTTAGTGCGGGGTGGGCGGGCCGCGTCGGTATGTCGCACCACCGGATGGGCTGATTGTATACAACTTCTGAAATCTTTTGTAAGCCTGTTTTTCCGCATTTCTTCCCTTTTGTCGCCTGAGAATCCCTTGCAATAAACCTGCCTGATTGGTCAGCTAATGGCGTTGGCCTCGGCACGGTGCCTGTATTTGCGACTGTTGGCGGGTTTGCCTGGGCCGCGACGGACGGGTTCAAAAAATTGTGTAC
Source organism: Pseudomonas sp. 5.2 (assembly GCF_059025405.1). Classification (NCBI taxonomy): domain Bacteria; kingdom Pseudomonadati; phylum Pseudomonadota; class Gammaproteobacteria; order Pseudomonadales; family Pseudomonadaceae; genus Pseudomonas; species Pseudomonas sp. 5.2. The sequence goes on from NZ_JBYBHH010000001.1 coordinate 180,047, forward strand.
AATTTGGCGATGGAATGTCTTAATAACGTCATTCCCGCACATCGCAGGCCGGTTGGCGTGATGATGGCCGTGTATTTTTTGCCCACAGATTGAACAAGAGGCGACAAGCAATGGGACGTTTGACCACACACGTACTGGATGCCGCGCATGGCTGCCCGGGCAGCTCGATCAAGGTCGAGTTGTACCGTGTCGAAGGCCAACAGCTGGAGCTGGTGAACACCGCCCTGACCAACAGCGATGGCCGTGTTGATGCGCCGTTGCTGCAGGGTGACGATTACCGCACGGGCGTTTACCAGTTGCAGTTCAGCGCTGGCGATTACTACCGCGCTCGCGGTGTGCAACTGCCGGCCCAGGCGTTTTTGGATGTTGTCGTGCTGCGCTTTGGCATCGATGAGCAGCAGGATCACTACCACGTGCCGCTGCTGATCTCGCCGTACAGCTATTCGACCTATCGCGGAAGCTAGTTGGTCGCTAGAAGAATCTTCGTAGGTCCTTTGGCCCGCTCTCACACTGGCGGGCTTTTTTTCGTCTGGTGTTTTTACACGTTGAGCTGGCATCAACCCCGCTTACTGATATTTTTGTCAGTTGTCTCTTCTGGATGTGTCTGAAATGATCAAATGACAATCCACACTGGAGCGTCAGGCATGATGATTTCAAAAAATGCATATGCACCTTATGGCTACCGTCTGCCCAATCATTACACTCTGGGCTTCAATGGTGAATGCCTGGATCCGGTCACTGGATTTTATAATTTGGGTAATGGTTATCGTGGGTATAATCACGTTTTGATGCGCTTTAATAGCCCAGATAGTTTGAGCCCATTCGCCGAGGGTGGTTTTAATGCATATGCCTACTGTCAAGGGGATCCTGTGAATTTCCTTGACCCAAGCGGCCATCTCATAGTGAGTCTAGTGAAAATGGCAGCTAGGCGACCTTTGCTTTCGTTAGTGCAGCCTATAGTTAAAGAAGTGATAGCGAACGAGACTCCGATTGGTCTGTTTAGTAGGAAGCTTGGCTGGCATGGTACGAATATTTCGAATCTAAAATCTTTAGAAAATGGTCTACAGCCAGGGCATTCGAAGGAGGGCAGGCAATTGCAAGGGGCGGGATTTTATTTTGCGCCCGACATTTGGGAGGCCGCGCCGTATGCTCAAGAGCATGCCCCTAACGGAGCAATATTTGTGGTGTTAATACGCAAGGATGTTAGGTTGATTCCCGGTCTGGGCTATACAACAGATGAGCGAGGTAGGGTGCTGCTCAAGAAAACGGCATTTAATGTTGTTAGGGTGCAAGAGACTGTTCCAGAAAATGCGACGTCAGTAAAACTCCCCCCGGCGCCCTATAAGTTGTGGGAAAAGTAATAATACCCTGATCCCAAAACGAGGAGGGCGCCGAAGCGCCCTCTATTGAAGTGTAGGGTCAGAGAAATACAAACTTAGCTATGAAAATCGCGCAAAGTACCCACAGGCTGGCCGAGATTTCCTTGTACTTGCCAGTCCCCGCCTTCAGTGCCACATAGGTAATGAACCCCAGGGCAATACCGTCCGCGACCGAGAAGGTCAGCGGCATCATGATCACCGTGACGATCGCCGGAATGCTGTCGGTGGCTTCGTCCCAGTGGATGTGCGCCATGCTGCCCATCATCAGCATCGCTACATAGATCAGCGCACCGGCAGTGGCATAGGCAGGAATCATCCCCGCCAGCGGCGCGAAGAACATCGCGGCGAGGAACAGCAGGCCGACCACGACGGCAGTCAGGCCCGTACGGCCACCCGCCGCAACCCCCGCAGCACTTTCCACATAGCTGGTCACTGGCGGTACGCCGACCACGGCACCGAACACGCTCGATGCACTGTCGGCCTTCAACGCCCGCGACAGGTTTTCGATGCGGCCATCCGCCGCCACCAGGTTGGCACGTTGCGCCACGCCCATCAGGGTGCCGGCGGTGTCGAACATGTGCACGAACAGGAACGCCAGCACCACGCTGATCATGCTGACGTTGAACACGCCGGCCACGTCCATCGCCATCCAGGTCGGTGCCAGGCTCGGCGGCATCGACATCACCCCGCCAAATTTCACCAAGCCCAGGCCCCAGCCAGCCAGGGTGACGCCGATGATGCTGATTAGGATCGCGCCGAACACCCGCTTGTAGCTGAGGATGGCAATCGACAGGAAGCACACCGCCGCCAGCAGTGGGCCGGGTTCATGCAGCGAACCGAGCTTGATCAGCGTGGCCGGGCTGTCGACGATGATGCCTGCAGTCTTGAGGCCGATCAGCCCGAGAAACAATCCGACGCCGGCCCCCATTGCATGGCGCAGGCTCAGCGGGATGCTGTTGAGCAGCCACTCGCGCACTTTTGACAAGGTCAGGAACATGAACAGCACACCCGAGACGAACACCGCGCCCAGTGCCGTTTCCCAGTTGTAGCCCATGGTGCCGACCACGGTGTAGGTGAAGAACGCATTCAGGCCCATGCCTGGCGCCAGGCCCACCGGCCAGTTGGCGTACAGGCCCATCAGCAGGCAGCCCAGCGCGGCGGCGATGCAGGTGGCGACGAACGCCGCGCCGTGGTCGATGCCGGCGTCAGCCATGATGTTGGGGTTGACGAAGATGATGTAGGCCATGGTGATGAAGGTGGTCACCCCGGCGATCATTTCGGTTTTGACAGTGCTGCCATGTTGCTTGAGTTTGAAAATCCGCTCCAACCAGCTCGTTTCGAGCGGTGGGGCGAGATCCAGCGTAGGGGCTTCGGATTTGCGGCTTTCCACAGCGGGTACTCCTCAAGTCTTTCTTGTTGTTTTGGAGCCATTGTCCTGCGCTTGCACTTGGCGGCTCCGCGAGGGAAGGCAGACGCCTGACCGTTTTGTTGACTTATGGGTCAGGAAGTTGCACGGTGGATTATGCTTTTGTGTACAAAGAAAGCAAATAATGTTTTATCTTTTGTGTGCGCAATGCGCAGTACAACGGCTATATAGGTAAAAGGCCACCTGCAGAAACGGCTCAGCCTGTGTACAATGGCGCCATACTTTCCTTCGTGCCTCGAGAGCCCATGAACGAACAGCTGCAACCTCTGAAAAAACCTGTGCGCGCTGGCAAGGCCGGGCGCAGCGGTACCCAGGACGACATCGTCTACGCGCATATTTTCGAGGCGATCCTCGAACAGCGTCTGGCGCCGGGCACCAAGTTGAGCGAGGAAGCGCTGGGCGAGATCTTTGGCGTCAGCCGCACCATCATCCGTCGCGCCTTGTCGCGCCTGGCCCACGAAAGTGTGGTGCTGCTGCGGCCCAACCGCGGTGCGGTGGTGGCCAGCCCGACGGTGGAAGAGGCACGCCAAGTATTCTTCTCGCGGCGCATGGTTGAACGCGCCATCACCGAACTGGCCGTGCAGCACGCTACCCTTGAGCAGCTCAACGAGCTGCGTCAGATGGTGCGTGAGGAGCGTGACAGCTTCTCCCGTGGTGACCGCGGCGCGGGCATCCGCCTGTCTGGCGAATTCCACTTGAAGCTGGCCGAGGCGGCGGGTAATGCGCCGCTGGTCAGTTTCCAGCGCAGCCTGGTGTCGCAGACCTCGCTGATCATTGCCCAGTACGAAAGCGGCAACCGCTCGCATTGCTCGTACGACGAGCATATGCAGCTGATCGATGCCATCGAGGCGCGTGACGCCGAGCAGGCGGTAAGCCTGATGATGCATCACATGGACCACATCGACAGCAAGCTGAACCTGGACGAAGAAAGTGCCTCGGACGATCTGCATGCGGTGTTTTCGCATCTGTTGAAAAAGCCCAAGGTTGCTGCCAAGGGTTGATCGTTTGCTTGTATGAACTAGGGGGCCGCTTCGCGCCCCATTCGCAGCACAAGGCTGCTGCTACAGGGGTTACGCAATCCTTTGTAGGAGCAGCCTTGTGCTGCGAATGGGGCGCAACGCGGCCCCTGGTCGTTACTGGCCATAAACCAAACGTCTGCTAAATTCTTGTGAGCAAACCTTCATCAAGCAGTTGGGCTTGCGCATTCGTTGCGTTCAACTTCTTGAGGAAAGGGTTCATGAGCATGTCCCTCGGTACACGCATGGGGGCCGAACTGATCGGCACCTTCTGGCTGGTCCTCGGTGGCTGCGGCAGTGCGGTAATCGCAGCCAGTTCCCCGCTTGGCATCGGCGTTCTCGGTGTCGCCTTCGCGTTTGGCCTCACTGTCCTGACCATGGCGTTCGCCATCGGTCACATCTCTGGCTGTCATCTCAACCCCGCCGTGTCGTTCGGGCTGGTGGTGGGCGGGCGCTTCCCCGCCAAAGAACTGCTGCCCTACGTCATCGCCCAGGTGATTGGCGCAATCCTTGCGGCAGCGGTGATCTATTTCATCGCCAGCGGCAAGGCCGGTTTCGAGCTGTCGTCGGGGTTGGCGTCGAACGGCTACGCCGATCATTCGCCCGGCGGCTATTCGCTGGGGGCGGGGTTTGTCAGTGAGGTGGTGATGACGGCGATGTTCCTGGTGGTGATCATGGGGGCCACCGATGCCCGCGCCCCGGCAGGCTTTGCGCCGATTGCCATCGGCCTGGCCCTGACCCTGATCCACCTGATCTCGATCCCGGTGACCAACACCTCGGTCAACCCCGCGCGTAGCACGGGGCCGGCACTGTTCGTAGGTGGTTGGGCCCTGCAGCAGCTGTGGCTGTTCTGGCTGGCGCCGCTGATCGGGGCAGCGATCGGCGGCGCGTTGTACCGGGGCCTGGCGAAAGAGCCTTAGCGCTGGTGCACGCAACGCCCAGCGGCGTAGGTTTCGCGCACAGTGCGGTCATCGCCCAGGGTGGTGAGCACGAACAAGGTCTCTTCGATGCTGTTGGACTGCTGAATACGGTAGTCCAACAGCGGCGTGGCCTTGTAGTCGAGCACCACGAAATCGGCATCGTTACCGGCGCGCAGGCTACCGATGCGGTCGTCCAAGCGCAGTGCGCGGGCGCCGCCGAGGGTGGCCAGGTACAGCGACTTGTACGGGTGCAGGCGTGCGCCCTGCAGTTGCATGACCTTGTACGCCTCGTTCAGCGTGTTGAGCAGCGAGAAGCTGGTGCCGGCGCCCACGTCGGTGCCCAGGCCAACGTTGACCTTGAAGCGCTCGGCCTGCGGCAGGTTGAACAAACCGCTGCCCAGGAACAGGTTGGAGGTCGGGCAGAAGGCCACGGCCGAGCCGGTTTCGGCCAGGCGCTGGCACTCGTCGTCGCACAGGTGCACGCCGTGGGCGAACACCGAGCGCTCACCCAGCAGCTCGAAGTGGTCATAGACGTCCAGGTAGCCTTTCTGCTCGGGGAACAGCGACTTGACCCAGTCGATTTCCTTGAGGTTCTCCGACAGGTGCGTGTGCAGGTACACGCCCGGGTGCTCCTTGAGCAGTTGGCCGGCCAGGGTCAGTTGCGCTGGGGTGCTGGTCGGTGCGAAGCGCGGGGTGACCGCATAGTGCAGGCGGCCCTTGCCGTGCCAGCGCTCGATCAGTGCCTTGCTTTCGGTGTAACCAGACTCGGCCGTGTCGGTCAGGTAATCAGGGGCATTGCGGTCCATCATCACCTTGCCGGCGATCATCCGCAGGTCGAGGCGTTCGGCTTCTTCGAACAGGGCGTTGACTGACTCCGGGTGCACGCTGCCGAATACCAGGGCTGTGGTGGTGCCGTTGCGCAGCAGTTCCTTGAGGAAGATTTTCGCGACCTGGTCGGCGTGGCCTTTGTCGGCGAACTGTTTCTCGCACGGGAAGGTGTAGGTGTTGAGCCAGTCCAGCAGCTGTTCGCCGTAGGAGCCGATCATGCCGGTCTGTGGGAAGTGAATATGGGTATCAATGAAGCCCGGGGTGATCAGGGCATCCTGGTAATGCACCACGTCGATACCGGCATCCAGGGTCGGCAGCAGCTCGCTGGCGTGGCCGATGGCGCTGATGCGGCCATCGGCGACCACCAGCAGGCCGTCTTCGTAGTATTCATGGGAGGCCTCCAGGCCGACCTCGGCCGGGTCGGCGATGCTGTGCAGGATGGCGGCACGGTAGGCTTTGCGGGTTGCGGTCATAAAGCGCTCGTCAAATGGCTTGGCTGCGCCGGGAAGGCGGCAGCAACTGGGCAATGGGGCCGGCGTTGGCGGCAGCGTCATGCTGGCCGAAGCAGGCGTTGTAGGTGGCAATGATTTCCGCGGCGATGGACACGGCGATCTCGATCGGCAGCTTGCCCTTGACCTCTGCAATGCCCATCGGGCAGCGCATGCGGGCCATGACGGCAGCGTCGTAGCCGCGCTCGCGCAGGCGGTGCTCGAACTTGGCCCGTTTGGTCTTCGAGCCGATCAGGCCGAACCAGGTGAAATCGTTGCGCTTGAGAATGGCGGCGGTCAGTTCCAGGTCGAGCTGGTGGTTATGGGTCATGACGATGCAATAGCAACCGGCTGGCAGCTCGGCCACTTCATCGACCGGCTCCTCGTTGACCACCTTGGTCACCCCAGGGGGGATGAGCTCGGGGAATTCCTGTTCGCGCGAATCGATCCAGCGCACCCGGCAGGGCAGCGCGGCGAGCAAGGGTACCAGAGCGCGGCCGACATGGCCCGCACCGAACACCGCGATCTGCGCCTGCACTGCGGCCATCGGTTCGAACAGCAGCACGGTGACGCCGCCGCAGCACTGGCCGAGGCTGGCGCCGAGGCTGAAGCGCTCCAGGTGCGGGGTGGTGCGTTGTGCTTCGAGCATCTGCCGGGCGATGTGCAGGGCCTTGTATTCCAGGTGGCCGCCGCCGATGGTGTCGAACAGCGCGGTGGCACTGACGACCATTTTCGAGCCGGCGTTGCGCGGGGTAGAGCCGCGTTCCTCGATGATGGTGACCAGTACGCAGGGTTCGCCACGGGACTGGTGATCGGCGAGGGCGTTGATCCATTGGTGCATGATTCAACCTCTCTTGAAGGCTGACATTGTCCTTGTGGGAGCGGGCTTGCCCCGCGAATGCGGCAGTGGCCACACCCTCGTATTCGCGGGGCAAGCCCGCTCCCACAGGGTTACGCGATGTCAGTGAGTCACGGTTTCCAGTTCTTGTTCGGCAGATTGTTGCTGAGCCACTTCCTTGCGCATCTGCTCACAGCCCCACAACACGCGCTCCGGGGTCGCCGGTGCGTCGATGTTCGGCTGCACGCGGTAGTCGGCCAAGCTCGCCACGGCGTCCTTGATCGCACACCAGGCGGCGATGCCGAGCATGAACGGCGGCTCGCCCACGGCCTTGGAATGGAACACCGTGTCCTCCGGGTTCTTGCGGTTTTCCACCAGCTTCACACGCATGTCCAGCGGCATGTCGGCTACTGCCGGGATCTTGTAGCTGGCCGGGCCGTTGGTCATCAGTTTGCCCTTGGCATTCCACACCAGTTCCTCGGTGGTCAGCCAACCCATGCCCTGGATGAAGCCGCCTTCGACCTGGCCGATGTCGATGGCCGGGTTTAGCGAGTCGCCCACGTCATGCAGGATGTCGGCGCGCAGCATCTTGTACTCGCCGGTCAGCGTGTCGACGATCACTTCCACGCAGGCCGCGCCAAAGGCGAAGTAGTAGAAAGGCCGGCCGCGGGCCTGGCTGCGGTCGTAGAAGATTTTCGGCGTGCGGTAGAAGCCGGTGCTCGACAGCGACACCTGGGCGAAGTACGCCTGCTGCACCAGTTGCTCGAAGCTGACGATCTGGTCGCGCACGCGCACATGGCCATTGCGGAACTCGACGTCCTCCTCGGTCACCTGATAGTGCCGCGCGGCGAATTCGGTCAGGCGCTTCTTGAGGATCTCGGCGGCGTTTTGCGCTGCCTTGCCGTTCAGGTCGGCGCCGCTGGAGGCCGCGGTAGGCGAGGTGTTGGGCACCTTGTCAGTGTTGGTGGCGGTGATCTGGATACGGTCGAAATCGACCTGGAAGATCTGCGCGACCACCTGGGCGACTTTGGTATTCAGGCCCTGGCCCATCTCGGTGCCGCCGTGGTTCAGGTGGATGCTGCCGTCGGTGTAGATGTGGATCAGCGCCCCCGCCTGGTTGAGGAAGGTGGCGGTGAACGAGATGCCGAACTTGACCGGGGTCAGCGCCAGGCCCTTCTTGAGGATCGGGCTGTTGGCATTGAACCGGCGGATCGACTCACGGCGTTCGGCGTAATCGCTGCTGGCTTCGAGGTCGGCGGTCATCTCGTCGAGCATGTTGTGCTCGACGGTCTGGTAGTAGTGGGTGACGTTGCGCTCGGTCTTGCCGTAATAGTTGGCTTTGCGCACGGCCAGCGGGTCACGGCCCAGGTGGCGGGCGATGTGGTCCATCACCTGTTCGATGGCGACCATGCCCTGTGGGCCGCCGAAGCCGCGGTAGGCGGTGTTGGAGGCGGTGTTGGTCTTGCAGCGGTGGCCATGCACGGTGGCATCGCCCAGGTAATAGGCGTTGTCGGAGTGGAACATGGCGCGGTCGACGATCGAGCCGGACAGGTCGGGCGAGTAGCCGCAGTTGCCGGCCAGGTCGAAGTTGATGCCGTGCAGGCGGCCGTTGTCATCGAAGCCGACGTCGTACTCGACATAAAACGGGTGACGCTTGCCGGTCATGGTCATGTCTTCGACGCGCGGCAGGCGCATCTTGGTCGGCTGGCCGGTCAGGCGCGCAATTACCGCGCACAGGCAGGCCGGGCTGGCGGCCTGGGTTTCTTTGCCGCCAAAACCACCACCCATGCGGCGCATGTCGAGGATGACCTTGTTCATCGGCACGTCCAGCACCTCGGCCACCAGCTTCTGCACTTCGGTGGGGTTTTGCGTGGAGCAGTAGACAATCATGCCGCCGTCCTCGGTGGGCATCACCGAAGAAATCTGCGTCTCCAGGTAGAAGTGCTCCTGGCCACCGATGTGCAAGGTACCTTGCAGGCGGTGCGGAGCACTGGCCAAGGCCGCGGCCGAGTCGCCGCGTTGGTGGGTGTGGCTGTCGAGCACGAAGTGCTTCTTGCGCAACGCTTCGACCACATCCAGTACCGGCTCCAGGTCTTCGTACTCCACGATGGCCGCCATAGCGGCGCGGCGGGCGGTTTCCAGGTCATGGGCGGCCACGGCGAGCACCGGTTGACCAAAGAACTCGACCTTGTCGATGGCCAGCAGCGGGTCACCGGCTACGACTGGGCCGATGTCCTTCAGGCCCGGGATGTCTTCGTGGGTGATGGCGATGCGCACGCCTTCGAAGGCATAGCACGGCGTAGTGTCGATGCGCAGGATGCGCGCATGGGCACGGTCGGCGGTGCGCGCATAGACGTGCAACTGGTTGGGGAATTCGAGGCGGTCATCGATGTACACCGCTTCGCCGGCCACGTGCTTGTCGGCGCTGTCGTGCTTGACGCTGCGGCCGACCCCGGTGGTCAGGTCCTGGCTGAACAGTTCGGCCATCTCGGCCTGGCTCTTGGCTACGTGATGGTTAGACATAAGCGGTCACCCGGGTTTCGATGTGCGGCGTTTGCTGTTCGATGAAGTACTTGCGCAGCAGATTCTGTGCTGTCAGCAGGCGGTATTCCTTGCTGGCGCGGAAGTCGCTGAGCGGGGTGAAGTCTTCGGCCAGGGCCTGGCAGGCGCGCTCGATGTTGGCCTGGTTCCATGGCTTGCCGCGCAGGGCTGCTTCGCAGGCGCGGGCGCGTTTGGGGATCGCGGCCATGCCACCGAAGGCGATACGCACACCGCTGACCACGCCGTTCTCGATGCTCAGGTTGAACGCTGCGCACACGGCAGAGATGTCGTCATCCAGGCGCTTGGACACTTTATAGGCGCGGAAGGCCCAATCCTCACTGGCGCGCGGCACGATGATCTTCTCGATGAACTCGCTGTCCTGGCGCGCGGTGATGCGGTAGTCGATGAAGTAGTCCTCCAGCGCCAGGGTGCGCTGGCGTTCGCCTTGACGCAGCACCACCTGGGCATCCAGGGCGATCAGCAGGGGCGGCGAGTCTCCAATCGGCGACGCGTTGCCGATATTGCCGCCCAGGGTGCCCTGGTTGCGGATCTGCAGCGAGGCGAAGCGGTGCAGCAGGTCGCCGAAATCAGGGTACTCGGCGTTGAGCGCCTCGTAGCAGTCAGTGAGCGGGGTGCCTGCGCCGATTTCCAGGTGGCTGGTGGTTTTGTCGATGCGCTTGAGCTCGGCCACATGGCCGACATAGATCATCACCGGCAGGGTCTTGTGGAACTGGGTCACTTCCAGCGCCAGGTCGGTACCACCGGCCAGCAGACGTGCTTCGGGGTGCGAGCTGTACAGGTCGGCCAGGTCGGCCACGGTCAGCGGCACCAGGCAGCGTTTGTCGCCGCTGTTGAGCTCGCCGGTCTGGGTTGGCGCAATGGCCTTGAGGCGGCTGATGGTTTGGGCTTGCTGGGCGTCGAACTGATCGCGGCAAGGCTGGCGGCAGCTTTGCTCGGCGGCATCGAGGATCGGCCGGTAGCCGGTGCAGCGGCACAGGTTGCCGGCCAAGGCTTCCTGGGCCTGATGCACGTCGGCGCCTTGGCTGTTTTTCTGCAGCGCGAACAGCGACATGACAAAGCCTGGGGTGCAGAAGCCGCATTGCGAGCCATGGCAGTCGGCCATGGCTTTTTGCACGCTGTGCAGTTCACCCTGGTGCTTGAGGCCTTCGACGCTGATCAACTGCTTGCCGTGCAGTGACGAAACGAACGTCAGGCACGCGTTGAGGCTACGGTAGCGCAGGGTATCCAGGCCTTGGTCGTCCTGGGTCAATTCACCGACCACCACGGTGCACGCACCGCAGTCACCGCTGGCGCAGCCTTCCTTGGTGCCGGGTTTGCCCAGGTGCTCGCGCAGGTATTGCAGCACCGTCATGTTCGGGTCCAGGGCGTGCTCATTACGCAGCTCCTGGTTGACGAGAAACTGGATCACGGGGATGGCCTCGCAATGGTTTTATTGTTGTTGGGCGGACAATAAGCAGACCTGACGAACTGGTCAATATTTTTCTGACTCAAAGGTCAGGAAAATGCGTATGTCTACACCCGGCCGAACACATTGCCCATATCACAAGCATAGATCGCGCCGTGCAGGCAGCTGCCTGGCAGGCCAAATAAAGCGCAAGGTCCCTCTGCGCGAGTGCGGGTCAAGTACGCTACAATCCGCCCCTTGTGCCCAGTTCAATGATTTTGAAGGAAAACCATGACGTTCAAGGCCCCGGACAGCCTCTCCGAGCAGATTGCCGATTACCTGGCCGAACGCATTATTCGCGGCGAGCTGGCGCCGGGCGAGCGCATTCAGGAGCAGAAGGTTACCCAGGCGCTGAATGTCAGCCGCGGCTCGGTGCGTGAAGCGCTGTTGATCCTCGAACGTCGCCACCTGGTAGCGATCTTGCCGCGTCGCGGTGCGCATGTGACCAAGCTGGACGAGCGCAGTGTGCGCAGCCTGTGCAACTTGATGGGTGAGTTCTACATCCTGCTGGGCAACGCCGTTGCACAAAAATGGCGCCTGGAGGCCGACTTGCGCCCGTTTCTGGAGATCCAGCAGCGCTTGCAGCATGCCCGCGATCAGCAAGACATCAAGGCCTTCGTCGCTGAAAGCTTCGCCGTCATGCGTGCTGCCTATCCGTTCGCCGACAACCCGTACCTGCAGGAAACCGTCGAAAACCTGCAGCCGGCCATGAGCCGCGCCTACTACCTGGCCCTGGACCAACGCCAGGCCAGCACGGACGACTACCTGGAGCTGTTCGCGCGCCTGCTCGAGGCGGTGGTCGCCCGCGACCTGCCGCGCATTCGCGAGGTGCTCACCGCCTATTGCCAGCGCAGCTGTGAGCTGGTGCTGGCGGCGTTGGCCCGGGCCTGACGATGCGCCTCAAGTGCATTCGCCTGGCCGGGTTCAAGTCGTTCGTCGACCCCACCACGGTCAACTTCCCCAGCAACATGGCGGCCGTGGTAGGCCCCAACGGTTGCGGCAAATCCAACATCATCGACGCGGTGCGCTGGGTGATGGGCGAGAGTTCGGCGAAGAACCTGCGTGGCGAGTCGATGACCGACGTCATCTTCAACGGCTCTACCAGCCGCAAACCGGTCAGCCAGGCCAGTATCGAGCTGGTGTTCGACAACAGCGATAACACCTTGGTCGGGGAGTACGCGGCTTACGCTGAAATTTCCATCCGCCGCAAGGTGACCCGCGACGCGCAGAACAGCTATTACCTCAACGGCGCAAAATGCCGTCGCCGGGACATCACCGATATTTTCCTCGGCACCGGCCTTGGGCCGCGCAGCTACTCGATCATCGAGCAGGGCATGATCTCCAAGCTGATCGAAGCCAAGCCCGAAGAGCTGCGCAACTTCATCGAAGAAGCGGCGGGTATCTCCAAGTACAAGGAGCGCCGCCGCGAGACCGAGAACCGCATCCGCCGCACCCAGGAAAACCTGGCGCGCCTGACCGACTTGCGTGACGAGCTCGAACGCCAGCTCGAACGCTTGCACCGTCAGGCCCAGGCAGCCGAAAAGTACCGTGAGTACAAGGCCCAGGAACGCCAGCTGAAAGCCCGCTTGTCGGCCCTGCGCTGGCGCGACCTGGACGAACGCGTACGCCAGCGCGAGGCGGTGATCGGTGATCAGGACGTGTCCCACGAGGCCTTGGTGGCCGAGCAGCGCAACGCCGACGCGAGTATCGAGCGCCTGCGCGATGGCCACCACGAATTGTCCGAGCGCTTCAACCAGGTGCAGGGCCGCTTCTATTCAGTAGCGGGCGACATTGCCCGGGTCGAGCAGAGCATCCAGCACGGCCAGCAGCGCCTTCGCCAGTTGCAGGACGACTTCAAGGAAGCTGAGCGCACGCGCTTGGAGACCGAGTCCCACCTGGGCCATGACCGCACTTTGCTGGCCACCCTCGGCGAAGAACTGGCCATGCTCGAGCCCGAACAGGAAATGACCCTGGCGGCCGCCGAAGAAGCCGCTGCCACGCTCGAAGAAGCCGAGCTGGGCATGCACGGCTGGCAAGAACAATGGGACACCTTCAACACCCGGTCCGCCGAGCCCCGCCGTCAGGCAGAAGTGCAACAGTCCCGCCTGCAGCAGCTTGAAGCCAGCCTGGAACGCTTGTCGGAGCGCCAGCGCAAGCTGGGTGAAGAGCGCGACCTGTTAGGTGCTGAGCCGCAGGACGCGGCCCTGGTCGAGTTGTCCGAGCAGTTGGCCAGCAGCGAGATGCTGCTCGAAACGTTGCAGCTGTCCGAAGAGCAAGTGGTCGAGCAACTCGAAGGCACGCGCGAGCAATTGCAGCACGCCACCCAGGCGCAACAACAGGCGCAGGGTGACCTGCAGCGCCTGGGCGGGCGGTTGGCATCGCTGGAGGCCTTGCAGCAGGCCGCGCTGGAGCCGGGTGTGGGTGCCGCAGACTGGTTGCGCGAGCAGGGCCTGGCACAGCGCCCGCGCCTGGCCGAAGGGCTGCGGGTCGAGCCGGGCTGGGAGCTGGCCGTGGAGACGGTGCTTGGCGCCGATCTGCAGGCCGTGCTGGTTGATGATTTCAACAACCTCGCTTTTGCCGACCTGGAGCAAGGCGAGTTGCGCTTGCTGCTGGCAAGCGGCGAGGGTGCGCGGCTGGCGGGCAGCCTGGTGGACAAAGTCGAAGGGCGTACCGACCTGACCCCCTGGCTGGGGCAGGTCAAACCGGTCGATGACCTGGCCCAAGCGCTGGCACTGCGTGCGACTCTGGCTGAAGGGCAAAGCCTGGTTAGCCGCGATGGTTATTGGGTTGGCCGGCATTTTTTGCGGGTCAGCCGAGGCGGCGAGGCCGAAGGTGGGGTGTTGGCCCGTGGCCAGGAAATCGAGCGCCTGGGCCAGCAACAGCTGGAGCAGGAAGCCGCCCTGGAGCACCTTGAGCAACAGCTTCAAGATGTGCGCGAGCAGCAATTGGGCCTGGAAGAACAGCGCGAGCAACTGCGCCGCCGCACCCAGGAAGAAAGCCGCCAGCACGGCGAGCTCAAGGCCAGCCTGTCGGCCAGCCGGGCCCGTGCCGAGCAAGTCGAATTGCGTCGCCGCCGCCTGCACGAAGAGCTGACCGAGCTGCAAGAACAGCGCGCCCTGGAGCACGAGCAACTGGGCGAGGCGCGGTTGGTGCTGCAAGAAGCCTTGGACCTGATGGCCCAGGACACCGAGCAGCGCGAACAGTTGATGGCTCGCCGCGATACCCTGCGCGAAGGCCTTGACCGCATCCGTCAGGAGGCCCGCCAGCACAAGGACCACGCCCACCAGTTGGCCGTGCGCCTAGGCTCGCTGCGTGCCCAGCACGACTCCACCCATCAGGCCCTGGAGCGCCTGGAACAGCAGGCAGCACGCCTGACCGAGCGCCAGGAGCAGCTGAGCCTGAACCTGGAGGAGGGCGCAGCGCCCCTCGAAGAGCTGCGCCTCAAGCTCGAAGAGCTGCTGGAGCGGCGCATGAGCGTCGACGAAGAAATGCGCCAGGCGCGCCTGCACATGGACGAAGCCGACCGCGCCCTGCGCGACGCGGAAAAACGCCGCACCCAAGCCGAGCAGCAAGCCCAACTGCTGCGTGGCCAGCTGGAGCAGCTACGCCTGGAGTGCCAGGGCCTGGATGTGCGGCGCAAGACCCTGCAGGAGCAACTGCTGGCCGACGGCTACGACCTGCAAGGCGTGCTTGCCACCCTTGAAGCCGACGCCACCGAACAGAGCACCGAACAGGCGCTGGAGCAGACCGAGGCGCGTATCCAGCGCCTGGGCGCAATCAACCTGGCGGCCATCGAAGAGTACGAGCAGCAGTCCGAACGCAAGCGCTACCTGGACGCCCAGAACGCCGACCTGGTCGAGGCCTTGGAGACGCTGGAAAACGTCATCCGCAAGATCGACAAGGAAACGCGCAACCGCTTCAAAGATACCTTTGATCAGATAAATGCCGGATTACAGGCACTTTTTCCAAAAGTTTTCGGTGGTGGCAGCGCTTATCTGGAACTGACAGGCGAAGATCTACTCGATACAGGGGTAACGATCATGGCGCGACCCCCGGGCAAGAAGAACAGCACCATCCATCTGCTGTCCGGTGGCGAGAAGGCACTGACCGCCCTGGCGCTGGTGTTCGCCATTTTCAAGTTGAACCCCGCACCGTTCTGCATGCTCGACGAAGTCGATGCGCCGCTGGACGATGCCAACGTCGGGCGTTACGCCCGGCTGGTGAAGGAAATGAGTGAAAGCGTGCAGTTCATCTACATCACCCATAACAAGATTGCCATGGAGATGGCGGATCAATTGATGGGGGTGACGATGCACGAGCCGGGCTGCTCACGCCTCGTTGCAGTGGATGTGGAGGAGGCGATGGCCATGGTCGACGCCTGATGCGCGAAGATAGGGCACATTCTGTAGCGAAATGGCCCCGCCATGTGCGACAGACGGTGTAAAGTTGTCTTTGGTCGTGCTAGCTTAATGTCACTCGTTTTTTGCGTGGGTAAAACGCCTGTCAGAACATAGAGTTGGCGCCACGTGTTAAAGGGCTTTGAACCCTTTGTTTTCAAGCATATTTTTATAGAGGCACGGGATTACATGGAAATCGGTCTGCGCGAGTGGCTGATCCTCATCGGCATCATTGTCATTGCCGGTATTCTTTTCGACGGCTGGCGCCGCATGCGCGGCGGGAAAGGCAAGTTGAAATTCCGTCTGGACCGCAGTTATTCCAATGTCCCTGACGAAGAGGGCGGCGCCGAAGTGCTCGGCCCATCGCGGGTATTGGATAACCACAAGGAGCCAGAACTGGACGAGAGCGACCTGCCCTCGCTCAGTGCGTCGTCGCGCGATCGCGAACGCGAGCCCAAGCCAGTCAAGGCCAGCAAGCGTGGCAAGCGCGCCGCAGAAGTGCCGCAAGGTGACCTGAACCTGGTCGCAGTGGCGCGCGAGCCTGATCTGTTCGCCGATGCCGATGATGATTTTGCCGCCGACAACAACCGCAACAGCGGTGCGTCGTCCAGCAACAACACGGTCAAGGAACTGCCTCCCGCTGAAGAGGTGCTGGTGATCAGCGTCATCTCCCGTGACGAGGGTGGTTTCAAGGGCCCGGCACTGCTGCAGAACATTCTCGAGAGCGGCCTGCGTTTTGGCGAGATGGACATCTTCCACCGCCACGAGAGCATGGCCGGCCACGGCGAAGTGCTGTTCTCCATGGCCAACGCCGTGAAGCCCGGTATTTTCGACCTGGACGACATCGACCACTTCAGCACCCGTGCGGTGAGCTTCTTCCTGGGGCTGCCAGGCCCGCGTCACCCTAAGCAGGCCTTCGACGTGATGGTCGCGGCGGCGCGCAAATTGGCCCATGAGCTCAATGGCGAACTCAAGGACGACCAGCGCAGCGTGCTGACCGCCCAGACCATCGAGCACTACCGCCAGCGCATCGTCGAGTTCGAGCGCCGCGCGCTGACCCAGAAACGCTGATAGATCCAGACGAAAGAGCAGCCTGCGGGGCGTGCTGGCCGGTTCGGGATTTGATGTTGTCGGTACCGGCCCTTTCGCGGGCAAGCCCGCTCCCACAGTTACCCCACAGCCTGTGAGCTCCGTGGAGTACCTGTGGGAGCGGGCTTGCCCGCGAAAGGGCCGGTATAGGCAGCATCTTTCCCAGCCCTTGCCACCATTCCTCCAGGCTGCTCTTTTGCTTTGCAAGAGAAGACAAACGAATGACCGCCGAATCCCGAATCCACGCCCTGCGCGCCGAGCTCGACCAGCATAACTACCGCTACTACGTGCTCGATGAGCCCAGCGTGCCCGATGCTGAATACGACCGCCTGTTCAATGAGCTCAAGGCGCTGGAAGCCGAACACCCGCACCTGGTAACGCCTGACTCGCCAACCCAGCGCGTCGGCGGCCAGGCCCTGGCTGCATTCAGCCAGGTGCGCCACGAAGTGCCCATGCTCAGCCTGGGTAACGCCTTCGAAGAAGCTGACCTGCGTGAATTCGGCCGCCGTGTGGTCGATGGCCTCGATCAGCCGGGTGCGGTCGACTACAGCTGCGAACCCAAACTCGATGGCCTGGCGGTAAGCCTGCTGTACCGCGATGGCCAATTGGTGCAAGGCGCCACCCGTGGCGATGGCACCACCGGCGAAGACATCAGTGCCAACGTGCGCACCGTGCGCAACATCCCGCTCAAGCTGCAGGGCGAAGGTTGGCCCGCGGTGCTGGAGGTGCGTGGCGAGGTGTACATGAGCAAGGCCGGTTTCGATCGGCTCAATGCCGCCCAGGCAGAAGCGGGTGGCAAAACCTTCGCCAACCCGCGCAACGCGGCCGCCGGCAGCCTGCGCCAATTGGATTCGAAAATCACCGCCAGCCGCCCGCTGGAGTTCTGCTGCTATGGCGTAGGGCAGGTGTCCGCAAGCATCGGCGACAGCCACATAGGCATCCTCGAACAGCTCAAGGCCTGGGGCCTGCCGATCAGCCGTGAGCTACGGCATGCCGCTGGCATCGAAGAGTGCCTGGCGTATTACCGCGACATCGGCGAGCGCCGTAACAGCCTGCCGTACGAGATCGACGGCGTGGTGTTCAAGGTCAACAGTCTGGCGTCTCAGCGTGAACTGGGCTTCCGCGCCCGCGAGCCGCGCTGGGCGATTGCCCACAAGTTCCCGGCCATGGAAGAGCTGACCGAGGTGCTGGATGTGGAATTCCAAGTGGGGCGGACCGGGGCGGTGACGCCTGTGGCACGCCTGAAGCCTGTCAAAGTGGCCGGCGTGACCGTGTCCAATGCCACCCTGCACAACATGGACGAAATCGCCCGCCTGGGCCTGCGCATTGGCGACACGGTGATCATCCGCCGTGCTGGCGACGTGATCCCGCAAGTCATGCAAGTGGTGCTCGAGCGCCGCCCCGAAGATGCCCGCCCGGTTGAAGTGCCGAGCGCATGCCCGGTGTGTGGCTCGCAGGTCGAGCGCACGCAGCTGGTCAAACGCAGCAAAGGCAAGGAAACCACCAGTGAAGGCGCGGTGTACCGGTGCGTCGGTCGCCTGGCCTGTGGCGCCCAACTCAAACAGGCGATCATCCACTACGTTTCGCGCCGCGCGATGGATATCGACGGCCTGGGCGAAAAGAGCGTCGAGCAGTTGGTGGATGAAGGGCTGATCGGCTCGCCAGCAGACCTGTACAAGCTTCAGTTCGACCAGATCGTCGGGCTGGAAGGGTTTGCCGAAGTTTCCAGCAAGAAGCTGCTGGATGCCATCGAAGCCAGCAAGCGCCCGAGCCTGGCGCGCTTCATCTACGCCCTGGGCATTCCGGATGTGGGTGAGGAAACCGCCAAGGTCCTGGCTCGCTCGCTGGGCAGCTTGGCGCGGGTGCAGCAGGCGCTGCCACAGGTGCTGACCTACCTGCCAGACATCGGGCTTGAAGTGGCATACGAAATCCACAACTTCTTCGAAGACGAGCACAACCGCAAAGTCATCGAGCAACTGCTCGCCTGCGGCATGCAGTTGCAGGACGAAGGCGACTTGGCCGCCGAGTTCGCCGCCAGCACCACCCTGGCCGGCATGATTGCCAAGCTCGACATCGCCTCGGTCGGCCCGACCGGCGCTGAGAAGCTGGTGGCCAAGCTCGACAGCCTGGACAAGATCATCGCCGCCGACGGTATCGACCTGCGCCAGGCCCTGGCCGCCAAGCAGGCCGAGGCCGTGCGCGAGTTCTTCAAGGACGAAGCGAACCAGACGCTGGCGCGGGACATCGAAGCCCAGTTGCTGGCGTTCGGCATGCACTGGAACAGCGAGAAGAAAGTCGCCGAAGGCCTGCCTCTGGCCGGGCAGACTTGGGTGTTGACCGGCACGCTGGAGCGCATGAGCCGCGACATTGCCAAAGACAAACTGGAAAGCCTCGGCGCCAAGGTGGCCGGTTCCGTTTCCGGCAAGACCCACTGCGTGGTCGCCGGCCCTGGCGCGGGCTCCAAGCTGGCCAAGGCCAGTGAGCTGGGTGTGAAGGTGCTGGACGAAGACGCGTTCATCGCCTTCCTGGCGGAGCAGGGCATCGCAATCTGACTTCTGATCCTGCGCGCTCCTGGTAGGAGCGGCCTTGCGTCGCGAAAGGGCTGCAAAGCAGCCCCGGCGATCTAACGCAGATCCCCCGGGGCCGCTCCGTGCGACCCTTTTTGCCCCAAGAGACCGGCAAGGCCCCTCAATTTAAACAAGTCATTGAGAAATGATGACTTTTTCTCCCCGCAGAGGTTGTAACTTCGCCTCAGACCGGTACAATGGCGCGGCTCGCTGCTTAGCGAGTTGCGTCAGTGGTGGCCCCATCGGTCCCCCCGCATTGATTACCCGTTAACCTGGTCAGGCCCGGAAGGGAGCAGCCATAGCGGGAACATCGAGTGCCGGGGTGTGGCTGGTGGGGCTGCCTCCATTCTTTAAATCCTTGAGCTCTCAAGGATCTCTTGTGAAAAATTTCAAAGCATAACAGCCAGGTCCACCTTGGTTGCGCATATACTCGTGCATTTTGGATTCGTCCCGCCTTCCCTCCAATGTCCTTAGTATCTAAGGTCGTGTGCAGCGTAGGAGCCACTCCAGATCCCACTTGACTTACTCCCTCCACATTCGTTGTGATTGGTAATTGCCAGCATGGCGCAGTGCTACTAGGATGGGGCATCTGAGTGAGGAGCGCGAGATGGAATTCGTAGAGCGACTGAACGCATTATCAGCCAAGATTCGCCAGCAGGGTCCTGCTATCCAAACGGAAGAGGCGACCAAAATCGCCTTTGTCATGCCCTTCATCAACTCCGTCCTAGGTTACGACGTCTTCGACCCATCAGAGGTGACGCCAGAATACGTCTGCGACGTTGGGACGAAGAAGGGTGAGAAGATTGACTACGCCATCATGAAGAATGGCGAAATCCAGATCTTGATTGAGTGCAAAAAGATCGGTGAGCCGCTGCATATTAATCACGCAAGCCAGCTCTTCAGGTATTTTCACGTCACCACTGCCCGTATCTCGATCCTTACCAACGGTCAGGTCTATCGATTCTTCACCGATCTCGATGCTCCTAACAAGATGGATGAGAAGCCATTCTTGGAGTTGGATCTTCTTGATATAGACGAACACGCTCTTCCAGAGCTACAGAAGCTGACCAAGTCTGCATTCGATGTTGATTCGATAATTAGCGCTGCTGGTGAGCTGAAGTATGTTGGGCAGATCAAGAAAGAGATGGCTTCGCAGTTCAGTCAGCCGAGCGACGAATTTGTTAAGTTCTTTGCGACTCGTGTGTACGATGGGATCATTACGCAGAAGGTCAGGGAGCAATTTACGACCTTGACCCGTAAGGCTGCGATTCAGTTCTTGGGAGATCAGATCAATGATCGCCTGAAGTCCGCTATGAGCGGTGCAGTTGAGCCTTCATTTGCTATGGAGGCTGTCAATACTAGCCCTGTTCCGGAGCCTGCTGAGGATAGCGCTGAAGATCAGATTCAGACGACTCTTGAAGAGTTGGAAGGTTTTCATATCGTCAAGGCAATCGTTAGGGCGGTTGTTGATGCGAAACGAATTGTCCATCGCGATACTAAAAGTTACTTTGGTATCTTGCTTGATGACAATAACCGTAAGCCTATCTGTCGTCTGCACTTCAATCGAAGTCAAAAGTATATTGGTCTATTTGATGCTGAAAAGAACGAGACCCGCCATGCCATATCCTCGTTGGATGAGATTTATGGCTTCGCGGAACAGCTCAAAGGCGCGATTTCACTGTATGAATAGTTGATGCTTCTGTGTGTCCGTGCAGATGTTCGGTGGGGCTCTCGGTATGAGGCTCGCAGAGCGTTTGCGATACAGTTGGAGGGTCGCTCGAGGTTCCTAAGAGCCGGGCTCGTGCTCAGCATGAGCTATTGGAAAACGTAAGTGGTCTGTAGGTGCGTGGATGCTCCGGGTGTGTTCAGCTCCGGAGCGCGCTTTATGTAAAAGATGGACTTTGCCCGCACGCTATATGCCTGTGAACGGACTTCACGAAAATGGACAGCCTTCCTACCCTCGAAACCTCGCGCCTGATACTCACGCCGCTGCAGCTTGGCGACGCACCCGCTATTCAGCAGCTGTTCCCGCACTGGGACATTGTTCGCTACCTGGACAGCCGCGTGCCATGGCCCTATCCCGAAGACGGCGCACTCGTCTACGTGCGAGACATCGCATTGCCTGCCATGAACGCTGGGTGTGAATGGCACTGGATGATCCGCCTGAAAACCGCGCCTACGCAGGTCATCGGCAGCATCAGCCTCTATGACCAGCCGGGTAACAACCGTGGCTTCTGGCTCGCCCCTGCATGGCAAAAAAACGGCTACATCCGCGAGGCCTGTGTGGTCATCAACGACTATTGGTTCGAAACGCTTGGGCGTTGCGTCATGCAGGTGCCCAAGGCGGCGAGCAATGACAGGTCGCGCAGTGTTTCCCTGCACGAAGGCATGCGCCTGGTCGGGACTGAGCCGGGGCATTTCGTCTGTGGCGCCGTGCTCAAAGAGATCTGGGAGTTGAACCGCGATCAGTGGCGTCAAAGGGTGGCGGTCGATTAGGTACTGAAGTGACGATCTCAACGTCAGCAAATGCATGCCTTTGCCAGTGCCGTGCCGTGATAGAAAGCAGTACCTTTCAGCAAGGACTGCTTACATGAAGTCGTCTGTACCCCCGCCACGGTTTCAGCACTTTACCGTGTTCTGCATCGCCTGTTTCCTACTGTCCATCAGCTATGGCTCGACGTTTCTGCTCTCTATGCTGGTGCAGGCGTTGGGCGGCACTGCGAGCGATGCAGGGCGGGTATTTGCAGTCGCGATGCTCAGTACGCTGCTGTCTGTGGTGGGCTCGGGGCATCTGTTGCAGCGCGTTGGCGCTGCTCGCGCTATCGCTGTCGGGGCGTTCTGCCTGGTCGTGGCGTCAGTGGGTTTTGCCGTGGTGCCCGGCCTGGGCGGCGCGTTGTTGGCGTGTGGCTTGATGCTTGGGGTTGGTTGGGGGCTCTTCTACACGGTAGGGCCGATCATGGTTGCTCAAATGGTCGAGCCATCACGCCGCACGCACTGTTTTGCATTGCTCTCCGGCAGCATGTTGACTGGCATAGGTACCGGGCCATTACTGGGCAAGTTCGCGGCCTTCGTGGCGCTGCCTACCCAGCTCGCTTTTTGGGTGGCGGCGTGCGCTGCAGGGTTGGCGGGGTTGTACTTTGCTTGGCTTGGTTCGACTTCGCTGGGGCAACGACCGGCTGAGAAGGTGCAGATCGGTTTGGCGTCCGCGCTCAGGGTGATGCGTTCGCGTTCGGGCTTGTCGATTTTGATGGTAGGGCTGGGTGGGGCGATTTTCGGCACGATGGGCAGTTTCCAGACCAGCTATGCCGACCGCCTCGGGCTTGATTACTCGATCTTCTTCATTGGCTTCATGGGCGCTGCGATCGCCTGCAGGCTCTTGCTGGCCGGCTGGGTTGTGAAGCAACCGCCGCTGGCGACTTCGTGGGTTTTAACCTTGATCATGGCCACTGCCGTAGTGGGCTTTGATCAATGGGTGCACAGCGCCGAACGCTATCTGGCGATGGCCATGTTGTTGGGCGTGGGTTATGGCTTGAACTACTCGGTAATCAACGGGCTGGCTGCCAATGAGGCGCCAGCGGGCCTTACCGCGCAAGCACTGCTGCTGTTCAGCCTGTCGTATTTCATCGGTGTGTTCGGGTTCCCCTTCGTAGCCAGTCAATTGATCACGCAGCTAGGCATCAGTGCGATGATGTTGAGCATCGAGGGCGTTGCGCTTTTGGTTGTAGGGCTAAGTACGGCGAGGTGGCTGGCTTCGCGTTTTTCCAGGCCCGCCCTGGTGTAGGTGCTTTTCCCCCAACACCCCGGCGGCTGAAAGCTTCATCAAGCGCTGAAATTTCGGACACGCCAGGTGATCGTCCTCCGGGCACTGCGCTGCATGCCGCAGCCCCTTGCTCATTGCTTGCAAGCGCTTGACCCGTGCATCGATTTCGTCCGCTTTAGCTATCAGCATTTGCCGATCGACCTGCAGGTCCACCAGCATCGCGCCCACTTCATCCAGGGAAAAGCCTGCGGCCTGGCCTAGGGCAATCAGTGCCAGCCGGTCCGCCACGTCGGCAGCAAACTGCCGCCGCTGGCCGCGGCCGGCGAGGGACTTGAGCAAGCCTTTCTTTTCGTAATAGCGCAGCGTTGATGCGGGTACGCCTGTGCGCTTGGCGACATCGGCAATGTCCATTCTGGGCCTTGACTTGAAGTTGACTT
Source organism: Pseudomonas sp. 5.2 (assembly GCF_059025405.1). Classification (NCBI taxonomy): domain Bacteria; kingdom Pseudomonadati; phylum Pseudomonadota; class Gammaproteobacteria; order Pseudomonadales; family Pseudomonadaceae; genus Pseudomonas; species Pseudomonas sp. 5.2. Next base: position 203,198 of record NZ_JBYBHH010000001.1, read on the forward strand.
CAACTTCTATGCTGCGCGGCATGTTGCTGAACGTCAATCTTAGAGGGCTGAATCGATGACGCTTGCCATGCTAAAAGCCGCTTTGCTGATCGGGGTTGGGGCCACCGTGATCATGGACCTGTGGGGGATGTTGCTGCGGCGCTTGGGTATCCCTACCTTGAATTTCGCCATGTTGGGGCGCTGGGCGGGCCATGTGATGAAGGGGCGGGTGCGCCACGATGCTATCGCCAAGGCCGAACCGGTTGCGAACGAACTGGCCTTGGGGTGGGTTATCCACTACGTGATCGGTGTGTTGTTTGCCGTGATGCTGGTGGGGATGGTCGGGGAGGGCTGGCTGAGTGCCCCGACGCTGTGGCCTGCGCTGGTTTGGGGTGTGGCGACGGTGGCGGCGCCGCTGTGCTTCATGCAGCCGGTGATGGGGGCGGGGTTCTTTGCCTCGCGGACGCCGACACCTGGGCGTAACTGCCTGAAGAGTCTGGTGACCCATACGGTGTTTGGGGTTGGGATGTTCTTGAGTGCCGGTTTGATTGCGTCAGGTTGAAGACAGCGCTCGGGATTACAGCAGTCTCAAGATCAAGAGGCCGGCGAGAAGTAACGCCAAAGCAAAGCCCGCACCTAGGCTGAACGGCAAAAGCGCTGACCAAGGAGAAAAGGCTCTTGCCTTGCGCATTTCTTCGGCCAGGGCCTCAACTTCGCGATGGGATTGTTCAACCCTATCTTGAGTGGAACGGGGCATGATCTTTCCTCTTGCCATAAACGAGCGTGCTTAGAGTTTAACCAGCAGGGCCATGATACCCGCAATGGCAGTCAGTATGACCGAGCCGGTTGCGAAGGGGTGCCAGAACGCCTCTTGTCTAAGCTTGCGCTCTTCAGCCATGAATTTGAGTGCTTCTGCAGCTAGCTTGCGATTCTCGATCTGTAGTCTGTCGAGTTCGAGATTGTCTCGATCATCTTGGAGCATCGGGAGGTGTCTTTTTGAGGGGTGGCGAAAATTATGCGCCACCAGGCGAGAGGTCGGAATCGCTCTATACACCAGATTTCGTAGTCCAATTGCCAACAAGGAAGGATCCTACTCTCGTATAGGCGGTTTCCTGCTGCATTTGTAAGGCTTGCAGAAATATCCTACGCATCCCGTCGACTCCCGTCTGATTGTCCTTGGAAACCCCACCCAATAGGCTTTTGCGGTCGCTGTCGGTTCAGCGATCGGGTGTGGAAGCCCGGGAACGACTTGGAGCAGTTGTCTGTTATGGCAGCTGTGCGCGGGAGGTACTCGTACCTGCCGGGTTTTCCATGTGCCTGGTCTTCCACCCCGCGTACAGTTGTCACCCTAATGCGTGGAAGCAAAAGGGTGCAGCTCAGGTCACATGGAGCTTGCATGAAAAAAATCGTCCCCGACCCACCCCATACCTTCGACCTTCCCCCCGGCAAATCCCTTTCCCGCGCCATCAGCGAAGGCGTCGTGCCAATAGAGTTCGCGCTGATGAATGTCTCCCACTACCTGATGTTCGCCTACAGCGACAGCCGTCGAGCACTTGAGCGCATCCAAGACGAAGAAACGCGACAGCTACTGGAGCATGGCCTGCGTGCCATGCAAATCGCCTGGGGCCAGGCGCATGGCGTGAGTCTTGTGTGGTCGTTGAGATCGAGCGCCGCCCGCGCGGCGCTTCGCAGCACAAGGCTGCTCCCACATCTGTTTCGGGCCAATTATTCCTGAGGAATTGGCGCGCGCCCCTTGGCGCCCGCCTCAGTATCGTGTCGTACGAAAAAGGCGGTCGCGCGCGCTGGCACAGGCGTGACTGGCCCGAAACAGATGTGGGAGCAGCCTTGTGCTGCGAAGCGCCGCGCGGGCGGCGCTCGATCTCGAAGGCGCCATAACGCTTCCCGCGAACACCTGTCAGCCCCAACGCGCTCTAAAACTAGGACGGTTCATACATCTATCTAGACGACTTCCTGCTGCATCTGTAGGGCTCGCAAAAATTGTGCGAAACGTCTCTATTTAGGGCGTCCGCGCTGCGGCATTCCCAGCATACCCCGCACCCCCATACCGCTGGCTGATCCGCTCAATCTCCCCGGACTGCTTCATGCGCACCAGTGCCCTGAGCACCCCTTGCGTCGGTACCCCAGGGTCAGTGCGCACCATGCATCCCAAGTCCTGCTCTTCCAGCACTGCCAGCGTTTGCAGCTGTTGCCCCGCCGGCAAGCCTTGGTTGAACCACTGCAACGACAGCTCGTTGCTCACCGCATGCAGATACCGCCCCGCGTGCAGCTTCTGCAGGGCCAGCAGCTGACTGCGGCTGTCTTCGCGGTGCAATCGGCCCTGCTCGAACAAGGGTTGCAGGGTGCCGTAGGCATAACCCAGCACAGTGCCGATGGCTTGCGGCGCCAGTTGCTCTGGGCGGGTAGGGTTGCTTGCATCAGCGCCGCCAACCAATACGTCGCGCTGGTGGATCACGGGGATGCTCCAGACAAAATTGCCCGGCCGATCCTGAAACCACTGGGTGCTGACATAGCAGCGCACGTCGATATCGCCGCTTTCCATGGCCTCCTGCAGGCGCAGGCGTGCCAGTACGTGATACTCCGGTCGTACACCCACTTCCCGGGCAATGGCCTGCATCAGGTCGAACAGCAAACCTTCCACCGGTTGATCGCCTTCGACGCGCATCAGCGGCATGCTCCAGCTCTCGGCGACGGAAAAACGCAGCACGGGTGGGTCGGCCAGGCCGTGGGTGGTCCACAGCAATAGCAGGGGCAACAGTCTTCGCAAGGCACATCCTCCCTGGATAGCGCGCCAGTTTCATAGCTTAGACCAGTCGCGCAGGGTGCAATTTCGGCCCCGCTCCGCTAGCATTAGCGATCTTCCGCTCGATCAGGCTACGATGGTTTTTCGATGAGTTATCAGGTTCTTGCACGAAAATGGCGTCCGCGCTCGTTCCGCGAAATGGTCGGCCAGGCCCATGTGCTCAAGGCCTTGATCAATGCCTTGGACAACCAGCGCCTGCACCATGCCTACCTGTTTACCGGCACCCGCGGTGTGGGCAAGACTACCATCGCCCGCATTATCGCCAAATGCCTGAACTGCGAAACCGGCATCACCTCGACGCCCTGCGGCACCTGTTCAGTGTGCCGGGAGATCGACGAGGGCCGTTTCGTCGACCTGATCGAGATCGACGCCGCCAGCCGCACCAAGGTCGAAGACACCCGCGAGTTGCTGGATAACGTGCAATATGCCCCGAGCCGTGGGCGCTTCAAGGTCTATTTGATCGACGAAGTGCACATGCTCTCGACCCATTCGTTCAACGCCTTGCTCAAGACGCTGGAAGAGCCGCCGCCCTACGTCAAGTTCATCCTCGCCACCACCGACCCGCAGAAGCTGCCAGCGACCATCCTGTCGCGCTGCCTGCAGTTCTCGCTGAAGAACATGAGCCCGGAGCGGGTAGTCGAGCACCTCAGCCATGTGCTGACCGCCGAAAACGTGCCGTTCGAGCCAGATGCCCTATGGCTGCTGGGCCGCGCCGCCGACGGTTCGATGCGCGATGCCATGAGCTTGACTGATCAGGCCATCGCGTTTGGTGAAGGCAAGGTGCTGGCGGCTGATGTGCGGGCCATGCTCGGTAGCCTCGACCATGGGCAGGTTTATGGCGTGCTGCAGGCGCTGCTAGAAGGCGATGCCCGCGCGCTGCTGGAGGCTGTGCGCAACCTTGCCGAGCAAGGGCCGGACTGGAGTGGCGTGCTGGCCGAAATGCTCAACGTGCTGCACCGTGTCGCCATTGCCCAGGCTCTGCCGGAGGCGGTGGACAACGGCCAGGGCGACCGCGACCGCGTATTGGCGCTGGCCTCGGCATTGCCGGCCGAGGACGTGCAGTTCTATTACCAGATGGGCCTGATTGGCCGCCGCGACCTGCCCTTGGCGCCGGACCCGCGGGGTGGCTTCGAGATGGTCCTGTTGCGCATGCTCGCGTTCCGCCCGGCCGACACCGATGACGCGCCGAAGCCGGTGCTAAAGCCGGTGGGGATCAGCCAAGCCACAGCTGATCCTGCAACACCGGTGGCAGCTGCGGGAATGGCCCATCAGCCAGCCGCAGCGCCTGTGGCGCCGGTTGTCGCGCAAGCGGTGGAGGTGCCGCCCCCTGTAGCACCCGCTGTAGAGCCGACGCCTGCCGTTACCCAGCCAGCGCCAGTTGAACCTGCTGCGCCGGCACCCGCACCTGTCGAGGATGTCATCGACCTGCCTTGGGAAGAGCCTGTAGCGCCCCCCGTGCCGGTTGCCGCCTCGCCGGTGCCTGTGGCTGAGCCAACACCTGAGCCAACACCCGCGCCCCAGCCAGCCATGGCCGAGCCGCAGCGCGAGCAGCCGGCCTACGACGAGCCGCCGTTCGACCCGTCGGCCTATGCGGCAGCGGGCATGGACCGCGACGACGAACCGCCAGCGGACGAAGATTACTACGTAGGTGACAGCGACCCCGTCGGCTTCAGTTACCTCGATGAGCTGGCCGAGCACGTCCAGGAAGAGCAGCCCAAACCTGCTGCCGAACCGCTGCCGGCCGCCCAGCCGGCTACCGGCCTGGCCCTGCAATGGCTGGAATTATTCCCACAGTTGCCTGTCTCCGGTATGACAGGCAACATCGCCGCAAACTGTACGCTGATTGCCGCCGACGGCGACGACTGGCTGTTGCACCTGGACCCAGGCCAGGGCGCACTGTTCAACGCCACCCAGCAGCGGCGCTTGAACGACGCGCTCAATCAGCACCTGGGGCGCACCCTGAACCTGCGTATCGAGCTGATACGCCCTGAGCAGGAAACGCCAGCCCAGGCCGCTTCGCGCAAGCGTGCCGAGCGTCAGCAAGACGCCGTGGTGTCGATCGAGCAGGATCCGTTGATCCAGCAGATGATCAAGCAGTTCGGTGCCAAGGTGCGACAGGATACTATTGAGCCTGTAGAGGCCCTGGCCAATCAGGGCCAGTAACGGATAACCATGCGGCTGGCCCGGTGCCGGGCCGCATCACATGACCCAATCGAGGTATACCCCCATGATGAAAGGTGGCATGGCCGGCCTGATGAAGCAGGCCCAGCAGATGCAGGAAAAAATGGCCAAGATGCAAGAAGAACTGGCCAACGCCGAAGTGACCGGCCAATCCGGTGGCGGCCTGGTGAGCGTGGTGATGACCGGTCGTCACGACGTTAAGCGCGTCAGCATCGACCAAAGCCTGATGTCGACCGATGAAGACGACAAGGAAGTGCTTGAAGACCTGATCGCTGCCGCACTGAACGATGCGGTCCGTAAGGTCGAGCAGAGCAGCCAGGAAAAAATGGGCGGCATGACCGCTGGCATGCAGTTGCCGCCAGGCTTCAAAATGCCGTTCTGATTCACCTTTTGCGTCAAATGGGGAGCAACGGCCTTGGGGCCGTTGCTCCCTTGTTCATTCTGTTCCCCCGACTTGCAGGCCTGCCTACATGAGCTTCAGCCCCCTGATCCGCCAACTGATCGATGCCTTGCGCACCCTGCCGGGTGTCGGCCAGAAAACCGCCCAGCGCATGGCCCTGCAGCTGCTTGAGCGTGACCGCAGCGGCGGCCTGCGGTTGGCTCAGGCGTTGACCCAGGCCATGGAAGGGGTTGGCCATTGCCGTCAGTGCCGCACCCTGACCGAGCAGGAACTGTGCCCGCAGTGCGCCGACCCGCGCCGTGACGGCACGCAGTTGTGTGTGGTCGAGGGGCCGGTGGATGTGTATGCGGTGGAGCAGACCGGTTACCGCGGCCGCTATTTCGTGCTCAAGGGGCATCTGTCGCCGCTCGATGGCCTGGGGCCTGAGGCGATCGGCGTGCCGCAGCTGATGGCGCGAATCGAGGAGCAGGGCACCTTTACCGAGGTTATCCTGGCGACCAACCCGACGGTGGAAGGGGAGGCGACGGCGCATTACATCGCGCAGTTGCTGAACGAGAAAGGCCTGGTGGCGTCGCGCATTGCCCACGGTGTGCCGCTGGGTGGCGAGCTGGAGCTGGTAGATGGCGGGACATTGGCGCATGCCTTTGCGGGGCGCAGGCCGATTTCGCTCTAAAAACCTTACTCGCTTTTTGTAGGAGCAGCCTTGTGCTGCGAAGAGGCCGGTAATGGCAACGAAAATAGCCTCGTTGTCATTGGCCTCTTCGCAGCGCAAGGCTGCTCCTACAAAAAGCGATGGCTGCAATGCACTCAGTATTCGTTCAGCGAAAACTCGGTCAGGCAGAAGGTCGGCACACCCGCAGCCTGCAGCCGGCGCGAACCGTCCAGCTCCGGCAGGTCAATGATCGCTGCCGCTTCAAATACCTGAGCCCCGGTACGACGCACCAGGTTGGCTGCCGCCAGCAGGGTGCCGCCAGTGGCAATCAGGTCATCGAAAATCAACACCGAGTCGCCTTCGCACAGGCTGTCGGCATGCACTTCGAGGAAGGCCTCGCCGTACTCGGTCTGATAACCCTCGCTCAGCACGTCAGCCGGCAGCTTGCCCTGTTTGCGGAACAGGATCAGCGGCTTGTTCAGCTGGTGGGCGATGATCGAGCCGATCAGGAAACCGCGCGCGTCCATGGCGCCAATGTGGCTGAACTCAGCCTCGACATAACGCTCGATGAACTGGTCGGCGACATAGCGCAGCCCGCGTGGGGATTGGAACAGCGGGGTGATGTCGCGAAAGATCACACCCGGTTTGGGGAAGTCCACTACCGGGCGGATCAGGGCTTTGAGGTCGAAGGCTTCGCTATGCATTGTTGCGGGTATCCTGGAAAAACGATGGCGCCAGTATACCCGTTAACAAAAGCTCAGGCCTCTATTGCACCGCCGGCTAGCGCGCACAACTGAATCGGGTCGAGGATATGCACTTCCTTGCCTTCGGCGCGAATCAGGCCGTTTTGCTGGAAGCGGGTGAAGACCCGCGACACGGTTTCCACCGCCAGGCCCAGGTAATTGCCGATTTCGTTGCGCGACATGCTCAGGCGGAACTGGTTGGCCGAGTAGCCACGTGCGCGGAAGCGTGCGGACAGGTTGACCAGGAAGGTGGCAATGCGTTCGTCGGCGGTTTTCTTCGATAACAGCAGCATCATTTGCTGGTCGTCGCGGATCTCGCGGCTCATCACACGCATCAGCTGACGACGCAATTGCGGCAATTGCACCGAGAGTTCGTCGAGGCGTTCGAAGGGGATTTCGCACACCGACGTGGTCTCTTGGGCCTGGGCCGACACCGGGTAGGCTTCGGTGTCCATGCCGGACAGGCCGACCAGTTCGCTGGGCAGGTGGAAGCCGGTGATCTGCTCTTCGCCGCTGTCGCTGAGGCTGAAGGTTTTGAGGGCGCCGGAACGTACTGCGTAGACCGAGCCGAAATTGTCACCCTGGCGGAACAGGAACTCGCCTTTTTTCAGCGGCCGTCCACGTTTGACGATTTCATCCAGTGCTTCCATGTCTTCCAGGTTCAGCGAAAGAGGCAGGCACAGGGGGGCCAGGCTGCAATCCTTGCAATGGGCCTGGGTATGTGGGCGCAGTTTAACTGGCTCGGACATTTTCAATCGATCCTTGTGGGAAAGCACACATAAGACGTAAGGGTAACTCACGGCGTAGGTTGTAGGCCAGCGTGCGCTATTGTGGTGCGTGCTGGCGAAGCCTCGGCGGGTGCGCGCCGAGGCCTTTCGTGTACCCATAGTGTGCCGCACAAGCCCACTTGTCCATGCGGTTGAACGTCTCGCTTTTCAGATGACCCGTGAGAAGCGCTGGCGGTTTTGCATCGCCAGGTAGGCGTCGAACACCATGCACACCGATCGCGCCAACAGGCGGCCGGCGGGCAGGATGCGGATGCCCTTGTCGTCCAGGCTGATCAGGCCATCACGCTGCAAGGTCAGCAGTTCTGGCCAGAGGTCGTTGAAGTAGCCGCGGAAATCGATGGTAAAGGCCTGTTCGATCGGCTCGTAGTCCAGTTCGAAATGGCAGATCAATTGCTGGATCACTGCCCGGCGCAGGCGATCGTCGTGGTTGCACAGCAGGCCGCGCTGCGTGGCCAGTTGGGCGTTGGAAAGGCTGTCCTGGTAGGTGTTGAGGTCGCTGCTGTTCTGGCAATAGAGGTCGCCGATCTGGCTGATGGCAGACACCCCCAGGCCGACCAGGTCGCAATGGCCGTGGGTGGTGTAGCCCTGGAAGTTGCGTTGCAGGGTGCCTTCTTCCTGGGCCATGGCCAGCTCATCGTCGGGCAGGGCGAAGTGGTCCATGCCGATGTAGCGGTAACCGGCGGCGGTCAGCTGGTCGATGGTGGCATGCAGCATTTCGAGCTTGGCTGACGGGCTCGGCAGGTCATTGTTGTCGATGCGTCGCTGAGGCATGAAACGCTCGGGCAAGTGGGCGTAGTTGAACACCGATAAACGGTCGGGTTGCAGGCGGATCACCTCTTCGACCGTGCGGGCGAAACCTTCCGGGGTCTGCTTGGGCAGGCCGTAGATCAAGTCCAGGTTGATTGAGCGGAATTGCAGGGTACGCGCTGCCTCGATCAGGGTGCGGGTCTGCTCCAGGCTCTGCAGGCGGTTGACCGCCCGCTGCACGGCCGGGTCCAGGTCCTGCACGCCCAGGCTGACACGGTTGAAGCCCAGCTCGCGGAGCAGGCCCATGGTCGACCAGTCGGCTTCGCGTGGGTCGATTTCAATGCCGTAATCGCCGGAATCATCGTCCAGCAGGTTGAAATGCTGGCGCAGGGTGGCCATCAGCTGGCGCAGTTCCACGGGGCTGAGGAAGGTGGGCGTGCCGCCACCGAAGTGCAGTTGCTCGACCCGTTGCTTGGGGTCCAGGTGGCAGGCGATCAGCTGGATTTCCTGCTCCAGGCGTTGCAGGTAGGGCGCAGCGCGGCCACGGTCCTTGGTGATGACTTTGTTGCAGGCGCAGTAGTAGCAGATGTTGGCGCAAAACGGCACGTGCACGTACAGCGACAACGGGCGCACCGCCCGGCGGCTCTCGCGCAGGGCGTGGAGCAGGTCGAACGAGCCCACTTCGCTGTGCAGTTGCACGGCGGTCGGGTAGGAGGTGTAGCGTGGTCCGGCCAGGTCGTAGCGGCGGATCAGGTCGGTGTCCCAACGTAGGTCGTCGAGCATGTGGGCGGTCCCCGGATAGAGCGAGCAGTGTCCGGAGTCTATGGCCGTCTGTAGGAATCTGTGTTGATTTGTATCAAGAGCCTTTAGGGCCGCTTAGCGGCCCATCGCCGGCAAGCCAGCTCCCACAGGGGCCTCACTGCCTTAGTGCTTGTGCTGTAGCTGTGGGAGCCAGCTTCCAAAGGGGCCTCACTGCCTCAAGGCTTGTGCTGTAGCAGTGGGAGCTGGCTTGCCGGCGATGGGCTGCACAGCAGCCCGCTTCAATGCCCCATCAACCAATGCTGGTGTGGCCCAGGCAGCGTCCACAGGCCAAACAGGATGACCAGCAACCCACCCGCCATGCGCACGCTGCGCCGTCGCAACAGGCTGCTGACCCGCTCCGCCGCCAAGCCCGTGGCCAGCAATACCGGCCAGGTGCCCAGCCCGAAGGCCAGCATCAACGCCGCGCTGTACCCCGCATTCCCTTGGCTCGCAGCCCACAGCAACGTGCTGTACACCAGCCCGCACGGCAACCAGCCCCACAAGGCCCCCAGCAACAGGGCGCGCGGCAGGCTCGACACCGGCAGCAAGCGCGAGGCGACTGGCTGGATATGCCGCCACAGCCCTCGGCCCAGGGCCTCGATACGGGTCAACCCGCTCCACCAGCCGGCCAGGTACAGCCCCATGGCAATCAATAGCAATGCGGCTACTACCCGCAGCGCCAGGGCGGCCGGGCTGCTGGCCACGGCCCAGCCAGCCAGGCCTACCAGCAGGCCGGCGCAGGCATAGCTGAGAATGCGCCCGATGTTGTACGCCAACAGCAGTTGCAAGCGTCGGCCGCGTTGCTCGGGCGGGATGGCCAGGGTCAGCGCGCCCATCAGGCCGCCGCACATGCCCAGGCAGTGGCCGCCACCGAGCAGGCCAAGGATCAGCGCCGAGCCGAGCAGGGGCAGCAGGTCAGGCACGGGGTGGGGGTTCCTTGTCGTCTTCGGCCAGGCTGTCGTCCGGCTTGACCGCAGCCTGGTGGCGCGGGTCCTGGTCGTCGAACAGGATGCTGTGGGCAGGGCCTTCGAGGTCGTCGTACTGGCCGCTGTCCACGGCCCAGAAGAAGATGTACACGGCGACGCCGACAAGCAGCAGGGCGGCCGGGATCATGACATAGAGGGCTGGCATGGGCGGCTCCTGATCAGGCGGTGGCGGGTTGCGGGTGGCTGCTGGTGGCCGCCACGCCTGGCAGCCGGGTCAGGCGCAGGGCGTTGAGGACCACGATCAGCGAGCTCACCGACATGCCGATGGCCGCCCACACGGGGGTGATCCAGCCGAGCGCGGCAAACGGCAACATGAGGCCATTATACAGGGTCGCCCACAGCAGGTTCTCGAGGATGTTGCGGCGCGTGCGGCGGGCCAGGTCGAAGGCCTGTACCAGCGCCTGCAGGCGGTTGGACAGCAGCACCGCATCGGCGCTGGTCTTGGCCAGGTCAGTGGCGCTGCCCATGGCGATGCTGATGTCGGCGGCAGCCAGCACCGGCACGTCGTTGACCCCATCACCCAGCATCAGCACCTTGCGGCCAGCGGCTTGCAGCGCCTTGAGCCGGTCCAGCTTGTCGTCCGGGCGCAGGCCGCCGATGGCCTGGTCGATGCCCAGTTGCGCCGCCACTTCGGCGACCATCGGCGAGCTGTCACCCGACAGCAGCAGCGTCCGCCAGCCCCGCGCCTTGCAGGCAGCGAGCAAGGCCGGGGCGTCATCGCGCAGGCGGTCATCGAGGCCGAACCAGGCCAGCGGCCCTTGGCGATCACCCAGCAGCAGCCATTGGCCGCGTGGCTCGGGCACGCCGGGGATTTCTGCGCCACTCAGGGCGCACACGAACGTGGCCTGGCCGATACGCAGGCGTTGGCAGTCAACCAGCCCCTCCAGGCCCAGGCCTGGCACGGTCTGCACTTCGTCGGCGGGCGCGGCGGTGCGGCCGAAAGCGCGTGCGATGGGGTGTTCGGAGCGGTTTTCCAGGGCGGCGGCCAGGGCCAGGCAACGGTCGGCGGCCAGGTCGCCCAGCGGGCGAATGTTGCGCAAGGTCAGGCGGCCTTCGGTGAGCGTCCCGGTCTTGTCGAAGATGACCGTGTCGATCTGGTTGAGCCCTTCGAGTACGTGGCCGCGGGTCACCAGCAGGCCGAGTTTGTGCAGGGTGCCGGTGGCGGCGGTAAGGGCCGTGGGCGTGGCCAGGGACAAGGCGCAAGGGCAGGTCGCCACCAGCATGGCCAGCACGATCCAGAAGGCGCGGTCCGGGGCCAAGTGCCACCACCACAGGCCGATGGCCACGGCGGCTATCAAGGTAAATAGCAAGAACCACTGCGAAGCGCGGTCGGCGATCTCGGCCAGGCGCGGTTTTTCGGTCTGCGCGCGTTCCAGCAGGCGGACGATGGCCGACAGCCGCGAGTCGTGGCCGAGGGCTTCGACTTCCACGTTCAGGGTGCTCTCGACGTTCAGGGTGCCACCGGTGACCCGATCGCCGACGCGACGCGGTTGCGGCAGGTATTCGCCGGTCAGCAGTGACTCGTCGACGCTGGAGCGGCCTTCGACGATGCGCCCATCGGCGGGGATTACCGCGCCGGGCAGCACTTGCACCGTGTCGCCGCGCTGCAGTTCGCTGAGCAGGATGCGCTCGGCACGGCCGATGAGGTCCAGGCGCAGGCACGAGGCGGGCAGCAGGTTGACCAGTTGCGCGGTGGCCGCTGCAGTGCGCTCGCGGGCGCGCCGCTCAAGGTAGCGACCGGTCAGCAGGAACAGGGCGAACATGCCGACGGTATCGAAATACAGCTCGCCGCTGCCGCTGATCGCGGTCCAGATCCCGGCGCCGAACGCCAGGGCGATGGCCAACGATACCGAGACGTCCATGGTCAGGTGGCGGGTGCGCAGGTCGCGCGCTGCGCCTTTGAAGAACGGCGCGCAGCTGTAGAACACGATCGGGATGGTCAGGAACAGCGCGACCCAGCGCAGGATGGTGTGCAGCTCGGGCGACAGGTCGATGTTGAATTCGGGCCAGGTGGCCATGGTTGCCATCATCGCCTGGAACCACAGCAGCCCGGCGACACCCAGGCGCCGCAAGGCGCTGCGGTTCTCCCGGGCCAGCTGTTCGGCGGCCTGGTCCGGTTGGTAGGGGTGGGCGGCGTAGCCGATCTGGCGCAGCTCGGCGAGCAGGCGCGAGAGGGGCAGCTGGTGGTCGTCCCAGGCCAGCAGCAGGCGATGATTAGACAGGTTCAGGCGTGCTTCGGCGACCCCGGGCAGGTTGCGCAGGTGCTTTTCGATCAGCCAGCCGCAGGCGGCGCAACTGATGCCCTCGACCAGCAAGGTGGCTTCGGCCAGTTCGCCGGCGTGGCGGACGAAGGTTTGTTGCACGTCGCTGCGGTCGTAGAGCGCCAGTTCATCCTGCAGTTGCCTGGGCAAGGCTTCGGGGTTGGCGCTGGTGTCACTGCGGTGCTGGTAGTAGTGCTCCAGGCCCCCGGCGACGATGGACTCGGCCACTGCCTGGCAGCCTGGGCAGCAGAACTGCCGTGGCTCGCCGAGGACCACGGCGGTGAAGCGGTTGCCGGCGGGGACGGGCAGGGCGCAGTGGTAGCAGGGGGTGGGTTGGGTCATTGGGCTGTTGCCTTACACAAATCAGCTGGTTTGCATCGAACCCTGTGGGAGCGGGTTCACCCGCGAATGCGATAGATCAGGCAGTGGTGATTACAGGTCTGACGCATTCGCGGGTAAACCCGCTCCCACAGGGGCAGTGGTGTCGCGATTATTTGTGTTCTGCGCCTAGCAACGCTTCATCGCCCAGCTGCAGGGTCACACCATGCTCCACCTTTTCTTCCTCGAACAACCGCCACACCTGCCCTTGCTGGCTGCCCAGCAACTCGACGAAGCGCCGCCCTTCGACCTTGTCGTCCAGTTGCCCGACATAGCGCCCAGCCTCGGCACGGGTTAGCGCCACCTTGCGGTCCTTGTCCGGCTGGGTGGGCGAGATCAGGTTCAGTTCCAGCGTTTGCGGGTCGCTGTCGCCCGTCAGGCGCAGGTCGACTTCGCCGGTCAGCTCATCCAAATGCACGCTGGCCTTGAGGTTCAAGGTCTGGGCCAGCAGCTCACGGTCCAGCGAGCGGTTGATGCCTTTGCCGGCCTCGTAGTAGTTGTCGTTGACCAGGTTGTCCGGGTTGCGCACGGCAATGCTGACCATGGTCAGGCTCAGGCACACCGAGGTGGTGAGGATGCCGATGATGATCCAGGGCCAGAGGTGCTTGTACCAGGGGCTGGCGGCGGTGGCGGCAGGCATTGTCGATAATCTCTCTTAGCGGATCTGTGGGCCGATGAAGCGGCTCTTGGCTTCAACCTGGGCGTCGCTGTCATCGGCGCTCTTGAGGATGAAGGTGATTTCGTTGGTGGTCGATGGCAGTTTCTCGGGCGCTATCGACAGCTGCACGGGCAGGCTGACGATGTCACCGGCCGCCACGCGGATCTCGCGCTGGCCTTCTAGCTTGAGGTCTGGCAGGCCGGCGGCATCGAGCACGTAGACGTGGTCGCGTTGGTCCTTGTTCATGACCTTGAGGCTGTAGACGTTCTCGATCCGGCCCTGGGCGTTTTCGCGGTACAGCACGCGGTCCTTGCTGACGTCGAAGCCGACCAGCGAGCGGGTGGCGAAGGCGGTGGCCAGGGCGCCGATCATGACCAGCAGCACCAGCGCATAGCCGATCAGCCGAGGGCGCAGCATGTGAGTTTTCTGCCCGGACAGGTTGTGCTCGGTGGTGTAGCTGATCAGCCCTTTGGGGTAGTTCATCTTGTCCATGATGGTGTCGCAGGCGTCGATGCACGCGGCGCAGCCGATACACTCGATCTGCAGGCCGTCGCGGATGTCGATGCCGGTGGGGCAGACCTGCACGCACATGGTGCAGTCGATGCAGTCGCCCAGGCCTTGGGCCTTGTAGTCGATGTCTTTTTTACGCGGGCCACGGGTTTCGCCACGGCGCGGGTCGTAGGACACGATCAGCGTGTCCTTGTCGAACATCACGCTCTGGAAGCGTGCATAGGGGCACATGTACACGCACACCTGCTCGCGCAGCCAACCGGCGTTGCCGTAGGTGGCGAGGGTGAAGAAACCGACCCAGAAGTAGGCCCAGCCATCGGCTTGGCCGGTGAAGAACTCGATGGCCAGCTCACGGATCGGCGAGAAGTATCCGACAAAGGTCATGCCGGTGACGAAACCGATCAGCAGCCACAGGCTGTGCTTGGCGAATTTGCGCAGGAACTTGTTGCCGCTCATGGGGGCGCGGTCGAGCTTCATGCGCTGGTTGCGGTCACCCTCGGTGACTTTTTCGCACCACATGAAAATCCACGTCCACACGCTTTGCGGGCAGGTATAGCCGCACCACACCCGGCCGGCATACACGGTGACGAAGAACAGGCCAAACGCGGCGACGATGAGGATGCCTGACAGGAGGATGAAGTCCTGGGGCCAGATGGTGGCGCCGAAGATGTAGAACTTGCGCTCGGGCAGGTTCCACCAGACGGCCTGGTGACCGCCCCAGTTCAGCCACACGGTGCCGAAGTAGAGCAGGAACAGTACTGCACCGCCGACCATGCGCAGGCGGCGGAAGACGCCTGTGAAGGCGCGGGTGTAGATTTTCTCGCGGGAGGCGTAGAGGTCGACGGAATCCTTCCCTTTGTTGGCAGGCGGGGTGACGTCATGTACCGGAATTTGCTTGCTCATCATCAAGTCCCACGGCAGTGGAGAAATGCCGCGGCCAGTGCATGCCGGCCGCAGTCTCGCGCAATCTGCTAGCGCTCTGCGACCCATGATACGCCTGTGATGGCACCCAGGGGTTGCACTGCGACCTTTAGTCGCGTTGGGTTCGTGGTGTGAATCGTGATATGGCGGGTGTCAATTGATCCAGGTCAGCTTGTGCTGGATTCTTCGCGGGTAAACCCGCTCCCACAGGGACCCCGCTGCCCTCAGGCTCGGCGAGATACCTGTGGGAGCGGGTTTACCCGCGAAGAGGCCGGACCTGCTTACTCAGCCTTTTGAGGCTCCTGCTCCTGATGCGACAGGCTATACACATACGCCGCCAGCAAATGCACCTTGTCGTTGCCCTGCAGTTGTTCCTGCGCCGGCATCTGCCCTTGGCGGCCGTAGCGAATGGTCTGCTGAAGTTGGGCAAAGCTCGAGCCGTAGATAAACGCCTGCGGATGGGTCAGGTTTGGCGCACCCATGGCCGGCGTACCCTTGCCCTCTGGCCCGTGGCAGGCCACGCAGTTGGCGGCGAAGATCTTCTGCCCGTTTTCGGCATCGGCCTTGGCGCCTTCCGGCAGGGTGCGGCCATCGAGCTTGCTGACCACAAAGGCTGCCACATCGGCAACGCCTTGCTCGCCGATCACCTCGGACCAGGCCGGCATCACGCCGTGGCGACCGCCCATGATGGTGGTCTTGATGGTTTCCGGCTCACCGCCCCAACGCCAGTCGTTGTCGGTCAGGTTGGGGAAACCGTAGGCGCCCTTGGCGTCGGAGCCGTGGCACACCGAGCAGTTGGAAGCGAACAGCCGTGCGCCCATTTTCAGGGCCTGCGGGTCTTTGGCGACTTCCTCGATGGGCATCGCCGCGAACTTGGCGAAGATCGGCCCGAAGCGGGCATCGGCCTTGGCCATTTCCTTTTCCCACTCGTGCACGCCGGTCCAGCCCGGCTGGCCGTTGGCAAACTCGGTCTGCTTGTCGGTGTCCAGGTACGAATAGCCCGGCAGCATACCTTTCCAGTTACCCAGGCCTGGGTACAGCACCAGGTAGCCGAGGGCGAAGATGATGGTGCCGACGAACAGCCAGAACCACCATTTGGGCAACGGATTGTCATATTCCTCGATGCCATCGAAGGCATGCCCGACGGTCTCGTCGGTGACCTCTTCGCGCTGGCCCTTGCGGGTCGACAGCAGCAGCCAGGTCAGTGAGAAGATGGTGCCCAGGGTCAGGACGGTGACGTACAGACTCCAGAAGGTTGTCATTGTTTTTTGCTCCCAGAAGCTTTTGCTTGCGCTTGCTCGACGTGCCGGGTGGCTTCGGGATCATCCGCGAAGGGCAACCGGGTCGCCTCGTCGAACTCCTGCTTGCGCCGTGGGTTGAACACCCACAGCGCCAGGCCTACGAAGGCCACCATCACCACGACGGTGCCCAGGCCGCGAATCATCCCGATATCCATCAGCGTCACCGTTTGCTTTTGATGATGGTGCCAAGACCCTGCAGGTACGCGACGATGGCGTCCATCTCGGTCTTGCCCTTGACCGCGTCCCGCGCGCCGGCAATGTCGGCGTCGGTGTACGGCGTGCCGAGGGTCCGCAGGACTTCCATCTTCTTCGCGGTGTCCTTGCCGTCGAGTTTGTTCTCGACCAGCCACGGGTAGGACGGCATCTTCGATTCGGGCACCACGTTGCGCGGGTTGTACAGGTGCGCACGGTGCCAGTCATCGGAGTAGCGGCCGCCCACGCGGGCCAGGTCCGGGCCGGTGCGCTTGGAGCCCCACAGGAAGGGGTGGTCCCACACGCTTTCACCGGCCACCGAGTAGTGGCCGTAGCGCTCGGTCTCGGCGCGGAACGGGCGGATCATCTGCGAGTGGCAGCCCACGCAGCCTTCGCGGATGTAGATGTCGCGGCCTTCAAGCTCCAGCGCGGTGCGCGGCTTCATGCCTTCAACGGGTTTGTTGGTGACGTCCTGGAAAAACAGCGGGACGATCTGGGTCAGGCCACCGACGCTGACGGCGATGACCATGAAGAAGGCCAGCAGGCCTATGTTCTTCTCGACGGCTTCATGCTTCATCAGTGCGCTCCCACGACGACGATCTTGGCGGCTTCATCTGCTTCAACCGGGTTGGCCGCGCGTACGGTGCGGAACACGTTGTAAGCCATCAGCAACATGCCCGAGGCGAAGAATGCACCGCCCAGCGCGCGGACGATGTAGCCCGGGTGGCTGGCCTGCAAGGCTTCGACGAAGGAGTAGGTGAGCGTGCCGTCATCGTTGATGGCGCGCCACATCAGGCCCTGGGTGATGCCGTTGACCCACATCGAGGCGATGTACAGCACGGTGCCGATGGTCGCCAGCCAGAAGTGCGCGTTGATCAAGCCGACGCTGTGCATCTGTGCCCGGCCATACAGCTTGGGAATCATGTGATAAACCGCGCCGATCGAGATCATCGCTACCCAACCAAGGGCGCCGGCGTGGACGTGGCCGATGGTCCAGTCGGTGTAGTGCGACAGCGAGTTCACGGTCTTGATGGCCATCATCGGGCCTTCGAAGGTGGACATGCCGTAGAACGCCAGCGATACCACGAGGAAGCGCAGGATCGGGTCGGTGCGCAATTTATGCCAGGCACCGGACAGGGTCATCATGCCGTTGATCATGCCACCCCAGCTTGGCGCCAGCAGGATGATCGACATCACCATGCCCAGCGACTGTGCCCAGTCGGGCAGGGCGGTGTAGTGCAGGTGGTGCGGGCCGGCCCAGATGTACAGGGTGATCAGCGCCCAGAAGTGCACGATCGACAGGCGATACGAGTAGATCGGCCGCTCGGCCTGTTTGGGCACGAAGTAGTACATCATCCCCAGGAAGCCGGTGGTGAGGAAGAAGCCCACGGCGTTGTGGCCGTACCACCACTGGATCATGGCGTCAGTGGCGCCGGAGTAGGCCGAGTACGACTTGAACAAACTGACCGGCAGCGAGATGTGGTTGACGATGTGCAGCATCGCGGTGACCACGATGAATGCGCCGTAGAACCAGTTGCCGACGTAGATGTGCTTAGTCTTGCGCTTGACGATGGTGCCGAAGAACACCAGCCCGTAGGTCACCCAGACAATGGCCAGCAGGATCGCCAGTGGCCATTCCAGCTCGGCGTATTCCTTGGTGGTGGTGTAGCCCATCGGCAGGGTGATCAGTGCGCCGACGATCACCGCTTGCCAACCCCAGAAGGTGAAGGCCGCCATGCTGTCGGAGATCAGCCGGGTCTGGCAGGTGCGCTGCACCACGTAGTAGCTGGTGCCGAACAACGCACAGCCGCCGAAGGCGAAGATCACCAGGTTGGTGTGCAACGGGCGCAGGCGGCCGAAGCTGGTCCAGGGCAGGTCCAGGTTCAGTTGCGGCCATACCAGTTGCGAGGCGATGAAAACGCCGAGGCCCATGCCAAGGATCCCCCAGACCACCGTCATGATGGCGAACTGGCGGACGACCTTATAGTTATAAGCAGTCGGACTGATTGCTGTGCTCATTCTAAGGTTCCACGGTTTTGATGTTCTTGTTGGTCGAAAAATCGGCGCCAGTATCGATAACCCCTCGGGTTACCGCAACGCAACTTTGGTACGCCGACCCGTGTCCAAGCCCGTCCACCTGTGTCCAGCGGTGTTGGGTTCGAACGATTGTACACAAATAAATATTTGTAATGTGTACCGTTTTTCATCTTTTTCTGATCGATCGGTCAGGCTTTTTTGTCGGACGGCACCAGGCTATGCGCCGCGTCTGCTTCGCTGGATTGGCAGCGAAGCCCACTGAGGCAACAAGCTTAGTTCGGTTAGGGGGGGGTGCAAGGGGAGGGGTATGGCGGGGAAGGGCGCGGGGGCTGCTTTGCAGCCCATTCGCAGCACAAGGCTGCGCCTACAAGAAGCATGCGATCGCCTGTAGGAGCAGCCTTGCGCTGCGAATGGGCCGCAAAGCGGCCCCCGGGTATTACTTAACAGTCACTGCTTCAGGCGCGTCACCGTGCGACAGGCTATACACATAAGCCGCCAGCAAGTGCACCTTGTCATTGCCCTGGATCTCGGCCTGTGCCGGCATCTGCCCCTGGCGACCATAACGAATGGTCTGTTGCAACTGGGCGAAGCTCGAACCGTAGATGAACGCCTGCGGGTGAGTCAGGTCAGGCGCGCCCATGGCTGGGGTACCTTTGGCTTCAGGCCCGTGGCAGGCCACGCAGTTGCCGGCGAAGATTTCCTTGCCCTTGGCCGGGTCGGCCTTGACCCCTTCCGGCAAGCTGCGGCCATCCAGGTTGGTCAGCACGAACGCCGCCACATCGGCCACGCCCTGCTCGCCAATGACCTCGGCCCAAGCCGGCATCACGCCGTGGCGACCGTTCATGATCGAGGCCTTGATGGTCTCCGGCTCGCCGCCCCAGCGCCAGTCCTTGTCGGTCAGGTTGGGGAAGCCATAGGCGCCTTTGGCGTCCGAGCCGTGGCACACCGAGCAGTTGGAGGCGAACAGGCGGCTGCCCATCTTCAGGGCTTGCGGGTCCTTGGCCACTTCCTCGACCGGCATGGCCGCGTACTTGGCGAAGATCGGCCCGAACTTGGCATCGGCCTTGTCCATTTCCTTCTGCCATTCGTTGACCCCGGTCCAGCCGTTGTCGTAGCCCGGCAGGATGCCTTTCCAGTTACCCAGGCCTGGATAGAGGATCAGGTAGCCGACCGAGAACACCAGGGTGCCCACGAACAACCAGAACCACCACTTGGGCAGCGGGTTGTCGTATTCCTCGATGCCATCGAAGCTATGGCCCATGGTCTGGTCGGTGGTGTCGGTACTCTGGCCCTTGCGGGTCGACAGCAGCAGCCAGGTAAGGCCGATCAAACTGCCGATGGTCAGTACGCTGATGTACGTACTCCAGAAGGTGGTCATTGCCCGGAACTCCTCTTGGCAGCAGGTTCCTGCCCGGCAGGGGGCAGGCGGTCGTCGACGAAGGGCAGCAGGCGCGCTTCGGCGAAATCACGGTCGCGGCGGCGGTTGAATACCCAGAGCGAGAGGCCGATGAAGGCGATCATCACCACCAGGGTGCCCAGCCCGCGGATCATGCCGATGTCTATTTCCATCGCACTCACCTCTTGTTCTTGATCGCGGTGCCGAGCACCTGCAGGTAAGCGACCAGCGCGTCCATCTCGGTCTTGCCCTTGACCGCGTCGCGGGCACCGGCGATGTCCGCGTCGGTGTACGGCACACCGAGGGTTCGCAGGGTGCGCATCTTGGTTTCGGTGTGGCTGTTGTCGACCTGCTCGGCGACCAGCCACGGGTAGGACGGCATCTTCGACTCGGGCACGACGTTGCGCGGGTTGTACAGGTGCGCGCGGTGCCAGTCGTCCGAGTAGCGGCCGCCCACGCGGGCCAAGTCCGGGCCGGTACGCTTGGAGCCCCACAGGAACGGGTGGTCCCACACGCTCTCGCCAGCGACCGAGTAGTGGCCGTAGCGTTCGGTCTCGGCGCGGAATGGGCGAATCATCTGCGAGTGGCAGCCGACGCAGCCTTCGCGGATGTAGATGTCGCGGCCTTCCAGTTGCAGTGCGGTGTAGGGCTTCATGCCTTCGACCGGCTTGTTGGTGACGTCCTGGAAGAACAGCGGGACGATCTGGGTCAGGCCGCCGATGCTGACGGCAAACACCATCAGCAGCGCCATCAGGCCGATGTTTTTCTCGATGACTTCATGTTTCATCAGGCGTGTCTCCTCAGGCCAGCTGGGCGTTCGCAGGGGCGGCGTCAGTGGCTGGCGCACGCACCGTGCGCCAGGTGTTCCAGGCCATCAGGAACATGCCACTGAGGAAGATCGCACCGCCGACGAAGCGCACGATGAAGCCAGGGTGGCTGGCCACCAGGGTTTCAACGAACGAGTAGGTGAGCGTGCCGTCGCTGTTGACCGCGCGCCACATCAGGCCCTGGGCGATGCCGTTGACCCACATCGAGGCGATGTACAGCACGGTGCCGATGGTCGCCAGCCAGAAGTGCGCGTTGATCAAGCCGATGCTGTGCATCTGCTCTTTGCCGAACACTTTGGGGATGGTGTGGTACAGCGCGCCGATCGAGATCATCGCCACCCAACCAAGGGCGCCGGCGTGGACGTGGCCGATGGTCCAGTCGGTGTAGTGCGACAGGGCGTTGACCGTCTTGATGGCCATCATCGGGCCTTCGAAGGTGGACATGCCGTAGAACGCCAGCGATACCACGAGGAAGCGCAGGATCGGGTCGCTGCGCAACTTATGCCAAGCGCCAGAGAGGGTCATCATGCCGTTGATCATGCCGCCCCAGCTCGGTGCCAGGAGGATCAGCGACATCACCATGCCCAGCGACTGTGCCCAGTCGGGCAGCGCGGTGTAGTGCAGGTGGTGCGGGCCGGCCCAAATGTACAGGGTGATCAGTGCCCAGAAGTGCACGATCGACAGGCGATAGGAATACACCGGCCGCTCGGCCTGCTTGGGCACGTAGTAGTACATCATGCCCAGGAAGCCTGCGGTCAGGAAGAAGCCCACCGCGTTGTGGCCGTACCACCACTGGACCATGGCGTCGGTGGCGCCCGCGTAGACCGAGTAGGACTTGGTCAGGCTGACCGGCAGCTCCAGGTTGTTGATGATGTGCAGCATCGCCACGGTCAGGATGAAGGCCCCGAAGAACCAGTTACCCACGTAGATATGCTTGGTATTGCGCTTCATCAGCGTGCCGAAGAACACGATGGCGTAGCAGACCCAGACAATGGTGATCAGGATGTCGATCGGCCATTCCAGCTCGGCGTATTCCTTGGAGCTGGTGTAGCCCAGCGGCAGGCTGATGGCCGCGAGCAAGATCACCAGTTGCCAGCCCCAGAAGGTGAACGCGGCCAGTTTGGGTGAAAACAGGGTGGTCTGGCAGGTACGTTGCACCGAATAATACGAGGTGGCGAACAGTGCACAGCCGCCGAAGGCGAAGATCACCGCATTGGTATGCAGGGGGCGCAGGCGGCCGAAGCTGGTCCAGGGGAGGTCGAAGTTGAGGGACGGCCAGGCGAGCTGGGCGGCGATGAAGACGCCGAGCCCCATCCCGACGATTCCCCACACCACCGTCATGATGGCGAATTGGCGGACCACCTTGTAGTTGTAGGCGGTACTGCTGGTTGTGTTCATGTATGGGTTCCCATCCACGGTTATTGGCAGGCTATAGAGCGAGGCAAGCATGATTAATGGGCAAAGTGCCGGTATTGACGGGGATCAATGGGCGAAGGTCGGAAATGTCCCAGGCTTGCGCTGCGATCTTCCGCAAATTCAAGGGGATGACGGCTACAAAGGCTGTCTGATCCTGGCCCATGGTGCCGGTGCGCCGATGGACAGCGGGTTCATGGACGAGATGGCGCAAAGGCTCGCGGCGCTTGGGGTCGGGGTGATTCGCTTCGAGTTCCCGTACATGGCCGAGCGCAGGGTGAACGGCGGCAAGCGGCCGCCCAATCCGCAGAAGGTGCTACTGGAATGCTGGCGCGAGGTGTACCAGCAGGTGCGACCTTTGGTCACAGGTAAGCTGGCCATCGGTGGCAAGTCCATGGGCGGGCGCATGGCCAGCTTGTTGGCTGACGAGCTCGAAGCGGATGCACTGGTGTGCCTGGGGTATCCGTTCTATGCCGTGGGCAAGCCGGAGAAGCCCAGGGTCGAACACCTGGCGGGGCTCAAGACACCGACGTTGATCGTGCAGGGCGAGCGGGATGCGCTGGGTAACCGTGAGGCTGTGGCAGGGTATGCACTGTCACCGGCGATCGAGGTGAGCTGGCTGGTGGCGGGCGATCATGACCTGAAGCCGTTGAAGGCTTCGGGGTTCAGCCATGCGCAGCATTTGCAGGCGGCGGCTGAGAAGGTGGCGGGCTTTTTGTCGAAATAGTGCTGGATTCTTCGCGGGCAAGCCCGCTCCCACAGGTGTGGCACAGGACTCAAGCATTGTGATGTCCCTGTGGGAGCGGGCTTGCCCGCGAAGAGGCCGGTGCAGGCCAGCGCTTAGTCGCGGTACTCGCACAGGTAGGCGGTATCCACTTTCACTTGCAGCTGGAACTTGCTGTCAGCGGCCACATTGAACTTGTCGCCAGCCTTGAAGGTTTCCCAGTTGTCGCTACCCGGCAGCTTGACGGTCAAAGCACCGGAAATCACATGCATGATTTCGCGCTTGGCCGTGCCGAACTCGTATTCGCCCGGTGCCATCACACCCACGGTGGCCGGACCTTCTTCGCCTGCGAATGCGATCGACTTGACGGTGCCGTTGAAGTACTCGTTGACCTGGAACATGGGCGACTCCTGAACAGGGGGATGAAAAAGGGCTGGCCAGTATGCCCAAGGCCTTCCCCGTCGTCATCTGCTTTCAGGTGCCATTGGCCGGCAGGCTTAAGGGCAGTAGCCGCGCGGTATTGCGCGCATCTTCCAGGGCCCGGTGCTGCTGCCCGCAAAAGTGCATGCCGGCCAGTTGCAAGGCGCCATTGAGGCCGGTCGGCCGCTGCAGGTGACGGGCTTTGGCGAAGCGCTGCTTGAGGTTGATGTGCGGCACGTTGCGCAGCAGGCTGTCGAGCCCGTGCTGTTGCCATTCCTGCAGTAATTGCTGGCGGTCGTAGTCGCCCCAGCTGACCCAGGCCTGCAACTGCCCACGATGGTGCCCCAGCCAGCGCTCGAAGCGCGCCCACACCTCAGGGAAGGGCGCGGCGCTGTCGACGCTGGCCTGGCTGATGTGCGTGAGCTCGCGGCAAAACGGCGTCAGCTGTGGCCGCCGCCGGGGCCGTACGAAACGCTGGAAGTGGTCGACTTCGCGGCCTTCGCGGGTTACCAGGCTTGCACCGATTTCAATGATTTCCATCTCTGTGACCGGCCACCCACCATCGTCGGTGGTGGCTTCCAGGTCGATCACCAACCAATGGCCCATACCAGGCTCCCTTGCAGATCCTGCTAGAGCGTAGCCAATGTCTGGCCTTACGGCACCCCCTGGCAATTTGCCGCCTGCTTTGGCACAAAGGCCGGCGACCAGCAGTTGTGCCCTGCCCGGAAAACGCCTAGCTTAGGCGCAACCAGGTACGAACCGTGATGAGTGTGCGTCTTGACCCCAGCGCCCGGCTTAAAGGCCTTGCCCATTCTGCTGATGCTGGCTGCGCTTTGGCTGGCAATACCAGGCTGGGCTGCCGACGCGATCGAAGTGAAGATCGGCGCCGCGCACTTCCCGCCTTACACCGTACGCCCCGAGCAGGGGGCCGACACCGGTCTGTTGCCGCAGTTGGTCGCAGCCCTGAACCGTGCGCAGCAGGGCTACCATTTTGTGCTGGTGCCCACCTCCATCCAGCGGCGCTTTGGCGATTTGCAGCAGGGCCGCACCGACATGGCGATCTTCGAGAACCCGCAGTGGGGCTGGCAGGGTATTGCTCACCAGACCGTGGACATGGGCCTGGAGGATGCCGAGGTGTTCGTTGCCAGCCAGGCCAACGGCCGTGACCCGCGGTACTTCGATGAGCTGCGCGGCAAGCGCCTGGCGCTGTTCAACGGCTATCACTACGCCTTCGCCCGCTTCAATGCCGACCCTGACTACTTGCGTAAAGCCTTCAACGCGACCCTGACCTACTCCCACGACAGCAACCTGCTGATGGTGCAGGCTGGCCGTGCCGACATCGCCCTGGTCACCCGTTCGTACCTAAGCGACTTTCTGCAGCGCAACCCCGACAGCCAGGCGCAACTGGTGGCATCGCAGCGTATCGACCAGGTCTATCACCACTACGCCTTGCTACGCCCGGGCGCGCCCATCGGCGAGCAGTCGTTCGCGGCCCTGATGCGTGCCCTGCGCGACAACGGGGAACTGACGCGTATCTTCCAGCCCTACCGGATCACGGTGCAGGCGCCGCGCGACTAAATTCCGCTGCAGCGGCAACGTTTTCCACGGTGAGCCTTCTTTTCATCTTCGTGAGCCAAGACCATGCCGTTCGATGCCGCTTCGCAGCCACTGTCACCGCCACGCTGGCGCACCCTCAGCGCCGATGAGGGCGATAGCTGGCTGAGCCTGACCCTTGAAGGGCGCCCGCTGATCCAGTTGCGGCTGGTGCCGGGTGCGTGCCTGGAAGTGCACCTGCAAAGCCTTTGCCCAGAGCGCCCTTACCAGGCCCTGTGGGCCGCCTGCTATTGGCTGCTTTCGCGTGATGTCGCCTGCCAGCGCCTGGCCTGGCACCTGCCCGAGGGCGTGCCACAGGCGCTCGCCAGCGGCCTGTTGCTGCCCGGCGAGCAGCCAGGCGTGTACCTGTGCGAGCGTGCGCTGTTCTGGCAGTTGCCCCAGCCTTGGCTCGGCGACACGGCTGCGAGTGTTTACCCGCAGCAGATGCAGATCAGCAACGGCAAGCGCCATCCGCGCCGGGCACCCAAGCCCCGCGGCGAAGTGTACCGGCGCTTCGATGCGCGCCTGGGCAGTTGGGTGTCGCTGCGCGCCCTGGAAATCGATCAGGACCTGGAGCGCTTCAGCCGCTGGCAGAACAACCCCCGGGTCGACGCGTTCTGGCAGGAAAGCGGCTCTTTACAGCAGCACCGTGAATACCTGGAAAAGCTGGAAGCCGACCCGCATACCCTCACGCTCATCGGCTGCTTCGACGATGAGCCGTTCGCCTACTTCGAGGCGTATTGGGCAAAGGAAGACCGGATTGCGCCGTTCTACTCGGCCGATGATTACGACCGCGGCATTCACATGTTGGTAGGGGAGGAGGCGCACCGTGGGCCGCACAAGGTGGCCAGCTGGTTATCGGCGCTGGTGCACTACCTGTTCCTCGATGACCCGCGCACCCAACGGGTGGTGGCCGAGCCGCGGGCGGACAACGGCAAGATGATCGGCTACATGCACGATCAGTGTTTCCATTGCGACAAAGAATTCGACTTCCCGCACAAGCGCGCGGCGCTGATGATTTTGGGGCGGGAGCGGTTTTTCGATCGGTGTACGCTGGTCTGAGAATGCTGGGGGCGAAGCGCCCCCAGTCATTTCAGCTATTCAAACCTGACGGTTGGCCGTCTTGCGGCAATGCACCAAGGCATCGCGAATCATGAAGTTGACCAAGGTCGGCGACACGCCCAATTCCTTGGCGATGTCCTTTTGCGGCACGCCGTGCAAACGGTACATCTCGAACGCATAACGGGTGCGCTGGGGCAACTCGCTCAATGCCTCGGCGATGTCATCGAGGGCGGCGAGGTTGATGTGCGTGGCTTCGGGCGAAGCGTTCTGGATGACCACGTTCAGGCCTTCCTCTTCGCTGCCGGAATACTTCAGCTCCATCGCCTGCTTGCGGTAGTGGTCGATGGCCAGGTTGCGCACGATCTGGAACAGGTAGCTGAGCTGCGCCTTGAAGGACGAGGTGATCTGCGGGGCGGCGCTGAGCCGGAAGAATGCATCCTGCACCACGTCTTCCGCGCGTGAGCGGCAGCCGGTGATGCGCGCAGCGATCTTGACCAGAATGCTGCGATTGTCGACGAAGGCCTGGAGTAATGGTGAATCGCACTTACTTGTGGATAGTTGTTCCGCCATGGAAATCACCTTGTCACAGAGGGGAGAGGAGGCACCCAAGGTTGGGAAGCTTCCCGAGACGTGCGACAAGCTATTCAGAATGATAATGATTGTCAAATACGAAACGTAATTAGTATCTGTACGTTTCGGTTCTAAGCAAGGATTGAGACGTGTGTCGCGTGGGGGATTGCGCGCCGCCCGCGCGGCGCACGGTCTCCCACGCGCCACACCTCTCAAGGCAAACCCCGCTAATTTCTTCCCCCGCCCATCCGTTCCCCTGTGTACATCCGGCCGCCGAGTGCTGCCCGCCTACGTGCGCGGCGCAGCCGGCCCGACTTCACCAGACACTGGCAGGAACACCCCATGACGGACGCCTTCGAACTCCCGCTCTCGCTGGTCCAGGCCCTGGCGCAACGCGCCGCGCAGACCCCGGACAAGATAGCCCTGCGCTTTCTCGCCGACGCTCCTGGCGAGCAGGCCGTGCTCAGCTACCGGGACCTGGACCGCCGCGCGCGCACCATCGCCGCCGCCCTGCAGGCCCGGGCCGGGTTCGGTGACCGTGCGGTGCTGCTGTTCCCCAGTGGCCCGGACTATGTCGCGGCGTTCTTTGGTTGCCTCTACGCTGGCGTCATCGCCGTGCCAGCGTATCCACCGGAATCCACCCGTCACCATCACCAGGAGCGCCTGCTGTCGATCATCGACGATGCCGAACCGCGCCTGCTGCTGACCATCGCGGCGCTGCACGACAGCTTGCAGGGCCTGGACGCGCTGGCGGCGGACAACGCCCCTGAACTGCTGGCCGTGGATGGCCTTGACCCGGCCCTGGCCGATGCCTGGCAGGCACCTGCCCTGGCCAGCGATGACATCGCCTTCCTGCAGTACACCTCGGGCTCCACCGCGCTGCCCAAGGGCGTGCAGGTCAGCCACGGCAACCTGGTGGCCAACGAGCAGTTGATCCGTCACGGTTTCGGCATCGATGTGAACCCCGACGATGTCATCGTCAGCTGGTTGCCGCTGTACCACGACATGGGGCTGATCGGCGGCTTGCTGCAGCCGATCTTCAGCGGCGTGCCGTGCGTGCTGATGTCGCCGGGCTACTTCCTCGCCCGGCCGCTGCGCTGGTTGCAGGCGATCAGCGAATACGGCGGCACCATCAGCGGTGGCCCCGACTTCGCCTACCGTTTGTGCAGCGAACGGGTCAGCGAAGCGTCCTTGGCCGGGCTCGACCTGAGCCGCTGGCGCGTGGCCTATTCCGGCTCCGAACCGATTCGCCAGGACAGCCTGGCAACCTTCGCCGACAAGTTCCAGGCCTGTGGTTTCGACCCGCAGAGCTTCTTTGCCAGCTATGGCCTGGCCGAAGCGACCCTGTTCGTCAGCGGCAGCCGCCGTGGCCAGGGCATCGGTGCCCTGGCGCTGGACGCCGAAGCCTTTGCCGCCAACCGCGCCGAAAACGGCAGCGGCAGCGGCAGCGTGCTGATGAGCTGTGGCTACCCGCAGCCCGGGCATGCGGTGCGCATCGTCGAGCCGCAGCGCCTCGAAGCGCTGGGCGACAACCAGGTGGGTGAAATCTGGGCCGGTGGCCCGAGCATCGCCCTGGGCTACTGGCGCAACCCTGAGGCCAGCGCGCGCACGTTCGTCGAGCGCGATGGTCAGACCTGGCTGCGCACCGGCGACCTGGGCTTCATGCGCGAGGGTGAAGTCTTTGTCACCGGGCGCTTGAAAGACATGCTCATCGTCCGCGGCCAAAACCTTTACCCGCAAGACCTGGAAAAAACCCTGGAGCGCGAAGTCGACGTGCTGCGCAAAGGCCGCGTGGCGGTGTTTGCCGTGGACCACCAGGGCGAGGAGGGCATCGGCGTGGCGGTGGAGATCAGCCGCAACGTGCAAAAAGCCCTCGAGCCCCAGGCATTGATCAAGACCCTGCGCCAGGTCATCGCCGACGCCTGCCGCCAGGCGCCGGCCGTGGTCTTGTTGCTCAACCCGGGCGCGCTGCCCAAGACTTCCAGCGGCAAGCTGCAACGCTCGGCCTGCCGCCAGCGCATGGGCGATGGCAGCCTCGACTGTTACGCGCGCTTCCCGCAGGCCAGCGAGCAACCCGCAAGCGGCGCGGTGGCAGATGATCTGCAGGCCCGTATCGCCGCCGTGTGGCGCGATGTGCTCAAGGTCGAAGCCGTGGCGGCGGACGACCACTTCCTGCTGCTGGGCGGCAACTCCATTGCAGCCACCCAGGCCACCGCGCGCCTGGCGGATGAGCTGGGCATCAACCTGAGCCTGCGCACCCTGTTCGAAGCCCCGCTGTTGGGCGAGTACAGCGCGGCGGTCGCTGCAATCCTCGCTGAAGGCGGCGCCCCAGCCCAGGCCATCACCACCCTGGCGCGCGACCAGTCGCTGCCGCAATCGCTGGCACAGAACCGCCTGTGGCTGCTGTGGCAACTGGAGCCACAATCGGCGGCCTACAACATTCCGGCCGGCCTGCGCCTGCGCGGTGAGCTGGACGTCGCCGCACTGGAGGCTGTGTTCCAGGCTCTGGTGGCGCGCCATGAATCGCTGCGCACGGTGTTCAGCGAAGTGGATGGCCAAGCCCTGCAGCGAATTCAGGCCCAGCAGCCGTTCAGCCTGCGTCGCCTGGACCTCGAAGGCCAGGCCCCCGAGCAGGTTGCCGCGTGCCGCGAGGCGGAGGCCCAGCAGCCGTTCGACTTGTGCCAAGGCCCACTGCTGCGCGTGACCCTGGCGCGCCTGGACGATGAAGACCACCAGCTGTGGGTGACGCTGCACCACATCGTCGCCGATGGCTGGTCGCTGAACATTTTGCTCGACGAGTTCGCCAAACTGTACGCCGCGCACTGCCAGGGCCAAACGCTCACGCTGGCGCCGCTGACCCTGGGTTACGCCGACTACGGCACCTGGCAACGGCAATGGCTGGCCGACGGCGAGGCCGAACGCCAGTTGCAGTACTGGAAAGCCAAGCTGGGTGATGAACTGCCGGTGCTCGACCTGTGCACCGACCAGCCGCGCGCCAGCCAGCGTGACAAACGCGCGGCGCGCTACACCCTGAAGGTGCCGGTCAAGCTGACCGAAGCGCTCAACGCCCTGGCCCGCGAGCAGCAGGCGAGCCTGTTCATGGTGCTGCTGGCCGGCTGGCAAGCGGTGCTGCACCGCTACAGCGGCCAGGCAGACCTGCGCATCGGCGTGCCCAATGCCAACCGCCCGCGCCTGGAAACCCAGGGCCTGGTCGGCTTCTTCATCAACAGCCAGGTGCTGCGTGCGCAGTTGCATGGCCGCTTGCCCTTCGAGCACCTGCTGGCCCAGGCTCGCCAGGCCACCCTTGAGGCCCAGGCCCACCAGGACCTGCCGTTCGAACAGCTGCTCGAAGCCCTGCCCGACGCGCGCGAGCAAGGCCTGTTCCAGGTCATGTTCAACCACCAGCAGCGTGACCTTTCGGCGCTGCGCCGCTTGCCAGGTTTGCTTGCCGAAGAGTTGCCGTGGCACAGCCGCGAAGCCAAGTTCGACCTGCAACTGCACAGTGAAGAGGACCATCAAGGCCGCCTGACCTTGGCCTTCGACTATGCCGCCGAACTGTTCGAGGCCAGCACGGTAAAACGCCTGGCCGCCCACCTGTTGGCGTTGCTGGAGCAGGTTTGCACCCGGCCGCAGCTGGCGCTGGGCGAGGTGCAGTTGCTCGATGAACAGCACCGCGCACAGCTGCTCGGCTGGGGCCAGGCACCGGCGGCGGCGCCCCAGCGTCTGCTGGTCGAACAGCTCAACGAGCAGGCCCGGCTGACCCCGCAGCGAACCGCGCTGGCCTGGCAGGGCGGCAGCCTGGACTATGCCGAGTTGCACCAGCAAGCCAACCGCCTGGCCCATTACCTGCGTGACAAAGGCGTTGGCCCCGATACCTGCGTGGCCATCGCCGTCGAGCGTTCGCCGCAGTTGCTGGTTGGCCTGCTGGCCATCCTCAAGGCCGGTGGCGCCTACGTGCCGCTGGACGTGGACTACCCGGCCGAGCGCCTGGCCTACATGCTCGGCGACTGCAAGGCCAGCCTGCTGCTGAGCCACAGCGGCCTGCTGGGCAAGCTGCCGCAGGTCGAAGGCGTCAGCGCCATCGCCCTCGACCAGTTGCACCTGAACAGCTGGCCCAGCCATGCCCCCGGCCTGCACCTGCACGGCGACAACCTGGCCTATGTGATCTACACCTCGGGCTCCACTGGCCAGCCCAAGGGCGTGGGCAACACCCATGCGGCCCTGGCCGAACGCCTGCAGTGGATGCAGGCCACCTATGCGCTGAACGACAGCGACGTGCTGATGCAAAAAGCGCCCATCAGTTTCGACGTCTCGGTGTGGGAGTGCTTCTGGCCGCTGGTCACCGGCTGCAAGTTGGTCCTGGCAGGCCCTGGCGAGCATCGTGACCCGCAGCGCATCGCTGCGCTGGTGCAAGCGCATGGCGTGACCACGCTGCACTTCGTGCCGCCGCTGTTGCAGGTGTTCGTGCAAGAGCCGCAGGCCGCCGCCTGCACCAGCCTGCGCCGGTTGTTCTCCGGCGGCGAAGCGTTGTCGGCCAACCTGCGTGACCGTGTGCTGCAACTGCTGCCCCAGGTGCAACTGCACAACCGTTATGGCCCGACCGAAACCGCGATCAACGTCACCCACTGGCACTGCCAGGCCGAAGACGGCGAGCGCTCGCCGATCGGCCGCCCGTTGGGCAACGTGCTGTGCCGCGTGCTGGACGATGAACTGGAACTCACCGCGCCCGGCGTGCCGGGTGAGCTGTACCTGGGCGGCGCAGGCTTGGCCCGAGGTTACCTGGGCCGCCCGGGCCTGACGGCCGAGCGTTTCGTGCCCCAGGCCGACGGCGACGGCCAGCGCTTGTACCGCAGTGGCGACCGTGCCCGCTGGCAAGTCCAGCTGGAAGCGCTGGAATACCTGGGGCGCCTCGACCAGCAGGTGAAGGTGCGCGGCTTCCGCGTCGAACCCGAAGAAGTGCAGGCCTGCCTGTTGGCGCAAGCAGGTGTTGAGCAGGCCCTGGTGCTGATCCACAAGGACGCCGTGGGCGCGCAACTGGTCGGCTACTACAGCGGTGCGGCCGAGCCGGCTGCACTGCTGGCCGCCTTGGCCGAGCAACTGCCGGCGTACATGGTGCCGGCGCAGTTGATCCCGCTGGCACACCTGCCGTTGGGCCCGAGTGGCAAGGTCGATCGCAAGGCGCTGCCCGCTCCGGTGTGGCAACAGCGCGAGCATGTCGAGCCGCAAAGTGCCGTACAGCAGCAGGTCGCGGCGATCTGGCGTGAAGTGCTCAACCTGCCGCGTGTGGGCCTGCAGGACGACTTCTTTGCCCTGGGTGGCCACTCGCTGCTTGCCACCCAGATCGTCTCGCGGACCCGTCAGGCGTGCGATGTCGAGCTGCCGCTGAAAGTGCTGTTCGACGCCAGCGAGCTGGGCGCGTTCTGTGCCGAGATCACGCGCCTGCGGGAGGCCGGCGCGCATAACCTGCAAGGCGAAATCGCCCGCGTCGACCGCCGCCAGGCCGTGCCGTTGTCGTATTCGCAACAGCGCATGTGGTTCCTCTGGCAGATGGAGCCCGACAGCCCCGCCTACAACGTCGGCGGCATGGCCCGCTTGCGTGGCGCGCTGCACGTGGACGCATTCGAGCGGGCGCTGCAGGCGCTGATCGTGCGTCACGAAACCCTGCGCACCACGTTCCCCAGCATCGACGGCGTGGCGTACCAGTGCGTGGCCGAAGACAGCGGCGTGCACCTCGACTGGCAAGACTTCAGCACCTTGCCCGCCGAGGCCCGCCAGCAACGCCTGCAACAGCTCGCCGACGACCAGGCGCACCAGCCGTTCGACCTCGAGCGTGGCCCGCTGCTGCGCGCCTGCCTGGTCAAGGCCGAGGAGCGTGAGCATTACTTTGTCCTGACCTTGCACCACATCGTCACCGAAGGCTGGGCCATGGACATCTTCGCCCGCGAGTTGGGCGAGCTGTACGAAGCCTTTGTCGATGATCGCGAGTCGCCACTGACGCCGCTGCCGGTGCAATACCTGGACTACAGCGTGTGGCAGCGGCACTGGCTGGAAAGCGGCGAAGGCGCGCGGCAGCTGGCCTACTGGAAAGCCCGCCTGGGCGATGAGCACCCGGTCTTGGCATTGCCGTCCGATCGCCCGCGCCCAGCGGTGCAGAGCCACCGTGGCGAGTTGCACCGGTTCGAGCTCGACCCGGCGTTGGTGGCGCGCGTGCATGCGTTCAACAGCCAGCGCGGGCTGACTCTGTTCATGACCATGACGGCAACCCTGGCGGCCTTGCTGCACCGCTACAGCGGCCAGCGTGACCTGCGCATCGGCGCACCGGTGGCCAACCGCATCCGCCCGGAAAGCGAGGGGCTGATTGGCGCCTTCCTCAACACCCAGGTACTGCGCTGCGAACTGGACGGCCAGATGACCGCCGCCGAGCTGCTGGAGCAGATGCGCCAGGCCGCCATCGAAGGCCAGTCGCACCAGGACCTGCCATTCGACCAGTTGGTCGAAGCCCTGCAGCCACCGCGCAGCAGCGCCTATAACCCGCTGTTCCAAGTGATGTGCAACGTCCAGCGCTGGGCGTTCCAGCAAAGCCGTGAACTGGTGGGCATGCAGGTCGACTACCTGGTCAACGACGCCAGCGCCACCAAGTTCGACCTGTACCTCGAAGTCACTGACCTCGATGGCCGCCTGGGCTGCTGCCTGACCTACAGCCGCGACCTGTTCGACGCGCCGCGCATTGCGCGCATGGCCGAGCACTGGCAGCAGTTGCTGATCGGCCTGCTGGACGACCCACAACAGCGCCTGTGCGAGCTGCCGATGCTGAGTCCGGGTGAGCAGCAAGTGCTGGTTGGGCAATTACAAGGCGAGCAGGATTTTGCCCTCGACCAGACCTTGCACGGCCTGTTCGCCGCCCAAGCTTCGCGCACACCACAGGCCCGTGCGCTGACCTTCGCGGGCCAGCACCTGAGCTACGCCGAACTGGACCAGCAGGCCAACCGCCTGGCCCGCGCCCTGCGCGAGCGCGGTGTCGGCCCGCAGGTACGCGTCGGCCTGGCCCTGGAGCGTTCGCTGGAAATGGTCGTCGGCCTGCTGGCCATTCTCAAGGCGGGCGGTGCCTATGTGCCGCTCGACCCCGAGTACCCCCTCGACCGCTTGCGCTACATGATCGAAGACAGCCGCATCGGCCTACTGCTCAGCCAGCGCGCGCTGCTGGAAACCCTTGGCGAACTGCCAGACGGCGTGGCCCGCTGGAGCTTGGAAGACGATGCCGCAGGCTTGTCCGCCTTCAGCGATGCCCCGCTGGATAACCTCAACCTGCCGCAGCACCAGGCTTACCTGATCTACACCTCCGGCTCCACCGGCAAGCCCAAGGGCGTGGTGGTCAGCCATGGTGAAATCGCCATGCATTGCCAGGCCGTGATCGAGGCCTTCGGCATGCGCAGCGACGACTGCGAACTGCACTTCTACTCGATCAACTTCGATGCGGCCAGCGAACGCCTGCTGACCCCGCTGCTGTGTGGTGCCCGCGTGGTGATCCGTGCCCAAGGCCAGTGGGGCGCTGAAGAGATCTGCCAACTGGTGCGCGAGCAACAGGTGAGCATTCTTGGCTTCACCCCAAGCTATGGCAGCCAGTTGGCCCAGTACCTGGCCGGGCAGGGCGAGCAGTTGCCGGTGCGCCTGGTGATCACCGGCGGCGAGGCGCTGACCGGCGAGCACCTGCAGCGCATTCGCCAGGCGTTCACGCCGCAACAGTTCTTCAACGCCTACGGCCCGACCGAAACCGTGGTCATGCCGCTGGCCTGCCTGGCGCCACCCACGCTGCCGGCCGACCTGGGCAGTGTGCCGATCGGCCGCGTGATTGGCGCCCGCAATGGGTACATCCTCGATGAGGACCTGGCCTTGCTGCCACAAGGCGGTATCGGCGAGCTGTACATCGGCGGTGCCGGCCTAGCCCAGGGGTATCACGACCGCCCGGGGCTGAGCGCCGAGCGCTTCGTTGCCGACCCCTTCAGCACACAGGGCGGGCGCCTGTACCGCACCGGCGACCTGGTGCGCCTGGGCGCCGATGGTTTGGTCGAGTACGTTGGCCGTGCCGACCAGCAGGTGAAAATTCGCGGCTTCCGTATCGAATTGGGCGAAATCGAAAGCCGCCTGCAGGCGCATGCCGATGTCGACGAGGCGGTGGTCCTGGCCCTCGACCTGCCGGGCGGCAAACAACTGGTGGGTTACCTGGTGTGCAAGCAGGCCGGTGCCAACAGCGACGCCCAGGCCGCGCTGCGCGACGCGGTCAAGGCCGATGCCCGCCAGCAACTGCCGGACTACATGGTGCCCGCACACCTGGTGCTGCTCGACAGCCTGCCGCTGATGGGCAACGGCAAGCTCGACCGCAAGGCGCTGCCGTTGCCGGACCTGGAGCAGGCGCACCAGCATTACCAGGCTCCAGGCAACGAAGTGGAAGCGCAGCTGGCGCAGATCTGGCGCGACGTGCTCAACGTTGCCCGCGTTGGCGTGCAGGACAACTTCTTCGAACTCGGTGGCGACTCGATCCTCTCGATTCAGGTGGTCAGCCGGGCCCGTCAGTTGGGCCTGCAGTTCACCCCGCGTGACCTGTTCCAGCACCAGACCATCCAGACCCTGGCCACGGTGGTCAGCCTGAGCGCCGCGCCAAGCGGTATCGAGCAGGGCCTGCGCGAGGGGCAAACCGGGCTGACGCCAATCCAGCACTGGTTCTTCGACAGCGAAGTGGCCCAGCCACAGCACTGGAACCAGGCCGTACTGTTGGCAGCGCGCCAGCCTCTGGCCAGCGCGGCTCTGGAGCAGGCCCTGGCTGCACTGGTGCAGCACCACGACAGCCTGCGCCTGCGTTTCCGCCAGGCCAATGGCCGCTGGCAGGCCGAGTATGCCCAGCCTGCGCCTCAGCAACTGCTGTGGGCGGCCACGGTTGCCGACTTCGATGAGTGCCAGGCGCTGTACACCGACCTGCAGCGCAGCCTCGACTTGGAGCAAGGCCCGCTGCTGCGCGCCTTGCTGGTAACAGACGGGCAGGGCAGCCAACGCCTGCTCCTGGCGATTCACCACCTGGTGGTTGATGGCGTGTCCTGGCGCGTGCTGCTCGAAGACTTGCAGGCGCTGTACCGTGGCCAGCCGTTGGCGGCCAAGACCCACACCCTGGGCGACTGGGCCGCACGCCTGGCCAGCTACGCCGGCAGCGACTCGCTGCGCGACGAGTTGGACTGGTGGCACGCCCAGCTCGGCACTGTGCGCCACGAACTGCCGTGTGATCACCCGCAGGGTGGCAACCTGCACCGCCACGCCCGCACCTTGGCCATCGGCCTCGATGCCGAACAGACCCGCCAGTTGCTGCAACAGGCCCCCGCGGCCTACCACACCCAGGTCAACGACCTGCTGCTGACAGCCCTGGCCCGCGCCTTGTGCCGGTGGAGCGGTGACAGCCAAGTGCTGGTACAGCTCGAAGGCCACGGCCGCGACGGGCTGTTCGAAGACATGGACCTGACCCGCAGCGTCGGCTGGTTCACCAACGCCTACCCGCTGAGCCTTTGCCCGGTGCTGGGTGATGACGATGCCGCCCGCGCCACTTCGATCAAACGGGTCAAGGAGCAACTGCGTCAGGTGCCGCACAAAGGGCAGGGCTATGGCGTGCTGCGCTACCTGGCCGACGCGGCCGGGCGCGAGCGCATGGCCGCACTGCCGCAGGCCCGCATCACCTTCAACTACCTGGGGCAGTTCGACCAGCAGTTTGACACTGATGCGCTGTTCCAGCCGCTGGACGCACCGGCGGGCCTGGCCCATGACCTGGAGGCCCCGCTGCCCAATTGGCTGAGTGTCGACGGCCAAGTCTATGCCGGTGCCCTGCAATTGCGCTGGACCTACAGCACCGAGCGCTACGACGAGCAGACCATCGCCACCCTGGCCGAAGGCTACCGCCAAGAGTTGCTGGCGCTGGTCGGCCACTGCCTGGCCGACGGCAACGGCAGCTTCACGCCGTCCGACTTCCCCTTGGCGCACCTGACCCAGGAGCAGATCGACAACTTGCCGGTCGCTGCCGCCGAGATCGACGATGTCTACCCGCTGACGCCGATGCAGGAAGGCATGCTGCTGCACACCCTGCTGGAGCCAGGCACCGGCATTTACTACATGCAGGACCGCTACCGCATCAACAGCGCGCTCGACGCCGAACGCTTCGCCCAAGCTTGGCAGGCGGTGGTGGCGCGCCATGAGGCCCTGCGGGCGTCGTTCAGTTGGAACGCCGGCGAGGCGATGCTGCAGATCATCCACAAGCCCGGCAAGACGGCAGTGGATTATCAAGACTGGCGCGGCCTCGACGACGGTGCCCAGGAAGCCCGCCTGCAAGCCCTGCACAAGCAGGAGCGCGAGGCCGGTTTCGATCTGCTGCGTGAAGCGCCGTTCCACCTGCGCCTGGTGCGCGTCGCCGATGAACGCTACTGGTTCATGATGAGCAACCACCACATCCTGATCGATGCCTGGTGCCGCTCGTTGCTGATGAACGACTTCTTCGAGGTCTACCAGGCCCTTGGCGAAGGCCGCCCGGCCCAGTTGCCGGTGCCGCCACGCTACCGTGACTACATCGGCTGGCTGCAACGCCAGGACCTGAACGAAGCGCGCCAGTGGTGGCAGGCCAACCTGGCCGGCTTCGAACAGGCCACGGCGATCCCCAGCGACCGCCCGTTGCGCCACGACCACGCCGGTGACGGCATGATCGTCGGCGACTGCTACACACGCCTGGACGTCACTGACGGTGTTCGCTTGCGCGAACTGGCCCAGGCCCATCAGCTGACCATCAACACCTTTGCCCAGGCGGCCTGGGCCCTGGTGCTGGCGCGCTACAGCGGCGAGCGCGACGTGGCCTTTGGCGTCACCGTGGCCGGGCGCCCGGTGAGCATGCCGCAGATGCAGCGCACCGTTGGCCTGTTCATCAACAGCATCGCCTTGCGCGTGCAACTGCCCGCCGCCGGCGAGCGCTGCAGCGTGCGCCAGTGGCTGCAAGGCGTGCTTGAACACAATATGGAAGTGCGCGAGTACGAGTACCTGCCGCTGGTGGCGATCCAGGAATGCAGTGAACTGCCCAAGGGCCAGCCGCTGTTCAACAGCCTGTTCGTGTTCGAGAACGCGCCGGTGGAAACCGCAGTGCTGGACCACGCCCAGCACCTCAACGCCAGCTCCGACTCGGGCCGCACCCACACCAACTTCCCGTTGACGGCGGTGTGCTACCCGGGGGATGACCTGGGCCTGCACCTGTCGTTCGACCAACGTTACTTCGACACTTCGACCGTCGAACGCCTGCTGGCCGAGTTCAAGCGCCTGCTGTTGGCGCTGGTGCAGGGCTTCGAGGGCGAGGTAAGCGACTTGCCGCTGCTGGGTGCCGAAGAGCAACGCTTCCTGATCGAAGACTGCAACCGCACCGAGCACGCCTACGCGCTGGAACAGAGCTATGTCGAGCAGTTCGAGGCGCAGGTCGCCGCGCACCCAGAGCGCACGGTGGCGCGTTGCCTGGACGCGTCCTTTGACTACGCGGGCCTGAACCTTGCGGCCAACCGCCTGGGCCATGCCCTGATCGGCGCAGGCGTAACCGTCGATCAGCCGGTTGCGCTGTTGGCCGAGCGCGGTTTGCCATTGCTGGGGATGATTGTCGGCAGCTTCAAGGCCGGTGCCGGCTACCTGCCGCTGGACCCCGGCCTGCCCGCCGCGCGCCTGCAGCGCATCGTCGCGCTCAGCCGCACACCGGTGCTGGTATGCAGCGCGGCCTGTGCCGAGCAGGGGCGGCAGTTGCTGAACGCACTGGAGGGTGTGGCGCGGCCGCAATTGTTGGTGTGGGAAGACATCCAGGCCAGCAACATCGCCAGCCACAACCCGGGTATTCATAGCGGGCCCGACAACCTCGCGTATGTCATCTACACCTCGGGCTCCACCGGTTTGCCCAAAGGGGTGATGGTAGAGCAGCGCGGCATGCTCAACAACCAGCTCAGCAAGGTGCCTTACCTGGCCCTGAACGAGCAGGACGTAATTGCCCAGACCGCTTCGCAGAGCTTCGATATCTCGGTCTGGCAGTTCCTGGCCGCGCCGTTGTTCGGCGCCAGGCTGGAGATCGTGCCCAATGCCATCGCCCATGATCCGCAAGGCCTGCTGGCGCATGTGCAGGCTACCGGCATCACCGTGCTGGAAAGCGTGCCGTCGCTGATCCAGGGCATGCTGGCCAACGATCACCAGGCCCTCAACGGCCTGCGCTGGATGCTGCCGACCGGCGAGGCGATGCCGCCAGAACTGGCCGCGCAATGGCTACAGCGTTACCCAGGTATTGGCCTGGTCAATGCCTACGGCCCGGCGGAGTGCTCGGACGATGTGGCGTTCTTCCGTGTCGATGTCGAGTCCACGCGCGGCAGTTACCTGCCGATTGGCACCCCGACCGACAACAACCGCCTGTACCTGTTCGGCGAGGACCAGGCACTGGTGCCGTTGGGCGCGGTTGGCGAGCTGTGCGTTGCCGGTACCGGCGTTGGCCGTGGCTATGTTGGCGACCCCGTGCGTACCGCCCTGGCCTTTATCCCGCACCCCCATGGCGCGCCGGGTGAACGCCTGTACCGTACCGGCGACCTGGCGCGCCAGCGCCTGGACGGGGTGCTGGAGTATGTGGGCCGCATCGATCACCAGGTGAAGATTCGCGGGTACCGCATCGAACTGGGTGAAATTGAAGCGCGCCTGCATGAACAGGCCGAAATCCGTGATGCCGCGGTGGGCGTGCAGGAAGGCGCCAACGGCAAGCACCTGGTCGGCTACCTGGTGGCCCATCAGGGCGTAACCCCTGATGTGGCGTTGCTCGAACAGATCAAGCAGCGCCTGCGCGCAGCATTGCCGGAG
This sequence comes from Pseudomonas sp. 5.2, assembly GCF_059025405.1. Classification (NCBI taxonomy): domain Bacteria; kingdom Pseudomonadati; phylum Pseudomonadota; class Gammaproteobacteria; order Pseudomonadales; family Pseudomonadaceae; genus Pseudomonas; species Pseudomonas sp. 5.2. Next base: position 242,444 of record NZ_JBYBHH010000001.1, read on the forward strand.
TACATGGTGCCGCTGCATTGGGGGTGGTTCGACAGCCTGCCGCACAACGCCAACGGCAAGCTCGACCGCAAGTCACTGCCGGCCATCGACATCGGCAGCCAGCACAGCCAGGCCTACCTGGCGCCGCGCAACGAGCTGGAAGCGGTGTTGGCCGGTATCTGGGCCGATGTGCTCAAGGCCGAACGGGTGGGGGTACACGACAACTTCTTCGAGTTGGGCGGGCATTCGCTGCTGGCCACGCAGATCGCTTCGCGGGTGCAGAAGCAGTTGCAGTTGGATGTGCCGCTGCGGGCGATGTTCGAGTGCAGCACAGTGGAGGAACTGGCGGTGTATGTGGAGGGGTTGCAGGGGCGTGTGCTGGATGACGACAAGGTTGACCGGCTGAGTGACCTGATGGCGGAGCTTGAGGGGCTGTAGGGTTAGGGTTTCGCCTTGGGTTTTGCGGGGCGGCGGACATCGAGCGCCGCCCGCGCGGCGCTTCGCAGCACAAGGCTGCTCCTACAGTTGTTTCGGGCCAGTTTCGCCTGTGCCTTCCGCGCGCGACCGCCTTGTTGATTCGACTCTATATTGAGGCGGGCACTAAAGGGGGCCGCGCGCGTTTGCCCCAGAAATAACTGCCCCTGAACAACTGTAGGAGCAGCCTTGTGCTGCGAAGCGCCGCGCGCGCGGCGCTCGATTTCTGCTCCACTGCAAAACTCAACACATGCGCTAGCGCTTACCCAAAATCTTCCCCAGCATCTCCGGCCGCGGCGCCCCTTGCTGGCTCTGCAAGTTACCCTGCTCATCCTGATAGAAAATCGCCGGGGTCGCCTGCAGCCCCATTTCTTCCATCAACGCCATGTTCGCCGCCAGCTTCTGCTGCACGGCCTCTGGCACCTTCTCCAGCGGCTTGAGCGTACTGGCCTTGCCGGCCTTCTCGTGCTCTGCCAATGCTTTGGCCGGGTCTTTTGCCGCCAGCAATGCCGCCGACTTGGCGGGGCTGTCCTCGCGAATGATGCCAACCATGATGTGGCGCAGCTGCACCTTGCCCGACTCGACCCACGGCCGCGCCTGTTCCCAGAACATGTTGCAGTACGGGCAGTTGGGGTCGCTGAACAGGTACACCTTGCGCGGCGCGTCGGCCTTGCCGTCGGCGATCCAGGCGGTTTTCTCCATCTTCGCCCAGATTTCCTTGCTCATCGGCCCATACACCAGCTTGTCCAGCGGTGCGGCGCTGAGGTCTTGGCCTTGTTCGTCGAACAGGCTGCCGACCAGCACATGCTTGCCATCAGGCGTCAGGTACAGAGCGATGCCGTTGTTCTGGTATTCGGCGGCGTAGCCGCGCAGGCCGTCGGGGGCGTCGAAGCTGCCCTTGATCACGGCGCCCTTGGCTTGTAGTTGCTGGATCGCCTTGGGCAGCGCGTCTTCGGCGTGCAAGGGCGGGGCGGCCAGCAGGGCCAGGGACAGGGGCAGTAGTGCAGTCAATCGCATGTCAGTTTCCTTGTGCGGCAGGGGTGGGCGCGATGGCCCGGTCGAAAGGTTCCAAGGCATGGCGCAGGCTGGCCCGGGACAGCTCGCCAAGGTGGCTGCCGATCAGCCGGCCATTACTGTCGTAGAACAGCGTAGTGGGCAGGGCCATCGAGCCGACGCGCTGGGCCAGTTGCCCGGCGCCGTCGAACAGCACGTGGGTCAGGCTCAAGCCAGTGGTGGCGAGGAAGGTGCTGACGTTCTCGGGTGTTTCACCTTGGTTGACGAACAGGAAAGTCACGTGGGGATAGTCGCCCTGGGCCTGTTGCAGCACCGGCATTTCACGCCGGCACGGCGGGCACCAGGTGGCCCAGATGTTGATGACCAGTGGCTTGCCGCGGTAACTGTGCAACGCCACGGTCTGCCCGCCGGCGTTGCGCAGGCTCAGCTCAGGCAGCTCGGTGCCTTTGCTGTACAGGTGGCTGCCCAGGCTGCTCAGGCCCCAGAACAACGCGCCGCTGAACAATGCCCAGCCCAGCGGGCGGCGCAGGCCTGGTTGACGCCAGCCTTGCCAGAGCGCGGCCAGCACGATGCCGGCAAGGCCAGACCAGAACAGGAAGCCGCCGTCGCGGATGTCGATGACCTGCACCAGGTCATCCTGGTACATCGGCCAGTAGGCCACGACGAAGCCCAGGCGCGCGCACAGCACACCGATCAGAAACAGGTTGAACAGGGCCGACTCCGGGCTTTCGCCACCGCGTCGGGCGACCCACCAGCCGACCACGCTGGCGATCACCAGGGCGGTGAGCATCAGCAGGTGGTTGAGGGCCATGGTCAGTGGCCCGAGGGTTACGGTCAGCATCAGCCTTGGCTCCTGGTCTGGGTCCAGTGTTGCAGGAACGCGGCGGCATCCACTTCACCGGTGATGCGCCGTGCGCGGCGTTCGTCGCCTTCCGGGCCGACCCAGATGATGCTGGGCGGGCCGGGTACCTGGTAGCGTTGCAACAATGCCTTGCTCGCCGGGGTGTCGGCGGTCACGTCCAGGCGCAGCAGTTGCACGCCGGCCAGGCTGGCTTGCACGTCGGCGCGGGTGAAGACGTTTTTTTCCATGACCTTGCACGACACGCACCAGTCGGCATAGTAGTCGACCATCACCCACTGGCCACGGGCTTTGGCGGCCTCCAGTTCGCGTTGCAGGTCCTCGGGGCGGTTGACGGTGACAAAGGCATCCTCGGCGTGCTGCCCGGCCGCAGGCGCGGCACCCCCGGCGAACGGGCGCAGGGGTTGCCAGAGGTCATCCCCCCCGGCGGCCGCGCCGACCAGCAACAGGGCACCCCAGAGCGCGCCCAGCAACGGCACCGCGCGCAGTGCCGGCAACCGTTGCAGGGCCGGCCAGGCGGCCCAGGCCAAGGCGATCAACCAGGCGCCGCTCAGGGCCAGCAGCAGGCTTTCAGGCAGCAGGCTGCGCACGGTATACAGGGCCATGGCCAGGAACACGAAGCCGAACACGCCCTTGACCCGATTCATCCATGCGCCAGGGCGTGGCAGGTAGCGATTGCCCAGGGTCACCAGCAACAGCAGCGGCACGCCCATGCCCAGGCCCAGGCTGAACAGCACCAGCGCACCCTGCAGCACGTCGCCGCTCTGGGCGATATACAACAGCGCGCCGGCCAGCGGTGCGGTCATGCACGGGCCGAGCAGCAAGCCGGAAAGCGCCCCGAGCAATGCTGCGCCGTACAGGTTGCCGCCACGGGTGCCTTGGCCGGCGCGGTCGAGGCGATCGCGCAGGGCAGCGGGCAACTGCAGCTCGAAGGCGCCGAACATCGGCAGCGCCAGCAACACGAACAGTACCGCCAGGCTGCCCAGCAGCCAGGGTTGCTGCAACCAGGCCTGCAGGCTGGCGCCGAGCAGCGCGGCCACCACCCCTAGGGCGGCGTACACCAACGCCATGCTCAGCACGTAGACCCCGGCCAGCAGCCAGCCGCGCCGGGCGCTGGCGCCATTGCCCAGCACCAGCCCGGCAAGGATCGGCAGCATCGGCAGCGAGCAGGGGGTAAAGGCCAGCAGCAAGCCGAGGCCGAAGAAGGCCAGCAGGCCCCAGGCCAGGTTGCCCTGTTGCAGGTTGCTGGCCAAGGCCTGGTCGCTGGCCTGATCGGCGGCGGGGGCCACGCTGCCGCCCAAGTCGATGGCGGTGGTCTGCGGTGGGTAGCACAGGCCGGCGTCGGCACAGCCTTGCCAGCCCAGGCGCAGTTGGCCTTGCGCACTGGCCGGGATCAGCAGTTCGAGCTGGTCGCGGTACACCGCGCTGTCCCCGAAGAATTCGTCATGGTGGTTGAGCGCGGGGGGCAGCTGTGGCTGCTGCTCGGGGCTCAGGCCGTCGAACTTCAGGCGCTTCTGGTACAGGTAGTAGCCTTGCTTGATCTGAAAGAACAGGCGCATCTGGCCGTCGGGTTGGCGGTCGTGGCTCAGGACAAAGGCCTGGTCGACCGGCAGGAAGTCGGATTTGACCTCGAACGGGTTGGCTTGCAGGGGGCCGGCCAGCAGGAGGGCAAGGAACAGAAAGAGGGCGCGCATGTCTTCGCCTTGGCTATACGATGAAGTGGGCCATGCTGGCCTGGGTCGATTAACCCAAGGTTAACCCGGTCCTACATCCGCCTAAACGCACGCTCAAGGTCCATAATCCCCTCTTAATCCACCCGTGGTGCAGTATCTGCCTCACTTACCCCGGAGCCCCCACCATGCACGTTCTGCTCTGCGAGGACGATGACCTGATCGCCAGCGGCATCTGCGCCGGCCTCACCGCCCAGGGCCTGACCGTGGACCGGGTAGCCAATGCCGCAGGTGCGCGGGCGATGCTCCAGGCCGCGCAGTTCGATGTGATGATCCTCGACCTCGGCCTGCCCGACGAGGATGGCCTGAAGCTGTTGCGGCGCTTGCGTCAGCAGGGCGAGACCCTGCCTGTGCTGGTGCTCACCGCCCGCGATGCGGTCACCGACCGGGTCGAGGGCTTGCAAGCCGGTGCCGACGACTACCTGCTCAAGCCGTTTGACCTGCGCGAGCTGGCAGCGCGCCTGCACACCCTGCTGCGCCGGGTGGCCGGGCGCGCGGTGAATGTCATCGAGCATGGGCCGCTGCGTTACGACCCTAGCAGCTGCGAAGCCTTCCTGGCCGGGCAGCCGGTCGATCTGTCCCGTCGTGAGCAGGCGCTGCTCCAGGCATTGCTGCAGAACCCTGGGCGGGTGCTGTCCAGCGAGCAGTTGAAGGACTGCGTGTACGGCTTCAGCGACGAGGTCGAAAGCAACGCCCTCAACGTGCATATCCACCACCTGCGCCGCAAACTTGGCAACGGTATCGTCGAGACCGTGCGCGGCCTGGGCTACCGGCTTGGCCCGGCGCAAGCACCGGAAGAGGCTGCTTCATGAGCCTGCGGGTACGCCTGAGCCTGATCCTGGGCAGCGCCTTCGTGATTATCTGGGTACTGGCTGCGGCGTGGATGCTGCGCGACCTGCGCCAGCAGATGATGTTCTCCCTCGACCAACGCCTGGTGGCCTCGGCACGCATGGTGGCCGGGTTGATCGACCAGTTGCCGCAGCCGCTGGCGGCCAAGGGCGAGGACGCGCACTTTTCCGCCGACCAGTTCAGCGTGCCGGATGGCATGGCGTGCCAGGTAAGCTCGCTGCGCGGCGAGATCCTGGCCAGCAACCACAAGCATGATGGCGCCATGGATGACCAGCGCAGCGGCTTCCGTGACCAGACCATCGACGGCGCGTTGTGGCGTACGTTCACCTACAACCACGGCGATGTGCGCATCACCACCGCCGACCGCCACATGGAGCGCGAGGCCCTCAACCAGTCGATCCTGCTGGCCGCCTCGGCGCCGGTGCTGATGGCTTTGCTCGGCAGCCTCGGCCTGTTGTGGATCGGCTTGGGCAAGGGCCTGGAGCCGCTCAACCGGATGCGCGACGCCTTGCGTCGAAGGCGCGCCGACAGCGTCGAGCCCCTGCAGGTGGCGGGCCTGCCCAGCGAGCTGCAGCCGCTGTTGGACACGCAGAACCAGTTGTTCCTGCGGATCGCCCAGACCATCGAGCGCGAACGGCGCCTGACCGATGACGTCGCCCACGAGCTGCGCAGCCCGCTGACGGCGATCAAGACTCACCTGCAGGTGGCGCGGATGACCGATGGCGCGGTGCGTGAACAGGCATTGGAGCATGCCGAGCAAGGTACCGACCGCATGCACCGCACGCTTGAGCAACTGCTGATGCTGGCGCGTGTGGAAGGCAGCCTGTCGTTCGAGGATGGCGTGCAGTGCAGCGCCGAGCAGGTCGCCCGCCAGGCGGTGCAGGATGCCGGCGGTGGCGATAACCGTCGCATCGTATTGCGCCTGCCCGAGGAGGCCACGCAAATCTACTTGGGCATGCCCGCGCCGCTGGCAGTTGCGGCCTTGCGCAACCTGCTGGACAACGCCCTGCGCCATGGTGGCGAAAGCGCGGTGGAGCTGGAGGTGCAGATGACTGACGGCCAGGTGGGGTTCATGGTGCGCGACCACGGGCCGGGCATTGCTGAAGCAGACCTGCAGCACCTGACCGAGCGTTTCTGGCGCAACGGCCAGAGTGGCGGATGTGGGTTGGGCTTGGCGATCGTCCAGGCAATCGTCCAGCGCTGTGCCGGCAGCCTGCGTTTCGACAGCCGTGGCGATGGCTTGCGGGTGCTGTTGCAGGTACCGGCGCGTTCGGGGCGTTGATATGCGGCCTGGGCCGGCCTATTGGCCGGCCCAGGCTGTAAAAATCCCACAACAACCGCTAAATCCTCCTTGCGCTGAAGCGTTCTCCAAGCGACAACTACCCGCACACATCTGCTTACAGGGGCGTGGCGGGGCACTTTCGCTTGCTTGCGAGGATCTACCCATGTCGACCGCTTCCAGCCTTGCCCAGGTCTTGCCGGCCAGTGCGCCGCAACCCCTGTACGCGTTCACCGATTCGCCCTTGCTGCAACGCCAGCAGCAACAGGAATCCAACGCCCGCAGCTACCCGCGGCGCATCCCGTTGGCGCTCAAGCGCGCCCGTGGCATCCATGTCGAAGATGTCGAAGGCCGTCAGTTCATCGACTGCCTGGCCGGTGCCGGCACCTTGGCCCTGGGCCATAACCACCCGGTGGTGATCGAGGCGATCCAGCGTGTACTGGCCGACGAACTGCCGCTGCACACCCTCGACCTGACCACGCCGGTCAAGGACCGCTTTGTTCAGGACCTGTTCGGCGTGCTGCCCGAGGCGCTGCGCCGGGAAGCCAAGGTGCAGTTCTGCGGCCCGACCGGGACCGATGCCGTTGAGGCGGCGCTGAAACTGGTGCGCGGCGCCACGGGGCGCAGCACCGTGCTGGCCTTCCAAGGTGCCTACCATGGCATGAGCCAAGGTGCGCTGAGCCTGATGGGCAGCCACGGGCCCAAGCAGCCGTTGGGTGCCTTGTTGGGCAACGGTGTGCAGTTCATGCCGTACCCGTACGACTACCGTTGCCCGTTCGGCCTGGGTGGCGAAGCGGGGGTGAAGGCTAACCTGCATTACCTGGAAAACCTGCTGCTCGACCCAGAAAGCGGTGTGCCGCTGCCGGCGGCAGTGATTCTTGAAGTGGTGCAGGGCGAGGGCGGGGTGATCCCGGCCGATATCGAGTGGCTCAAGGGCGTGCGGCGGATCACCGAGCAAGCCGGGGTGGCGCTGATCGTCGACGAGATCCAGAGCGGCTTCGCCCGCACCGGGCGCATGTTCGCCTTCGAGCATGCCGGTATCGTGCCGGACGTGGTGACCTTGTCCAAGGCAATTGGCGGCAGCCTGCCGCTGGCAGTGGTGGTGTACCGCGACTGGCTGGACACCTGGAAGCCGGGCGCCCATGCCGGCACCTTCCGTGGTAACCAGATGGCCATGGCCGCAGGTTCCGCAGTGATTAATTACCTGGTCGAACATCGCCTGGCCGAGCATGCCGAGGCCATGGGCCAGCGCCTGCGCCAGCATTTGCTTCACCTGCAGCGGGATTACCCGCAACTGGGTGATATCCGTGGGCGTGGGCTGATGCTTGGGGTGGAGCTGGTCGACCCGCAGGGCCAGCGCGATGCCCTGGGCCACCCTGTGGCCAACCGTGAGCTTGCGCCGAAGGTGCAGCGTGAGTGCCTCAAGCGTGGCCTGATCCTGGAGCTGGGTGGTCGCCATGGCGCAGTAGTGCGCTTCCTGCCGCCGTTGATCATCAGTGGCGAGCAGATCGACGACGTGGCGCAGCGGTTTGCCGAAGCCCTCAGGGCTGCTGTCTGATCATTACCGGGGGCCGCCTTGCGGCTCAATCGCCGGCAAGCCGGCTCCCACCGGGTTCGGCGCGAGCTTTGGTAGCAACTGTCTTGTGGTGCTTGTTCCGGCCTCTTCGCGGGCAAGCCCACACAGGTAACTGCGCAGGCTCAGACCTTGTGAGGAACCCTGTGGGAGCCGGCTTGCCGGCGATTGGGGCGCACAGCGCCCCCGGCATTACTGCATCAGTCGAATGTGCGCCCGGCCCGCCAATACCCCATCAGCGTCAGGCAGTCTCGCGGCAATCCGCGTTCCTTGATCAAGTACCGGCGGATATCCATCACGGTCGCCGACTCGCCCGCCACCCAGGCATGGAATGCGCTGTGGCGTGTGCTGGCCTGTTCCCACAAGATGCGCGTGTCGATGTCCACCTCTTCCAGTTTCAGCCGGGGCGCGGCGCTGCCATCCGGCAGTCCGGCCAGTTCGCGCACGGCATGCTGCATGGCCTGGCCATGCTCGCAGTGCAGCAGCTCGCGGGGCAGCCAGTGCACGTGGGCGGCGGCGCTGTGGCGCAGCGCCAGGCAGTCGGCCTCCAGGGGCACCTCGATAAAGGCTTGCACCGCAAGCTCGGGCTGCATGTCGGCCAATTGCTCAAGAATGCCGGCGATGGCCGGTAGCGCCGTTTCATCGCCTATCAGCAAAACATTGCGTACGCCTTGCGGCGGCTTCCATTCATAACCGCCCGGGTCACCGGCATAGGCCAGATTGGGGGCCACCATTTGCAGGCCATCGCCCACCTGGGCGTGGGTGGCCCAGGCCGAGGCAGGCCCGTTGACGCCGTGCAACACGAAATCGACATCGACCTCCAGGGCTTCCCGGCGCAAGTCTCGAATGGTGTAGGTACGCATCGGTGGGCGTTGGGCTGGCGGCAGGGCGCTGTGCGCGGCCTTCCAGTGCAGCTCGTTCGGCAGGCTCGGCAGCGAGCCATCGGGGGCCGGGAAGAACAGCTTTACGCGCTGGTCAGGGGCCAAGGTGCACATCTGGGCAACATCGGGGCCGGTGAAGACCAGGCGCGTCAGCGACGGGCTGAGGCTGATGCGCCGGGCCAGCACCAGGTCGAACACGCGGTAGGCGCTGGTGCTCGGCGAGCGGCCCTTGACCAGCCGGCGCAAGCCTTGCTGCAGCGCCTGGGACAGGCGGGTGGGGTTGGCCATGCGGGAGTCCTCTTGCAAGCGGTTTCTCTAGGAACGAGCCGACGCCACTGCAAATTAACCCCGCAGGTGCGGCTACCAGCCGCGCCCGGAATTCACCCAGAAGTTCACCGACAACGACGTCGACACCGACTGCACCTGGTGGAACCACCCTTCAGGCAGGAACAACAGGTCACCGGCCTGCAGCACCACGCGCAGGAACGGCACGTCACGCGCGGCTGGGAAGCGCTGGTAGTCCGGTGCGTCGGGGTTGAAATCGCAGCCGTCCAGGCCGCCCTTGGGGCTGGTCGACCAGGTGCCCAGCGCCGCACGGTGGTGGGGCGCAGCCAGGATGAACGACTTCTGCCCCCACACCTGGGCGAACAGGTTGTCGGTGTCGTCGCGGTGCAGGGGCGTCAGGGTGCCCTTGGGGCCGATCCAGATGCGTGGCGAGATGAAGCGCTGGCGCTCGAAGTAGTCCGGAAAGCGGATCAGGGTCAGGAGTTTTTCCGGGACGATGTTATTGCCCATGTAGGCCGGCGTTTCGCCAGGCTTGGCCGGGGTGTCCAGCGAGGCGATGAAATCGGCCATGGAGGTCGAGCGGAAGTCGCGGTCGGTAGAGAAGGTTTTCTTGACGTAGTCACCGTGCCGGGTAATGCCTTGCAGTTCGGCGAAATGCTCAAGTGACGCTTCGCGGCCCATGGTGAACAGTGGCCAGTCCTGCAGGGCATCGCTGAGCACCACCGGTATGCCGTGCGCCAGGTAGTCGCTTTGAAACCGTTGCAGGGGCATGTCTGCCCGTGCAATGCGCTGCACCTCGCGCTGCACCGGCAGCGCGGCCGAGACCTGCTCGCTGAGGCGTGCCGGCGTTGGGTAGCGCTGGTTCATCGCCACCTTGGTCGCTGCGGCGCCTTTGCGGGCGTTGTTGATGATTTGCGGTAGCAAGGTGGCCAGGCCCATGTTGCCGGTGATCTTCAGGCGTGCGCTGGCGAACAGCTCCTCGACGTTGGCCGTGCCGCCCATGATGCCGAGGAAGTCGCGCTCGGCCACCTCGATGGTGACATCCGGGGTGCTGTGCCGGCCTGCGCCGGTGCGGCTGGTGTCGCGCACTTCCGACCAGAAGGCCCGGTCGTGGCCGAAGACGAACTGGAACACGCCTTCGATGCCGACGGCATGGGCGTTGGCGAACAGTTTGCTGAGGATGCTCTGAAGGTCCACGGTTAGCCTCTGACGGGATTTCGTTGTGCAGGGATAACGAGTGTGTCGGCCATCGATTTAGCGGCGCTTACAGCTAATTTTCGGTGGGCCTTCTACGTCCCGTAGGGACAGCAGTCATATTGTTCAAGCAAGGATCCGACATGGCATTGCACCCTGATCTGGCGGGATTTCTGGAACTGGTCGAATTTGGCCGGTTGACGGGCAGAAGCCTGCCCATGCACGCGATGGACGTGGCTCAGGCCCGGGCCGAGTTCGAGGGCAGTTCGCAGGTGCTCGACCCAAGCCCGCCCGGCAGCGTGGCGGTGAGCGAGCTGCAGGTCCCGGCGCGTGATGGTGCCAGCCTGCCAGCGCGGCTGTACCGCACGGGTGACGCAGGCGATGCCTTGCAGCCGGTGATCTTCTACCTGCACGGTGGTGGCTATGTGGTGGGCAGCCTCGACTCGCATGACTCGGTGTGCCGCCGCCTGGCAGCCATGGGTGAGTTTGCGGTGCTGGCGCCGGACTACCGATTGGCGCCGGAGCAGCAGTTTCCGGTGGCGCTGCACGATGTGCTGGATGCCGCCAACTGGCTGGCCGAGCAGGCTGGGGCGTTGGGCTTGGACAACCGCCGGGTGGTGGTGGCCGGGGACAGCGTCGGTGCCAGCCTGGCCGCCGTGCTGGCCATCACGGCCGTCGAGCAGCCCGAAGCGCTGGCGTTCAAGCCGCTGGCGCAGTTGCTGTTCTACCCGGTGACAGACATTTCCTGCCAGCGCGACTCTCACCGCGAGCATGCCGAGGGGTACCTGCTGGAAACGCCTACCCTGGAGTGGTTCTACCAGCACTATGCGCCGCAGCCGGAGCAGCGTCTGGACTGGCGTGTGTCGCCCTTGCTGTCGACGGTGCGCGAGCCATTGGCGCCGGCGTACCTGTTCGTGGCCGAGTACGATCCGTTGCATGACGAAGGGCTTGCCTACCGAGACTGGCTGGTGGCGGGGGGGACCGAGGTGACGTTTGCCCGGGTCGAGGGGCTGACCCATGACTTCTTGCGCATGTCCGGGATCGTGGGGCAGGTGGGGGAGATTTATCAGGATGTGGGGGGCTGGCTGAAGAGGGTTGGGGGGTGAGTTAACGTTGGAATCGCTGGGGCCGCTTCGCGCCCCTTTCGCGACGCAAGGCCGCTCCCACAGGTTGGTTAGCTCCCTAGGTGGGACGCTTTACCAGTGGGAGCGGCCTTGCGTCGCGAAAGGGGCGCAAAGCGCCCCCAGCATTCGTCACGAACTACGCACCCGCCGCCCCAGCACATCGACCAAGCGGTCGATCTCGGCCTCGGTGTTCAGCAGCCCAGGCGCGGTACGCACCACCGGCCCAGCATCACGTGACACGGCATCGACGACAATGCGCTGGCTGTTGAGATACCCGGCCACGTCATCCGCATCCTGGCCCTTGACCCTGAAAAAGGTAAACCCAGCCGAGTACTGGGCACTGCGCGGCGTCACCAGTTCGACCGCTTCAACCGCCTCAAGACGCTGCTTGAGGTAGTCATTGAGCCCATGAATACGCGCCTGGATATTCGCCTTGCCCTGCTGCAGGTGCAGCTCGAATGCCTTGCCCAGCGCCCAGCGGTGCTCAAAGGCATGGTAGCCGCCTGGGGTCATGATGGTGGCGAAGTCTTCATTCTCGGAAAACGTGGCAATGGTCGGGTTCAGCTGCTTGAGCTCGGTGGAGGCCGCGCAGATGATCCCGGTGCCACGTGGCCCGAACATCCACTTGTGGGTGCCGGCGATGAAGTAGTCGCAGTTCAGGTCGGCAAAGCGGATGTCCTCGACGCCAAAGCCATGTACCCCGTCGATCACGTAAATAATGTGGTCCTTCTCGTCGCGCTGGCGATTGACCTCGCGTACCAGTGCGCCAATCTCACCCACCGGCAGCTTCACACCACTACCCGAATGGACCCAGGTCATGCCCAGTACCCGCGTCTTGGCGCTGATGGCCGCAGCCAGGGTGCCGAGTACCTGGTCGGTGCTGACCTGTGACGGGTTCTCGAACAGGCGCAAGCGGCGCACCGGCGTGCCATCGCGGGCAGTGCGGAAACTCATCGTCTGGCGCGCCGCCGAATGCTCGTGCACGGTGGTGAGAATTTCCTGCCCAGGTGCAAGCTTCAGGCCGCCATAGATCAGGCCCAGGCCTTCCGTGGTGCTGCCGGTCAGGGCGATCTGTCGGGGGTTTACCTCAAGGTAGCGACCGGCCCATTCACGCACTGCGGCCTCGTGCTTCCACTCCGCCTGGCTGTCCCAGTCAACCCTGCGCGCCGGGTGGCGGTCGAAGCTCGCACGCAAGGCCTCGATGGCCTCGCGCACCGGCTTTGGGTGTGACGTGATCAGAAAGTTGGCGAAGTGCGCGTAGGCGGGGTCCAGGTCGAACAGGCCGCGAAAGGCGGCCCAGGCGTCGCTGCCAGCGGGTGGCAATGGCGCGGCCTGAGCGCCCGGCAGCAACTGGCTGGCCAAGGGCAGGGCCGCGGCCAGCAGGCCTGCCTGCTTGAGGAAGGTACGGCGGTCGTTCATGAAGGCGCTCGCAGGGTTATCGGGACGAAGTGGTGGCGGGTTGCGCGGCGTGCTGCACCTGCTCCCACACCCGCAGGAAGTTGCCGCCCCAGAGCTTGGCGATATCGGCCTCGGAATAGCCCCGGGTGATCAGTTCGGCAGTGACGTTGCGCGCTTCGCTTGCGTCGTGCCAACCGTCGATGCCGCCGCCTTCATTGAAGTCCGAGCTCAGCCCCACATGGTCGATGCCGACCTTGCGCACCGTGTAGTCGATGGCGTCGCCGAAATCCTTGAGCGTGGCCGGTGGCTCTTCGTCGAGGATGCCGTACAGCGCGTTGGCGTACTGGCCCACCTTCTGCTCGGGCCAGCCGGCGATGACCGGGTCACCCGGCATCAGCGCGTAGTTGAGGTTGGCCAGCGGTGGCAAGTCGTAGCGGGCGCGCAGGGCGTTGAGTTTGTCCTGGGTTTTCGCGCTCAGTGGCTTGAGGTAGGTGGAGAAGGCCACCAGTTGAATCACGCCGCCGCTGTCCTTGATCAGTTGCATTTCCTTGTCGGACAGGTTGCGGGCAATGTCGACCATGGCGCGTGGCGCAGAGTGCGACGCCACCACCGGCGCGCGGCTGAGGCTGACCGCCTGGCTCAGTGCCTTGCTCGACATCTGCGACACATCGATGATCACACCCAGGTCGTTAAGGCGCTGTACGGCGCGTTTGCCGACTGGCGAAAGGCCGTCCAAAGCATCGGCGGTGTCATTGAAAAACGGCAACGGGCGCGAAGAGTCGGCCCAGCTGTTGTTGCCCACGTAGCTGAAGCCGAACATGCGCACGCCGCGGGCGGCCCAGCGGTCGAGCTGGTCGATATCGTCGCCCAGGGCATAGGCATTGAGCATGCTGAGGAACACCGCGAACTTGCCTTCGCCGTGCAGGCGTCGCATGTCTTGCGGGGTGTAGGCGATACCGACCTGTTCGGGGAAGTCGCGGACCATGGCGTCGATGGCGTTGTAGCGCACGTCCTGGGTGTGGCGTGCGGCTTCGACGAAGCCTGCGGTCGGCCGGTGCGGGCCATCGTCGCCGGTCCACGATTCGGGCCAGGCGAAGATCGTCAGCGCGGCGCCAGACAGCCGCCCGCGGGCGGCCTTGGCCAGGTCGAAGCGGCCATTGCCATCCTTGTCGGCCTCGCTGCCTTCAGTGCCGAAAGTCAGCGGCAGGGTGACATGGCTGTCGAACGAGATGATGCGTTCCTGCAGGTCGTTGGCCTGGCGCACCACCTCTCTGGAGTAGCCGGCCGGCGTGGTGAAGTAGTGCCAGGCGGCAAATCCGGCACCTGCGGTCACGGCCGCGGCCAGGCTGATAAACAGGGCTTTTTTCCAGCGTGGAGTCGTCATCTTGGTCTCAGTAGGTTCACCGTCGAGGGATGGGCACAGAGGCCGCCGCTACCTGGAGTGAACGAGCCCACCCCGTGGAAATTTAGCCAGCCGTGGCGGCGCCCCTGCGTCGGCAGCGGTAAATTTCGCGGTGTGGACAACGTTCTAGCCTTGGACGGGCTGTGCTCCACGGCCGCAATAAATGCACAGGTAGTTGCAATGACGATTTCTCGACGCGGGTTCATCGCCGGTGTGGCATTGACGGGCGTGGTGGTGCCCGGTGCGTTGTATGTACAGCGCCAGCGGGCCGCCGAGGCGTTTCCGGAAACCCCCGGCGAGGCGGTCGTCGAACGGGCTGATACGCACCTGCAGCAGTTGGGTGACACCTTGCGCGGGATCTGGCGCTGGACCTTGCATGGCAAGGACGCGGGCCTGCAAGGGTTGCCTGAGGGCGAGCTGGAGCTGTTCCTGGATGTTGCGCCCAGTGGGCGGGCGTTGCGCGGCTACTTGGATACCCCCGAGCGCCTACGCAGCGATGAACAGCCGCGTTACCGTGTGGTGGGCGACCTGCTGGCAGACAAACCGGGCACTTTACGCTGGCGCTTGTTCTCGAGCCGGCCAGGTGAGGTGCAGGCCCGCTACGAATGCCATATCGTCATCGACGAGGTCTGGGGCCGCTTCGGCAATGCCGGGCCTGCGACCCTCAACGGGCGCATTGCGCCACTGGACCGAGCGTTGTCGCTGCCGGTGCAAGACAACCACTTTCTGGCGCTGAAACACACCTTCCCCGAGGCGCGCGAGCGCACGCCGTTAAGCCCGCAACTGCTGGCCTGGTTGATCACCCCGGAGCACCGACTGTTCCACCAGTTGTGGCATTCCTCGCGTGACAAATGGCACAAGCTGGACAAAGACAAGCAAGCCGCCCTGCGCGGCTTGGGCTGGCAGCCGGGGCCGCGTGATCGGGAGCGTGACGCGCGCGGCCGGCACAAGGACCGCAACGGTTCGGGTGAGGATTTCTTTTTCATGCACCGGCACATGCTTGGCAGTGCCCGCGCCTTGCAGGACCTGCCTTCATGGACGCGGTTTCCGCAGCCACAACCGGAGCTTGAGCGCGACCGTGCCGGGTTCGCCCGCTATTGGGACAACCATGACGGCAACGCCTTGCCGCCCACCTGGTTGGCGAATGGTGATGCGGAATACACCCAGTGGGTGCGCGACATCAAGCACCCGGATACCTACCATGGCAACTTCCAGGTCTGGGAGTCGCGTTACAGCGACCCGGACTACCTGAGCACACTGACCCTGGGCCAGTTCGGTTCAGAGGTGGAGCTGGGCCTGCATGACTGGCTGCACATGCGCTGGGCTTCGGTGCCGCGTGACCCGGCCAACGGCATGCCGGTGCCGACGGCGCGCACGCCTGACGACTTTGCAGCGCGTTGGTTTGCGGCCGAAAACGACTTTCTGGGTGACCCGTTTTCATCCCATGTAAACCCGGTGTTCTGGCACTTTCATGGCTGGATCGATGACCGCATCGAGGACTGGTTCCGCGCCCATGAGCGGGTTCACCCCGGCGAGGTGCGGCGCCTGGAAGTCAATGGCGTGCCTTGGTTTGCGCCAGGGCGCTGGGTCGAAGTGTCGGACCCTTGGCTAGGGCCTGACACCCATGGTTGCTCGACGGTGCCGGGCTTGCGGCCGGGGCGCAGCGTCGAGATGGACCCGGAGACGATGAAGCTGGCTTTGCGCATCATCTACAGCGATGAAGACCTGTTCGGCAAGTTGCGGCCGAAGGTGCCCCAGCGGCCTTGGTATGCGCGCAATCTGAAGGTGGCGCAGCGGTCGCTTTGAGGGGGATTGGGGGATGGGATCGGGGTGTAGGGCGAGGGATTTTCGGTGGGTTTTAGATCGAGCGCCGCCCAAGGGCCGAGCGCCAATGGCTCAGGACTAATTGGCCCGAAACAGATGTAGGAGCAGCCTTGTGCTGCGAAGCGCCGCGCGGGCGGCGCTCGATCTCGAACCCGCAGCAAATCCATCGCCCTACACTACCGCTCAACCTTCCACCCACCCCCCAACGCCTTGTACAGCGCCACACTCCCTTGCAGCCGTGCCAATCGCAGCTGCGCCTGCTGATCCTGGGCCAGGTAAAGGGTGCGCTGGGTTTCAAGCACGCTGAGCAGGGTCTCGGCGCCCGCGCCATAGCGCTGCTGGGCCAGCTCGAAAGCCAGGCGCGCCTCCTGCACTTCTTCGTCCTGCCACCGGCGTTGGCGGTCCACGCCGTGAATCGCATTGAGCGCTTTCTCGACATCGGCGAAACCGGCCAGGATGCTGCCTCGGTACGTCTCCAGCAACTCAGCTTGCTCGGCCTCGGCCAGGTCGCGAGAAGCGCGCAGCCGGCCGTTGTTGAAGATCGGCGCGACCAGCCCGGCGCTGAGGGTATAAAAAGAGCTGTCGAGCACATGAGCAAAGGTATTGGCGCCACTGCCCAGGTTGGCCCCTAGGGTCAACTTGGGCAGCATCGCTGCCCTGGCCACCTGTACGTTGGCGCTGGCCGCTGCCAGCCGCGCTTCGGCGGCGGCGATGTCGGGGCGACGGGCCAGCAGTTCGCTGGGGACGCCGCTGCCAATGGACGGCCACTGCAGCGCATCGAACGCTTCACGGCTGGGCGGCAGGGCCTGCACCGGGTCGCCGAGCAGCGTCGCCAAGGTGACCCGGCTGTCTTGCCACTGCTGTTCGAGCAACGGCACTTGCCGTTCCTGGGCGGCCACCAGGCTGCGCTGCTGGGCCAGTTCCAGGCGTGTGGCCGAGCCGGTGCGCTGGCGGGCTTCGACCAGGCCCAGCACGTCACGTGCATTGCGCAGGTTGAGCCGAGCGATGTTCAGTTGCGCTTCCAGGGCCAGGCCTTGCAGGTAGCTGTCGGCCACGGCGCTGACCAAGGTCAGCTCGACCGTCTGCCGGTCGAAGCGGCTGGCATCAAGGCGGCGCAAGGCGCTGGCCCGTGCTGCGCGCAGGCCGCCCCAGAAGTCGATCTCGTAGCTGGCGCTGAGTTTCAGGTCGAACGCGGTGCTGGTGCGTTCGCTGCTGCTGACGTCCAGCTGGTCGTTGCCTTCACCCTTCAACAGCCGCTGGCGGCTGCCATCCAGGCCCAGGTTCAGTTCGGGCAGCAATGGCGCGCCAGCGATGACGGCCTGGGCCTGGGCCTGGCGCACACGCGCCGTGGCGGCCGCGAGGTCATAGGCGTTGAGCCGGGCACGCTCGACCAGGCGGTCCAGCTCGCTGCTGGCAAACGCGCGCCACCACTGTGCTGATGGCAGCTCGGTGGATGACGGCGCGGCCTCGCCTTGCCAGGCGTGCGGCGCGGCAATCCCGCTGTCAGGCGTGGGCGGCGTGCTGCAGGCGGCAAGGCTCAGGCACAAGGTCAACAGGCTGATACGGCTTGGCAAGGTCATGGATTATTCGCTGGTAAGGGCTTTGACCGGGTCGAGTCGGGCGGCTTTGCGGGCCGGCATGAAGCCGAACACGATGCCGGTGACGACAGCGCAGGCGAACGCGCCGAATATGGCAGGCAGGGCGAAGGCTACGGCAACCTCGGCCAGCATCAGGCCGCCGCCGATGGCCAGGGCCAGGACGATGCCGGCCACGCCGCCGACCATCGACAGCATCACGGCCTCGCTGAGAAACTGCCGCAGGATGTCGCGCTGGCGCGCGCCGGTGGCCATGCGGATGCCAATCTCACGAGTACGCTCGCGCACGGTCATGAGCATGATGTTCATCACCCCGATGCCGCCCACCAACAACGAAATCGCGGCAATCGCCCCCAGCATCAGCGACAGGCTATTCTGCGTGCGTGCTTCGGCCTGGATCAGTGCTGCGTCGTTGGTCAGCTCGAAATCCTGACGGCCCTGGTGACGCTGGCGCAGCAGGTGATCAATGGCCACTTCGGCTTCGTTGACCCGGGTGGAGTCGTGCGCGGCGACGGCGATGTAGTCTGGGTCGCGCTGGCCGAACAGGCGGATAGCCGCGGCGGAATAGGGCACCGCGATGCGCCCGTCGCTGTCCTGGTCGCCGGAACTGGCGCCTTTACCGGCGAGAATGCCGACGACTTGGAACGGCACATTGCCGATCAGGATGTATTGCCCCAGCGGGTCGCGCCCAGGGTCCAGCATCTTTTCCCGCACCTTCTGGCCGATCACCGCCACAGGCGCGGCACTGGCTTCGTCGGCCTCGGTGTAAAAGGTGCCCTCGACCGCCGGCCAGTTGAAGATCTCCGGGAACCAGATGTTGTTGCCGCCGACATAAAACTGCTGGCTGTTGTTGCCGTGGCGCACCATCAGTTTGTCGCCGATCACTGGCATGACGTGCTTGACCTGGGGCAGCTCGCCGATGGCCGCGACGTCGTCGAGGGTGATGGTGCCGGCCTGTTCACCCAGCGTTGCTGGCTTGCCGTTGAGGTAGAGCACGTTCGAGCCAAACGCCGCCATTTGCGCCATGACCTGGCGCTTGCTGCCTTCGCCGACGGCCAGCATGACCACCACCGAGGCTACCCCGATGACGATGCCGAGCAGGGTCAGGGCGGTGCGAAAACGGTTGACCCACATCACTCGCCAGGCGGCCTGCAGGGCTTCGACCAGTTCACCTTTCCAGGCCCCGCGCAGGGTGGCGCCGCGGCCCAGGCGCTGGCGCAGGTCGTCGGCCTGCAGCCCTTGGCGTGTGGGGGGCGGTGGCTGCTCGGCGGCCGAATCGCTGATGATCAGGCCATCGCGGATTTCAATGACCCGCTGCGCCCGCGCCGCCACGTCGCGGTCGTGGGTAATCAGGATGATTACATGGCCCTGGCTGGCCAGTTCGTCGAGCAGCGCCATGACTTCGGTGCCGCTGTGGCTGTCGAGCGCGCCGGTGGGTTCGTCGGCGAGGATGATGTGGCCACCGTTCATCAGTGCCCGGGCAATCGATACGCGTTGTTGCTGGCCGCCGGACAACTGGTGCGGGCGGTTGCCCGTGCGGCTGGCCAGGCCCAGGCGGGTGAGCAGGGCGGTGGCGCGCGCGTGCCGCTCGCTGGCGGCGATACCGGCATAGATGGCCGGCATCTCGACGTTCTCCTGGGCCGAACCCGAGGGGATCAGGTGGTAGCCCTGGAAGACGAAGCCAAAGGCTTCACGGCGTAACCAGGCCAGTTCGTCGCTGTCCAGCTCGGCCACGTCCTTGCCCGCAAAGTGGTAGCTGCCAGCGGTTGGCCGGTCGAGGCAGCCGAGGATGTTCATCAGCGTCGATTTGCCGGAGCCGGAGGCGCCGACAATGGCGACGAACTCGCCGGGGTGGATGCGCAGGCTGATGCCCTGGAGGATGTCGACCTTGGGGGTATCGACGCCGCCGTAGGATTTACGGATGTCGATCAGTTCGATCAGGGGCGTAGTCATTCAACCTCCGCTGACGCTGGGGGCGCCGATCACCAGGCGCTCGCCTTCGCTGAGGCCGTCAAGTACCTGCACCCGCAGCCGGTCGCTCAGGCCGGTCTGGACCTGGCGCTGTTCCACTTCGCCTTTGCTGTTGAGTACCCGGGCGAGGCGCAAGCCATTGTTGTCGTCCAGTGCGGCAAGCGGCACGGTCAGCACCTGGCTGGCCTGGCCGGCGACAAAGAACACCTGCGTGGTCATCTCGGCCATCAGGGCGCCATCCGGGTTGTCGACATCCAGCAGCACGGTGTACTGCACCACCTGGCTGCCGGTGGTGCCATTGGTGGCGCTGGTCGGGCTGCCGCCGCCCTGGCTGCTCTGGTCCAGCGGTTTAGGCGGGATCGGCAGGATCTGCCGGACCGTGCTGGTCCAGCGGCGCTTGCCGCCGGCCAAGGTGGTGAAGTAGGCGGTCATGCCGGGCTTGACCTTGCCGATGTCGGCTTCCGACACCTGGGCCCAGACGGTCATTGGCGAAAGCCTGGCGATGCGCAGGATCAGAGGGGTCTGCTGTTGGGCATTGAGGGTCTGGCCTTCTCGGGCATCGACCGCGACCACGGTGCCGTCCATGGGGGCATAAATGCGCGTGTAGCCCAGTTCCGCCTCGTCGCTGCGCAGGTTGGCCTGGGCCTGACGAATCTGTGCCTGGAACATGTCGATGCGGGCCTGAGTTACCTTGAGCTGGGCATCGGCCGTCTGCACGTCTTCGTCACGGGTCGCACCGGCGGCCGCCAGGTCACGCTGGCGCTTGAGCTGCTGCTGGGCCAGTTGAAACTGTGCACGTTGCTCGGCCAGTTGTGCCTTGAGGTTGTCGATCGAGTAACGCCCGGCGTCTAGCCTGGCTTGCTGGGTGGACGGGTCGATCTCTACCAGCAGTTGGCCTTTGCGTACCTGGTCACCGGCTTCAACGTGCAGCTTGTGGATCTGCCCGGAAGCCTGGGCGCCCACGTCGACGTAGCGCCGCGGCTGCAGGGTGCCCAGGGCAGTCACGCTGCTTTCGATGTCGGCACGGGTGACGGCGACTGTGCTGATCGGCTGCGCGCCAAAGGGCAGGGTCTTCCAGGCCAGCAAACTGCCCAGGCTCAGCAGGGCCAAGCCACTGAGCAGTAGCCGACGGCGGGTGTGGGGTAAACGTCGCATGCAGACTTCCAGCCAGGAGTGAAGGCCACGCGCAGCGCAAAAGCGGCGCGCACTGAGGTCCCAGATAGACGAAGGCTAGCGGGCGGGATTTAGCGTACAGGGCAGGAGGAAGTCGTGTTGCTGAGAATAATTATAATTTGTAAGATCGCACGTTGACATCACTTCGGTCCTGCACAGCTTTGTGAAAAGGCTTTCAGAAAAAGCAGCAGGGCCCTCTCAGGTAACGTCGTGGAACATTACTATCGCGAACTGGTGGGCTTCCTTTCCGCGCGCCTGGGCAGTCGTCAGGCGGCCGAAGACGTTGCGCACGATGCTTATCTGCGGGTGCTGGAGCGCACCGATGCGGAACGGATCGAGCACCCGCGTGCCTTTCTGTACCGCACGGCGCTCAACCTGGTGGTCGACCGCCACCGGCGGCATCAGGTTCGCCAGGCCGAACCACTGGAGGTGCTCGACAGCGACGAGCGTTGGCATAGCCCAGCGCCCACCCATGACATGCAGCTCGATCAGCGCCTGGCGCTGATGCAGCGCGCCCTGGATGAACTGGGCAAGGTCTGCCGCGACTGCTTCCTGTTGCGCAAGCTCGATGGCCTGTCGCATCAGCAGATTGCCGAGCACCTGGGGGTGTCACGCAGTGTGGTGGAAAAGCACATCGTCAATGCCATGAAGCACTGCCGTGTGCGCATGCGCGAGTGGGAATCCTGAAAGTCTGGTGAAAGAGGAATGAAAATTCCGTCAAGCATCGACTTGATTTATGCGGGTTTCCCGACAACTATCTAGGTAGACCCCAGCCAGGCAAAGCTTTGGCGATTGCCGTTACTGGCGCAGTATGGTCAGGGAGTGTCCCTTTTTACCTAACTGCCCAGGTCCGAAAATGGCAAACAAGACCCTGCGCATCCTCATCGCCGACGAGCACCCCAGCCAGCGCTTGCAGCTGGAAAAGTTGCTCAATGGCCTGGGCTATTACCGGATTGCGCCCGTGGACAGCTTCGAGGAGCTGCAACGCCTGGTGCAATCTGCTTTGCAGCCTTTTCATCTGTTGCTTGGCAACATTGAACTGGCCAGCCACGTCGGCGTCGACCTGGCGCGTTTCTGCCGGGTGAGCACGCAAATCCAGCACGCCCTGCTTTACCACTCCCAGCAGTTGCAAGTGCCTTCGGTGCCGCAAACCGAGCGCCAATCCGTGAGCGTGAGCCTGCCGCAAGCGCCCGATAACGAGGCACTGGAATCGTTCATGGCGATCATCGACGCGCCGCTTTTGGTCGGCAAGCTGCCCCTGCCAGCTGCCGTGCCCGCCAGCGCGCTGCGCCCACGCCCGCGGGCGAACTTCGCGCACACGGTCTTCAGCCGCTAGCGCCGATGTGGGCGGGGCAAGGGGGCAGCTATTTGCTATCCTCTTGCCCTTTGCCGATCTGCGGACTCTGCCATGACTGCCATCGATACCGCTCGCCCGCCACGGTTCAGCCGTGGCGACCACCGGACCTTGGGCCTGGCGGCACTGGGTGGCGCGCTGGAAATCTACGATTTCATTATCTTCGTGTTCTTCGCCCTGACCCTCAGCAAGCTATTTTTCCCGCCAGAAATGCCTGAATGGCTGCGCTTGCTGCAAAGCTTCGGGATCTTCGTCACTGGTTACCTGGCGCGGCCACTGGGCGGTATCCTGATGGCGCATTTCGCCGATCATCTGGGGCGCAAGCGGGTGTTTAGCCTTAGCATCCTGATGATGGCCCTGCCATGCCTGCTGATCGGTGTAATGCCGACGTACGCCGATATCGGCTATGCCGCGCCGTTGATCCTGCTGGCGCTGCGCATTCTGCAGGGGGCGGCGGTCGGGGGCGAAGTGCCCAGTGCCTGGACGTTCGTCGCCGAGCATGCGCCACCGGGGCGACGGGGCTATGCCCTGGGCTTCTTGCAGGCTGGGCTTACCTTCGGTTACTTGCTGGGCGCACTGACGGCCACGCTGCTGGCGCAGGTGTTCACCCCCGAAGAAATTCTCGACCATGCCTGGCGCTACCCCTTCCTGCTGGGTGGGGTGTTTGGCGTGATAGGCGTGTGGCTACGCCGGTGGCTCAGCGAAACGCCTGTGTTCCTGGCCCTGCGCGAGCGCCAGGAGCAGCCGGTGGCGTTTCCGCTGCGGCGCGTGCTGGGCGAGCATCGCCGGGCGCTGATCCCAGCGGCGCTGCTGACCTGTGTGCTGACGTCGGCGGTGGTGGTGCTGGTGGTGATTACGCCGACGGTGATGCAACAGCGTTTTGGCATGACTGCCGGGCACACCTTTGCCCTCAGCAGTGCGGGTATTGTCTTCCTTAATATCGGTTGTGTACTGGCCGGCCTGCTGGTCGATCGCCTGGGCGCCTGGCGTGCCCTAATGATCTACAGCCTGCTGCTGCCGCTGGGCATCGGTGTGTTGTATGCAAGCCTGGTGGGCCAGTGGGGCGCAACCTGGCTGGCTTATGCCGTGGCAGGGCTGTGCTGTGGCGTGGTGGGCGTGGTGCCGTCGGTGATGGTCGGGCTGTTCCCTGCGCAGATTCGGGTGTCGGGCATTTCCTTCACCTATAACGTCGCCTATGCCCTGTGGGCCAGCACCACGCCGCTGGCGCTGATCGCCTTGATGCCGTGGAGCCCATGGGTGTGTGTCGGGTTTTGTCTGATCATGGGCATGGTGGGGCTGCTCACTGCCCTGTACTTCGGGCGTCGCGAGCCCTTGGCGTTTGCGGCGGAGCCCATGCCAATCATGTGCGGTGACAAATGAGCCAGTAGCGGCTGGCAGGTGGTGAGGCAGACTTCCGGGTGGGGGCTATTGGAATAACCTATTAGCCAAATTTAACCTGGAAGGTTAATTTCTCATGGAAAAGAGAACGCCTCACTGTCCGCTGCAGCGGATAAGGGGATTGGTAAGTGCTGGACGTATCAGCCCGACTACCGCCTCGTTGCGAGACGCCCAGGCACTGGGGATGGAATACCCGGATATGCTCGATGTCATCAATGGCTTGGAGCGCAGAGACTTTTACAAAAGCATGACCAGCTACGTTGATCATCGCGTTTGGCAGGATGTTTATCGTCCGCTTACGGTCAAGGGGTACGTGTACCTCAAACTGTCTGTGGTGGACGACGTTCTCATCGTGTCTTTCAAGGAGATGTAACCATGAGATGTCCAATCTGCGGCGGTGCGGAGCTTGCGCCCGACACTCAGGACATGCCCTATCGATACAAGGGTGAAGCGACCCTTATTCCGAATGTCAGTGGCGACTACTGTGCTGCCTGTGGTGAGGCAGTGCTGAGCCATGATGAAGCTTTGCGCATCAGTGACCTGATGTCGGCGTTCAATCGCCAGGTCAACGCTGCGGCGGTCGACCCGGGTTTCATCGTCTCAGTGCGCAAGAAATTCGATCTCGACCAGCGTGAAGCAGGGGAGATCTTCGGGGGTGGCGTCAATGCGTTCTCCCGTTACGAAAACGGTAAAACCAGGCCACCAGTGGCGTTGGTCAAACTGTTCAAACTGCTGGATCGCCACCCGGAACTGTTCGAAGAAGTACGCACTGCCTGATGCAGGTAGGCAGCAAAAAGCCCCCGGCTCTGACGAGGCGGGGGCTTTTTAGTGCCGCAAGGGCAGGGGGCCTTACATGTTCGGGTAGTTCGGCCCGCCGGCGCCTTCAGGGGTTACCCAGGTGATGTTCTGGGCGGGGTCCTTGATGTCGCAGGTCTTGCAGTGCACGCAGTTTTGCGCGTTGATCTGGAAGCGCTTGCTGCCGTCATCCTGGCTGACCACTTCGTACACGCCGGCAGGGCAGTAACGCTGGGCCGGCTCGTCGTACAGCGGTAGGTTGCTGGCGATCGGGATGTTCGGGTCGGTCAGCTTCAGGTGGCAGGGTTGTTCCTCTTCATGGTTGGTGCTGGAGAGGAATACCGAGCTGAGCTTGTCGAAGCTGAGCTTGCCGTCCGGTTTCGGGTAGTCGATCTTTTTCGAGTCGGCTGCGAGCTTGAGGCAGGCGTAATCCGGCTTGGTGTCGTGCAGCGTGAAGGGCAGCTTGCCGGCGAACCAGTTCTGATCGATGTAGTTGAACGCACCACCCAGGATAGGCCCGAACTTGTGCAGCGCCGGGCCGAAGTTACGGCTGGCGAACAGCTCTTCGTGCAGCCAGCTGGCCTTGAAGGCATCGACATAGGTAGTGAGTGCGTCGCCGCCCTCGCTGCCTGCGATCAACGCATCGGCGACCGCTTCTGCGGCGAGCATGCCGGATTTCATTGCGGTGTGGCTGCCCTTGATCTTGGCGAAGTTCAGGGTGCCCAGGTCGCAGCCGATCAATGCGCCGCCGTTGAATACCATCTTCGGCAACGAGTTGAGGCCGCCTTTGCAGATGGCGCGGGCGCCGTAGCTGATGCGCTTGCCGCCTTCGAGGTACTGCTTCATCACAGGGTGGTGCTTCAGGCGCTGGAACTCATCGAACGGCGACAGGTAGGCATTGCTGTAGGACAGGTCGACGATCAGGCCTACCACCACCTGGTTGTTTTCCAGGTGATACAGGAACGAACCACCGGTGTTTTCGGCGCTCATCACGTCCAGCGGCCAGCCTGCGGTGTGCACCACCAGGCCCTGCTCGTGCTTGCTTGGGTCGATTTCCCAGATTTCTTTGAGGCCGATGCCGTAGTGCTGGACGTCGGACTCGCTGTCGAGGTTGAAGCGCTTGATCAGCTGCTTGCCGATATGGCCGCGGCAACCTTCGGCGAACAGCGTGTACTTGGCGCGCAGTTCCATGCCAGGGGTGTACAGGCCGTCTTTCGGGTTGCCTTCGCGGTCGACACCCAGGTCGCCGGTGACGATACCGCGCACCACGCCGTTTTCATCGAACAGCGCTTCCTGGGCAGCGAAGCCTGGGTAGATTTCAACGCCCAGGTTTTCGGCCTGCTGGGCCAGCCAGCGGCACAGGTTGCCCAGGGAGATGATGTAGTTGCCGTGGTTGTGCATGGTCTTGGGCACGAACAGGTCGGGGACCTTGGTCGAGCTGCCTGCATCCTTCAGCACATAGATATCGTCGCGCTTGACCTCGGTGTTCAGCGGCGCGCCGAGTGCCTTCCAGTCAGGGAACAGTTCGTTCAGTGCGCGCGGCTCGAACACCGCGCCGGAGAGGATGTGCGCACCGACTTCGGAGCCTTTTTCGACCACGCAGACGCTGATCTCGCTACCGGCTTCGGCGGCCTTCTGCTTCAGGCGGCAGGCGGCGGACAGCCCCGCCGGGCCGGCGCCGACGATGACCACGTCGAATTCCATGTATTCGCGTTCCACTGGTTCTCTCCTACTCATCAAGGCTCGTGCTGTTGCTTTGTCTTATGGGTGTGGGGTGATCATGCGCACCGCGCTTCACGGGAGCGGAGCTGTAGCAGCGCAGAGGATGGACTACACCGTTTTGTCTTGGCCGCGCATTATATCTACACCACTTGGCGGGTCCAATACAAACGTTTGTTTGAATTTGCCGCAGGCCAGTAAAATCACAGGCGTACGGCTGGAGGGTGACCGATTTGCCGTATTGACCGGATTGGGTGTTGCGGTCAAGATACGAGCGGTTTTACGTTCGCCGTAGGCTTACCGCCGGGCGCAGGTACACCTCTAAAGACCGGGTGTGGAGTAAGGCTTTCGGGCCAATTCACGGTATGTAGTGGAGTTTACACGCCACCACAGAAAATGACCCGCGGGTATTTGCCGCAAGCGTCGCGACAAGACTGCTCGGTCACCTTGAAGTTTGCTTCTCCCGGTACGTTTTTAGAGGTGCCCTTGTACCCACGCGCATCGCCGGGCATGTCCCCAGGCGACTTTCTATTCACCGGAGAGTAACGAGGAATCCATGAAGGTTCTTGTAGCTGTCAAACGAGTGGTCGACTACAACGTCAAGGTTCGCGTCAAAGCGGACAACTCCGGCGTCGACCTTGCAAACGTCAAGATGTCCATGAACCCCTTCTGCGAAATCGCCGTTGAGGAAGCCGTACGCCTGAAAGAGAAGGGCGTTGCGACCGAGATCGTCGTCGTTTCCGTCGGCCCGACCACTGCCCAGGAGCAGCTGCGTACTGCGCTGGCACTGGGTGCCGATCGTGCCATTCTGGTCGAAGCCGCTGATGAGCTGAATTCGCTGGCCGTGGCCAAAGCGCTGAAAGCCGTTGTCGACAAAGAGCAGCCACAGCTGGTCATTCTCGGCAAGCAGGCCATCGACAGCGACAACAACCAGACCGGCCAGATGCTGGCTGCGCTGACCGGCTACGCCCAAGGCACCTTCGCCTCCAAGGTTGAAGTCGCTGGCGACAAGCTGAACGTCACCCGTGAAATCGATGGCGGCTTGCAGACCGTATCGCTGAGCCTGCCAGCGATCGTCACCACCGACCTGCGCCTGAACGAGCCGCGCTACGCGTCGCTGCCGAACATCATGAAGGCCAAGAAGAAGCCGCTGGAGACCGTTACGCCAGACGCGCTGGGCGTATCGCTCGCTTCCACCAACAAGACCCTGAAAGTCGAAGCGCCGGCTGCACGCAGCGCAGGTATCAAGGTCAAGTCGGTGGCCGAACTGGTCGAGAAGCTGAAGAACGAAGCGAAGGTAATCTAAATGACTATCCTGGTTGTCGCTGAATACGAAAACGGTGCTGTAGCCCCGTCCACCCTGAACACTGTCGCCGCAGCCGCCAAGATCGGTGGTGATGTGCACGTGCTGGTCGCTGGCCAGAACGTCGGCGGCGTTGCCGAATCTGCTGCCAAGATCGCGGGTGTTGCCAAGGTACTGGTTGCTGACAACGCAGCCTACGCCCACGTCCTGCCAGAAAACGTCGCGCCGCTGATCGTCGAGCTGGCAAAGGGTTACAGCCACGTGCTGGCCCCGGCCACCACCAACGGCAAGAACATCCTGCCGCGCGTCGCCGCACTGCTGGACGTCGACCAGATCTCCGAGATCATCTCGGTTGAATCGGCCGACACCTTCAAGCGCCCGATCTATGCCGGTAACGCCATTGCCACCGTGCAATCGAGCGCTGCGGTCAAGGTCATCACCGTGCGTACCACCGGTTTTGACGCCGTTGCTGCAGAAGGCGGTTCCGCTGCTGTCGAAACTGTTGGCGCTGCGCACAACGCCGGTATCTCCACCTTCGTCGGTGAAGAGCTGGCCAAGTCCGACCGCCCAGAACTGACCGCTGCCAAGATCGTCGTTTCCGGCGGCCGTGGCATGGGCAACGGTGACAACTTCAAGCACCTGTACAGCCTGGCTGACAAGCTCGGCGCAGCCGTCGGTGCCTCGCGCGCCGCAGTCGACGCAGGCTTTGTGCCGAACGACATGCAGGTCGGCCAGACCGGCAAGATCGTCGCACCGCAGCTGTACATCGCCGTCGGTATCTCTGGCGCGATCCAGCACCTGGCCGGCATGAAAGACTCCAAGGTGATCGTTGCGATCAACAAGGACGAAGAAGCGCCGATCTTCCAGGTGGCCGACTACGGCCTGGTCGCTGACCTGTTCGAAGCGGTTCCGGAGCTGGAAAAGCTGGTCTGATCCGCCTGCTTCACTTATAAAGAAGCCCGGCCCTCGTACTGAGGGCCGGGTTTTTTTATGGCCTTTTCCGATGCAGTGCTTGTCGCGGTTCCTGTCGGAGCAGCCTTGTGCTGCGAAGAGGCAGTCACAGCCACAAAAAATTGTTGGTCATGCCGGCCCTTTCGCAGCACAAGGCTGCTCCTACAGGTGCGGCGTGTACCTGATGGGCCGGGCCAAGCAATACAAGGAGTGAGCAATGGTGCTGCGTAAAGCAGGCGGGGTGCTGGCATGCATGGCGGCGTTGCTGGCGCCCGGCGCGATGGCGGCAGGCAAGTGCGAACGTTTGGTCGCGACCGGCAGCCCCGATGCGCCCCCGTATTCCTGGCAGGACCCGAAAGACCCTAAGCACCTGATCGGCGCCAATGTCGACCTGTTGCAGCAGGTGGCCAGTGAGCTGGGTGTGAAGGTGGACGTGCTGAGTGCTGGGCGACGCGATCAGGCGCTGGAGGAAGTGCGCAGTGGGCGAATGGACCTGCTGCTCGATACGCCCCTGCAGGTCGGCCAGCTGACCGCACTGGACTACATCCACCCGCCGTTGCAGTTGAACGAATACCTGGTCTGGACGCGGCATGACGCTGAGCTGGCCTTCGATGGCCCGGCAGACCTGGCCAAGTACCAGGGCAGTTTGTCTGAGCGCGCGCGTCTCACGCCGGCCTTTGAAGCGTTCGCCAAAGCCCACCTGAAGTTGCAGCCTGCGCAAAACCTGACCCAGGCATTCCAGAAACTGGTGCTGGGGCAGGTGGACTATGTGCTCGCCGGGCGCTATTCCGGCATGGCCATGACCCAGAGCCTGGGCATGAGCAACGACCTGATTGCCCGCGGCCTGCCAGTCGATCGCCCAGGGCTGTACCTGGCCGTGTCGCACAACTCGGCGTGCAATGACAGCTGGTTGCGTGGGCAATTGGCGAAAAAACTGACAGAATTGCCGATCTCCGGTGCGTCCGAGGCTGTGCTGCAACGAAATGTCGAGCGCTGGAAGGCGCAGATGCAGGTGCCGCTGGACGCCCCCAAACATTAGGAAGATTGCGTGAGAATCCAACCACTATTCCTTGCTCTGGCCATGCTCGGCCTGGCGGGTTGCGCCAACGACCCGGCGCCGAACGAGCAACTGCGCATTTCCGAGCAGGCGCTGGAACAGGCCAAGGCCGTTGGCGCCACCGAGCAGGTCGAGGCGCTCAAGCTGGCCGAAGACAAGCTGGCCCGGGCCAAGACCAACATGCTTACCGAAGATTTTCGCGATGCGCGCATGCGTGCCGAGCAGGCCGAGCTGGATGCACGCCTGGCCGAGGCCCAGGTGCTGAACCAGAAGAGTGAAGAGCAGCTGCAAGTGCTGCAATCGCGGGTTACGCGCCTGCGCAAACAGCTGGAGGTGCAGCCATGATGCGCCATACACCCATGACGGCGCTGGTGTTGCTGGCGTTGACGGCAGGCTTGCACGGGTGCGCCAGCCATCGCAGCGAGGCGGCGTTGGATGAAGCCAGTGCCACGTTCCAGAAGGTAAAAGACGACTCCGACGTGCTGCGCAGTGCGCCGCGCGATGTAATTCGTGCCGGTGAGTCGCTGGCGCGGGCCGAGCGCCTGTCCAGTTATATCGGCACCGGTACCGATGTGCGCCACTACGCCTACCTGAGCCAGCGCTACAGCGAAATTGCCAGCGAACATGCCAAGCTTGCATTGAACCAGGAGCGCCTGGCCAAGCTCGACCTGGAGCGCCAACGCCTGCAATTGGCGCTGCGTGAAGCGAAGCTTGCCAGCGTGCAGCAGCAAGGCAAGTGGGTCGAGTCGCAGATTGCCGCATTGGCTTCGGAGCAGACGGACCGTGGCCTGGTGATGACGTTGGGCGATGTGCTGTTCGATACCGGGCGTGCCGATCTGAAGAATTCGGCCAGCCGTACGGTGCTCAAACTGGTGCAGTTCCTCCAGCTCAACCCGCGCCGTGTGGTGCGCATCGAGGGTTACACCGACAGCACCGGCGCCCCGGAAGACAACCTGAAGCTCTCGCGTGATCGCGCGCAGGCGGTGGCTGACATGCTGGTGGACCTGGGCATCGACGAAAAGCGTCTGCAGGTTGAAGGCTATGGTGACCAGTACCCGATCGAAGCCAATGCCTCGGAGCGGGGCAGGGCGCAGAATCGCCGGGTAGAAATCGTCTTTTCTGACGACAAAGGCAAGCTCGCCCCCGCGCGTTGATCCCCGACCCTTGTAGGAGCAGCCTTGCGCTGCGAAGAGGCCGGTAGCAGCCCTAGAGAATTGTGCTGTTATTACCGGCCTCTTCGCAGCACAAGGCTGCTCCTACACCGATTATCGGTGAGTGGGTGAGTTCCTGCGCTGGGGTACTGTCACGCGACTGTAGTGTTGGCTATTCTGCAATCTGTCCCAGTACACTTCGCAACTGTTACGGTATTCTCTGCCGTCAGTGAGTCGCACAACAATAACGAGCCCGTCCGCGCGTCGAGATATCGCCATGACCAACCTGCTGCTTTACCAGCGTATCGCCCAGCAACTGGCCGAGGACATCCGCCGCGGTGTCTACCAGCCGGGCGAGCGCGTGCCCTCCGTGCGCAAGATGAGCGCCCAGCTCAATGTCAGCCACGCCACGGTGCTGCAGGCCTATGCCAATCTTGAAGACCAGGGGCTGATCCGCGCGCGCCCGCAGTCGGGTTACTACGTTCACCAGACCCCCGCCCTGACCGCGCAAACACCGGATATCGCCCGGGTCGAGCGCCCTGGCCTGGTGACCCGGGCCAGCATCATTCAGCAGGTGTTGACCGAAGCGCGCCGCGACGGCGTGTTTCCGTTCGGTGCTGCGGTGCCTCATGTGGATTACCTGCCGGTGCGCGCCCTGCACCAGCAGATTGCCAAAGTGACCCGCTTCCATAGCCCACGTGCGTTCAGTTACATGTTCAGCCCAGGCTTCGAGCCGCTGCGCCGACAGATCGCCATCCGCATGCGCGATGCCGGTGTGCTGGTCGACCCGCGTGAAATCATCGTGACCCATGGCTGCGTCGATGCCTTGCAGATGTCGCTGCGCGTGCTGACCCGCCCGGGGGACTTGATCGCCGCCGAGTCGCCGACTTACTACGGTTTGCTGCAGTTGGCTGACCTGCTGGGCCTGAAAGTGATCGAAATTCCAAGCGACCCGTCCACCGGGATCAGCCTGGAAGCCTTGCAGTTGGCCGCCAACCAGTGGTCGATCAAGGCGTTGGTGCTGACGTCGCGCCTGAGCAACCCGCTGGGCGGCACCATCCCTGAGGAGCGGCAAAAACAGTTGCTGCGCCTGGCTTCGGACTTCGATATCCAGATCGTCGAAGACGACATCTATGGCGAACTGATGTTCGAACAAGGCAAGACCAAGGCGCTGAAGGCGTTCGACCGGCTGGACCGGGTGATCTATTGCTCGAGCTTTTCCAAGACCTTGTCGCCAGGGGTGCGGGTCGGCTGGATGGTGGCGGGGCGGTACCAGGACGAAATCCAGCGCCTGCAGACCTTCACCACCCATTCGGCCTGCAGCGTGACGCAGATGGGGGTGGCCGCTTACCTGGAAAACGGCGGCTATGACCGGCACCTGCGCTACATCCGCCAGGAGTACCGCAAGAACCTCAGTGCTTACCAGTTGGCGGTGCAGCAGCACTTCCCCGAAGGCACGCAGATGACCCGGCCTACCGGCGGTTTCATTCTCTGGGTGAGCCTGCCGGGGCGGGTCAATACCCAGGACCTGCATGTGCGGGCGCTGGAGCAGGGCATCAGTATCGCGCCGGGGTTGATCTTCAGTAACACCGAGCAATTCAACCACTGCATCCGGCTTAACTGCGGTATCCCGTGGAACAAAGAGGCCGAGCGGGCGGTGATTACCCTGGGGCTTTTAGCCCAGCAATTGTGCAGAGAGACTACAGGTTCACTTTTGTAGGCTTGTCAGGCGCAGGCGGAACAGGGAGCATATGCATTTTCCAGCCTGACTGCCGATGTCCATGAAACTGTTGCGCTGTATCGCTCTGAGTTTTTGCCTGGTGCCGATCTGCTGTTTCAGCGGCGTCGCCCAGGCTGCGCAGCCTGCCGGCCAGGCGCAGGCCTCCCAAGCCAAGCCCGTGCAAAAGCCCGTGGCCAAGCCTGCGTCGAAGCAGGCCGCTAACAAAGCTGCCAAGCCTGCCAAAAAGCGTACGCCGCACAAACCGGTCAGCAAGGCGGTGGCTACACCGTTGCCCAAGCCCGCGCTGGATCTGAGTTTGCCTGTCGACATGGTCAACGACCTTGAACCGAATGTGGGCAGTTCGGCCACGCGACGCAAACCTTTGCTGCCGGCCATGTTCACTGAAAAGCCACAGAGCGATGAAAGCCCGTTCCAGCTCAATGGCCGCTTGATTAGCAACGAAATGCAGCTGCAACTGCGCAATGAAAGCCGCCGCGATGTGGAAGGTGCGGCCATCGAATTCGAATACCGCCAATAGCCAGGCAACTGACTGCTGGGTCACGGCATATTTCGTCGGGTCAGCAATTTCAAACGCATGTTTGAGCGGTTACTATCCGGTGACGTTCGTCCCGTTTTGCTCCAGGGAGACCTGATTTTGGTGAATAACCATGAACTGCCGTGAGGGTTGCGGTGCTTGCTGCATCGCCCCGTCCATCAGCTCTGCAATGCCGCGCATGCCCCAAGGCAAGCCGGCCGGCGAGCGCTGCCTGCACCTGACCGTCGACAACCTCTGCGACCTGTTCGGCAAGCCCGAGCGGCCGGCGGTGTGCGGTGGGTTCAAGGCAGATATCGAGGTGTGCGGCAGTGATCGCGATGAGGCAATCAGGATTCTCGGTTGGTGGGAGCAGATGACGGCGGCGTGACAGGCTGGATCTTCGACAATAAGGATAAAGATGATGAGATCGTTCAAGCGTATTGCACTGCTGTGTGGCATGGGTGTGTTGTTGGCGCCCGCTGCCTGGGCCGAGAACTGGCAGGTGGCCAAGGACGAGGAGGGGATCAAGGTTTCCACCAGTGAAGTGGCGGGCTCCAAGTATAAGGCCTACCGCGGCGTTACCGTGATCAAGGCGCCGCTGGCCAAGGTCGAGGCGCTGCAAGAGGACGTAGCCGGGGCGTGTGCCTGGATTCATGAGTGCAAGTCGCAGAAGCTGCTCAAGCACGAAGGTGACCAGAGCTGGACCTACACCCAGTTCAACACGCCATGGCCGGTCACCCCGCGGGACTCGGTGCTGCACATCACCACGGTCAAGGAGGCGGACGGTAGCCTGACGCGTAACCTGAAGGAAGAGCCGACCTATCTCCCGGAGGAGAAGGGGTTCGTGCGGGTGGCGAAAGTCGAGGGCTTCTGGAAGTTGGTGCCCAAGGGTGACACGACAGAAGTGACCTATCAGGTGCACACCGAGCCGGGCGGCAGTGTACCGGCGATGGTGGCTAACAAGTTCGTGGTCGACGCGCCGTTCAATACCCTGAAAGGGTTGCGTGAGCGGGCTGAAAAAAACTGAAGTTCAGGCGGGCTTCGGCCTCTGTGGGAGCGGGCTTGTCCCGCGAATGGGGCCGCGCGGTGCATGTCACCGGCTTTGCCGGTGTTCGCGGGGCGAGCCCGCTCCCACAGTAATCGCGCAAACTTTCAAAATTTAGGCAAGACAATTGCTCCCGCGACGCCGCATCGGTTCGAGCAAGATGGCAATAAAAAAGGCTGCCCGAGGGCAGCCTTTTTGCGTTCGGCTCGAGGAGCTTACTTGCGGTCAGTCAGGGCGACGATGTCGCGCTTCTGCTCGCCGGTGTACAGCTGGCGCGGGCGGCCAATCTTGTACGGGCTGGAGAGCATTTCTTTCCAGTGCGAGATCCAGCCGACGGTACGCGCCAGGGCGAAGATCACGGTGAACATGCTGGTCGGAATGCCGATCGCCTTGAGGATGATCCCCGAGTAGAAGTCGACGTTCGGGTACAGCGAGCGCTCGATGAAGTAAGGATCGGTGAGGGCGATCTCTTCCAGGCGCATGGCCAGTTCCAGCTGCGGGTCGTTCTTGATGCCCAGCTCGCGCAGGACTTCGTCGCAGGTCTGCTTCATCACGGTGGCGCGTGGGTCGCGGTTTTTATAAACGCGGTGACCGAAGCCCATGAGCTTGAACGGATCGTTCTTGTCCTTGGCCTTGGCGATGAAGGTGTCGATGTTCGAGACATCGCCGATTTCATCGAGCATGGTCAGTACGGCTTCGTTCGCACCGCCGTGGGCAGGGCCCCACAGTGCGGCGATACCGGCGGCGATACAGGCGAACGGGTTGGCACCCGAGGAGCCTGCCAGGCGTACGGTGGAGGTGGAGGCGTTCTGCTCGTGGTCGGCGTGGAGGATGAAGATCCGGTCCATTGCCTTGGCCAGCACCGGGCTGATCGGTTTGATCTCGCACGGGGTGTTGAACATCATGTGCAGGAAGTTTTCCGCGTACGACAGGTCGTTGCGCGGGTACATCATCGGCTGACCCATGGAGTACTTGTAAACCATCGCGGCCAGGGTCGGCATCTTGGCGACCAGGCGCACCGCGGAAATTTCGCGGTGTTGCGGGTTATTGATATCCAGGGAGTCGTGGTAGAACGCCGACAGGGCGCCGACCACACCGCACATCACCGCCATTGGGTGAGCGTCGCGGCGGAAACCGTTGAAGAAGGACTTCAGCTGCTCGTGAACCATGGTGTGGTTTTTCACGGTGCTGACGAACTGGGCCTTCTGCTCGGCATTCGGCAGTTCGCCGTTGAGCAGCAGGTAGCAGGTTTCGAGGTAGTCCGATTGTTCGGCGAGCTGTTCGATCGGGTAGCCGCGGTGCAGCAGAATACCCTTGTCGCCGTCGATGTAGGTGATCTTCGACTCGCACGAGGCAGTCGCCATGAAACCAGGGTCGAAGGTGAAGTGACCAGTGGCCCCCAACCCGCGGACGTCGATTACATCAGGACCAACGGTGCCGGTTAAAATGGGCAGCTCGACGGGGGCAGCGCCCTCGATGACCAACTGCGCTTTTTTGTCAGCCATGTGGCCTCCTATTAATGCTTGAAATCATCAGACAGACCCCCCACGCAGGGCCCGCACCACTATAGAGGGATAAATTCAGATGTCAATTTGCCTAAAGGCTGGTTGAAACGGGGCCTGAGGCCTGATTTTTCTCGAAATTGTCGCCCATTTACGCCTTTTGCTCGCTAAAGGCAATGCGCTATTTGGGCTACCCCATCACGTTGTCATAAGCAGCCTAACTGTCTATACTCGGCACCCGACCGCCAGGGGCTTGCAAGCCCGAACTGCTGGGGGTCGCCGTTCCCTGGGTGGTGGGTACCTGACCAGTACACTTACCAACAACTTTGCCCTGTTCGCTAGGGGCTCTTCAGTGTGAAAAAAGCCGTGAAAAGCCAACGACCTGTAAACCTAGACCTAAGGACCATCAAGCTCCCGATCACCGCGTACACGTCCATTCTGCACCGTATCTCCGGCGTCATCCTGTTCCTCGGCCTGGCCATCATGCTTTATGCATTGGGCAAGTCCCTGGGTTCCGAGGAAGGCTTCGGTGAGGTGAAGGCGTGTCTGACCAGTCCGCTGGCCAAACTGGTGACCTGGGCCCTGCTGTCCGCCCTGCTGTATCACCTGGTGGCAGGTGTTCGCCACCTGATCATGGACATGGGCATCGGTGAGACGCTGGAAGGCGGCAAACTGGGCTCGAAAATCGTGATTGTCATCTCCGTGGTGGTGATCGTTCTGGTGGGAGTTTGGGTATGGTAACCAATGTCACGAACCTGTCGCGTTCGGGCCTCTATGACTGGATGGCACAGCGCGTCTCTGCGGTCGTTCTCGCGGCTTACTTCCTCTTCCTGATCGGTTACGTCGTAGCCCACCCAGGTATCGACTATGCCCAGTGGCACGGTCTGTTCTCCAACAACGCGATGCGGATCTTCAGTCTGCTGGCCCTCGTTGCCCTGGGCGCTCACGCCTGGGTCGGCATGTGGACCATTGCCACCGACTACCTGACGCCAATGGCGTTCGGCAAGTCGGCAACTGCGATTCGTTTCCTGTTCCAGGCGGTATGCGGCGTTGCGATGTTCGCTTACTTCGTCTGGGGTGTGCAGATTCTCTGGGGTATCTGATCCATGGCTAGCATTCCAACTATTTCCTTCGACGCCATCATTATTGGTGGCGGCGGCGCCGGCATGCGCGCAGCGCTGCAGCTGGCTCAAGGTGGTCACAAGACTGCCGTAGTGACCAAGGTCTTCCCGACCCGTTCGCACACTGTATCCGCCCAGGGCGGCATCACCTGCGCCATCGCTTCGGCCGACCCGAACGATGACTGGCGCTGGCACATGTACGATACCGTCAAAGGTTCCGACTACATTGGTGATCAGGACGCTATCGAATACATGTGTCAGGAAGGCCCGGCTGCGGTCTTCGAGCTGGACCACATGGGCCTGCCGTTCTCGCGTACCGAAACCGGCCGTATCTACCAGCGTCCGTTCGGTGGCCAGTCCAAGGACTTCGGCAAGGGTGGCCAGGCTGCCCGTACCTGCGCCGCTTCCGACCGTACCGGTCACGCGCTGCTGCACACCCTGTACCAGGGCAACCTGAAAGCCGGCACCACCTTCCTCAACGAGTACTACGCCGTTGACCTGGTGAAGAACCAGGACGGTGCGTTCGTTGGTGTGATCGCCATCTGCATCGAAACCGGCGAAACCCTGTACATCAAGTCCAAGGCCACCGTTCTGGCTACTGGCGGTGCGGGCCGTATCTACGCCTCGACCACCAACGCCCTGATCAACACCGGTGACGGTGTCGGCATGGCCCTGCGTGCCGGTGTACCGGTGCAGGACATCGAAATGTGGCAGTTCCACCCAACCGGCATCGCCGGCGCCGGTGTACTGGTCACCGAGGGTTGCCGCGGTGAGGGTGGCTACCTGATCAACGCCCACGGCGAGCGCTTCATGGAGCGTTACGCGCCGAACGCGAAAGACCTGGCCGGCCGCGACGTCGTTGCCCGTTCCATGGTCAAGGAAATCATCGCCGGCAACGGCGTGGGCCCGAACAAGGACCACGTACTGCTGAAGCTGGACCACCTGGGCGAGGAAGTGCTGCACAGCCGCCTGCCAGGTATCTGCGAACTGTCCAAGACCTTCGCCCACGTCGACCCAGTGGTCGCGCCGGTGCCGGTCGTGCCGACCTGCCACTACATGATGGGTGGTGTTGCCACCAACATTCATGGCCAGGCCATCACCATGGACGCTGAAGGCAAGGACCACATCATCCCGGGCCTGTTCGCCGTAGGTGAAGTGGCATGCGTATCGGTCCACGGCGCCAACCGCCTGGGCGGTAACTCGCTGCTCGACCTGGTCGTGTTCGGCCGTGCTGCCGGCCTGCACCTGGAGAAGGCGCTGACCGAAGGCGTCGAGTACCGCGATGCCAGCGACACCGACGTCGATGTTGCCCTGAACCGCCTGAACAAGCTCAACGAGCGCACCACTGGCGAAGACGTGGCAAGCCTGAAGCGCGAGCTGCAAAGCTGCATGCAGAACTACTTCGGTGTATTCCGTACTGGCGAATACATGCAGAAGGGTATCGAGCAGTTGGCTGGCCTGCGTGACCGCATCGCCAACGTGAAGATCAACGACAAGTCCCAGGCCTTCAACACCGCGCGTATCGAAGCGCTGGAGCTGCAGAACCTGCTGGAAGTTGCCGAAGCTACCGCCATTGCGGCCGAAGCCCGTAAAGAGTCGCGCGGTGCTCACGCCCGTGAAGACTTCGAAGACCGTGACGACGAAAACTGGCTGTGCCACACCCTGTACTACCCGGGTGAGAAGCGCGTTGCCAAGCGCGGCGTCAACTTTGCGCCGAAGACCGTGCCGGCCTTCGAGCCTAAAATCCGGACTTACTAAGGGTGGCTGCTATGTTGAAAGTCGAAGTTTATCGTTACAACCCCGACACCGACTCGGCGCCCAAGATGGAGTCGTTTGACGTCGATACCGGCGGCAAGGACCTGATGGTCCTGGACGTACTGGCACTGATCAAGGAAAAGGACGAGGGTTTCTCGTACCGTCGCTCCTGCCGTGAAGGCGTGTGCGGTTCCGATGGCATGAACATGAACGGCAAGAACGGCCTGGCCTGCATCACCCCGCTGTCGGGCGTGGTCAAGGGCAACAAGCTGGTGCTGCGCCCGCTGCCGGGCCTGCCGGTCATTCGTGACCTGGTCGTCGACATGAGCATCTTCTACAAGCAGTACGAGAAGGTGAAGCCGTTCCTGCAGAACGACACCCCGGCTCCGGCCATCGAGCGTCTGCAGTCGCCAGAAGAGCGTGACAAGCTGGACGGTCTGTACGAGTGCATCCTGTGCGCTTGCTGCTCGACCTCTTGCCCGTCGTTCTGGTGGAACCCAGACAAGTTCCTGGGCCCCGCTGCCTTGC
The DNA here is from genome assembly GCF_059025405.1 of Pseudomonas sp. 5.2. Taxonomy (NCBI): domain Bacteria; kingdom Pseudomonadati; phylum Pseudomonadota; class Gammaproteobacteria; order Pseudomonadales; family Pseudomonadaceae; genus Pseudomonas; species Pseudomonas sp. 5.2. Next base: position 280,982 of record NZ_JBYBHH010000001.1, read on the forward strand.
TGCAGGCCTATCGCTTCCTGGCCGACAGCCGTGACACCAAGACCCAGGAGCGCCTGGCGTCCCTGGATGACCCGTTCAGCGTCTTCCGCTGCCGTGGGATCATGAACTGCGTAAACGTTTGCCCTAAGGGTCTGAACCCAACCAAGGCAATCGGTCACGTACGTAACATGCTGCTGCAAAGCGGTACCTGATTCAAAGCGTTGTACCTGCAGTAAGCCGAGGTGCGGGTGGTGAGCCCGCACTGAGGTAAAACTCGAGCAAGGGCCCACAAAGCCCGCGCTCATTACCTATGAAGATATGAGACCAGCAGGGGCTTTCCGGGCTGGTACCCGGAAAATCAGCAAGATCCAAGTGGCGTGGTTCAGTCGCTGTGTTCGGACTTTTCCAGGTTTGCTGTGGCTCTCGCCGATCGTCCCCTAACCGAGGGTGACCAAGCATGCAAGAAAGCGTGATGCAGCGCATGTGGGAAAGCGCCCACCTTTCAGGTGGTAACGCTGCATATGTGGAAGAGCTCTACGAGCTTTACCTGCACGACCCTAACGCTGTGCCAGAAGAGTGGCGCACTTACTTCCAGAAGTTGCCAGCCGACGGCAGCACCGCTACCGATGTATCGCACTCGACAATCCGCGACCATTTCGTACTGCTGGCAAAGAACCAGCGCCGCGCCCAACCGGTATCCGCCGGGAGCGTGAGCAGTGAACACGAGAAGAAGCAGGTTGAAGTTCTGCGACTGATCCAGGCCTATCGTATGCGCGGCCATCAGGCTGCCAAGCTCGACCCGTTGGGGTTGTGGCAGCGCCCTGCGCCCGTAGACCTGTCGATCAATCACTACGGCTTGACCAATGCCGATCTTGATACGACCTTCCGTGCCGGCGACCTGTTCATCGGCAAAGAGGAAGCGAGCCTACGCGAGATCTCCGAGGCGCTCCAGAAGACATATTGTCGCACCATTGGCGCCGAGTTCACCCACATCGTCGATTCCGAGCAGCGCAGCTGGTTCCAGCAGCGCCTTGAAAGCGTGCGCGGCCGTCCGGAATTTTCCGCTGACGTGCAGGCTCACCTGCTCGAGCGCGTCACGGCCGGTGAGGGCCTTGAGAAGTACCTGGGCACCAAATACCCAGGCACCAAGCGTTTCGGCCTGGAAGGCGGCGAAAGCCTGATTCCGATGCTGGACGAGATGATCCAGCGCTCCGGCTCCTACGGTACCAAGGAAGTCGTGATCGGCATGGCCCACCGTGGCCGTCTGAACGTGCTGGTCAACACCTTCGGCAAAAACCCGCGCGAGCTGTTCGACGAGTTTGAAGGCAAGAAGATGAACGAGTTGGGCTCTGGTGACGTGAAATATCACCAGGGCTTCTCCTCCAACGTGATGACCACCGGTGGCGAAGTTCACCTGGCCATGGCGTTCAACCCGTCCCACCTGGAGATCGTTTCGCCAGTGGTCGAGGGTTCGGTGCGCGCCCGTCAGGACCGCCGCAACGACACCGTTGGCGACAAAGTGCTGCCGATCTCGATCCACGGCGATGCTGCGTTCGCAGGCCAGGGCGTGGTGATGGAAACCTTCCAGATGTCGCAGACCCGCGGTTTCAAGACCGGCGGTACCGTGCACATCGTGATCAACAACCAGGTTGGTTTCACCATCAGCAACCCGCTGGACTCGCGTTCCACCGAGTACGCCACCGACGTTGCCAAGATGATTCAGGCGCCGATCCTGCACGTCAACGGTGATGACCCGGAAGCCGTGCTGTTCGTGACCCAGCTGGCCATCGATTACCGCATGCAGTTCAAGCGTGACGTGGTCATCGACCTGGTTTGCTACCGCCGTCGCGGCCACAACGAGGCCGACGAGCCGAACGGTACCCAGCCGCTGATGTATCAGCAGATCAGCAAGCAGCGCACCACCCGTGAGCTGTATGCCGAAGCGCTGATCCAGGCCGGTCGCATCGATGCCGAGCGTGCTCAGGCCAAGATCGACGAGTACCGTAACGCCCTGGACAACGGCCTGCACGTGGTCAAGAGCCTGGTCAAGGAGCCGAACCGCGAGCTGTTCGTCGACTGGCGTCCGTACCTGGGCCATGCCTGGACTGCGCGTCACGACACCCGCTTCGACCTCAAGACCCTGCAAGACCTGTCGGCCAAGCTGCTCGAGCTGCCAGAAGGTTTCGTGGTTCAGCGTCAGGTCTCGAAGATCTACGAAGATCGCCAGAAGATGCAGGCCGGTGGCTTGCCGATCAACTGGGGTTATGCAGAGACCATGGCATACGCCACCCTGCAGTTCGAAGGTCACCCGATCCGCATGACCGGCCAGGACATCGGCCGTGGCACCTTCTCGCACCGCCACGCGGTGTTGCACAACCAGAAGGACGCCAGCACCTACGTGCCGCTGCAGAACCTGTTCCCAGGCCAGCCGCGCTTCGACCTGTACGACTCCTTCCTGTCGGAAGAAGCGGTACTGGCGTTCGAATACGGCTACTCGACCACCACGCCGAACGCGCTGGTGATCTGGGAAGCCCAGTTCGGCGACTTCGCCAACGGCGCGCAAGTGGTGATCGACCAGTTCATCACCAGCGGCGAGCATAAGTGGGGCCGTCTGTGCGGTCTGACCATGCTGCTGCCGCACGGCTATGAAGGGCAGGGCCCGGAGCACTCCTCCGCGCGTCTGGAGCGTTACCTGCAGCTGTGCGCCGAGCACAACATTCAGGTGTGCGTACCGACCACCCCAGCTCAGATCTACCACCTGCTGCGTCGCCAGGTCATCCGTCCGCTGCGCAAGCCGCTGATCGTCCTGACGCCGAAGTCGCTGCTGCGCCACAAGTTGGCCGTCTCGACCTTGGAAGACCTGGCAGAAGGCTCGTTCCAGACCGTGATCCCGGAAATCGACACCCAGGATCCGGCCAAGGTCGAGCGCCTGGTGCTGTGTGGCGGCAAGGTCTACTACGACCTGCTGGAAAAACGCCGTGCCGAAGGCCGCGAAGACATCGCCATCGTGCGTATCGAGCAGCTGTACCCGTTCCCGGAAGACGACCTGGTCGAAATCCTGGCGCCGTACACCAACCTCAAGCATGCAGTCTGGTGTCAGGAAGAGCCGATGAACCAGGGCGCCTGGTACAGCAGCCAGCACCACATGCGCCGTATCCTGGGCCGCCACAACAAGGCACTGGTCCTGGAATACGCCGGCCGCGACGCCTCTGCCGCGCCAGCCTGTGGTTACGCTTCGAAGCACGCCGAACAGCAGGAAAAACTGCTGCAAGACGCCTTCACTGTTTAACGCCTTCGCGCACCTGAAACCGAATTTAAGGAAACACTGATAATGGCTATCGAGATCAAAGCCCCAACCTTCCCGGAATCGGTCGCCGACGGCACCGTTGCCACCTGGCACAAGAAGCCGGGCGACGCCGTCAAGCGTGACGAGCTGATCGTCGACATCGAGACTGACAAAGTCGTCCTGGAAGTCCTGGCCACTGCTGATGGCGTGCTGGGCGACATCGTCAAGGGCGAGGGCGATACCGTCCTGTCCGACGAGCTGCTGGGTTCGATCGTTGAAGGTGGCGCTGCCGCTGCGCCTGCTGCTGCTCCGGCCGCTGCTGCCCCGGCTGCCGCTGCCGCCGATGCTGGCGAAGACGACCCGGTTGCCGCGCCTGCCGCACGCAAGCTGGCTGAAGAGAACGGCATCGACCTGGCTACCGTTGCCGGCACCGGCAAAGGCGGTCGCGTCACCAAGGAAGACGTTGTCGCTGCAGTCGCCAACAAGAAGTCTGCACCTGCTGCTGCGCCGGCTGCCAAGCCTGCCGCTGCCGCTGCTGCCCCGGTTGTGACCGCCGCTGGCGATCGCACCGAGAAGCGCGTGCCGATGACCCGTCTGCGTGCCAAGATCGCTGAGCGTCTGGTCGAAGCCCAGTCCAACATGGCGATGCTGACCACCTTCAACGAAGTCGACATGACCGAAGTCATGGCCCTGCGTTCGAAGTACAAGGACCTGTTCGAGAAGACCCACAACGGCGTACGCCTGGGCTTCATGTCGTTCTTCGTCAAGGCTGCCACCGAAGCCCTGAAGCGCTTCCCGGCTGTGAACGCCTCGATCGACGGCAACGACATCGTCTACCACGGTTTCGCCGACGTCGGCGTTGCCGTCTCCAGCGACCGTGGCCTGGTAGTACCGGTGCTGCGTAACGCCGAGTCGATGAGCCTGGCTGAAATCGAGAACGGCATCGCCACCTTCGGCAAGAAGGCCCGTGATGGCAAACTGTCGATCGAAGAAATGACCGGCGGCACCTTCACCATCACCAACGGTGGTACCTTCGGTTCGATGATGTCGACCCCGATCGTCAACCCGCCGCAGGCTGCCATTCTCGGCATGCACAACATCATCCAGCGCCCGATGGCCATCAATGGTCAAGTGGTCATCCGCCCGATGATGTACCTGGCGCTGTCGTACGATCACCGCCTGATCGACGGCAAGGAAGCGGTAACCTTCCTGGTCACCATCAAGAACCTGCTGGAAGATCCGTCTCGCCTGCTGCTGGACATCTAACCCTCTGGCTGCGTACCGTTCGGCCCCTGGCTTCGAAAGAGGCGGGGCCGCGCGGTTCGCGGCTTGTAGCTTGTAGCTGATAAGGAATCTTTTATGACCCAGAAATTCGACGTAGTGGTGATTGGTGCAGGTCCTGGCGGCTATGTGGCTGCCATCAAGGCTGCCCAACTTGGTCTGAAGACTGCCTGTATCGAGAAATACACCGACGCCGAGGGCAAACTGGCCCTGGGCGGCACCTGCCTGAACGTAGGTTGCATTCCGTCCAAGGCGCTGCTGGACAGCTCCTGGAAGTACAAGGAAGCCAAAGAGAGCTTCAACGTCCACGGTATCTCCACTGGCGAAGTGAAGATGGACGTCGCCGCGATGGTTGGCCGCAAGGCTGGCATCGTCAAGAACCTGACCGGTGGCGTTGCTACCCTGTTCAAGGCTAACGGCGTTACTTCGATCCAGGGCCACGGCAAACTGCTGGCCGGCAAGAAAGTCGAAGTCACCAAAGCTGACGGCACCACCGAAATCATCGAAGCCGACAACGTGATCCTGGCCTCCGGCTCGCGTCCGATCGACATTCCGCCGGCTCCTGTCGACCAGAACGTCATCGTCGACTCCACCGGCGCCCTGGAATTCCAATCGGTTCCAAAGCGTCTGGGTGTGATCGGTGCGGGCGTGATCGGCCTGGAGCTGGGCTCTGTATGGGCTCGCCTGGGCGCTGAAGTCACCGTCCTGGAAGCCCTGGACACCTTCCTGATGGCTGCCGACACCGCCGTGTCGAAAGAAGCCCAGAAGACCCTGACCAAGCAAGGCCTGGACATCAAGCTGGGCGCTCGCGTCACCGGCTCGAAAGTCAACGGCAACGAAGTCGAAGTGACTTACACCAATGCCGAAGGCGAACAGAAGATCACCTTCGACAAGCTGATCGTTGCGGTCGGCCGTCGTCCAGTGACCACTGATCTGCTGGCTTCCGACAGCGGCGTCACCATCGACGAACGTGGCTACATCTTCGTCGACGATCACTGCGCTACCAGCGTGCCGGGCGTGTTCGCCATCGGTGACGTGGTACGTGGCATGATGCTGGCGCACAAGGCCTCGGAAGAGGGCATCATGGTTGTCGAGCGCATCAAAGGCCACAAGGCCCAGATGAACTACGACCTGATCCCATCGGTTATCTACACCCATCCGGAAATCGCGTGGGTCGGCAAGACCGAACAGTCCTTGAAGGCCGAGGGTGTTGAGGTTAACGTAGGCACCTTCCCGTTCGCGGCCAGCGGCCGTGCGATGGCAGCCAACGACACCGGTGGTTTCGTCAAGGTTATCGCTGACGCCAAGACCGACCGCGTACTGGGTGTGCACGTGATTGGCCCATCGGCTGCCGAATTGGTACAGCAGGGCGCAATCGCAATGGAATTCGGCACCAGTGCCGAGGATCTGGGCATGATGGTCTTCAGCCATCCAACCCTGTCCGAAGCGTTGCATGAAGCAGCGCTGGCAGTGAATGGCGGCGCCATTCACGTGGCCAACCGTAAGAAGCGTTAATTATAAGAAACCACGGCGGGCTGCCCGTCGTGAGTCTTGCGTGCATGACTCACCGCGGAAAGTCCGCCGGATCGGACTACACGGGATAACCCGGGGTTAACGGTCACAGGTGGTGCGGCGCCAGCAATGGCGCAGCGCCGAAGCGCAGTACCTAACGAAGACGGTAAAAAGCATGAATCTTCACGAGTATCAGGGTAAGCAGCTGTTCGCTGAATACGGCCTGCCAGTTTCCAAGGGTTTCGCTGTCGATACCCCTGAAGCTGCAGCAGAAGCTTGCGACAAGATCGGCGGTTCCGAGTGGGTTGTTAAAGCCCAGGTTCACGCAGGTGGTCGCGGTAAAGCGGGCGGCGTCAAGCTGGTTCGCAGCAAGGAAGACGCCAAGGCGTTCGCTGCGCAATGGTTGGGCAAGCGCCTGGTAACCTACCAGACCGACGCCAACGGTCAGCCAGTGACCAAGATCCTGGTCGAATCCTGCACTGACATCGCCAAAGAGCTGTACCTGGGCGCTGTAGTCGATCGCTCGAGCCGCCGCATCGTGTTCATGGCCTCCACCGAAGGTGGCGTGGACATCGAGAAAGTCGCTCACGAAACTCCTGAGAAGATCATCAAGGCTACTATCGATCCGCTGGTCGGCGCTCAGCCGTTCCAGGGTCGTGAACTGGCATTCCAGCTGGGTCTGGAAGGCAAGCAAGTTGCACAGTTCGCCAAGATTTTCGTAGGCCTGGCCAAGCTGTTCAAAGAACACGACCTGGCCCTGCTGGAAGTCAACCCGCTGGTCATCAAGGCCGACGGCGACCTGCACTGCCTGGATGCGAAGATCAACATCGACGCAAACGCCATGTACCGTCAGCCTAAGCTGAAAACCTTCCACGACCCGTCGCAGGACGATCCTCGTGAAGCCCACGCTGCCAGCTTCGAGCTGAACTACGTGGCCCTGGAAGGCAACATCGGCTGCATGGTCAACGGTGCCGGCCTGGCCATGGGTACCATGGACATCGTCAACCTGCACGGCGGCAAGCCAGCCAACTTCCTCGACGTAGGTGGTGGTGCTACCAAAGAGCGCGTTACCGAAGCCTTCAAGATCATTCTGTCCGACAGCAATGTCGCGGCCGTTCTGGTCAACATCTTCGGCGGCATCGTTCGCTGCGACATGATTGCCGAAGGCATCATCGGTGCAGTGAAAGAAGTCGGCGTTAAAGTTCCGGTCGTCGTTCGCCTCGAAGGCAACAACGCCGAACTGGGCGCTAAAGTACTGGCAGAAAGCGGTTTGAACATCATTGCGGCAACCAGCCTGACCGACGCTGCTCAACAAGTTGTCAAAGCTGCGGAGGGCAAGTAATGAGCGTCCTGATCAATAAAGACACCAAAGTCATCTGCCAGGGCTTCACCGGCTCGCAGGGTACTTTCCACTCCGAACAAGCCATCGCCTACGGCACCAAGATGGTCGGCGGCGTTACCCCAGGCAAGGGTGGCACCACCCACCTGGGCCTGCCGGTGTTCAACACCGTCAAGGAAGCTGTGGAAGCGACTGGCGCTGATGCTTCGGTCATCTACGTTCCGGCTCCGTTCTGCAAAGACTCGATCCTGGAAGCGGCCTTCGGCGGCATCAAGCTGATCGTCTGCATCACCGAAGGCATTCCTACCCTGGACATGCTGGATGCCAAGGTCAAGTGCGACGAGCTGGGCGTTACCCTGATCGGCCCTAACTGCCCAGGCGTCATCACCCCAGGCGAGTGCAAGATCGGCATCATGCCAGGTCACATTCACTTGCCAGGCAAGGTCGGTATCGTTTCGCGTTCCGGCACCCTGACCTATGAAGCCGTTAAGCAGACCACCGACGCCGGCTTCGGCCAGTCGACCTGCGTCGGCATCGGCGGTGACCCGATCCCAGGCTCCAACTTCATCGACATCCTGAAGCTGTTCCAGGAAGACCCGAAGACCGAAGCGATCGTCATGATCGGTGAGATCGGCGGTTCGGCTGAAGAAGAAGCCGCGGCCTACATCAAGGCCCACGTCACCAAGCCTGTCGTTTCCTACATCGCTGGTGTTACCGCACCTGCGGGCAAGCGCATGGGCCACGCTGGCGCCATCATCTCTGGCGGCAAAGGCACTGCGGACGAGAAGTTCGCTGCGCTGCAGGACGCAGGTGTTAAAACCGTGCGTTCGCTGGCCGACATCGGCAAGGCCCTGGCCGAGCTGACTGGCTGGGAAGCCAAGAAGTAATACGCTTCACCCCCCACGCGCACAGAGGCCACCTTCGGGTGGCCTTTGTCGTTTACGGGTTGCGGCAATCCACAGCTAGCCGATTCTGTAGGAGCAGCCTTGTGCTGCGAAGAGGCCGGTGTGGGCATTAAAGATTAGTGATAGCTGCACTGGCCCCTTCGCATCACAAGGCTGCTCCTACAAGGGGAGAGGCATGAAGTGGGTTTTTCGATGGGTTTGATAGGGATTTTCACACAGACACTTTCCGCCGCGCTGCGATAATTACCCCGTCCCCGGTCGCACAGACGACAAACACATACGCACATCGGACAAGCAGCACTGTGCCAGTGCGTTTAACTGCTAAAACAGTTAATCTACGCGTTCACTCTGTGCCCGTCCCCCAAAAGGGAACGACACGCTAAACGGGTCTGGCTCACCAAGCCGGGCAGCATTTCCCTCATCCATAGGGAAATCCCCTCTCGAATCCCGATTTCAGCAGTGTGGTACTACCTTAAATGAAAGTTCTAAAAGGCCAGGATATCCTGGCGCTTGGCTTTATGACGTTTGCGCTTTTCGTGGGCGCCGGCAATATCATCTTCCCGCCTATCGTCGGTCTGCAGTCTGGCCCGCACGTGTGGATGGCGGCCCTTGGCTTCCTGGTGACCGCCGTGGGCCTACCCGTCATCACCGTGGTCGCGCTGGCCAAGGTCGGTGGCGGCATGGATGCCCTGAGCAGCCCGATCGGCAAGTTCTTCGGTGGCCTGCTGGCCGCCGTGTGCTACCTGTCGGTTGGCCCGCTGTTCGCGACGCCGCGTACCGCGACCGTGTCGTTCGAGGTCGGTGTGGCGCCGTTGACCGGTGAAAGCCCGTTGGCGTTGTTCATCTACAGCCTGGTGTATTTCATCGTGGTGCTGGCGGTGTCCATGTATCCGGGCAAACTGCTTGATACCGTGGGGCGTTTCCTTGCACCGCTGAAGATCATCGCCTTGGCCGTGCTGGGCATCGCTGCGTTCGCGCTGCCTGCCGGCACCATTGGTGAAGCGCAACCGGCCTATGCCGCCGCGGCGTTTTCCAAGGGCTTCTCCGATGGTTACCTGACCATGGACACCCTGGGCGCGCTGGTCTTCGGTATCGTCATCGTCAATGCCATCCGCTCGCGCGGTGTCGAATCGCCGAAGCTGATCACCCGCTATGCCATCATCGCCGGCCTGATTGCGGGTGTGGGCCTGGCACTGGTGTACATCAGCCTGTTCCGCCTGGGTGCCGGCAGCCACGAAATCGCGGCTGACGCTACCAACGGCGCAGCCGTACTGCATGCCTACGTGCAGCACACCTTCGGTTCGCTGGGCAGCGGCTTCCTGGCCGTGCTGATCGCCCTGGCGTGCCTGGTGACCGCGGTTGGCCTGACCTGCGCGTGCGCCGAGTACTTCAGCCAGATTCTGCCGCTGTCGTACCGCGCACTGGTGGTGATCCTGGCGGGCTTCTCGCTGCTGATTTCCAACCTGGGCCTGACCAAGCTGATCATGTTCTCGATCCCGGTGCTTACGGCGATCTACCCGCCGTGCATCGTGGTGGTGGGCCTGAGCTTCGTGAAGGACCTGTGGAACTCGCCAACGCGCATTCTTGCGCCGGTCATGCTGGTGTCGCTGGTGTTCGGTATTGTCGACGCGATCAAAGGCAGCAGCTTGGCGCATGTCCTGCCGGACGCCGCTGCACACCTGCCGCTGAGCGATCAAGGCCTGGCCTGGCTGGTGCCGTCGGTGGTCACCCTGGCCGCTGCTGTGGTCTGCGACCGCATGCTGGGCAAGCCGCGCGAAGCGCTGGCTTGATAGGTTGAAGCCTGAGGGCGGCACCGGCCACAAGCCGTAGGGTGCCTGCCAGCGGTTCTCACCTGAAAACCCCGCGTCCGAAAGGGCGCGGGGTTTTTGTTTGTGTGCAACGGCGATGGGCTGGGCAGGCAAAAACAATTTGTGACAGCGGTGTGTCTTTCCGTGCTTGCGGGCGTCGAAATGCGGTCTCTACTCTTGTGCACCTGGCTTTCGGGAAACCTGCATGAACTTCATTCAAAGCAATCTCAACAACCTGCTGGCAATCGCCTGGTTTGTCGCCTGCTGGGGCGGCTATACCCGCTATGCCATCTGGAAAGGCCGCGACACCGCCTGCCTGGCCAGCGTGCTGCACTTGTACCGTGAAGACTGGATGCGCCGCATGTTGCTGCGCGACAACCGCATTGCTGACGCCAGCGTGATCGGCAACCTGGAGCGCAATGCCTCGTTTTTTGCCTCCAGCACGCTGATTATCCTTGCTGGTATTCTGACTGTGCTCGGCGCTTCGGACCGGGCGCTGTCGCTGCTGGCTGACCTGCCTTTGGTGCAGCAGGCGTCCCAGGGCATGTCGGAAATCAAGCTGCTGTGCCTGGCGACCGTGTTCGTCTATGCCTTTTTCACCTTCAGTTGGTGCATGCGCCAGTACAACTTTGCAGCCGTGCTGGTCGGCTCGGCGCCGATGATTGGTGAGCGCCTGGTCAATGAACTGGAGCGCAAGGCTTTTGCCTCACGTGCGGCGAGGGTGCTGTCGCTGGCGGCCAACCAGTTCAACTTCGGGTTGCGCGCTTATTACTTTGGCATGGCCATGTTGAGCTGGTTTATCAGCCCGTGGTTATTTATGGGCATGAGTGTCGGCGTAGTGCTGATTCTGTACCGCCGCGAGTTCCATTCCGATGTGCTGGATGTGATGGTGTACACGCCCACGGAAAGTGCGCCGATTGATACCGCTAAAGAAAGTTCCGTTTCCGGTGCCTGAAACGTTTAATCTTTAAACTGCAGATACAAAAAAACCCGACATTGTCGGGTTTTTTTGTACGCGCCGATTACTGCTTGGCAGGTTCGGCCGGAGTAGCAGGTGCTGCTTCCGTCGACGGAGCGGCTTCTTCAGCTGCCTTCTGCTGCGCTTCGGCCTGATCTTTGGCGGCTTCGGCGTTTTCCTTGGCGGCTTCGTTCATCTTATCCTGAGCTTCGCCCATCTTTTCCTGGGCTTGCTCAGCGTGTTGCTGCGCGTCCTGGGCTTTATCTTCGCTCGCTTTATCGCAAGCGGCCAGGCCCATGGTAGCAGCCAGCATGAGAGCAAAAGCAAAAGGTTTACGCATGGGGGTGTTTCTCCTTGGTGGAATAAGTGACTTGTTCCTTCGAGTGCAACTACGCGGAAGAAGTTCCGCGAAGGTTACAGATATATAACCCCCCGTTCTATATAGACTTTTTAACGTTTTTATGCCGTTGCATCAGCGGCCCGGGAACTTGCGATGAGCGATTCAAGCTTGATGGCCATGGCCGAACGTTTTCTGTCGGCCTTGAAGCATTGTCAGTTGTTGCACATGCGCGTGGCACATGCCGACGCCGACGGCATGACGTTGATCCTGCCGTGGTCGCCTGCGATCGTCGGCAACCCGCAAACCGGCGCGGTCCACGGCGGGGCGCTGACCACGTTGCTGGACACCACCTGCGGCATGGCCACCCTGTGTGCACTGCCGCGATTCGAGGTGTGCCCGACCTTGGACCTGCGCATCGACTACATGCACGCGGCCGAATCCGGCAAGGACATCTTTGGCCACGCCCAGTGTTATCGGGTTACCCGGGATGTGATCTTCACCCGTGGCAGCGCCTACCAGGACGACCCCGACCGGCCGATCTGCCAGGTGGTAGGCACGTTCATGCGCCTGGGGCCGCAAGTCAAGGGCGGCCTGGGCTTTGGCAACCGGCTCAAGGAAGGTGACGCATGATCCCTCTAGAGGTCCGTCAACAGCTCAATGCGGCCCATGCGGTCGGTGACTACCGGCCCCTGCTGGCGTTGATTCCCTATGCTGGCTTGATCGGCATCGAATGCGAGCGCGAGGGCGAGGACCTGTTGTTTCGCCTGCCCGCCAGTGCAGACAACATTGGTAACCCTTTACTGCCCGCGATCCACGGCGGGGTGATCGCAGGCTTCATGGAGCTTTCTGCGGCGCTGTATCTGCTGATCTTCAGCGAGAGTGCGAGCATTCCCAAGGTCATCGACTTCTCCATCGACTACCTGCGCGCCGGGCATTTTCGCGACACGTATGCCCAGTGCCAGCTGTGGCGCCAGGGGCGACGGGTGACCAATGTCGCCATCACTGCCTGGCAGGGTGATCGGCAGTCGCCAATTGCCACTGCGCGGGCGCATTTCAAGATCGAACCGGAAAAGCCCTTGAAATCGTCTGGGCAGCCCCCATCTGCATGACATCCGCCATTAACGCAGGCCGAACTGGCTGCCAGGCGCCCACTGTCATCTGATCGGAGTTTTGAAGACCATGAGTGTGGAAACACAAAAGGAAACCCTGGGCTTCCAGACCGAGGTAAAGCAGCTGCTGCACCTCATGATTCACTCGCTGTATTCCAACAAGGAAATCTTCCTGCGTGAGCTGGTTTCCAACGCCTCCGACGCCGCTGACAAGCTGCGCTTCGAGGCCTTGGCCAAGCCGGAACTGCTCGAAGGCGGCGCGGATCTGCGCATTCGGCTGAGCTTCGACAAGGACGCCGGTACGATCACGCTCGACGACAACGGCATCGGCATGAGCCGCGAAGACGTCATCACCCACCTGGGTACCATCGCCAAGTCCGGCACCGCCGACTTCATGAAGAACCTCACCGGTGACCAGAAGAAGGACTCCCACCTGATCGGTCAGTTTGGTGTGGGCTTCTATTCGGCCTTCATCGTGGCTGACAAGGTCGACGTCTACAGCCGTCGTGCTGGCCAGCCAGCCTCCGAGGGTGTGCACTGGTCGTCGAAAGGCGAGGGCGAGTTCGAAGTCGCAACCGTCGACAAGCCAGAGCGCGGTACCCGCATCGTCCTGCACCTGAAGAAGGACGAGCAGGAGTTTGCTGATGGCTGGCGCCTGCGCAACCTGGTCAAGAAGTACTCCGACCACATTGCCCTGCCGATCCAGTTGCCAAAGGAGCAAGCCGCTGCCGAAGGCGAAGAACAGCCCGCCGAGGAATGGGAAACCGTCAACCGCGCCAGCGCCCTGTGGACCCGTCCGCGTACCGAAATCAAGGACGAGGAGTACCAGGAGTTCTACAAGCATATCGGCCATGACTTCGAAAACCCGCTGGCCTGGAGCCACAACAAGGTCGAAGGCAAGCTCGAATACAACTCGCTGCTGTACGTGCCGGCCCGCGCGCCGTTCGACCTGTACCAGCGTGAAGCACCGCGTGGCCTGAAGCTGTATGTGCAGCGCGTTTTCATCATGGACCAGGCTGAGTCGTTCCTGCCGCTGTACCTGCGCTTCATCAAAGGCGTGGTCGACTCCAACGACCTGTCGCTGAACGTGTCGCGCGAGATCCTGCAGAAAGACCCGATCATCGATTCGATGAAGACTGCGCTGACCAAGCGCGTGCTGGACATGCTGGAGAAGCTGGCGAAGAACGAGCCTGAGCAGTACAAGGGCTTCTGGAAAAACTTCGGCCAGGTGCTGAAGGAAGGCCCGGCCGAGGACTTCGCCAACAAAGAGAAGATCGCAGGCCTGCTGCGCTTCGCCTCCACCCATGACGACAGCGGTGAGCAGAGCGTCGCCCTGGCCGACTACCTGGCCCGTGCCAAGGAAGGCCAGGACAAGATCTACTTCCTCACCGGCGAGACCTACGCGCAGGTCAAGAACAGCCCGCACCTGGAAGTCTTCCGCAAGAAAGGCATCGAGGTCCTGCTGCTGACCGACCGTATCGATGAGTGGCTGATGAGCTACCTCAACGAGTTCGACGGCAAGAGCTTCGTCGACGTTGCCCGCGGCGACCTGGACCTGGGCAAGCTGGACTCCGAGGAAGACAAGAAGGCTCAGGAAGAAGTCGCTAAAGACAAGGAAGGCCTGGTCGAGCGCCTGAAAGGCGCGCTGGGTGAAAGCGTTGCCGAGGTGCGTGTCTCCCACCGCCTGACCGACTCGCCGGCTATCCTCGCCATCGGCGAACAGGACCTGGGCCTGCAGATGCGTCAGATCCTCGAAGCCAGCGGGCAGAAGGTGCCGGATTCCAAGCCGATCTTCGAGTTCAACCCGACCCACCCGCTGATCGAGAAGCTGGATAACGAGCAGAGCGAAGACCGCTTCGCCGAGCTGTCGCACATCCTGTTCGATCAGGCGGCCCTGGCGGCCGGTGACAGCTTGAAAGACCCGGCGGCCTACGTTCGTCGCCTGAACAAGCTGCTGGTCGAGCTATCTGCTTGAGTTGATGCAAAGGAAAGCCCGCTTCGGCGGGCTTTTTTCATGGTGAAGCCTTAAGGAGTGCTTGATGAGCAAGGTAATCGTCGAATCGCTGGTTTATCACCTGTCCGGCAAAACGTATGAAAGCCGTCTGGTCCATGAGCCCGGTGCGCTACCTAAGCCTGGCCTGGTGATGGCGCCGAACTGGATGGGGATTGGCGAAGGTGCCGAGCGCATTGCCAAGGAAGTGGCCGAGAAGGGCTATGTGGTGCTGATTGCCGACCTCTATGGGCAGTCGGTGCGGCCGACCAATGCCGATGAGGCAGGTGTGGCGATGATGCCACTGAAGAACGACCGCACCGAGCTGCGCAAGCGCATGAATGAAGCGCTGTCGCAGTTGCTGGCGCAGTCGAAGGCACTGCTGGACCCTGGCAAGGTGGCCACCTTCGGCTTCTGCTTCGGCGGTTGCTGTGCCTTGGAGCTGGCGCGTACGGGCGCCGACCTGAAGGCGGCGGTGTCGTTCCATGGCACGCTGGACACCCCGAACCCTGAAGATGCCAAGCGTATCAAGGGCTCGGTGCTGGTGTTGCACGGCGCAGCGGACCCGCTGGTGCCGAAGGCGCAACTGCCGGCGTTCGAGGAGGAGATGAACGCGGCCAAGGTCGATTGGCAGCTGCTTAGCTATGGTGGTGCGGTGCACTCGTTCACTGACCCGAATGCCAATGTACCGGGCAAGATGCAGTACGACCGCAAGACATCGGAGCGGGCGTTCCGCTCGATGCACAATCTGCTGACTGAAGTGTTCCAGCGCTGACAGTGCATGAGGGCCGCTGCGCGGCCCTTTCGCCGGCAAGCCGGCTCCCACCCGAACTGTGTAGCCTCCAAGTCTAGCGCCGCACCTGTGGGAGCAACTGTCTTGTGGTGCTTGTCCCGGCCTCTTCGCGGGCAAGCCCGCTCCCACAGGTATCTGCGCAGGCTCAGACCCTGTGAGGACCCTGTGGGAGCTGGCTTGCCAGCGATTGGGGCGCAAAGCGGCCCCCCATTTATCTTGGTAACGCGATCCGCGATGTCTCCCCCGGTACCGTAGGCCAATCCCCCGCAGCCCACCTCACCCTGGCCTGCTCGATCAAGGCCGGATCGCTCGCCACGAAATTCCAGTTCATCCGCCTCGGCCCATCCAGTGGCTCGCCGCCGATCAACACCAGCTGGCATTCACCCTCTGCATACAATGTCATCTGCTCACCCTCGGGCAGTACCACCAGGCTGCATGGCTCAACCTCCTCATCATTGAGCATCAACTCGCCATCCAGCAGGTAGAGCGCCCGTTGCACTGGCTCATCAGGTACCCGCAATGCAGTGGCGGGCTGCATCTGCACATGCGCGTAAAGGGTAGGGGAGAGCACGGGTACCGGCGATTCCAGGCAAAAGCCACTGCCCGCAATCATGCAGATGCGCACACCAAGGCTATCGCTCACCGGCAGGCTAGCCGCCGGGTGGTGGCTGTAATGGGGCGTGCCTTGTTCGAGCGCGCGGGGTGACGCCAACCACACCTGCAGGCCATGCAGGCGCGAGCCGCGGGCAAGCGCACCGGCAGGGGTGCGCTCGACATGCGCCACGCCACTGCCTGCCGTCATCCAGCTGACATCGCCTGGCTTCACGTGCTGTTCGGAGCCGAGGCTGTCCTTGTGCAGGATCTCGCCTTCGAACAGGTACGTCAGCGTCGACAGGCCGATATGCGGGTGCTGGCGGATGTCCATGCCATGGCCTGGGGCGTAGTCCGTTTCGAGCATGTGGTCGAAGAACACGAACGGGCCGACACTGCGGCATTGGGCCGAGGGCAGCGGGCGAAAAATCGGCTGGCCCTCGACCGACTCGGCACGTGGGCGGATGACCAGGGGGCTGCTCATGAGGGGCTCCAGGCAGGTTGCAAGTGCTCCAAGCATAGCGGTTTGCCGGGCAGGGCTGAACTGCTGCGCTTGGCGGTCGGTCTACCCTGTTCGAACCAGGAGAAGGAAGCTGCCCATGATCGCCAGAATGCTGGCTGGCGCGTTGTTGTGCGCAGGGGTGTGCCTGACGGCGCAGGCGCGTGATTACCGCTACAGTGACGCCCACCTGCACTACGTCGACTTTTTCCAGGAGACGGAGGGCATGCCGGCCTTGATCAAGGCCATGGATGAAGCCGGCATCGAGCAGTCGATGATTTCTGGTATTCCGGTGGCCAAGAAATGGCATGAGGACGAACCCAAGCGCCCGCGCTACTACGCCGGGGACGACGCCGATGCCTATTGGTACAGCGCGACCGATACCTACGTGGCGGCAGCGGTGCAAGAACTGCCCGCAGCGCAGCGCAAGCGCTTTCATCCGTTTCTGACCGGCTTCAACCCGGTGGACAAGAACGCGGTCAGCCATATCGAGCGCATGCTCGATCTCTACCCAGGGCTCTGGCAGGGCATTGGCGAGGTGTTCACCCGCCACGACGACCTGACGGCGTTGACCAGCGGTGACACCCCGCGCGCCAACAACGAGGCCATGACCCGCATCTATCACCTGGCGGCCGAGCGGGACTTGCCAGTGCTGCTGCACTCCAACATCACCTCCAAGCGTGAACGCAACCCACTGTACCTGGCCGAAATCGAAGAGCCGCTGCGCAATCACCCGCACACGCGTTTCATCTGGGCGCATGCTGGCAGCAGCATGGAAATTCATCGGCATCAGACGCAGATGGACTTTCTGCTGCCGGTGCTGACGCGCTTGCTGGAGGATTACCCGAACCTGTATGTCGACCTGTCGTGGAGCGTGCTCGAGCCTTATCTGCTGGATGACAAGGGTGTGCCGCGCAAGGCTTGGGTGGCGTTGGTAGAGCGTTACCCGGAGCGGTTCATGCTCGGGTCGGATGTGGTGGGCAAGTTTGGGAGCCTTGGCGAGCAGATGCACGGGTTCAAGCCGTTTCTGGATGCGTTGCCGGAGGCGGTGGCGCACAAGGTGGCCAAGGATAATTTTCTGGCTGTGTTGCCCAAGGCTAGGTAACACAAAAGAAAACGCCCCGAACCAGTCGGGGCGTTTTCATTACTGCTTCAAGGCCTTACTTGCCTTCCCAGCGCTTGAGCACCAGGGTAGCGTTGGTGCCGCCGAAGCCGAAGCTGTTGCTCATGACCGTATCGATCTTGGCGTTTTCTTCGGTTTGACGCAGGATCGGCAGGTCGGCGACCTCCGGGTCCAGCTCGTCAATGTTGGCGGAGCCGGCGATGAAGTTGTTTTCCATCATCAGCAGGCAGTAGATCGCCTCGTGCACGCCAGCGGCGCCCAGCGAGTGGCCCGACAGGCTCTTGGTCGAGCTGATCTTCGGTGCCTTGTCGCCGAACACGGCGCGAACACCTTTGATCTCGGCAACATCACCGACCGGGGTCGAGGTGCCGTGGGTGTTCAGGTAGTCGATCGGGGTGTCGACGGTGGACAGCGCCTGCTGCATGCAGCGGATGGCGCCTTCGCCGCTTGGGGCAACCATGTCGTAGCCGTCGGAGGTCGCGCCGTAGCCGACGATTTCGGCGTAGATCTTGGCGCCACGGGCCAGAGCGTGCTCCAGCTCCTCGACTACCACCATGCCGCCACCGCCCGCGATGACGAAGCCATCACGGTCGTTGTCGTAGGCGCGCGAGGCCAGTTCCGGGGTTTCGTTGCGCTTGGTCGACAGGGCGCCCATGGCATCGAACAGGAACGACTGGCTCCAATGCTCTTCTTCACCACCACCGGCGAAGACGATGTCTTGCTTGCCCCACTGGATTTGCTCCAGCGCGGTGCCGATGCAGTGTGCACTGGTGGCGCAGGCGGAGGAGATCGAGTAGTTCAGGCCCTTGATCTTGAACGGCGTGGCCAGGCAAGCCGAAACGGTGCTGCCCATGGTGCGGGTAACACGGTATGGGCCGACGCGCTTGACGCCTTTCTCGCGCAGGGTGTCCAGCGCTTCCATCTGGTTCAGGGTCGAGGCGCCGCCGGAGCCGGCAACCAGGCCGGTACGCGGGTTGGAAACCTGCTCTTCAGTCAGGCCGGCGTCCTTGATCGCGTCCTGCATCGCCAGGTAGGCGTAGGCCGCGGCGTGGCCGACGAAGCGGTAGACCTTGCGGTCGATCAGTTCTTCGAGGTTGAGGTCGATCGACCCGGAAACCTGGCTGCGCAGCCCCATTTCCTTGTATTCCGGGTTGAAACGGATACCCGGACGGCTGTTACGCAGGTTTTCGGTGACGGTCTCTTTGTCATTGCCCAGGCACGATACGATGCCCAGACCAGTGATAACGACGCGGCGCATGCGAATAACCCTTAGAAATTGTCAGTGGAGGTGAACACGCCGACCCGCAGGGCTTCGGCGGTGTAGATCTCGCGGCCGTCGACGCTGACCGAGCCATCGGCGATGGCCATGTTCAGCTTGCCCTTCAGGACGCGCTTGATATGAATGTTGTAAGTGACTTTCTTGGCGGTAGGCAATACCTGGCCGAAGAACTTCACTTCACCCGAACCCAGCGCACGGCCGCGGCCCGGCAGGCCTTGCCAGCCGAGGAAGAAACCGACCAGCTGCCACATGGCGTCAAGGCCCAGGCAGCCCGGCATCACCGGGTCGCCTTCGAAGTGGCAGGCGAAGAACCACAGGTCCGGATTGATATCCAGCTCGGCGACCAATTCACCTTTGCCGTACTTGCCGCCTTCTTCGCTGATATGGGTGATGCGATCGACCATCAGCATGTTCGGCGCGGGCAGTTGCGCATTACCTGGGCCGAACAGCTCACCGCGACTGCAGCGCAGCAGGTCTTCCCGAGTAAAGGCGTGTTGTTTGGTCATGCGAGCTCCTCAATAACCCCCTGCGGCAGGGGATGAATCTTCCCGGCCGGCCCGAAAAGCGATGACTCCGGGGCGGCAGCCTACAGGTAGACTATTGCGTTGTGGTGAAAGTCACAGTGCACCTGGCGAAAGAAGTACAGGTGTTCACTGAAACGTCTATTTTCAGGTCCGAAGAACGTCCTGTCCAGTCCTTAAGACTGCCGCACTTTAGCATTTATCGCCAGTCGCGGTTGTCTGACCGGGTAACCAGCGTTGCAGCGCCCGCTGCAGCTCGGTGCGGCGCAAGGGTTTGCTCAGGTAGTCGTCCATGCCCGCGGCCATGCAACGCTCACGGTCGCCCTGCAAGGCGTTCGCGGTCAAGGCGATGATCGGCACGTGGATGCCGTTTGGCAGCAGGCGGATGCGCTGGGTGGCTTCATAGCCATCCAGGTTCGGCAACCGGCAGTCCATCAGAATGGCGGCGAACGGTTGCTGGCTGACCTGTTCGACCGCCTGGATACCGTCTGCCGCCACGCTCACCTCAAGCCCCAGGCTGCGCAGCATGGCTTCGATGACGTTCTGGTTGACCGGGTTGTCCTCCACCAGCAGCACCCGCTCGCTGCCGGTAAGTGGGCGCTGTTCACGCACCGCCCCGGGCAGTGGCGCCTGGGCCGGTGCGGCCAGGGCCAAGGGCATTTCCAGGGTAAAGGTCGAGCCCAGGCCTTCGCGGCTCTCACCGCGCAGCTTGCCGCCCATGCGTTCGGCCAGCGTACGTGCGATCGACAGGCCCAGGCCCGTGCCGCCATAGCGCCGGGAAATCGAGCTGTCGGCCTGCTGGAAGGCCACGAACATCATTTCCAGGCGGTCGCTGTCGATGCCGATACCGGTATCGCGCACGCTGCAGGTGAACCACAGCAGTTGGCGGTCCAGCACCTGGCAGCGCGCTTCGACCTGCACCTGGCCCTGCTCGGTGAATTTCAGGGCATTGCCGACAAGGTTCAGCAGAATCTGCCGAATACGCGTGGGGTCGCCGTTCACGTTCAGGTGCTCGATGCCCGTCGGCATGTTCAGGTGCAAGCCAAGGCCACGTTGCTGGGCACTGTGCTGGAACGACTGGACACTGCTGGCGATCAGCTCGCCGAGGTTGAAGTCGATGCGCTCCAGCTCCAGTGCGGTGCGTTCGATGCGCGAGAAATCGAGAATGTCGTTGATGACCTTGAGCAGGTGCCCGGTGGACTCGCTGGCAACGGCGGTGTACTCGGCCTGCTCGCTGGTCAGGGGCGTGGTTTCGAGCAATTGCAGCATGCCCAGCACGCCATTCATGGGGGTGCGCAGCTCATGGCTCATCATCGCCAAGAAGTCCGACTTGGCCCGGTTGGCCTGTTCGGCTTCTTCACGGGCCTGGGTCAACTGGGCGATGGCGCGCTTCTGCTCGTCACTGGCTTGCTCCAGGGCGTTGGCCAGGTTGTTGATGTGGTGCGCCAGATGGCCCAGTTCACTGTCATCCACCACGGGCAGGGGCGTGTTGTACTCGCCTTGCTGAATGGCCTTGACCGCGTGGCCCATGTCGCTGATCGGCTTGGCCAGGCTCATGGCCAGGCGGCGGGCCAGCAGGAAGGTGAACAGCAGGGCGAACAGGGCCAGGATGCCCGCCTTGATGACGATTTCCTGCTGGCGCTGGCTGAAGGCGTCATCGGACATGCCCACGATCACCCGCCCCAGGTAGTCGTCGCCAATGGCCGGCGTGGAGGTGTTGCCGGGCTGCAGGAAGTCGGTGTCCAGGCGGATTTGCTGAAGGCGGATGGGCGCTTGGAACACTTCCACTTGCTGCGCCCGGTTGGCGCTTTCGTCGGACTGCTCAACGTAGACCAGGATGTGGTTGCGGCTGTCCTGCACCTCGAGAAAGCGCACGTGCGGAATGCTCAGGGTGGCGCGCATCAGCCCTTCGAGCACCTCGTTGTTGCCCGAGATAACCCCGTACTCGGAGGCGGGCGCCAGCTGGTTGGCGATCAGTTGGCCGGTGTGGTTGAGTTCCTGGCGCAAGTCCTGGATACGCACGAAGGTAAAGAAGCTGATCAGCAGCAAGGTCAGCAGCAGGGCCGGGCCAAGGCTGATGATCTGGGTGCGGGTGTGGATGTCCCAGCTCAGGCGTCTGCTCATGGGGTGGATTCTCCTTCGGCCAGGGCCTTGGCAGCGGCGTTCGGGTCGATCGGTTCAAGGCCCAGGGCGCGTGCCACCTGCTGGTTGCCACTGACGCCGTAGCGCGCCGGGTAAAGGCTTCGCGGCCAGCGCGCGGGTGGCTGGTCGAGCAAATGGTCGAGCACGGCCAGCCAGTCGTCCTGGTCGCTGTAGGTGCTGGCCAGGGCGCCTGCGCGAACGAAGCCGGCATTTGGGCCAATCAACGCCATTTGCCGGCCGTAGCTGCTGAGCAGCAGGTTTTTCGCCGTCTTGGGGTTGTACAGGGCGGGGTCGTCGAGGCCCAGCAGTACATCGCTGTTGCCTAACAGCTGTTGCAGGGGCCGGCTGTCACGTTGGTCGGGCCAGTCCTGGGCAATGATCTCAAGGCCCAGCGGGCGGGCGGCATGGCGCAGTTCATCCAGCAAAAAGGCACTTTGCCTACCGTAAAGCACCCCGATGCGTTGCGCCTGTGGCAGCAGGTAGCGCGCCAGGCGCAGTTGCCGGGCCAGGGGCGGGTCGCTCCACAGCAGTGTAAGGAAGGGGGGGCGCGACTTTCCCAGGCGCTGTTCAGCCTGTACTCGGCTGACCCGCATGGCCAATGCTGGTGGCCCGGCGTTTTCACTCAGGCGCCAGTCCAGCGCGGCACTGTCAAGCAGCACCAGGCGTTGATCGCCCTTGAGCTGGCTTGGGCGGGGCAAGTCGGCAGTGGTTTGGAAACGCACCCGATCATGCGGGCGATGGCTTTCGAATGCGGCGACGAAGCTGCGAATGCCGGGCTGATCCTCGCCACCGACCAGCAAGATTTCACCGGCGGACAGCGGCCCCAGGGGCCACAGGCAAAGCAGCAGCACGCGCAGCAAGCGGGCCATCAGAACTCCAGCTCCGCGCTGACACTCAGGCGGTGGCGGCTGTCGTAGCGGTTTTGCAGCGCAGTCGTGGGCTCATCGTCCAGGCGTTGTTGCCACAGCGCCGCCAGCTCAAGGTTGCTGCCCTGTACCCGGAAGCGCTTGGCCAGGCGCAGGTCCAGGCGCTCGTAGCGGTACTGGTTGAGGGCATCGTCACCGTAATAGAACAGCGCACTCGACCAGCCGTCGCCCCACTCGCGCATCCAGCCCGCCGAGCCGCTGTTGCGGGCGCTGAGGCGGCGGTCGTCGGGGTTGCTGGCCCAGGCGTCGACGTAGGCGTAGGTCACGCGCAGGCGGTCACGCAGGGTGGGGCGCCAGTCCAGTTGCGCCTCGCTGCCGGTGAAACGCGCCTTGTTGCTGTTGCTGGCGATGTATTGGTTGTTCTTCAAAGGCTCGCTGATCATTCCGGTGATCTCGTCGTAGAACAGCTTCACATCCATGCTCAGGTCGATGTCGCTGAAATAGCCGTTGTAGCCCAGCTCGCGCGAGCGCATGCGCTCTTGCTCGAGGTCGCCCGGGCCGCGGGTCTTGACGAAATACTCACCGTGCGGCTGGCCAAACGCACTGGGGTTGAGGTTTTTGACCGTGTAGCTCCAGTTGACGTTGTTCTCGAACATGTCGGGGGAGCGAACCGCTTCGGAATAGACAGCACGCAGGCCATGGCGCGGGGTGATCAGGTAGTTGACCGCCACCCGTGGGGTCAGCGAACTGCCAGACAGGCGCGCGTCTTCGAACATCGCCCCGCCCTGGATGATCCAGTGTTCGTCGGCCCGCCATTCCAGCTGGCCGAACAGGCGCCAGGTCTGGTCGACGAGGCTGCCATTGAAGTACGTCTGCGAGTCGGCACGATCATAGCGGTAGTTCATGCCGCTGAGCAGGCGCAGGCTGTCGGTCAGGCTCAGGGTGTCCTGGATTTCCAGGTCGTAGCGGGTTTCGCGGGTGCTCTGGTCGACATCGCCGCAGACCACATCGCGGCCACCTTGGTTGTTCCACTGGTCCTTGATGGCATCGACCAGCGCCTGTTCTTCGGGGTTGCTGCTGCGCGGTGGAGCGTTTGCGCCGCGCGCCACCAGCTCGGCAAAGTTCGGGTTCAACTGCCACAGGCGGGTCAGCTCTGGGCTGAACGACAGCGCCGCATCGCAGGCGCGCCAGACTTGCTGGCGGTCGAAGTGCTGGGCCGAACCCTGGACGTACAGGCTGTGCTCGGGGTTGAAGTCGATGTTCCAGCGTACCGAACCCGCGTAATCCTTGGCGTTGGCGTCGGTGTTGTCGCCGCGCTCGGTGACGTAGGGGAACACCGGCTGGTAGGTATAGGGGCGCTGGTTGCTGCCTTCTTTGGCCGCCAGTTGCCATTCCAGGGTCTGGTCGGGGGCCAGGGTGTGGCTGGCGCTGAGGTTGAAGCGGGTGAGGCGGCGGCTGTCACGGTAGTCCTGGCCGTACTGGTCCTGATCGAAGCCATCGTCTTGCTGGCCGGACACCGACAGGCGCATGTCGCCGCCGTCCCAGCCAAAACCATGGCTGGCGTAGAAATCGTTGATGCCATCCTCGCCGCGGGTGACCTTGAGGCGCGTGCCATGGCTGTCCGCCGGGTTGCGGGTGAGGATGTTGACCACGGCCATCAAGGCGTTGGCGCCATAGCTGACCGTGTTGGGGCCGCGGAACACCTCGATGCGCTCGATGTCTTCCATGGCCAGGGGGATGTCGCTCCAGTCCACCGTCGCCAGGCCCGCGCGGTACACCGAGCGGCCATCGATCAGCACCTGCATGCGCCGCGCGTCGTTGACGTTGCTGCCATGGTAGTTGACCGTCGGCTGGTTGCCGGCGCCGTAGCCGATCATCATGCCCGGCACCAGGCGCAGCAGTTCGGGGATATCGCGGGCGCCGCTGGCGCGGATCAGCTCACTGTCGAGCACGGTCATGCTGCCAGGGACCGCCGCCGGGGATTGTTTGAGCCGGGTGGCGGTCAGAACCTGCGGCAGGTCGGTGTTGTCGATGAACAGATCGTCGGCCATGGCCGGGCCGCCGAGCAGGGCAGTCAGAAGCAGAAGACGCGGGTAAGGAGGCGTGCCTGGGAACACGGTACGACCTTGTTTCAGGGATGAAACAGGCATGTTAACCGACCGCAGGGCTTTTGCCAGTGATCAGGGCTTCCTTGCCAGCCCTTTCGTAGGCGCTGGCACTGGCCCTGTCGAATACGCACCGTATAATGCAGCGTCGCCACTTAACTTTTGGCTTTAACGGATTAGATATGACTGAACAGCAGCCTGTTGCAGTTCTGGGAGGCGGCAGCTTCGGCACCGCCGTGGCGAACCTGCTGGCGGAAAACGGTGTGCCGGTGCGCCAATGGATGCGCGACCCCGAGCAGGCCGAGGCCATGCGTGTCAACCGCGAGAACCCACGCTACCTCAAAGGCATTCGCCTGCACGACGGCGTAGAGCCGGTCAACGACCTGCTGGGCACCTTGCAGGCCTGCGACCTGGTGTTCGTCGCTTTGCCGTCGAGCGCCTTGCGCAGCGTGCTGGCACCCCATGCCGAGTTGTTGCGCGGCAAGGGCCTGGTCAGCCTGACCAAGGGTATCGAGGCGCAGAGCTTCAAGCTGATGAGCCAGATCATCGAAGAAATCGCACCTCAAGCCCGTATCGGCGTCCTGTCGGGGCCAAACCTGGCCCGCGAAATCGCCGAACATGCGCTGACCGCCACCGTGGTCGCCAGCGAAGATGAACAACTCTGCCAACAGGTGCAGGCCGTATTGCACGGGCGTACCTTCCGCGTCTACGCAAGTGCTGACCGCTTCGGGGTCGAGCTGGGCGGGGCACTGAAAAACGTCTACGCCATTATTGCCGGCATGGCCGTGGCCCTGGGCATGGGCGAGAACACCAAGAGCATGCTAATTACCCGTGCCCTGGCCGAGATGACCCGCTTCGCCGTGAGCCAGGGTGCCAACCCCATGACCTTCCTGGGCCTGGCCGGTGTCGGTGACCTGATCGTTACGTGTTCCTCGCCCAAGAGCCGCAACTATCAGGTCGGCCACGCCCTGGGCCAAGGCCTGAGCCTGGAGCAGGCCGTCAATCGGCTGGGCGAAGTTGCCGAAGGGGTGAACACCCTCAAGGTGCTCAAGGCCAAGGCGCAGGAAGTTCAGGTGTACATGCCGCTGGTGGCGGGCCTGCACGCCATCCTGTTCGAGGGCCGTACCTTGAACCAGGTGATCGAGCACCTGATGCGCGCCGAACCCAAGACCGACGTCGATTTCATTTCCATCAGTGGTTTTAATTAAGCCGTCAGCGGCTTCGACCGGAACAAGGAGCGACACATGAACGATACGCCCGAACGCGCCCAGCGCGAGTCGATCATCCTGCGGGTGCTGTGGATGTTGGTGTTCCTGGTGGTCTGGCAATTGGCCGAGCTGCTGTTGGGCGGCCTGGTGCTGGTACAGCTGATCTACCGCTTGGTCTACGGCGCCCCCAGCGCCAGCCTGATGAACTTCGGCGATAGCCTCAGCCAGTACCTGGCGCAGATCGGCCGCTTCGGCAGCTTTCACAGCGACCAGAAGCCTTGGCCATTCGCCGACTGGCCAGCCCCGCGCGCCCCAGAAGGTGAGGCGCCCCATGCTGTGGCACCCGCGCCGCACCCGGTGCGTGACGAAGAGCCCAAGCTGTGAAGCTGTGGGTGCTGCGCCACGGTGAGGCAGAGCCTCGGGCCAACAGCGACGCCGAACGCCGCCTGACCAGCCATGGCCGCGAGCAGGTGCTGCACACTGCCGCGCGCCTGCTTGGGCAGCCGTTGCAGGCCATCATCGCCAGCCCTTATGTCCGTGCCCAGCAAACGGCAGCGCTGGTGCATGACACCTTGGATTTCCCCGCGCCAGTGCGCACCGCGGCCTGGCTGACGCCGGACAGCAATGTGCAGCAGGTGATCGGTGAAATCGAAAAGCTCGGCCTGGAGCACGTGCTGTTGGTTAGCCACCAACCACTGGTGGGGGCCTTGGTCTGTGCCCTGGAGCATGGTCATGTACAGCAACCGGCGCCCATGAGCACCGCCAGCCTGGCGGAGCTGGAAGGGGAGTGGCCGTTGGCAGGCCTGATGACCTTGCGCGCAATCAGTTCGCCAGCCTGACGCCTCTTGGCAACTGGCATTTCTGCCAGTTGCCGCTTCACTCGACCGCTTGCTAGCGTGGCGCCACATCGAATGAGTGGCCAGGCAGGGAGCAGTTGATGAAGGGTGATATGCAAGCGCTGTTACGTTCACTGGACTTGCAACCCACAGTAGACAAAGTGCAGGAAGGCGTGGTGCTGGACTTTGCCCGGTACAGCGTGTTGCGCGACTCGGCCGACGCCAAGCTTTATCACCTGATGGGCAAGGTGGGCGATGCTAAAGACGACCTGGGCGAGCTGCAGGAAGCCTGCCTGCGGGTGTCCCGCTTGCTGCAGACCAGTTGCCTGGCGCTGCGCCGATTGCAGCTCGACTATGAGGACCAGTGCCTGGCGCGTGAAGTGCTCGAGAGCCAGCTGGCCTATATGCAGGCCTGCCTGCAGCGTTCGCTGGCCAGTTTTGTGCGTACCCGATGACCTGATAGCCCTCGCCGATGACCTTTCCGGACATTGCCGAGCGGCCCCGCGATGCCGACAATGGGCCATCCTCCCACCGTCCGGACCAGGCGCCATGTCGCAGCACATCTTCTTTGCCCACGCCAATGGTTTCCCGTCTGCCACCTACGGCAAGCTGTTCGCTGCCCTGGCGCCGGACTATCACGTTCACCACCTGCCCCAGCATGCCCACGACCCGCGCTTCCCGGTGAATGAAAACTGGCAGAACCTGGTCGATGAATTGCTGCACCACCTGGCGCAGCAGGACGCGCCGGTCTGGGGGGTTGGCCATTCGTTGGGCGGGGTACTGCACTTGCATGCCGCCTTGCGTTGCCCCGAGTATTACCGCGGGGTGGTGATGCTCGACTCGCCGGTGCTGACCCGCGCCGATCAGTGGCTGCTGCGCACTGCCAAGCGTTTTGGCTTTATCGACCGCATCACCCCGGCCGGCCGCACTTTGGGGCGGCGCGAGGCGTTTGCCGATCGCGACAGCGCACGGGACTATTTCGCCAGCAAACGCTTGTTCCGCCACTTTGACCCCGACTGCCTGGAAGCCTACCTGGAGCATGGCTTGGAGCCCGCGCAAGAAGGGCTGCGCCTGCGTTTCGACCCGGCTACCGAGATCAGTATCTACCGCAGCATCCCCCATGCCAGCCCAGCGCCTGCCCGGCAACTGCAGGTACCACTGGCGATGGTGCGCGGCGAGCGCAGCAACGTGATCCGCCGGCACCACACGCTGGCCGTGCGCGGCATGGCCAAAGGCGAGTACCACAGCGTGCCGGGCGGGCACATGTTCCCCCTGGAACGCCCGACCGACACCGCCAGCCTGATCAAAGGCCTGTTCGACCGTTGGAGCCACGAATGAGCGCGCACATGGAGGAAATCCGCCTGAGCCTGGGCCATATCGAGCTGGCTGCGCACCTGTTCGGCCCTGAGGATGGGCTGCCGGTGATTGCCCTGCACGGCTGGCTGGACAACGCCAACAGCTTTGCCCGGCTGGCGCCGCGGCTGCAGGGCCTGCGCATCGTCGCCCTGGACCTGGCGGGCCATGGTTACTCGGAGCATCGCCCGCCTGGCGCCAGTTATGCCCTGGCCGACTACGCCCACGATGTGTTGCGGGTGGCCGAGCAGTTGGGTTGGCAGCGCTTTGCCTTGCTGGGCCATTCACTGGGGGCGATCATCTCAGTGCAACTGGCGGGCGCCTTGCCGGAGCGGGTCAGCCACCTGGCGCTGATCGATGGCGTCATTCCGCCCACCGGGGCCGAGCAGGACGCCGGTGAACGCCTGGGCATGGCATTGCAGGCGCAGCTGCGCCTGGATGGCAAACGTAAATCCGTCTACCCGGCGTTGGAGCAGGGCGTGCAGGCGCGCATGAAGGGTATGGTCGCCGTCAGCCGCGAGGCAGCCGAACTGTTGGCCCAGCGTGGGCTGATGCCAGTAGCGGGGGGGTACAGCTGGCGCAGCGACAGCCGCCTGACCTTGCCGTCCCCTGTTCGCCTGAGCCACGCGCAAGCCATGGCCTTTGTCAGGCGGGTGAGTTGCCCGGCCTGCCTGGTGGTGGCCGCCGATGGCATGCTGGCGCGCCACACCGAGTTGCTGGAGCAGCTACGCTTTGAGCAGGTGACGCTGCCTGGGGGGCATCACCTGCACCTGAACGATGAGCAGGGCGCGGCCCTTGTCGCAGACTGTTTCAATCGCTTCTTTGGCTTTGCTTGACTTGCACCGGACAAGTGCCGAGGCTTGGCGGGTTGAACAGGGAGACAACCATGCACATGCCAGACACGCTGGACCTTAGCTTCGGCGCTCCGCGCCGACTGGGCTGCCGATGAGCGCGCCCGTAACCCTCCGTACTACCCTCGCTGCCTGCTTCGTGCTCGCCAGCCCCTTGCTGTGGGCAGGTAGCCTGCCCGTTCCCGTGGATGCCAAAGTGGTCGACCAACGCCCTGCAGTGGAGCAGGAGCGCGTGTACCCCATGGGGCCTTTGCGCAAGATCAGCGGCCGCCTGCGGGTCGACGACAAGGTCGAAAGCCGTGGCCAGGTCAGCTCGGTCACCTATGAACTGCCGGTGGAGCGCACGGCCCGCGAAGCGTTCACCAGCGCCCGCGAAGCACTGCAACACGACGGGGGTTACCCGTTGTTCTGGTGCCAGGGCCGCGACTGCGGCGAAGCCAGCCTTTGGGCCAATGATGTATTCGGCAGTGCACGGCTCAATGGCGGAGACGAGCAGCAGGCGTTCATCCTCCTACGCCGTTCTGCAGAAGAGGCCGACACACTGGTGGCGTTGTACAGCGTCACCCGCGGCAACCGCCGCGCCTACCTGCACGTGGAAGAGTTCGTCGCTGCCAGCCCGCTGGGTGAGCTGCTGCCCACGGCCGCCACGGTGCTGCGCGAAATGCGCGACACCGGCAAGCTCGACTACCCTGACCTGAGCACGCCGCAACCTGCCTGGGTGGCGTTGTTGGGGCGTAGCCTCAACCTGGACAGCACCTTGCGCGCCAGCCTCAGCGGCAAAGAGGCCGAAGCGTGGCGTGAGCAACTGGTCAAGGCGGGCGTGCGCAGCAACCGGCTCGAGGTCGGCAACGCCCCCACCGATGGCCTGCACCTGGAACTGATCCGTTGAACGAGCACCGCCATGGCCAATAATGACCGCCTGCTGATCCAGATCGTCCTGTTGACGCTGCTCGGCGCTGCGTTGTGGGTCATGGCACCGTTCATTTCGGCGCTGCTGTGGGGCGCCATTTTGGCCTTTGCCAGCTGGCCGCTGATGCGCTTGCTGACGCGTGCGCTGGGCGGGCGCGAAACGTTGGCCGCCAGCCTGCTGACGGCGGCCTGGATTCTTATCGTGGCGTTGCCGCTGGTATGGCTGGGTTTCAACCTGGCGGATCACATTCGTGATGCCACGGCGTTTGTCCGTGATGTGCAGGTGGATGGCCTGCCCGAGGCGCCGGCCTGGCTGGGCAGCATTCCCCTGGTGGGTGAGCGCATGGTCAATTGGTGGCAATCGCTCGACCAGCAA
This sequence comes from Pseudomonas sp. 5.2, assembly GCF_059025405.1. Lineage (NCBI taxonomy): Bacteria > Pseudomonadati > Pseudomonadota > Gammaproteobacteria > Pseudomonadales > Pseudomonadaceae > Pseudomonas > Pseudomonas sp. 5.2. The sequence goes on from NZ_JBYBHH010000001.1 coordinate 310,941, forward strand.
GGTGCGGCCTTGATCGCTTCGATCAAGCCTTACCTGGGCCAGGTGGGCAACTGGTTGCTGGCGCGCAGTGCGCAGATTGGCAGCGGCATGCTCGAACTGAGCTTGAGCCTGGTCTTCGTGTTCTTCTTCTACCGTGACGGCCCGCGCCTGTCGGCGTTCGTGCTGCGCCTGTTGCAGCGCTTGACCGGCGATCGCGCCGAGTACTACCTGGACCTGGTGGCGGGCACCGTGCAACGCGTGGTCAACGGTGTCATCGGCACGGCAGCGGCCCAGGCCTTGCTTGCGCTGATCGGCTTCCTGATTGCCGGCGTCCCCGGGGCCATCGTGCTGGGCCTGGTGACCTTCATGCTCAGCCTGATCCCCATGGGGCCACCCCTGGCGTGGATCCCCGCGACGGCCTGGTTGGCGTGGAAAGGGGAGTACGGCATGGCGGTGTTCCTGGGTATCTGGGGCACCTTCGTCATCAGTGGCGTGGACAACGTGCTCAAGCCCTACCTGATCAGCCGTGGCGGCAACCTGCCGCTGGTCATCGTGCTGCTCGGTGTGTTCGGCGGGTTGATCGCCTTTGGCTTCATTGGCCTGTTCATCGGGCCGACTTTGCTGGCGGTGGGGTATAGCCTGCTGCTGGACTGGAGCCGCAACGCCGGGCAGCAAACACCGTAGCGCCCTTGAACGGGGCGCGTTTTTTACACATTCTTTATGCGTTGATCCATCCCTCGATCTCGCCCCTTTACGCCCCTCCCTCGGACAATTTCCCCAAAGCGGCCCAAGCGCCGCACCACGGGGAGCTCCACACATGAACATGCTCGACGGGCTGTCACTGCTGCTGGCAGTGGCATTGGCGATTTACCTGCTGATGGCGCTGCTGCGCGCCGATCGCAGCTAGGGAGTGGCCATGCACAGTTACGACTTTGCCTTGTTACTGGCGTTTTTCGCCATCGTGCTGCTACCGGCACCTTGGCTTGGGCGGTTCTACTACAAGGTGATGGAAGGCCAACGCACCTGGCTGTCACCGGTGGTGGGCCCGGTTGAGCAGGCCTGCTATCGACTGGCAGGCGTACGCGCCGACCAGGAGCAGAACTGGAAGCAATACACCCTGGCGTTGCTGGCCTTCAACCTGGCCGGGTTCCTGTTGTTGTTTGCCGTGCTGTTGTTGCAGGGCTACTTGCCGCTCAACCCACAGCAACTGCCCGGGCAGGAATGGTCGCTGGCGTTCAACACCGCCGTAAGCTTCGTCACCAACACCAACTGGCAGGCTTACAGCGGCGAGTCATCGGTCAGCTACCTGAGCCAGTTGCTGGGCCTGACGGTGCAGAACTTCGTCAGTGCTGCCACTGGCCTGGCAGTACTTGTGGCCCTGTGCCGCGGCATTGCCCGCCGTTCGGCCGCCACCCTGGGCAACTTCTGGGTCGACATGACTCGGGCCACGCTCTACGGGTTGTTGCCCCTGTGCCTGGTGCTGGCGCTGCTGCTGGTGTGGCAGGGTGTGCCGCAGACCTTTGCCGACTATGCGCACGCACTGACCCTGCAAGGCACTGACCAGACCATCCCGCTCGGTCCGGCCGCCAGCCAGATCGCCATCAAGCAGCTGGGCACCAACGGCGGCGGCTTCTTCGGCGTCAACGCGGCACACCCGTTCGAAAACCCCACGGCGTGGAGCAACCTGTTCGAGGTGGCGTCGATCATTCTCATCCCGGCGGCGCTGGTGTTCACCTTCGGCCATTACGTGAAAGACCTGCGCCAGAGCCGGGCGATTCTTGCCTGCATGCTGAGCCTGTTCCTTATCGGTGGGGCTACAGCGCTGTGGTCCGAATACCAGCCCAACCCGGCCTTGCAGAGTGCGCAGGTGCAGCAAAGCGCGCCGCTGGAAGGCAAGGAAAGCCGCTTCGGCACCACCGGATCGGTGCTGTGGACAGTGACCACTACGGCAGCCTCCAATGGCTCGGTCAATGCCATGCACGACAGCCTCAACCCGCTGACCGGCATGGTTGCGATGGTCAACATGATGGTCGGCGAGGTGATCTTCGGCGGCGTCGGTGCGGGGCTCTACGGCATGCTGTTGTTCGTGCTGATCGCCGTGTTCCTGGCCGGCCTGATGATTGGCCGTACCCCGGAATACCTGGGCAAGAAGCTGCAAGCGCGTGAGGTGCAACTGTTGGTGGCGACTTTGCTGGTGATGCCGGTCGGCGTGCTGGTGCTGGGCGCCATCGCCGCCAGCCTGCCGGGCCCGGCGGCGGCGGTGAGCAACCCCGGTGCCCATGGCTTTAGCCAACTGCTGTACGCCTACACCTCCGGCACCGCCAACAACGGTTCGGCCTTTGCTGGTTTTGGCGCCAACACGGTGTACCACAACCTGATGATCGGCCTGGCCATGCTGGTCGGCCGCTTCGGCTACATCCTGCCGATATTGGCCCTGGCCGGCAGCCTGGCGGCGAAAAAGAGCGCACCCCAGGGGCTGAACAGCTTCCCCACCCACGGCCCGCTGTTCACCGGCCTGTTGCTGGTGACCATCCTGTTGGTGGGTGGCCTGACCTTCCTGCCGACCTTGGCCCTCGGGCCAATTGCCGAACACCTGAGCCTGGGCTTCTGAGGAACCACCATGAACATGCCCATTCCTGAAGTAAAAGCCCCCCACAGCGCCAAGGACCAGACCCGCTTCGCCGCGCTCTGGCGCCCGGCCCTGATCCAGGCCTTCGTTAAACTGGACCCTCGGCAGCTCAAGCGCTCGCCGGTGATGCTGGTGGTGGCGCTGACTGCCGCGCTGACCACTGTGTTGTGTTTTGCCCCCGGCAGTGGCGTGAGCACAACAGTGGCGGTGCAAATTGCCTTGTGGCTGTGGTTTACCGTGGTGTTCGCCAACTTCGCCGAAGCCCTCGCCGAAGGCCGTGGCAAGGCCCGCGCCGACAGCCTCAAGGCTGGGAGCCAGGGGTTGAGTGCCCAGCGTCGCGACAGCGCTGGCGCTTTCGAAACGGTTGCCGCGACCGCGCTGCGCAAGGGCGATGTGGTCAAGGTGATCGCGGGTGAACTGATCCCGGGTGACGGTGAGGTAATCGAAGGCATCGCGGCGGTCAACGAGGCGGCCATCACCGGTGAGTCGGCCCCGGTGATCCGCGAGTCCGGCGGCGACCGTTCGGCGGTCACCGGCAACACGCGGCTGGTGTCTGACTGGTTGCTGATCCGCATCACCAGCAACCCTGGCGAGTCGACCCTGGACCGCATGATCGCCTTGGTCGAAGGGGCCAAACGGCAGAAGACGCCCAACGAGATTGCCCTGGATATCCTGCTGATTGGCCTGACCCTGATCTTCCTGATCGTGGTCGTGACCCTACAGCCGTTCGCCCACTTTGCCGGCGGTAGCCTGCCGTTGATCTTCCTGGCCGCACTGCTGGTGACGTTGATCCCCACCACCATCGGCGGCTTGCTGTCGGCCATTGGTATTGCCGGCATGGACCGCCTGGTCCGGCTCAACGTCATTGCCCGCTCCGGCCGCGCGGTGGAAGCTGCGGGCGACGTGCACACCCTGATGCTCGACAAGACCGGCACCATCACCTTCGGCAACCGCCGCTGCAGCGCGCTGCATGCCGCGCCGGGCGTCACCGCCAAGGAGCTGGGGGAGGGTGCCTTGTTCGCCTCGCTGGCCGATGACACAGCCGAGGGCAAGTCGATCGTCGAGTACCTGCGCCAGTTGCACGACTTCGTCGAACCCTCCGGGCAGCAGCTCGAACCGATCGCCTTCAGCGCCGAGACACGGTTGTCGGGTGTCGACTTCCAGCAGCACCGCTACCGCAAGGGTGCTGTCGATGCGGTGCTGGCATTCGTTGGCCTGCAACGGCTGGAAATGCCGCCGGCATTGGCCCGCGAGGTCGAGCGCATTGCCCAGAGTGGCGGCACGCCGCTGCTGGTGTGTGTCGACCAGCGCTTGCTTGGGGTGATCCACCTCAAGGACGTGGTCAAGCCGGGTATTCGCGAGCGCTTTGCCGAGCTGCGCAAGCTGGGTATCCGCACCGTGATGGTAACCGGTGACAACCCGCTGACGGCCGCTGCCATTGCCGCCGAGGCCGGGGTCGATGACGTGCTGGCCGAGGCCACCCCAGAGAAGAAGCTGGCGCGCATCCGTCAGGAGCAAAACGACGGCCGCCTGGTCGCCATGTGCGGCGACGGCGCCAACGACGCCCCGGCGCTGGCCCAGGCCGATGTGGGCATGGCCATGAACGACGGCACCCAGGCAGCCCGTGAGGCGGCCAACATGGTCGACCTGGACAGCGACCCGACCAAGCTGCTCGACGTGGTCCAGGTGGGCAAGGAACTGCTGGTGACCCGTGGCGCCTTGACCACCTTCTCGATTGCCAACGACGTGGCCAAGTACTTCGCTATCCTGCCGGCGTTGTTCGCGGCCATCTACCCGCAGCTGGGCGTGCTCAACCTGATGCACCTGGCCAGCCCGCAGAGCGCGATCTTGTCGGCGATCGTGTTCAACGCGCTGATCATCATCGTGTTGATCCCGCTGGCGCTGCGCGGTGTGCGGGTGCACGCGGCGAGCGCGGCCCACCTGCTGCGGCGCAACCTGCTGATCTACGGGCTGGGCGGGATCATCGTGCCGTTCGCCGGGATCAAGCTGATCGACATGCTGCTCAATGCCTTGCACCTGGTCTGAGGAGGCCGCCATGAACACTTATGTACGCCCGGCCTTGAGCCTGGCCTTGTTGATGACGCTGGTCACCGGCGCGTTGTACCCGCTGGCGGTGACCGGTATTGCCCAGGTCGCCTTCCCTGAACAGGCCAATGGCAGCCTGGTGCGTGACGTGCGCGGCGAGGTGCGCGGCTCGGCACTGATCGCCCAGGATTTCCAAGGCGATGGCTGGTTCCATTCGCGGCCCTCGGCAGGGGCTTATGCCACGGTTGCCAGCAGTGCCAGCAACCTGTCGCCGAGCAACCCGGCGCTGGCCGAGCGGGTGGGCAGCGAGGCCGCGAAGCTGTACCGGGCTGAGCAAGGGCCTGTGCCGCAAGCCTTGCTGACCACCTCAGGCAGTGGCCTGGACCCGCATTTGCCGCCGGAGGCGGTGGCTTATCAGGTAGCGCGTGTGGCAGCGGCCCGCAAGGTGCCCGTTGAGCGCTTGCAAGCCCTGGTGGAAGAGGCCACCCTCCACCCATTGATCGGGCCGCCTGTGGTCAATGTCCTGGCGCTGAACCAGGCCCTGGAGATATTGGGCCGCTGACAGTTGGGCCGCGTTGCGGCCCTTCGCGGGTAAACCCGCTCCCACAGTAATAGCGCAGCTGCAGAATGTGGCGCGGTACCTGTAGGAGCGGGCTTGCCCGCGAAGGCCTGCAGAGCAGGCCCAGATTCACCGATCGCCGCACAATCGAAGGATGAAACATGAGTGATTCCGCCCGCGCAGACGCGCTGTTGGCCAACCTCCCGCGCGAAGGCCGCGGCAGGCTCAAGGTATTCCTCGGCGCCGCACCGGGTGTGGGCAAGACCTACGCCATGCTGCAAGCCGCCCACAGCCAGCAACGCCAGGGCGTACACCTGCTGGCCGGGGTCGTCGAAACCCATGGCCGCGCCGAAACCGAGTCGCTGCTTGGTGGCCTGCCCCAGCAGCCCCTGCTGCGCAGCGAGTACCGCGGCGTCACCCTTGAGGAAATGGACCTCGACGGCCTGCTCAAGGCCGCACCTGCGTTGGCCCTGGTCGACGAACTGGCCCACACCAACGCCCCCGGCAGCCGCCACGCCAAGCGCTGGCAGGACGTTCAGGAACTGCTCGCCGCCGGCATCGACGTGTACACCACGGTCAACGTCCAGCACCTGGAAAGCCTCAACGACAAGGTCCGCGATATCACCGGCGTGCAGGTGCGCGAAACCCTGCCGGACTGGGTACTGCAGGAAGCGTTCGAATTGGTCTTGATCGACCTGCCACCGCGCGAATTGCTGGAGCGCTTGCGCGAAGGCAAGGTGTACGTGCCCGAGCAGGCGCGGGCTGCGATCGATGCCTATTTCTCCCAGACCAACCTCACCGCATTGCGCGAGCTGGCCATGCAGACCGCCGCCGCCCAGGTCGACGCCGACCTGGCCCACGGCTACCGCCAGCGCGGGCAGGAGGCTCCGGCCCTGCGCGGGCGCCTGCTGGTGGGCATCGATGACGACGACCAGGCCGAACGCCTGGTGCGCCACGCCAGCCGCGTAGCGCAACGCCGGCACCTGCCCTGGAGCCTGGTGCATGTCGACAACGGTAAGTTGCGCGACGAAGCCGCACGCCAACGCCTGCAAGCCGCGCAGCAACTGGCTGAGCGCCTGGGCGGCGAAGTGGTGCTGCTGCGCGCTGGTGAAGTGGCGCGCACGCTGATCCAGCATGCCGGCGAGCGGCGTGCCAGCCTGGTGCTGGTGGGGCAGTCGCGTGATCGCCTGCGCCGTCGCTTCTTCGGCGCCGGTGTAGCGGCGCGGCTGCTGCGCGAAAGCCACGGCCTGGAGATCAACGTGCTCGACCGCGATGCCCAGCCGCCCCGGGCCAGTGCGGCCGTGCAACGGGTATGGGTGTGGCGGCACTACCTGCTGGCCCTGGTTGCCACGCTGCTGGCGGCCGGTTTGTCGTGGGCCGTGTCCAGCGTGCTGGCGCTGCCCAATATCTCCCTGGTGTTCCTTGCCGCCGTGCTGCTGGTAGCGGTGCGCAGCAGCCTGGGGCCGGCCTTGGCCTGTGCTGCCCTGTCGTTTCTGACCTACGACTTCCTGTTCATCCCGCCCAATTTCTCGTTCAGCATCCAGCGCGAAGAAGACGTGCTCACCCTGGTGTTCTTCCTGCTGATGGCGGCCCTCACCGGCAACCTTGCGGCTCGCCAGCGCCGCCAGTTGCAGGCGCTGCGCGAGACGCAGGCGCAGACCAACCAGTTGCTTGATTTATCCCGCCGCCTGACCGTTGCCGCCGACCGCCAAGCGGTGTTCAACGCCGCCGGCCAACACCTTGACGGCTGGCAGGATGTGCAAGTCTGCCTGCTCGAACGTAACCCCGAAGGCCAGCTGCACCTGGCCAGCGGCGAGGCCCACGGCCTCAGCGACAACGAGCGCGCCGCCGCCGAGTGGGCCTGGCAGCACGGGCAGGCGGCGGGCCATGGCAGCGACACCTTGCCCAATGGCCGCTGGTGGTGGTGGCCGCTGGCGGTCGATGACCACCCGCTGGCCTTGCTCGGCGTGCGCCCGCGCTCTGGCGACCCGCTCAGCGCCCAGCGCCGGCGCCTGCTCATGGCCCTCGGCCAACCCCTGGCCCAAGCCCTGGCCCGCGCCCGCCTGGCCGAACAATTGGAAGCGGCGCGCCTGCATGGCGAAACCGAGCAACTGCGCAGCGCCTTGTTAGCCTCGGTCTCCCACGACCTGCGCACGCCCTTGACCGCCATGCGCGGCAGCATTGACAGCTTGCTGGCGCTGGGCGAGGCGATCCCCGAGGACGACCGCCGCGAGCTGCTGGAAGGCACCCGCAACGAGGCCGAGCGCCTGGACCGCTACATCCAGAACCTGCTCGACATGACCCGCCTGGGCCATGGCGGCCTCAAGCTGGCCCGCGACTGGGTGGCCCCCGCAGACATCGTCGGCAGTGCGCTGAACCGCCTGCGGGTGGTGCTTGCGCCCCTGCGCGTGCACACCGATGTGCCGGCCGAGCTGCCGTTGCTGTTCGTGCATGCGGCGCTGATCGAGCAGGCCTTGGTCAACGTGCTGGAGAACGCTGCACGCTTCTCGCCGGCCCAGGGTCGGCTGGAACTGCAGGTGTCGGTGCAGGGCGAACAACTGCGCATTGCCGTCAGCGACCAGGGCCCAGGCATTCCTGTGGCCGAGCGGGAGAAGATTTTCGACATGTTCTACACCGCCGCCCGCGGTGACCGGGGCGGGCAGGGCACTGGCCTGGGCCTGGCGATCTGCCAGGGCATGATCGGCGCCCATGGCGGGCAGATCCTGGTGGGTGAAGGGATCGATGGCCAGGGCACCGGCATCACTTTATGCTTGCCGCTGCCCCCTCAACCTGAAGCCGAAAGCGAAGCCCCATGAGCCAGTCCGCCACCCTCCTGGTCATCGACGACGAACCGCAGATCCGCAAGTTTTTGCGCATCAGCCTGACGTCCCAGGGCTACAAGGTGATCGAGGCCGCCACCGGCAGCGAGGGCCTGGCGCAGGCTGCCTTGGGCAAGCCCGACCTGGTGGTGCTCGACCTCGGCCTGCCGGACATGGACGGCCAGCAAGTGCTGCGCGAACTGCGTGAGTGGAGCGCAGTGCCGGTGCTGGTGCTGTCGGTGCGGGCCAGTGAGGTGCAGAAGGTCGATGCGCTGGACGGCGGCGCGAATGACTACGTGACCAAGCCGTTTGGTATTCAGGAATTTCTGGCGCGGGTGCGCGCCTTGCTGCGCCAGGTGCCGCAGGCCGGCGGGGGCGAGGTGGCGGCCAGTTTTGGGCCGTTGACCGTGGACTTTGCCTTCCGCCGCGTGACCCTGGAAGGCGTCGAGGTGGCGCTGACCCGCAAGGAGTATGCGTTGCTGGCCCAGCTGGCCGGGCACCCGGGCCGGGTGATTACCCAGCAGCAGTTGCTCAAGGACATTTGGGGGCCGACCCATGTGGACGATACCCACTACCTGCGGATCGTGGTCGGGCACCTGCGGCAAAAACTCGGGGATGACCCCATGGCGCCGCGTTTCATCATCACCGAGGCGGGCGTCGGCTACCGGTTGGTCGCGCCCGCCTGATGATGCCGGCCGCTGTTACCACCCTAACTGCTTGTGCAAGCCCAGGGCGTCGTAGTAGTCCCCTTGGTAGATGATCTTGCCGTCTTTGACCTTCACATAGCTCACCCCATCGAACGACAGTGCTTTGTGGGTGGCGGGCGTTTGCGCGTCCCAGGCGCCAGTGTTGGTGCCGCTGAAGGTCCACTGGAAGGCGATGCCGTCTTTGTCGACGATCGGCGTGCCGTTGATCTTCCATTTGAGGTCTGGCACGGCGCCCACGAACACCTTGATCACGTTGTCGCGTGCGGCTTCGCGGCCCTTTTGCGGGGTGCCGACGGTGACGTCGAAGTACTCGGCGTCCTTGGCCAGGTAGCTGGCGGCCTTTTCGGCGTCATGGGCGTTCCAGGCTGCCATGTAGGCGTCGACGATCTGCCTGGGGGTTTCGGCCGCCTGGGCGAGGCTGGCGAAGGTGAACAGCGACAGCAGGTAGAACGCTCTAATCAAAGGACGCATGTTTGCCTCGCTTGCGGGCGTGCCCGCGGGTTGTCGGCCGGACGGCCATTGCGCGTGGTCAGGCCCTTGGCGGCTCCTTTTCGAACAGTTGCCGTACGACTTCCAGGTAGCGCCGCGCGCCCAGGCCCAGTGGCCGCGGTTTGACCCAGATGATGTCGACCCACAGCCGTAAGCGGCTGGCCATGTTGTCGAAGCGCACCTCGGCCAAGGCGCCCGAGGCAATCAACGGTTCGACCAGCGGCTGCGGCAGGTAGGCCCACCCCAGGCCGGATTGCACCAGATCCAGCGTAGCCAGATAACTGTCGGTCAGCCAGATGCGCCGCGACAACACCATGCGCGGGTCGGAGCCGGTGGCTTTGCCGGAGGCCACGATGATTTGCCGTTGCTCGGCGAAGGCTTCTTCGGGCAGTGGCGTGCCGCTGTTGCGCCCGGCGGGGTGGCGGGGGGACGCGACGGCGACCAGCAACTGGCTGCCGGCTTCAAGAAACGACTCACGCTCATCGATGCCGGGCCGTTCGAAAACCAGCGCCAGCTGCACGCTGCCGTCATGCAGCAAACGAATCGCTTCGGCTTGTGTGGCCGAACGCACTTCGATCTCAAGGCTTGGGAATTCTTGCGCGAGGGTTTCCAGCGGTTGGCTCCAGCGGCCGGTTTGCAGCTCTGGGGCCATGGCGATGGTCAGGCGCTTTTCCAGCCCCTTGTGCAGTTGCAGGGCCTGGGCGTCGAGCAGGTTGAGCTGGCAGATCACCTGCCGGGCCTGGGGTTCGAGGGCCAAGGCGGCGCTGGTTGGCAAGGCTTTGCGCGTGGCCCGGTCGAACAGGGCCATGTCCAGCTCGGCTTCCAGCTGGGCGATGGCCATGCTCACGGCAGAAGGCACGCGGCCCAGCTTGCGCGCTGCTGCGGAAAACGACCCTGCCTCCAGTACGGCCAGAAAAACTGCAAGTGAGTCGCTGGTGAAGGCCATTGTCAGAAAACCTGATTGATCGGTTGAGCCGCGTAGCGTGTAGGAGCAGCCTTGTGCTGCGAAGAGGCCGGTGACAGCAGCAAGATTCACTGTGCGGTCCTATGGCCTCTTCGCAGCACAAGGCTGCTCCTACAGGGGATCGGGATAGTGCGAAGGCACTGGCCTCACAGCCTATAACAATCCCTCTCGGGCAGGTTACAGATCTTCCGACAGGATACGGTCCACGCTGTCGACAAAGTAGTCCACGCTCGCCAGTGTGGTGCACATCGGTGGTTTGATCTTGAGGATGTTCAGGTAGTCGCCGGTCGGCTGCATGAAGATGCCCAGGTCACGCAAGCGGTCGCACAGCAGCAAGGTCTCCTCGGTCGCCGGCTCCAGCGTCTGCCGGTCGCGCACCAACTCAAGCCCCAGGTAGAAGCCCGAGCCATGCGCCGCACCTGCGAGCGGGTGCTTGTCGACCAGCGCCTGCAAGCGCGCCTTGAAGTAGCGGCCGGTGTCGCGGGCGTTGTCCCACAGCCCTTCCTCTTGCATCACGTCCAGCACCGCCATGCCGATGCGGCAACTGACCGGGCTGCCCCCCGCCGATGAGAAGAAGTAACCCTGCGCCTCCAGTGCCTCGGCGATTTCGCGCCGGGTGATCACTACCCCCAGCGGCTGGCCGTTGCCCATGCCCTTGGCCATGGTGATGATGTCGGGCACCACCCCTTGCTCCTCGAAGCCCCAGAAGTACTCGCCCAGTCGGCCATAACCCACCTGCACCTCGTCGGCGATGCACACGCCACCGCGGGCGCGCACCTTGGCGTAGGCGTCCTGCAGGTAGCCCGCTGGCAGCGAGATGCCCCCGGCGTTGCCGTACACCGGCTCGCAGATGAAGCCGGCCAGTTGGCGGCCACGGGCATCCAGGTCGGCCAGCTTGGCGTCGACGTCGCGCAGGTAGTCGGCGGCGCTGTCGGCTCCACGGAAGCGCCCACGGAAGGTGTTCGGTGCCTCGACCGGGTGCACCCAGTCTGGCCGGGTTTCCAGGGCTTGCGGGTTGTCGGCGATAGAGGTGGAAATGGCGTCTGTAGCCACCGACCAGCCGTGGTAGGCCTCCAGCACGCTGAGCAGGTCGCGCCCGCCGCTGTAGGCCCAGGCCAGGCGAATGGCCAGGTCGTTGGCCTCGGTGCCGCTGTTGACCAGGAACACCCGGTCGAAGCCTGCTGGCGCCAGCTTCAGCAGGCGTTCGGAGAACTCGGCGATGGCCGCGTAGTGGAAGCGCGAGTTGGTGTTCAGCAGCGACCATTGCCGCGCCGATTCCGCCACCATGCGTGGGTGCCCGTGGCCAAGCACGGCCACGTTGTTGAGCATGTCCAGGTAAGACCGGCCCTGCATGTCGATCAAGTAATTGCGCCAGCCGCGTTCGATATGGGGCGGTTGCGCGTAGTAGTGCTTTTGCGAACGGGCGAAGCTGGCATCACGACGTGCCAGCAGCGCCTGTGCATCGGGCAGCGGTTCGGCGTCGCAATCAAAGCCCAGCAGCGCGGCAGGCGACGGGCACAGCGCCAGCCAGGCAGCGGCCTGGGAGGGGGTGGCGAAAAACGGCGGGCGGGCGTCGTTATCCAGGCACAGCTGAATGCTGAGCAAGCCACCGCTGCTGCCCAATTTTTGACCTTTTGCCAGGGCCTGCCCATCTGCCGGAGCATCCTCCAGGCCACCTAGCCACAGGCTCCAGTGGGGTGTGCGCAGGCAGCCGCGGCCATCGCCATGGCGCTGCCAGGTACCGGCCTGCGGCGCCTGCACGGTGCTGGCGTTGGGCACATGCAATTCGACACCCAGCGCGCAGGTGGCAGGTTCTTCAGCGCGGTCGATATGGGTTTGTGACAGACGGTACTGGCCATGCAGCGTGCACGCCGGGGCCGGTTGTGCAGCCAGCAGGCGCTGGTCGAAGCCTGGCTGTTCCCAGTTGCCTGCTTCGCAGTGCGGGCTGAGCACGCCCAGGTCGAGGCGAGCCACCGGCTGGCCGACCCGTTCAGGCAGCAGGGGCGCGCAACTGGCCAGGTCGGGCCGGCTGGGTTGAACACCGGCCGCCTGCAGAATAGCCGCCTCCATCAGCGCGAAAGGCACGGCAGTTGCGGTGTCGAAAATCTCCCATTCGTGCGCGATGTTGTTGCGGATGTACTGATTGCCCGGGTCTACAGCCAGCTGTTGCTCGCTGCTCAGCACCAATACCGCGGCGCGGTTGAGCACCAGCGGCCACAGGGCACGCAGTTCGGCTTCGCTCAGCGGGTTGAGGGCCTGGTAGGCCCGCACCGCCGGCAGAATGCGCAGTGGGTCGCCTTCGGCATGGTGCAGCAGTGCCGCGCAGGTCACCGAGAGGTCGGCAATGCGCCAGGTACGCAGCAGGTCGCCAAAATCGATGACGCCCTGCACCTGCCACTGGCGCTCGTCATCGCGGGCCCACACGGCGTTGTCATCGGTGATGTCCAGGTGCACGGCTTGGCTTGGCAACTGCTCCACCAGCGGCGCCAGGCGCTCGGCAGCCAGTTGAGTGGTTTGCTCGACACGGGCGCGTTGCCCGGCGTTTTGCAGCACCGGCAGCAGGTGCTGGATCAACGCCTGCGCGTGCTGCGGGTCCCATTGCAGGGTACGGTTCAAGCCAGGGTGGTCAAATTCGGCCAAGGCTTGATCCACTTTCGCGCAGAGCCCGCCCAGCTCGGCAATCAGGCGCGGCGCCATGTGCTTGAGGCGGGTCAGCGGTTGGCCGTCGATGTAGTCGAGCAGGCGCACCCGCAGCGGTTGCCCGTCGATGTCCAGGGCCAGCAATGCCTGCCCGTTTTGCGCCGGGCGCACTGCGGGTACCGGCAAGCCCTGTTCGCGCAGGTACGCCAGCGCGGCATGCTGGGCCTCCAGTTCGACCTGGGCATAGCTGCCGTGGCAGGCCTTGAGCACGAAACGGCCCTGGGCGGCATCCACGCGGAAGTTCAAGTCTTGCTGGCTGCCCAGCGATGACAGGCTGCCCGCCAGGCCGTAGTGTGCCTTCAGCAAGGCGTGTGCCTGGGCCTCGCTGAGCGCAGGGCTGGGCAGGGCGGAGCGCTGGATCAGGATGTCCAGGGCAGGGGAGGCGGGCGTTTGGTGGTGGCTGGGCATTGGGCTCTACCGTTGGTGCTGGGGGTTGACGGTAAAGAATTTATGCCCGTTTTGGCTGATGATGGAAGACGATTGTTGTCAGAATTTTTGATGGTTGGGTGTGGGTGCATGTCTTGAGTTTTGCGGCGCCTATGAGATCGAGCGCCGCCCGCGCGGCGCTTCGCAGCACAAGGCTGCTCCTACATCTGTTTCAGGCCAGTGAGGCCTGTGATATCTGCGCGCGACCGCCTCAGGAATAATTGGCCCCAAAAATGTAGGAGCAGCCTTGTGCTGCGAAGCGCCGCGCGGGCGGCGCTCGATCTGACAGGCGCTGCAAATCCATCGCCATGCACCTGGCGGCCCTATCTCAATCTACCGCCACCCACCCTCACATCAAAAACTGGCCTTGACCGACACCATGAAATTACGCGGCTCCCCATAATAATTACCAAACGTCTCCGTCCCGATACTGGCGTAATAACGCTTGTCGAACAGGTTGTTGCCGTTAACCGCCACCGACCAGGTATCGTCGATCCGGTAACCGATCCGGCCATTCCAAACCGCATACCCCGCCTGGCTGATCTTCTCGCCACTGGCAGGCGAAACCCGGAAGTTATCGCTCTGCGCATTCACCCCGGCACCCAGGCTGAACCGCTCAAAAGCGCCACCGAGTGCGTACTCGCCCCACAGGCGCAGCACGTGCCGAGGCACATAGCTGTTGAACGCCGCGCCGTTCAGGCTGGTGTCGATATCGTCGAGGGTCTTGGTCTGGGTGTAGGTGTAGCCCGCCAGCAATTGCAGGCGCTCGATGACTTCGCCGCTGATCTCGGCCTCGAAACCCTGGGCGCGGACCTTGCCAGCGTTGACATAGCAGTAGCCATCCGAGGAGGGGCACGACGAGTTGTAGTCGGTCTGCGCCTGGTCCTTCTGAATGGTGCGGAACAGGTTGAAGGCGCCGTTCAAACGCCCGTCGAACCAGGCCCCCTTGATCCCCAGTTCATAGCTCTGGCCCACCAGCGGTTTGAGCGCCGAACCTTGTTCGTCCCGGTAGCTGCCTTGCGGGGTGAAGATGTCCGAGTAGCTGGCGTAGGCCGTCAGGTTTTCGTTCAGGTCCAGCAGCACGCCGGCAAAGGGTGTGACCTGCCCGGTCTCGCGGGCGTTGGAGTGCTGCGGCGGCGTGGCGGTGTCGATGAAGACGGTATCGGTCTCGGCGTTATACCAACTCACCCGGCCCCCCATCACCAGGGTCAACGGGTCGGCCAGTTTCAGGCGCAGGGTCGAGTAGAGGCCTTTTTGTGTGGTCACGGACTTGACCGGGCCACCGCGCGACGAGTGCTCGATGAAGTAGCTGTCATCTGGCTCAGGGATGAACTTGTCGGGGTTGAACACATTCTGCCGTTGCGCAAGGAACGCCACCGAGTAGAAGTCATCTTTCTTCGAGCGGCTGGCGTTCATGCCCAGCACCAGTTCATGTTGCTGGCCGAAGGCATCAAACTTGCCATCCACATAGGCATCCAGGCCGTAATCGACCTGGTCATAGTCATACATACTGCCCAGCATGCCAGTGGTATCAATGCCAGGCGTCACCGCACCGGAGGCGAAGGCGTACTTGATGTCCTGGGTGTTCTTTGTATAAACGCTCGCCACCTTGAGCTTCCAGTCTTCGTCGAGCTGGTGGGTGAGGTCGGTGAACACCGTGGTGCGCTGGCTGCGCCAGGTATTCCACGAAGGGTCGAGGCAGGTCGAGCGGCTGAGGTTCAGATCGCTGCGGTCCCGGTAGCGCGGCAGGCCGCCCCAGCAGGGGTTGGCATCCACGTCCTCGTAGGCAACGCCTAGGCCCAAAGTCGTGTCGGGGCTGACATCGAAGTCGAGGGCGCCGTAGTACACCTGGTCCTTGCGGTTGGCATCGTCGACCGAGTAATGCCGGCTCTGCTCCGCCACGACTGCCCGGCCACGCAAGGTGCCGGCTGCGTTCATCGGCCCACCGGTGTCGAGCTGCCCGCGGTAGTTGTCCCAACTGCCCCCGGACAGGGTGATGTCGGTATGCGCCGCCGCCAGGCCACGCTTGCGCACGAAGTTCACCCCGCCAGCGGTACCGCCCGACCCTTTCATCATGCCGGCTGCGCCGCGCAACACTTCGACCCGGTCGTAGTAGGCCATGTCACTGCTGAAGCTGTCGGCCTGGACATAGAGGTTGCCCATGTCCAGCGGCACACCGTCGTACTGGTACTGGCCCGACATGCGGAACCCGCGCGAATAGAAGTATTTGCCGCCCATGGTCGAGTCGTACACGGTGATGCCGGGCGTCTTTTCCATGACCTGATCGATGGTGTACAGGTTCTGGTCGTCCATCATCTTGCGCGTCATCACCGTGACCGATTGCGGCGTCTCCTTGAGCGAGTGCTCGCCCTTGCCGATGGTCACCGCGCCCGTGGTGTACGAGCCGCTGTTCTCAGTGGTTGCACCCAGCACCTGGCTGGTGATGTTGGTGGCCCCCAGCTCCAGCGCCGAGCCCGACGACGGCACCGCCTGCAGCACATAAGTGCCGTTTGACCGCGGCTCGGCCTGCAGGCCGCTGCCTGCCAGTATCTGGGTAAAGCCCTCGCTGACACCGAACGCACCTTTCAGGCCGGGGCTCTGCAAACCGTCTGTTTGCCGGGCATCGAACGAAATCGCAGCGCCCGCCGCACTGGCGAAGCGGCTGAGGACTTCAGTCAGGCTGCCCCCCGCAATATTGTACGACCGGACGGCACTTTGCTGCGTCGGCTGCGGCGCTGCATACGTCGTCATGGGCCAGGCACCGGCGGTGGTTGCCGTCAACAGCCCGACATTTATTGCAGTCGCCAGACGACCACGCTTGAACACAGCAGACATACCAATCCTCCCCCTGAAAACGATCAATAGAACCCTTTGGGGGATGAGCCGAACGTCGTGTAAGAAAAGTGCAAAACCCGCGAAAGTTTTTTCAGCCCGCTGGGGGAGGGGGCGGCGATACGGTGACCCAAAAACGGCTGTAGCGCGTGACGCGCAGCGCAAACCCGGTCTCCAGTGCAGCCAATGCCCGGTCGGTGTCATCGATGGGGAACGCGCCAGAAACCTTCAGCTGGGCAATGCGGGGATCACAGCGCAGCACCCCGGTGCGATAGCGCGACAGGTCCACCAGCAGTTCACCCAAGGGGCGATCCAGGGCGATGATGCTGCCTTGTTGCCAGGCCCCTACAGAGGCGTCATTGCGCCGTATTGCCCCCACCGAACGGTCAGAAAACGCAATGGATTGCCCAGCTTCAACACGCACTGCCAAAGCACCGCTGGATGCCCTCACTTCCACCGCCTTCTCGAGCACGGCCACGTCACCCTCCAAGGCTTGGGAGCGAACCAGAAAACGCGTGCCCAGCGCCCGTACCTGGCCATGCCGGGTGCGCACAATGAACGGCCGTTGCGCGGGGTCGGCCGCCGTGGTCACCAGAATTTCGCCGCGCAACAGTTCCAGCACCCGTTGCTGGCCGTCGTACTTGAGGTTCACCGACGTGTCGGTGTTCAGCAGCAGCGAGCCGCCATCGGGCAAGCGAAACGCGCGGCGTTCACCCACAGCGGTGCGGTAGTCGGCCAGCAGCTGCTGCGAGGTGTCGCTGCGCCAACCCAGCCAGCCCAGCGAAGTGGCCGGCACCAGTATCACGACACTGCGCAACAGCTGGCGCCGAGAGCGCTCGGCGCCGCGCAAGGCAGGGGCCGCCAGGGCGCCGGGCACGCGGGTCATCTGCTCGCCCACGGCGGCCATGCGTTGCCAGGCCTGACGGTGGGCCGGGTCGGCAACCAGCCAGTCGTTCCAGGCGCTGCGGTCGGCGTCGGTGGCGATGCCCGAGTGCAGCCGCGCGTACCAGCGCGCGGCGACACTGATGGCGTTCAACTCGGCGGGCGACAGGCTCATGCCAGTTGCAACTGCATCAAACAGCAATGCTCCATGGCTTTGGCCATGTAGTTGTTGACGCTGCGCACGCTGATGTTCATGTGCTCGGCAATCTGCGGGTAGGTCAGGCCGTCGAACTGCGACAGCATGAACACCTGCTTCACCTTCGGGCCAAGCCCTTGCAGCAGGCGGTCGATTTCTACCAGTGCCTGCAACAGGATCGCCTGTTCCTCCAGCGAAGGCTGCAACGCCTCCGGCAGGCTAGCCAAGGCCTCCAGGTAGGCCTGCTCCAGTGAGCGCCGTCGGAACAGATCGATCAGCAGGCCTTTGGCGATTCGCGACAGGTAGGGGCGTGGCTCGCGAATATCCAGCGCACTGCGTGCCTTGATCACCCGCACGAAGGTGTCCTGCGTCAGGTCGGCGGCATCGAACGCATTGCCCAGGCGTTTGCGCAGCCAGCCATTGAGCCAGCCGTGATGTTCGCAGTACAGATCATTGACGGCGCTACGCAGGGATAGATCGTTGGCGGGCATGGTGATGGAATGGTTCGCGAGTGGTAATGAATCTTATTGTCGTGCGGGCTGTGGTTTTTTTGCAAGCGCTACAAAGATTCAAGAAACGCACGTATCGCCTGCCGCTCGCCCTTGCCCAGCGCCGCATAGCGCTGCCGGGCCACTTCTGCTTCACCGCCATGCCAGACAATCGCTTCTTCCAGGGTGCGCGCTCGGCCGTCGTGCAGATAGCCGCTGCCGGGGGTAATCCGCTCGCTCAGGCCAAGCCCCCACAGCGCCGCCGTGCGCCACTGCCGGCCGTTGGCGAGATAGTCTTCACGGCCATCGGCCAGGCCGGGGCCCATGTCGTGCAGTAACAGGTCGGTATACGGCGCGATGCGTTGCTGTGTCAGGGCGGGATAAAGCGGGTGTGTGCCGGTGATCAGCTCGGGGCGGTGACAGGCGGTGCAGCCACTGGCAGCGAACAGTTTTTCGCCCTCAATGACCGCAGGTTCGCCCTGTTGTCGACGGGCCGGTACGGCCAGGTGAGCGAGGTAGAAATGCAGGTCGCCGAGTTGCAGGGCGTCCAGCTCCGGCTCGCCGCCGTGCGCTGCGTGGGCACAGGCCTGTTGAGTGGGCGTGCAGTTCTGCACCGGGGCGAGCGGGGAGGTGATGCCAAGATCACCTAGCATGGCGTGGGCGATCTGTTGGCGCAGGTCCGGCTGATTGGCCTTGAGGCCAAAGCGGCCTGCCTCGGTGCGTTGTCGCTCGACACTCCACACCTGATTGACCTGCCCCGTCACGCCGTCTGGTTTAGCTTCGGAGGCCATGGCGTGCAGGGTGCGCTCATCGATAGCCTCCAGCAAACCAAGGCCAATGACTGGCGAACCCACGCGTGCCGACGTTAACACCGCGTCCAATGGCCCATAAGCCAGCTCACGCAGCTCGACACGCGGCTTGCGCAGCATGACGGTTTCGCCATCGCCCAGCGACACCGCCTGCTCCTCCCAGTGCACATGGGCGCGCCCTTCACCCGGCACGCCAGGCACACCCTGGTCGTTCAGCTGATCGCCGTATATGGGGTGCGGCTTTGGCCCGCCATGGCCGTCGTGCCCTGGCAGGGCCAAGCGCAGCAACATGCTGCGCATCGGCTGCCCGTGTTCAGGCGCCTGGCCACGGCCGTTCTTGGGGTGGCAGGCGATGCACGACACCCGGTTGTACAGCGGCCCAAGGCCATCCACCGCCTCGTCTCGGGACGGTGCAACCACCCAGGCCTGGCGGAACAGGCTGCGCCCGCGGAAGAAACGTTCCAGTTGGCCTTCGTCCAGCCCGCTGAACGGTTGGGCGTAGGCTTCACGGTTGGCCGCCGTGTGCGTGGTCTCGGCGCTGGCGAGCAGGCTAGTCAGCACACCCATCGTTAACCAAGCGGCGCGCACGGCAGTCACTGCCCCAAACCATCGAGCAAACGGGCTGCCTCTGCTCGGTGAAGCGCGGCCTGGAACTGCCAGCTGATTTCCCGGCGGCCGAGTTCGTCCGCGTCGGTGGCCGGCGCTTGCGTCATGCCCTGGTCCTGGCGCGCCGCGAACAGTGCCAGCAAGGGCTTCGCTTCGGCTTGTTCGGCATCCAGGGGCGGTGCAGTCAACTGTTGGCGTATGGCGGTGACGTCCAGCCCAGCTGCTTCGGCCGCGTGCAGCCGAGCCCAGAGCTCGCCCAAGGCTTCATGGGGCATGCCGAGCCAGTGGGTGAACAATGAGCTGATCAAGGCCAGGCGTTCGCGTGAGCTGCCGTTGCCGTAGTCATAGGCGCCCAGGCCGGCAGCAACGAACGGGTCATGGTAGTCCGCCGGCAACTGCCGATAGACACTGGGGCGCACGGGCAGTTTGCGGATATCGGCATCGGCCAGCAGCCCTTGGCCTGCTTCCGACAGCACGAACTGCGCAAACGCTCGGGCACCCGCCAATGCCTGGCTGTGGGCGGTAATAGCGATGAAGGCTGGGTTAAGGCCGCCATGCGCCGGATAGACGAAATCCACCGGCTCGCCATTGGCTTTGGCCGAGGCGACAAAGAAATCGATCGACAACCCGACTGCTGCACGCCCGCTGGTCACTTCATCACTGACCAGGGTGCCACCCCGCGTTACCAGGCGCGCCTGGCCGGCCAGTTCACTCCAGAGGGCCCAGCCGCGTTCCCAGCCATAGGCACGCAAGACGATATCCAGCAGGACCGGTGCAAAGCCGACCCGGCCTGGGTCTGGCAGCGCAATGCGCCCGCGCAGTCGTGGGTCGAGCAAGTCTGGCCAGTCCCTTGGTACCGGAACCCCCAGTTCGCCCAGCGACGTGGCGTTGATGGCAAAGCCATAGCCCGCGAGCTCGGTTGCCTGGTACAGCTGGCGTTGGTCACGCAATGACAAACCACCGATCTGTGCCGGCAGGCCCTTCAGGCTGATCCCCAGGGGTTGCCAGCTACCGGCTTTCGCCAGCCGGGCGAAGTTGCCCGGCGACGGTGCCCAATAGACATCGACACCCCCCTGCTGTGCTTGCAGCAGATAGGGCAGGGCATCGAAGCCCTGGCGCCAGAGGATGTGCAGGCGATAGCCCGGGTGGGCTTGAGCAAACCCGTCCTCGATCCGCGTCATTACCTCTTCGGGGTAGCTGGTCATGACCACCACGGTTTGCGGGGCAGCGCTCAGCAGCGTGCTGACCGTCAGCAGCAGGCCGGCTAGCCAGCGGTTACAGCGGCACATTGAATTGCACGAAGTATTGACGGCCCATTTCAGGGTAGCCCTCGCTGTACTCATACAGCCGGTCGAACAGGTTGCGAATGCCGCCCTCGATCAGCACATCGTTGCTGAAGCGGTAGCCGCTCTTGAGGTTGTACACCGCGTAGCCGGGCGCCATTTGGTTGCCGTCCGAGGTGTTGTAGCGACGCGATGCAGCTTCCACGCTGGCAGTGTGTTGCCAGTCACCCAGATGCCACGAGGCCGAGCCGAACGCGCTGTGGCGTGGGGTGTCGGTAGGGTGCAGGTCGTGGTCGCTGAGGTTCTCGCGGTCGAGCCAGGTGTAGTTTGCCGCCAATTCCCAGTTGCCCAGGTCGCCGTTGATGCCAAGCTCCACACCCTGGTTTCGCGCTTTGGCAATGTTCTGGTACTGGCCACAGGGCGCGGCGCAGTTAGGCTGCGCCGGTACCGTGACGTTTTGAATGGAGTCCTCGATGTTGGCCACGAACAGCGTGGCGTCCAGCTTCCATTGCGGGGCGATCTGGCCGCTGTAGCCGAGCTCATAGTGAGTCGCCCGCTCAGACTTCAAGTCGGGGCTGGGGATCACCGTGCCGAAGCGCGTCGAGTAGCGATCCTTGATGGTCGCGAAGCGGCTTTTGCGTGCCACGGTCAGGCGCAGTTGGCCGTCGTCGTGGGTGCCCAGCAGCGGGTTGGTATTGGCGAACAGGCCCAGTTGCGCGTTGACGGCGTCGTTGCTGCCGGTGGGTTCGTCGTAGAGCGTGGCCTGCGATGGCGAGCTGGCGTTGGTGCCGTAGTTCTGTGCGTCCAGGCTCTTGCGGTAGTTGTACGAGACGCCGCCCACCACGCTGAAGATGTCGTTCAGGCGCAGGGTGTCTTCCAGGGCAATCGACTGAGTCTGATCGCGGAAGTGGGTCTGGGGGTTGGCGCCATCACGCGAGCGATGCACATCGTCTTTGAAGTGATAGGCAATGCCCAGGCGGTTGGCCTCGCTCAAGGCCAAGTCGCCTTCCACCGAAAAGCCGCTGCTCTCGTCATCGTATTTGCTGGGGAAGCCCGGCTGCAAAGCGCCGACCACGCCATTGCGATAGGTGAAGCTTTCCAGCGAGTTCTTGAAGGTGTCGTGGTACACGCGCGTTTTCAGGGCGTGCTCGCCAAAGCCGGTCTTGGTGGCGATGAAGACACTGGTATTGTCCGACCGCGGCCATTCCCACCAGCGCGCACGTTGGCCGGTGGTCGGCAGGTCGCCGGCATACGGCGGTTGGCCCTTGCTGCCTTCCTGCTGAACGTAGCCGAGCACGTATTCATCGGTTTCACTGGGGGTGAAGCCCACTTTGAAGCTGAATTTGCTGTCGCGGTGGTTGCTGTTCTCGCGCCGCCCCGTGCCCTGCTGGTTGTTGGTCGGCTTGAAGTCATCGGGCAGCAGGGTGTAGTCGTAATCGACATACGACACGCCGCCCTGAACCCACCACAGGCCCTGGTTGGAACCCACGTTGGCGTAACTGCGGTAGGCATTCACGTTACCGTGATCGGTCAGCTCCAGCCCCCCACCCACTTCGCCCTCGAACGCTTGCGTGGGGCGGCGGGTCACCAGGTTGATCGCCCCGCCCAGGGTGTTGGGGCCGTACAGCAGCGAGGCGAAGCCCTTGTCCACCTGGATGCGTGACAGGTCGTAGGTGGTGAAGCGCCCCAGATCGATGTTGCCGTCGTAAGGCACGTAGGTGGGAATGCCGTCGATGAACACCGGCACCTGCAAGCGATCGAAACCGCGTACGAATACCACCTGCTCGGCGCGACCGCCGATGTAACCGAGGTTGACCCCAGGGGCCAATGTGAGCGCGCTGCCGACGGTCTCGCGGTCGTGCAGCCGAATGTCTTTCAAGTCGATGACGCTACCACCCGTGGACAGCGTTTCGTCCCGTGGTGCGGAGATTTGGATTTCGCCGAGGTTGAAGGTGTTGTTCTGTTCGGCGACAGCGGGTTGAGCACCGAGGGCTGCGACGGCAACCATCACGGTGCGCGGTGTTAGCGGCTTCATTACTGCTCCTGGGTCGGCCATGGCAGTGGCGGGCCTGGCGACGTTATATATTGTTGTATATAGCGATAGGCGAAATTAACCGACCACGACCTCCCCAGGGCGTGATCAGTCAGCAATCGCAAAAAGAGATAGCAGGATGGCAGATGGCCAACCGCGGGGAATCCTAGCGTTGTTTACGGGGGGTTACAACGATGTATACAAAAATATATAGCGTGTGCCGAGATCGGTAGGGAGGGAGGTCGCAATGGTGCCCCTCCGGTCATGCGCGATCTGTGTAGGAGCAGCCTTGTGCTGCGAAGAGGCCGGTGGCAGCGCTGAAGATTCCCGGTGGGGTCACGGGCCTCTTCGCAGCACAAGGCTGCTCCTGCAGTGGAAGGCGTATGCCTGGAGGATCAAACAACGCTCCGAAACCTAGCTCGCCGTCTCAACTTCCAAAAACGCCGCCTCCAACAACTGCCGCGTATACGCATGCTGCGGCGCGTGGAAGATCGCCTGCGCATTCCCTTGCTCCACCACCTGCCCCTGCTTGATCACCATCAACTGATGGCTCAGCGCCTTGACCACTGCCAGGTCATGGCTGATGAACAGGTAGGTCAGGTTGTACTTCTGCTGCAAGCTGCGCAGCAACTCCACCACCTGCCGCTGCACCGTGCGGTCCAGCGCCGAGGTGGGTTCATCGAGCAGGATCAACGCCGGTTTCAACACCAACGCCCGGGCAATCGCAATGCGCTGGCGCTGCCCGCCCGAGAACTCATGCGGGTAGCGGTGGCGTGTCCGCGGGTCGAGCCCCACTTCTTCCAGCGCAGCAATGATCGCCGCTTCCTGCTCTTCAGCGGTGCCGATGCGGTGAATTCGCAACCCTTCACCCACGATGTCTGCCACGCACATGCGTGGGCTGAGGCTGCCAAACGGGTCTTGGAACACCACCTGCATTTCTCGCCGCAGCGGGCGTACTGCCTTCTGGTTCAGCCCTGCGAGGTCCTGGCCGTGAAAGCGAATGCCGCCCTGGCTTGAAATCAAGCGCAAGATGGCCAGCCCGAGCGTCGACTTACCCGAGCCACTCTCGCCGACAATCCCCAGCGTCTGCCCTTGGGGCAAGCTGAAGTTGATGCCGTCCACCGCCTTCACATGGTCGACTGTACGCCGCAAGAAGCCTTTCTTGATCGGGAACCAGACCTTGAGGTCATCCACCTCCAGCAGCGGCGCGCCGACTGGGTTGTGGGCAGGTTGGCCGCTGGGTTCGGCATTGATCAGCATCTGCGTGTAGTGATGCTGCGGTGCACTGAACAGCGTCGCGCAATCCGCCTGCTCGACAATCTGCCCGCGCTGCATCACGCACACGCGGTGGGCAATGCGCCGCACCAGGTTCAGGTCATGGCTGATCAACAGCAGCGCCATGCCCAAGCGTGCCTGCAGCTCCTTGAGCAGGTCGAGAATCTTCAACTGCACGGTCACGTCCAGCGCGGTGGTGGGTTCGTCGGCAATGAGCAGTTCTGGCTCGTTGGCCAGCGCCATGGCGATCATTACCCGCTGCCGCTGCCCACCCGACAGCTCGTGGGGCAGGGCCTTGAGGCGCTTGCGCGGTTCGGGAATCCCAACCAGTTCCAACAGCTCCAGCGTGCGTGCGGTGGCTTCCTTGCCGGTCAGGCCTTTGTGCAGCAGCAGGATTTCGTTGATCTGCTTCTCGATGCAGTGCAGCGGGTTCAGCGAGGTCATCGGCTCCTGGAAGATCATGGCAATGCGGTTGCCACGGATATGCCGCAAGGCCTTCTCGCTCTGCTGCAGCAGGTCTTTGCCCTCGTAGCGGATGCTGCCGCTGGGGTGGCGGGCGAGGGGGTAGGGCAGCAGGCGCAGGATCGAGTGGGCGGTCACCGATTTGCCCGAGCCGCTCTCGCCGACCAGGGCCAGGGTCTCGCCCTTGCGGATGTCGAAACTGATGCCGTCGACCACCCGGTTGACCTGCTCGCCGGTGACGAACTCCACCGCGAGATCACGCACTTCGATCAGGTTATGTTCGCTCATGTCATTTCCTTGGGTCGAAGGCATCGCGGGCGGATTCGCCGATGAACACCAGCAAGCTCAGCATCACCGCCAGCACGGCGAATGCGCTGATGCCCAGCCATGGCGCCTGCAGGTTGGATTTGCCTTGGGCGACCAGCTCGCCCAGCGACGGCGAGCCGGCCGGCAGGCCGAAGCCGAGGAAGTCCAGGGCGGTTAGCGTGCCGATGGCGCCGGTGAGGATGAACGGCATGAAGGTCATGGTCGAGATCATCGCGTTGGGCAGAATGTGCCGGTACATGATCGCGCCATTGCGCATGCCCAGGGCGCGGGCGGCGCGCACGTATTCAAGGTTGCGGCCACGCAGGAACTCGGCGCGCACCACGTCCACCAAGCTCATCCACGAGAACAACAGCATGATCCCCAGCAGCCACCAGAAGTTGGGCTGCACGAAGCTTGCGAGGATGATCAGCAGGTACAGCACCGGCAAGCCCGACCAGATCTCCAGAAAGCGCTGGCCGGCCAGGTCGACCCAGCCGCCATAAAAGCCCTGCAAGGCACCGGCGATGACGCCGACGATGGAACTGAGGATGGTCAGGGTCAGGGCGAACAGCACCGACACGCGGAAGCCGTAGATCACCCGCGCCATCACATCACGGCCCTGGTCATCGGTGCCCAGCCAGTTGTCCGCCGAAGGCGGGGCGGGGGCCGGGACCTTGAGGTCGTAGTTGATGCTTTGGTAACTGAAGGGGATTGGCGCCCACAGCACGAAGCTGTCTTTCTTGGCCAGCAGTTCGCGGATGTACGGGCTCTTGTAGTTGGCCTCCAGTGGGAACTCGCCGCCAAAGGTGGTCTCCGGGTAGCGCTTGAACGCAGGGAAGTACCACTCGCCGTCGTAACGCACGGCAATCGGTTTGTCGTTGGCGATCAGCTCGGCGCCCAGGCTCAGGCCGAACAGGATGAGGAACAGCCACAACGACCACCAGCCGCGGCGGTTGGCCTTGAAGCGCTCGAAGCGCCGGCGGTTGAGAGGGGACAGTGCCATGTCAGTGCTCCCGGCTGGCGAAGTCGATGCGTGGATCGACCAGGGTGTAGGTCAGGTCGCCGATCAGTTTCACCACCAGCCCCAGCAGGGTGAAGATGAACAGGGTGCCGAAGACCACCGGGTAGTCGCGGTTGATGGCCGCCTCGAAGCTCATCAGGCCCAGGCCGTCGAGCGAGAAAATCACCTCGATCAGCAGCGAGCCTGTAAAGAAGATGCCGATGAAGGCCGAAGGGAAACCGGCAATCACCAGCAGCATGGCGTTACGGAACACATGCCCGTACAGCACCCGCGAGCGGCTCAGGCCCTTGGCCTTGGCGGTGACCACGTATTGCTTGTTGATCTCGTCGAGGAAGCTGTTTTTGGTCAGCAGGGTCATGGTGGCGAAGTTGCCGATGACCAGTGCGGTGATCGGCAGCACCAGGTGCCAGAAGTAGTCCAGCACCTTGCCGGTAGTGGACAGTTCATCGAAGTTGTTCGAGGTCAGCCCCCGCAGCGGGAACCAGTCGAAGTAACTGCCACCGGCGAACAATACGATCAGCAGGATGGCGAACAGGAACGCCGGGATGGCGTAGCCGACGATGATCGCCGAACTGGTCCAGACGTCGAAGTGGCTGCCGTGGCGCACGGCCTTGGCGATGCCCAGGGGGATGGACACCAGGTACATGATCAGGGTGCTCCATAACCCTAGCGAGATCGACACCGGCATCTTCTCGATGATCAGGTCGATGACCTTGGCATCGCGGAAGAAGCTGTCGCCAAAATCCAGCTGGGCGTAGTTCTTGATCATGATCCACAGGCGTTCGGGCGGCGACTTGTCGAAGCCGTACATACGCTCGATTTCGGCAATCAGCGCCGGGTCCAGGCCCTGCGCGCCGCGGTAGCTGGAGCCGGCCACCGAGACTTCGGCGCCGCCGCCGGCGATGCGGCTGGTGGCGCCTTCGAAGCCTTCGAGCTTGGCGATCATTTGCTCGACCGGGCCGCCGGGAGCGGCCTGGACGATGATGAAGTTGATGATCAGGATGCCGAACAGAGTCGGGATGATCAGCAGCAGGCGGCGCAGGATATAGGCCAGCATCTCAGTTGGCCTCGCCCGCGGAGGCATCGGTGACGGCTGGGGTCACGCCAGGCTTGATCCACCAGGTGTCGATGCCGATGTCGTACTTGGGCGACACGCTCGGGTGGCCGATGTGGTTCCAGTAGGCCACGCGCCAGGTCTTGATGTGCCAGTTGGGGATCACGTAGTAGCCCCACAGCAGTACGCGGTCGAGCGCCCGTGCGTGGTTGATCAGGCTCTGGCGTGAGTCGGCGTTGATCAACTGTTCCACCAGTTGGTCGATGGCCGGGTCACGCAGGCCGATGAAGTTGCGGCTGCCGGGGTTGTCGGCGGCGGCGCTGGACCAGAATTCGCGCTGTTCGTTGCCCGGCGAATTGGATTGCGGGTAACCGCCGACAATCATGTCGTAGTCGCGTGAGCGCAGGCGGTTGATGTATTGCGAAACGTCGACCCGGCGGATGTTCAGGTCAATGCCCAAGTCGGCAAGGTTGCGTTTGAACGGCAGCAGAATGCGCTCGAATTCGGTCTGGGCCAGCAGAAACTCGATGGACACCGGCTTGCCGTCCTTGTCGACCATCTTGTCGTCGACGATTTTCCAGCCGGCTTCCTGCAGAAGCTTGTAGGCCTGGCGCTGCTGTTCACGGATCATGCCGCTGGCGTCGGTGACCGGGTTGTGGAACGCCTCGCTATAGACCTGCTCGGGCACCTTGCCGCGCAGCGGTTCGAGTATTTTCAGCTCGTCAGGGGAGGGCACGCCCCTGGCGGCCATGTCGGAGTTTTCGAAGTAGCTGCCGGTGCGGGTATAGGCGCCGTTGAACAGCTGCTTGTTGGTCCACTCGAAGTCCAGCAGCAGGCTCAGCGCCTGGCGCACGCGGATGTCCTGGAAGACCGGTTTGCGCAGGTTGAAGATGAAGCCCTGCATGCCGGTGGGGTTGCCGTTGGGCAGTTCTTCCTTGATCAAGCGGCCATCGCGGACCGCCGGGACGTTGTAGGCGGTGGCCCAGTTTTTTGCGCTTACCTCGAGCGCATAGTCGAACGCCCCAGCCTTCAATGCCTCCAGCGCTACGGCCGTGTCGCGGTAAGCGTCGAAGGTCATGGCATCGAAGTTGAACTGACCACGGTTGATCGGCAGGTCTTTGGCCCAGTAGTCCTTGACCCGCTCGTAGCGGATGGTACGCCCGGCCTTGACCTCGGCGACCTTGTACGGGCCGCTGCCCAGCGGTATTTCCAGGTTGCCGCGGTTGAAGTCGCGGTTTTCGTACCAGTGTTTGGGTAGCACAGGTAGCTGGCCGAGAATCAGCGGCAGTTCGCGGTTGTTCTGGTGCTTGAATTTGAACAGCACCCGCAGCGGGTCTTCGGCGACCACTTCGGCAACGTCGGCGTAGTACTGGCGGTACAGCGGCGCGCCGTCCTTGATCAGGGCATTGAAGGTGAAGACCACGTCGTCGGCACGCATCGGGTGGCCGTCATGGAAGCGGGCTTCGGGGCGCAGGTAGAAGCGTACCCAGCTGTTGTCCGGGGCTTTTTCGATCTTGCCGGCAACCAGGCCGTATTCGGTGAACGGCTCGTCCTGGCTCTGGCGCATCAGGGTGTCGTAGATGACGCTGATGTTTTCGGCGGACACACCCTTGTTGATGAAGGGGTTGAGGCTGTCGAAGCCGCCGAAGCTGGACTGGCGGAACGTGCCGCCCTTGGGCGCATCGGGGTTCACATAGTCGAAATGCTTGAAGTCGGCGGGGTATTTTGGCGCCTCGTCGTAGAGCGTCAGCGCGTGTTGCGGGGCGGCCAGCGTGGGCAGGCTCAGGCACGCGAGCAGCAGGCTGCCGGCCAGCTGGCGCAGGCGGTGCGTTGGCATCATTTGGCTTTCTCCGAAGGCTTGATCCACCAGCTATTCAGCCCGAGGGTGTAGGGCGGCGTGGTGACAAAGGCGAACCGGTTGCGGTAGGCCAGGCGGTGATTGTCGAGATACCAGTTGGGGATCATGTAGTACTGCCATGAAAGCACGCGGTCCAGGGCGCGGGCGGCGGCGACCTGGTCGTCGCGGGTGCGCGCGGCGAGCAAGGTGTCGAGCAGGTGGTCGACCACCGGGTCCTTGACCCCAGCATAGTTCTTGCTGCCCTTGGTCGCGGCTTGGCTTGAGTGAAAGTACAGCCACTGTTCTAGGCCTGGGCTCAAGGTCTGGTTCAGGGTCATCAGAATCATGTCGAAATCGAACTGGTCCAGGCGTTGTTTGTACTGGGCGCGGTCCACGGTGCGCAAGCGTGCGTCGATACCGATGCTGGACAGATTTTCGACATAAGGTTGCAGGATACGTTCGAGGTTCGGGTTTACCAGCAGTAGCTCCAGGCGCAACTGCTGGCCTTTGCTGTCCACCAGGCGCTGGCCGTTGAGCTTCCAGCCCGCTTCGCCGAGCAGGGCCAGGGCTTGGCGCAGGGTTTGGCGGTTGATGCCACGGCCATCGGTCTGGCTGACCTTGTAGGGCTCGCTGAACAGCTTTTCGGGCAGTTGGTCGCGGAACGGTGCCAGCAGCAGCCATTCCTTGCCGGTGGGCAGGCCGCTGGCGGCGAATTCGCTGTTGGGGTAGTAGCTGGTCGAACGGCGGTAGGCGCTGCTGAACAGGGCGCGGTTGGTCCACTCGAAGTCGAGCATCAGGCCCAGTGCCTGGCGCACGCGCGGGTCGCTGAACGTGGCCCTGCGGCTGTTCATGAACAGGCCTTGGGTCTGGGTCGGAATACGGTGCGGGATCTGTGCTTTGATCACATCACCGCGGCGCACCGCCGGGAAGTTGTAGCCATTGGCCCAGTTCTTGGCCTGGTGTTCGATATAGATATCGAACTCGCCGGCCTTGAACGCTTCGAACGCCACGGTGGCGTCACGGTAGAACTCGTATTCGACCCGCTTGAAGTTGTACTTGCCACGGTTGACGGCGAGGTCCTTGCCCCAGTAGTTCTTCACCCGCTCGAATACCAGCCGCCGGCCAGGCTCAACCTGGGTAATGCGGTAGGGGCCGCTGCCCAGCGGCGGCTCGAAGGTGGTCGCCTTGAAATCGCGGCCCTGCCAGTAATGTTTGGGCAGCACCGGCATTTCGCCCAGGCGCAGGATCAGCAGCGGGTTGCCGGCGCGCTTGAAGACGAAGCGGATGCGCAAGGGGCCAAGTATGTCTACCCGCTGCACTTCCTGCAGGTTGGTGCGGTAGAGGGGGTGGCCATCCTTGAGCAGCGTGCGATAGGAGAACGCGACGTCCGCTGAGGTGATCGGGTGGCCGTCATGGAACCGTGCCTGCGGGCGCAGGTTGAACACGACCCAGCTGCGGTCCTCGCTGTACTCCACCGAGCGCGCGATCAGGCCGTAGCTTGAGGTCGGTTCGTCGCCCGAGGGGTCGTATTGCCCGGTGCCGATCATCAACGGCTCGTTCAGCTCGCTGATGCCATATTGCTGGAAGTTTGGCGTGGTAATCGGGCTCGATCCCTTGAAAGTGTAAGGGTTGAGCGTGTCGAAGGTACCGAATGCCATGGCCCGCAAGGTGCCGCCTTTAGGCGCTTGCGGGTTGACCCAGTCGAAGTGGGTGAATGTGGCTG
Source organism: Pseudomonas sp. 5.2 (assembly GCF_059025405.1). Taxonomy (NCBI): domain Bacteria; kingdom Pseudomonadati; phylum Pseudomonadota; class Gammaproteobacteria; order Pseudomonadales; family Pseudomonadaceae; genus Pseudomonas; species Pseudomonas sp. 5.2. The sequence goes on from NZ_JBYBHH010000001.1 coordinate 341,065, forward strand.
GGTACTTGAGCGTGCCGAACTGCGCGTATCCGTGGCTTTCGCTCACCATCGCGACGGCGGGAAAGCTCAAGGCCAGGCTGATTGACAGCAGGAGGGGACGTATCAAGTCGGCATCCGATCCAGAGGCGTTGGGCTTTGATCGAGTACAGTAACAGCTTGGTGGGGTTGGAAAAAGAGAGGTTTTGAAGGCGGTATTGGCGGGAAAGCCCAGTGCAGGTAATGCTGTACCTGTAGGAGCGGCCTTGCGTCGCATAAGGGCCGCAGCGCGGCCCCTGGCGTTACATCAATGCGACAGGTAAACAGTCAGCGTCTGACCGGGTTTGAGCGCATGCCCGCTGCGCGGGTTCCAGCGCTTGAGGTGCTTCATCTCGACATTGAAGCGCTTGGCCACGAGGTACAGCGAGTCGCCCTTGCGCACCTTGTATTGGGTTGAACGCTGCGAAGACGCCGCTACCCGGTTGCCCGCGGCGCTCGGCGCATTACCACCGCGCAGTGCCAATACCTGGCCTGCCTTCAGGCTGTTGCCCGACATGCGGTTCCAGCGCTTGATGTCCCGGACCGACACGCGGTTGGCCTTGGCGATGCTGCCCAGGTTGTCGCCCCGTTTTACCCGGTAGCTGCGCGCGGCCGTCGCGGGTGCCTTGGCTTCGGCCACGGCGCGGGCGAACACGGCCTTGTTCGGTTGCAGGCTGACCAATTGCTCAGGCTTGAGGTTGGACAGGCTCGCGGACAGCAATTGCGCCTTGGCAGTCGGTACCAGCAGCTGCTGGGGGCCGTCCACGGTCATGCGCTTCTTGAAGGCCGGGTTGAGCTGGATCAGTTCGTCTTCGTCGATGTCGGCAAAGGCGGCAACGCGCGACAGGTCGAGGCGATCATTGATGGCCACCGCCTCGAAGTAGGGTTCGTTGGCGATCGGGTTCAGGTTGACGCCATAGGCGTCAGGCGTGGACACCACCTGCGACAGGGCCAAAAGCTTGGGCACGTAGTCGCGGGTTTCCTGCGGCAGTGGCAGGTTCCAGTAGTCGGTCGGCAGGCCGAGCCGTTCGTTGCGTTCGATTGCACGGCTGACGGTGCCTTCACCGGCATTGTAGGCCGCCAGGGCCAGCAGCCAGTCACCGTTGAACATGTCGTGCAGGCGGCTCAGGTAGTCCAGTGCGGCGTTGGTCGACGCGGTCACGTCGCGGCGGCCGTCGTAGAAATTGGTCTGGCGCAGGTTGAAGTGGCGCCCGGTGGACGGGATGAACTGCCACATACCCGCTGCATGGGCACGCGAGTAAGCCATCGGGTTGTAGGCGCTTTCGATGGCTGGCAGCAGGGCCAGTTCCAGCGGCATGTCGCGCTCTTCGAGGCGTTCGACGATGTAATGCAGGTAGAGGCTGCCACGCTCGCCCGCGCTTTCGATGAAGCGTGGGTTGCTGGCAAACCACAGGCGCTGCTGTTCGATGCGCGGGTTGACGTCGATGCTGTCCTGCAGGGCGAAGCCTTGGCGCATGCGTTCCCACACGTCCTGCGGCGCCTGCTCGGCCGGTTTGACCAGCAGCGGTGCCGGTTTGTGCTTGATCCGCGCCTGATAGTTGTGCGCGCGAACGCTATCGGATTCGTCGAGCTGACGGGTGCTCTGGCAGCCCACCAAGGTGGCGGCCAGGGCCAGCGCACTGATCTGGGCCAGGCGCGTCAGGGCGACGGAATGAGAGGTTCTGCGGCTACGGGAAGGCATCGGCTGGGACAGGTTTCCGGGCGAAAAATTTCGGCGATTCTAGAAACCGCTACCCGCCGGGTCAACCGTTGTGCCGCATATGCGATATATCTTGAGGTTATCAGAAGGTGTCCTTCCAAGACCTCAAGGCAGCAAAAACAGCGACATGCGTGGTGTTTGAATGTCCCTTCCATTCGTCTGCTTTTTGTTTAACGGATGTTTCAGTCGTGCGAATAAAGGGGTTCGTCAGGCGTTCCAAGCCGATCGTTGATGGCAATGTGATGCGATTTTCGGCGCGCAGCTGGGTAACCTCGTCGAAGCGTTGCAGAACGTGCAGGTTCTGCGGTTCGACGGCTTTTGCAAAACGCAGGTTGCTCAGCGTGTATTCGTGGGCGCAATACACCTCGGTGTGCTCGGGCAGGGCGGCCAGGCGCTGCAGCGACGGGTGCATCTGTTCGGCGGTGCCCTCGAACATGCGCCCACAGCCGGCCGCGAACAGGGTGTCGCCACTGAACAGCAGGGGCGTTGCCGGTTGCGCCGAATAGAAGGCGATATGGCCAAGGGTGTGCCCGGGCACGCCGATGACCTGGAAGGGCAGGCCCAGTACCGTGATTTCATCGCCGTCCGCCAGCGCTACATCGCGGGCGGGGATGCGCTCGTTGGCCGGGCCGTAGACCTTGGCATCGGTCAGTTGCTTGAGCCGTTCGACACCGCCGACATGGTCGTTGTGGTGGTGGGTGACCAGAATATCGGTCAACACCCAGTCGGGGTGGGCCGCCAGCCATCCTTCCACTGGGCCGGCATCGCCAGGGTCGACCACCGCACAGCGGCGTTTGGCAGTATCCTGTAACAACCAGATGTAGTTGTCGGAGAAAGCGGGGAGAGCATCGATCTGTATCATGGTGCGGATCCGTATCGCCAAGCGTGGGACATGAGGGCATCTTAGCCGCGATGGCGTGGCGCGAGAACCTTCGAGGGAGAACGCAATGACCGACCAAGCCTTTGCCCAGGCCGACCCCGACTGGGTCGAGCTGATCAGCCTGGCCCGTGAGTGGTTCAACGGCCCGCTCGGGCAACTGATGCTCAAGGAAGAAGAAAAACTGCTGGAAGAAGAGCTCGGGCGCTTCTTCGGCGGTTACCTTGTGCACTATGGGCCCTGCGCCGAAGCACCGCCCAGCGCCCCTCAGGTGCAACGCAACGTACGCCTTGGGGCACCGCTGCCGGGGGTGGAGATCGTCTGTGAGGAGCAAGCCTGGCCGTTGAGCGAGCACGCCGCCGACGTGGTGGTGCTGCAGCATGGCCTGGACTTCAGCCTGTCACCCCATGGCCTGTTGCGCGAGGCCGCCAGCGCCGTTCGCCCGGGTGGGCATCTGCTGATCGTCGGTATCAACCCTTGGAGCGGTTGGGGCATGCGCCACCTGTTCAGCCATGGCGCCCTGCGCAAGGCGCGCTGTATCTCGGCTTCACGGGTGGGCGATTGGCTCAACCTGCTGGGCTTCGCGCTGGAGAAACGCCGCTTCGGGTGCTATCGTCCGCCGCTTGCCTCGCCGGCCTGGCAGCAACGCCTGGCGGGCTGGGAACGCGCGGCAGGCAACTGGCAAACCTCGGGCGGCGGCGTCTACCTGCTGGTGGCGCGCAAGATGGTGGTCGGCCTGCGGCCGTTGCGCCTGGAGCGCCGCGAACCCATGGGCAAACTGCTGCCGCTGCCGCTGGCCAAGGTCAACCGTACGGCGGCCAATCCTGATTCTGAAAAGCACTGAACAAGAGTGGTACATGAGCGATAGCGTCGAAATGTTTACCGATGGCGCCTGCAAGGGCAACCCGGGCCCTGGCGGCTGGGGCGTGCTGATGATCTACAAGGGCGTCGAGAAGGAACTGTGGGGCGGCGAACGCGAGACCACCAACAACCGCATGGAGCTGATGGCCGCGATCCAGGGCCTGATGTCGCTCAAGCGTGAATGCGAGGTGGTGCTGACCACCGACTCGCAGTACGTGATGAAGGGCATCAACGAATGGATGGTCAACTGGAAGAAGCGCGGCTGGAAGACCGCCGCCAAGGAGCCGGTGAAAAACGCCGACCTTTGGCAACTGCTCGACGAACAGGTCAACCGGCACAAGGTGAGCTGGAAGTGGGTGCGCGGCCACATCGGCCACCCGGGCAACGAACGCGCCGACCAGCTGGCCAACCGTGGGGTGGATGAGGTGCGCGCCGCGCGCTGAGCTGGGGTACAATCCCCGGCTTTGTCACTTTTGTCACTGAAGCAAGTGGGAGCCCCCGCGTGGAGCAGCAGCAAGATAAACGCCTGGTCATTCTCGATACCGAAACCACCGGTATGCCGGTCAGTGAAGGCCATCGCATCATCGAGATCGGCTGTGTCGAGGTCATTGGCCGTCGCCTGACCGGGCGGCATTTCCACGTCTACCTGCAGCCCGATCGCGAGAGTGACGAAGGCGCCATTGGTGTTCACGGCATCACCGACACCTTCCTGATCGGCAAGCCACGGTTCGCCGAGGTCGCCGAGGAGTTCTTCGACTTCATCCAGGGCGCCACGCTGGTCATCCACAACGCGGCGTTCGACGTTGGCTTCATCAACAACGAGTTCGCCCTGCTGGGCCAGCACGACCGCGCCGACCTTTCGCAGCATTGCACCATTCTCGATACCCTGCTGCTGGCGCGTTCCCGGCACCCGGGGCAGCGCAACAGCCTCGACGCCCTGTGCAAACGCTACGACATCGACAACTCGGGCCGTGAGCTGCACGGCGCTTTGCTCGACTCGGAACTGCTGGCCGACGTCTACCTGGCGATGACCGGTGGCCAGACCAGCCTGTCGCTGGCTGGCAATGGCGCTGAAGGTGATAACGAAGGGCAGGGCAGTGGCGGCAGCGAGATTCGCCGCATTGCCGGCCGTGCGCCCGGGCGGGTGATCATGGCCAGTGCCGAAGAGCTCGAGGCGCATGCCGAGCGGCTGGCGGCAATCGCCAAGTCGGCCGGGGCGCCTTCGATGTGGCAGGCGTTGACCGAGGCCTCTGCGGGCTAAACCCCACCACACAAGGCCGCACCTGCAACTACCCTGAAAAGGACACCCCGTCCTTCAGAGGTAGTTGCCTGATGTACAAGGACCTCAAGTTCCCCATCCTCATCGTCCACCGTGCGATCAAGGCCGACAGCGTCGCCGGTGACCGCATACGGGGGATTGCCGAAGAGTTGAGCCAGGATGGCTTTGCCATTTTGGCCGCAGCGGACCACGCCGAAGCGCGACTGGTCGCCGCCACCCACCACGGCCTTGCCTGCATGCTGATCGCAGCCGAAGGCGTGGGCGAAAACACCCACCTGCTGCAGAACATGGCCGAGCTGATTCGCCTGGCCCGCTTGCGCGCGCCAGACCTGCCGATTTTTGCCTTGGGCGAACAGGTCACCCTGGAAAACGCCCCCGCCGAGGTCATGAGCGAGCTGAACCAGCTGCGCGGCATTCTGTATCTGTTCGAAGACACCGTGCCGTTTCTCGCACGCCAGGTGGCCCGCGCTGCCCACAGCTACCTCGACGGCCTGCTGCCGCCCTTTTTCAAAGCCCTGGTGCAGCACACCGCGCAATCCAATTACTCCTGGCATACACCGGGCCACGGCGGCGGCGTGGCCTATCACAAGAGCCCTGTAGGCCAGGCCTTCCACCAGTTTTTTGGGGAAAACACCCTGCGCTCGGACTTGTCAGTCTCGGTGCCGGAGCTGGGTTCGTTGCTTGATCACACCGGCCCGCTGGCTCAGGCAGAGGCCAGGGCCGCGCGTAATTTTGGTGCCGACCACACCTTCTTCGTGATCAACGGCACCTCCACCGCCAACAAGATCGTCTGGCACGCCATGGTCGGACGTGATGACCTGGTGCTGGTGGACCGCAACTGCCACAAGTCGGTGGTCCACGCGATCATCATGACCGGGGCCATCCCGATCTATCTTTGCCCGGAACGCAATGAGCTGGGCATCATCGGCCCGATTCCGCTCAGTGAATTCAGCCCAGCTTCGATCCAGGCAAAGATCCAGGCCAACCCCCTGGCCCGTGACCGCGGGCAGCGCATCAAGCTGGCGGTGGTGACCAATTCCACCTACGACGGCCTGTGCTATCACGCCGGGCTGATCAAGCAGACGCTCGGTGCCAGCGTCGAGGTGCTGCACTTTGACGAGGCCTGGTTCGCTTACGCAGCGTTTCATGAGTTCTTCGAGGGGCGCTACGCCATGGGCACGGCCTGCGCGGCCGACAGCCCATTGGTGTTCAGCACCCATTCCACGCACAAGTTGCTGGCGGCGTTCAGCCAGGCTTCGATGATTCATGTGCAGGACGGCGCCAGGCGCCAGCTGGACCGGGACCGCTTCAATGAAGCGTTCATGATGCACATCTCGACCTCGCCGCAGTACAGCATCCTGGCGTCGCTGGACGTGGCCTCGACCATGATGGAAGGGCCGGCCGGGCGCTCGCTGTTGCAAGAAATGTTCGACGAGGCACTGAGCTTTCGCCGCGCGCTGGCCAATCTGCGCACGCACATCGCTGCCACCGACTGGTGGTTCAGCATCTGGCAGCCGCCGACGGCAGAAGGCATCCAGCACTTGGCCGCGCAGGACTGGCTGCTGCAGCCAGGGGCAGAGTGGCATGGTTTTGGGGAGGTGGCGGGCAACTACGTGCTGCTCGACCCGCTGAAGGTGACCTTGGTCATGCCCGGTTTGAGCGCAGGCGGTGTGCTGGGTGAGCAAGGTATTCCGGCAGCGGTGGTCAGCAAATTTCTCTGGGAACGTGGGCTGGTGGTGGAAAAGACCGGCCTGTACAGCTTCCTAGTGCTGTTCTCCATGGGCATCACCAAGGGCAAATGGAGCACCTTGCTGACCGAGTTGCTGGAGTTCAAGCGCCACTACGATGGCAACACGCGGTTGAGCGCCTGCCTGCCCAGTGTGGTGGCAGCCGATGCCTCACGTTATCAGGGGATAGGGCTGCGCGACCTGTGTGACCAGTTGCACGAATGCTACCGCGCCAATGCCACGGCCAAGCAGCTCAAGCGGCTGTTCACGCGTTTGCCGGAGGTGGCTGTCAGCCCGGCCCGGGCGTATGACCAGATGGTGCGCGGCGAAGTGGAGGCCGTGCCGATCGAGGCCCTGCTGGGACGGGTGGCGGCGGTGATGCTGGTGCCATATCCGCCGGGCATTCCGTTGATCATGCCGGGAGAGCGGTTCACCGAAGCGACCCGCTCGATACTCGACTACCTGGCATTTGCCCGGGCGTTCAACGATGGCTTCCCCGGATTCGTCGCCGACGTGCATGGCCTGCAGAACGAAAACGGTCGCTACACCGTGGATTGCATCAAGGAATACGAATGATCTCGACGCCGGTCTGTGCCAGCTCGAAACGGTTTTCGCCCAGGTGGTTGACCCGATCGCCGATGGCCAGGCGATAGGTGGTGATTGGCGCGCCCAATGTGCTGCCGTCGACTTGGAGGGTCGACTCTTGGAACTCGTGGACGGGGTAGATGCGGCCTTCGGCGTCACGGGCGTGGAATTGGCCGACCATTACTGCTGCCATTTGGGTGAAAACCTCTGAATTACGTAAGAAATGTCTGGAAACATAGACCGTACAAGATACCCGGAAGTTTTCGCCGGGTGGAAAAAAAACCAAAGCGCCGAGAAACGGTCATCTATAACTACAACGTCCTCTTAGCCAGCAAAGGTTGGAAATCGCCATGAGCCAGGTGTATTCGGTAGCGGTCGTCGTCGGCAGCTTGCGCAAGGATTCCTACAACCGCAAGGTAGCCCGCGCACTTTCGGAGCTGGCGCCGTCCAGCCTTGCCTTGAAGATTGTCGAGATTGGCGATCTGCCCCTGTACAACGAAGACGTCGAGGCCACCGCGCCAGCGTCCTGGAAGCGCTTTCGTGACGAGATTCGCCGCAGTGACGCAGTGCTGTTCGTCACGCCGGAGTACAACCGTTCGGTGCCGGGTTGCCTGAAGAACGCAATTGATGTTGGCTCACGGCCTTATGGCGAAAGCGCTTGGAGCGGCAAGCCGACGGCAGTGGTGAGTGTGTCGCCGGGGGCCATTGGCGGCTTTGGTGCCAACCATGCCGTGCGCCAGTCGCTGGTGTTTCTCGACATGCCTTGCATGCAGATGCCTGAGGCGTACCTAGGGGGCGCGGCGAACCTGTTCGAGGAATCCGGCAAACTCAACGATAAGACGCGGCCGTTTCTGCAGGGGTTTGTCGACAAGTTCGCTGCGTGGGTGAAGTTGAACAGGGCGGTCTGAAGCCCTGTTCAGGTGCGGGGGCGCAGGGCGGCCTCGGCGTTTATCGGAAGCTGTAGGAAACCCCCGCATAAACCCCAAACCCTTCACCCGGCGTCGAGCGGGCAATGTCCTGCCCGGCGTCGTTGTAGCCTGGCGTTACTGTCGCGGCGTAGCGTTTGTTGGTCAGGTTGCGCAGGTCCAGCCAGGTCTGCCAGTCCTGTTTCGGTGAGTCCCAGCCCAGGCGCGCGCCCAGCAAGGCATAGGCGTCGGCGTGATAGCTGTTGGCATAATCCACCTGCACCTTCGACGCCATCTGCGTGTTGACCCCGGCATAGAAGCCGCTGGGCCAGTCGTAACGCAGCTCACCCTGGTAGTAGTGCATGGGGATGCCCGGCAGGCGGTTGTCGCCGAACTGCTCGTCGTCACGGTAGTGGAAGTCACTGAAGGTGTAGGCCTGGCGCAGGCTCAGCTTGCCTGTGCCTGCGTGCTCCCACAGCGTAGTGTCCAGGCCTGCCTCGACACCCTGGTGCACGGTGGCGCTGGCATTGAACTCCTTGGCCGGCAAGCCTGGCACGATTTCCACGGCCAACAGTTCGTGGCGCACTTGCGAGTAATACCAGGCCAGGTCCCAACGCCCCAACGCCGAGTCGCCGCGCGCGCCGAGCTCCAGCGTGGTGGCTGTCTGATTTTGCAGGTCGATCGGCTGCGTCGCTACCGGTGAGCTCCAGATCAGCGACCAGGGGTGTGGCGGCTCGACCGAGCGGCTCAGGTTGCCGTAAACCTGCAGTTGCGGGCTGATGTCGTAGCGCAGGCCGAGGCGCGGCGCGTAGTCCCAGTCATGCTGGCTGACCTTGCCACCCGTGAGCGGGTAGCTGACGTCGCTTTCGCGGCGGGTATAGATCATCGCCAGGCCGGTGGTCAGCCACAGGTCCGGGATTAGCTCCAGATCGTTGCCTGCATGCAACACGGTGTCCGAGCCCTGGTAGCTGAAGTCGCGGCTGCGTGCGCCGAAGTCATCGCCGCTGGTACGGGCAAATTGCGAGGCACCACTGTTGGGCAGGTGTTTGGTGGTTCGCCAGCCTAGGGTGGTCTTGCTCTCGCGGCCCAGCAGGGTGTCGCGGCGGAAGTAGTTCAGGGTGCCGCTGACATCGGTGTAAGCGACCTTCAGGCGCATCGGGCCTTCGCGCAGGTCCATGGGGAAGTCGTGATAGACCAGCCCGGCTTCCACCCGGGCATCGTCCTCGAGGTAGAAGGTGGTCTTGTTGGCCACCCAGGTGCTGCCCGGTTGCGGGCGGCTGTCGTCGCGCGCCAGGTACGCCGCGTTGGCGGCACGCGGGTCATGCTTGATCTGGTCTTTGGTCAGGCGCCCGGCCAGGTCGTTCTCGGTTTCCCGGTAACGCAGGTAGAAACGCGTTTCCAGGTTCGGGTTGAAACGGTAGCCGACGTTCGCGGCAATACCTTTGGCACTGCCACTGCTGTGCGCCTGATAGCCGTCGTATTCCGAGTCGGTCAGCGCCACGTAGTAATCGAGGTTGCCCAGCACCTGCCCAGAGCTGATGTGCCGATGCTGATAGCCGCGGCTGCCGACCTCGTATCGCACCTGCAAGGGCGCGGCATCGTAGCCGGTATGGGTCACGTAGTTGAGGGCGCCACCCAGGGCCAGGGCGCCTTGATCGAAGCCATTGGCCCCGCGCAAAACCTCGGCACGGCTCAGCCACAGCGGTTCGAACAGCTCGTATGGGGTACCGCCTGGGCCGGTGAGCGGCAAACCGTCGAACATCGTGTAGACCCCGGAACCGTGCGCCCCAGGTGCCCGGTTGATGCCCGACCCACGGATCGACAGCTTGATACCGTCATTGCCCGCCGACTGGGCGAACACGCCAGGCTGGTAGGCGAGTACATCCTGGTTACTGGCGACCCGGCCTTGCCCCACACGCTGCATGTCCACCAGGTTGCTGGCGCCTGGGATTTCGCGCAAACGCTCGCTGGCGGCCGTCAGTTCGCTTTGCTCCTCGTCGGTGATCAGCACCTGGCCCAACTCGACCGATTGTGCGGCCAGGGCCGGTGGCGTGGCGGTGATGGCAGCCAGCAGGCCAAGGCAAGACGAGAGGGGTAAAACGGAACGCATTGTACGACTCCAGGCGAAAGGCGAATGGACAACGGCGTTGAGACGAGCGAAACGGCGATTGGAGCACGAAGAACTGCAGTAAATCTCGCGCAACCTTCGTCAGACGGTTTTGTAGGCAAGTTCTTTACAAGTTGCTTGGCTGGAGAGGGTGCGGGGGGCTTCGTAAGGTGTTTGCAGATCGGCAGTGATGCCTCTCTCAAACACTCGTGGAGTTCAACGATGAATGACAACGCACGACACTCGCCCGAATCCCTCTCGGATTCACCCATCCACCTGACGCCGCGTGAGCGGCAGGTATTGCTGTGGTGTGCCTACGGCAAGAGCTCGTGGGAAATTGGCCAGATCTTGGAGTGCAAGGAGTCAACGGTGAACTTTCACGTTGCCAATATCTTGCGCAAGTTCGATGTGCCTACACGCGTGGCGGCCGTCATCAGGGCGATTCGCTACGGCATGCTGGCCGAGCAGTGAGGGGGGATGAACATGAATCAGCGAACAGCAACTCATCTTGAACCTGCTGCCGTAGGGCCCCGGTTCCCAGACTGCCATGACCCGTTCTGGCCGCGCCTGGAGCTGGCGGCATTGCGTGAGCGCTTGCAGCTTCGGCCCGATACCAGCCAGGCGCATTTCGAGGTTGCAGCACAATGCGCCGCTATCGATGCAGCGCGAGAGTTCGCACGTTGGCGCGCGGCACTGCGTGAGCGGGGCTATAAACGCCTGGAGGATGTATCTGGGCACGATCATGGGCGGGCACTGCTGGTTTGTTACACGCGCTTTGTAGAGGCCTCGATCCTGCGAGATCTGCGCGCAGTTCCCCAGCGGAAGGCGTCGCGCAGGGGAGGTGCTTATGCGTGAATGCACATTGTTCGAGGGCCTGTTCGTGGCCGCTCTGGAGCTCGTGGGCATGGATGGCACGGTCCTGTTCAGCGCGTTGCTGGGGGCCCTGTTGGTCAGCGCCGCTCGAGACCGCTTGATCACCAATACATCCACGCGCCTGACGATCTGCAAGAAAGGGCTGCTGGTGTTCGTGACCGTAGGTGTGGGCCACCTGTTCGAGCCGTTGGTGATGTCCCTGGCGCCCATGCTTACCCGCGGCATGGCCGCCTTCGTGGCAGCAGTGGTGGTAATCCCGATCAGCCTAAAGGTCATGGCTTCGCTGGATGCGCTGGACCCGAGCGAAATCATCCAGCGTTGGCGCCGCAGAGGTTAACGGCTGAGGGTGTCAGGCAGGTATTTGGCAAGCGCGCTCAGTTGCTGTTCCAGTTGTTGGATACGTTGTTTGTCCTGGATGAGCAGCAGCACCGCCTGGCGGTCGTCTGCAGAAAGCGTGCGTAGCCGCTCGAGCATGTCCCGCTCCCAGTCATCCTTTTCAGCGTTGCGATGTTGTACGGGTTCACCCAGCAGCAGCCAGTCGAGGGAGCACGCATGCTGCCTGGCGATTGCTATGCATATTGAGTATGGAATGCTGTCGCGTACCTTCCAGCTGCTCAACGTCTGTGGGCTGATGGCCAGCGCTCTGGATAGCTCAGCATCCGTCTCGCACCCCATCAAAAGCTTCAGGCGCGCAAGTACAGGCGATAGCAAGTGAGTACTCATAACAATTATCCATGTCTGGTTTAATGATATTCCATGGGCTTAAACTACTCGTTATGAATACAGCCCTGCGTTTTAAGGAGCATTTCTGCAATGAAAAGCATCAAACTGAAGAATACATTCACTTCCGCAGTAAATACTGACAAAACTAAACGATCATTCTCACAGATCGGCGGCGTGTTTAATGCCTGCAGGTGCCTGCCGTGAGTACGTATAAGCTGGTCTGCCCGCATTGCAACAGCCGTATGCGCATACGTACCAGTGAGGGGCGCCATATATTTCTTCGGGTCGCCTACCTGCAATGCACCACCGAGGCCTGTGGCTGGTCAGTGCGAGCCGAGTTTGAAATGACCCATGAACTTTCTCCCAGCGGGATGCCCAACCCTGAAGTCCACTTGCCATCGGCCAATGGTGACCTGCGCAGGGCCGCATTGCCTGAAGCGGTCGAGTAGGCAGCCCATTGGCGCAGAAAAAAAAACACCCCGCATGAGCGGGGTGTTTTGTATTGCAGGGCTGATCAGCCGATCAGTTGCAAGCCGGCCTGCTGAACCATTTCCAGCAGCGGTTGCGGGTAGACACCGAGCACGAAGGCGAGGATAGCGATGGCCAGCAGCATGACGCCGCCGGTGCGCTGTTCCCACTTCAGCGGGGCATCGTGACGACGCAGGTTTGGCTCGACCAGGTACAGGGTGACCATGACGCGCAGGTAGTAGTAAACACCGATGGCGCTACCGATCACCAAGGCGCCGACCAGCCACCACAGGTGCGACTCGACGCCGGTGGCGATGATGTAGAACTTGCCGATGAAGCCTGCAGTCAGCGGGATGCCGGCCAGCGACAGCATCATCACGGTGAGCACGGCAGTCAGGTACGGACGGCGCCAGAACAGGCCACGGTACTCGTACAGGGCGTCCGCATCACGGCCGCCGTACGGCGAGGACATCAACGTGATGACGCCGAAGGCACCCAGGCTGGTGATCACGTAGGTGACCAGGTACACGCCCATGGCTTCCAGGGCCAGGCCCTTGCTGGCGACCAGGGCGATGACCAGGTAACCGAAGTGGGCGATCGACGAGTAACCCAGCAGACGCTTGAGGTTGCTCTGGGTCAGTGCCAACAGGTTCCCGACCAGGATCGAGGCCACCGCGATCACCGCCAGAACGGTGCTCAGCACGCCGCTACTGGCAGCAGGGGAGAGCATGAACAGGCGCACGACCACGGCGAATACCGCAACCTTGCTGGCGGTGGCCAGGAACGCAGCGACCGGCGCCGGAGCACCTTCGTACACGTCCGGGGTCCACAGGTGGAACGGCACCAGCGACAGCTTGAAGGCCAGGCCGACCAGCATCATGCCCAGGCCCAGTTGTGCGACCAGGCTTGGCATGTTGGTGGCTGCCAGGGCTTTACCGATCTGGTCGAAGCTCAGGCTACCGGCATCAGCGTACAGCAGTGCCATGCCGAACAGCAGGAAGGCAGAACCTGCAGCCGACAGCACCATGTACTTGATGCCGGCTTCCAGCGAACGCTTGTTGAAGAAGGCATACGCCACCAGGCCATAGACCGGCACCGACAGCAGCTCCAGGCCGATGAACAGGCCAGCCAGGTGGTTGGCACTGACCAGCACCAGGCCACCCAGTGCCGACATCAGCAGCAGCAGGTAGAGTTCTTCACGGTTGCCCGGGAAGCCTTTGGCGCCTTCGCCCAGGTAAGCGTGGGCCAGCGTGACACAGGCCAGCGTGGCCACCAGGATGATCGCCATGTACAGGCAGGCGAACTTGTCGATGGTGATCAGCGAGGTGACCGCCAGGGGCGCGACCTTCAGTGCTGGCAAGATCGACAGCAAGGCCAGGTTCAGGCCCACGGTGGACAGCAGGAAGGTCTGCGAGTGGTTGCGCTTCCAGGCGATCGCCAGCATCACCACCACCGTGGTGATGGTGGTGATCAGCATCGGCGCCAATGCGATGAAGTGTTGAGTGGTGAATTCCATAGCGCTCTTACCGGGCCGAAGCGAGTTGAGTGAAAGCGGAACCAAGCCACTGCTGCACACCGCTCATGGTGGCGGCAGAAGTGTCGAGGAACGGCTGCGGGTACACACCAAGCACGATCAGCAGCACTGCCAGGCCCAGCACCATGATCAGCTCGCGGCTGTCCATGCCGGCCAGCACGGTGTCGCTTTTGCTTGGGCCGAAGTAGGCGCGGTGGATCATGATCAGCGAGTAGACCGAGCCGAAGACCAGGCCGGTGGTGGCGATCACGGTGATCCACGGCACGCTGGCGAAGCTGCCGATCAGGATCAGGAACTCGCCGACGAAGTTGCCGGTGCCTGGCAGGCCCAGCGATGCGGCGGCGAAGAACAGGCTGATCGCAGGCAGGTAGGCGATGCGGTGCCACAGGCCACCCATTTGACGCATGTCACGGGTGTGCAGGCGCTCGTACAGCTGGCCGGACAGGATGAACAGCGCAGCAGCCGACAGGCCGTGGGCCAGCATCTGGATCACCGCGCCTTGCAGGGCTTGCTGGCTGCCGGAGTAGATACCGATCAGCACGAAGCCCATGTGCGAAACGCTGGAGAAGGCGATCAGGCGCTTGATGTCGGTTTGCGCGAAGGCCAGGAAGGCACCGTAGAAGATACCGATCAGGCCCAGGGTCATGGCGATCGGTGCAAACTCGGCCGAGGCGTTCGGGAACAGCGGCAGGGCGAAGCGCAGCAGGCCGTAGGCCGCCGTCTTCAGCAAGATACCCGCCAGGTCCACGGAACCTGCAGTCGGTGCCTGGGCGTGCGCATCAGGCAGCCAGGAGTGGAACGGCACCACCGGCAGCTTGACCGCGAAGGCGATGAAGAAGCCCAGCATCAGCACGTACTCGACACCGGCCGGCAATTCGGCCTTGAGCAGGTCGCTGTAGTTGAAGGTCAGTACGCCGGTGGTGTTGTAGTTGACCAGCACCAGGCCAAGGATCGCCACCAACATGATCAGGCCGCTGGCCTGGGTGAAGATGAAGAACTTGGTTGCTGCGTAGATCCGGGTCTTCTTGCCGTCTGCAGAGCTGTGACCCCAGAGCGCGATGAGGAAATACATCGGCACCAGCATCATTTCCCAGAAGAAGAAGAACAGGAACAGGTCCAGGGCCAGGAACACACCGACCACGCCGCCCAGAATCCACATCAGGTTGAGGTGGAAGAAGCCGACGTGGCGCTGGATCTCTTTCCAGGAGCACAGTACCGACAGCACACCGAGCAGGCCGGTCAGCAGGATCATCAGCAGCGACAGGCCGTCGAGGGCCAGGTGGATGCTGATGCCGAAGCGCTTGATCCACTCGACTTTGTATTCGAGTGCCCAGGCAGGTTCGGCGCCCGGAGCAGGGGCCAGGGTGTAGTCGCCGGTGCCCCACAGGTACAGGCCGATGCCGAGCAGCAGGGACATGGTCAGCAGCGCGATCCAGCGCGGCAGGGTGGCGCCGAAGCGCTCACCCAGCCAGCACAGGAAGCCGCCGATGAAGGGGATCAGGATCAGCCAAGGCAAAATCATGACGGGTTGGTTTCCTTTGGCAAAGTCGCAAGATTCATAGTCATACCGCGGCCACTACCACAGCGCCGAGTACCAGCACGGCGCCGACGGCGATCGAGGCGGTGTACCAACGCAGCTGGCCGGTCTCGGTCTTGCTCATGGCGACGTGGCCGCCACGGGCCATCCGAGGGATCAGGCCGATGCTGCGGTCAACCGGGTCCTTGCGCAGGATGTGGCTGATCAGCAGGTAAGGTTTGACGAAGAGCTTGTCGTAGATCCAGTCGAAGCCCCAGGCAGCGAACCACCAGGCCGACAGGACGCGGCCGATGCTGCTGTTGGCGACGGCGCTGACGAAACGACGCTTGCCCAGGAACAGCAGGGCCGACAGCAGGATACCGGCGATGGCGATGGCACCCGAGGCGATCTCCAGCGAGTGCTTGGCGTCGCCACCGGCATGGCCGGCGCTTTCAGGCAGTACACCGGCCAGTGGCGGGGTGATCCAGGCGCCGACGAAGGTCGACAGCACGATCAGCACGCCCAGCGGCAGCCAGTGGCTGATGCCGTGGCCCGCGTGGGCTTCGGTCTTGGCTTCGCCGTGGAAGGCGATGAAGATCAGGCGGAAGGTGTACAGCGAGGTCATGAACGCACCGACCAGGCCGGCGTACAGCAAACCGGTGTTGCCGCTGGCGAAGGCTTCCCAGAGGATCTCGTCCTTGGAATAGAAGCCCACGGTGACGATTGGCAGGGCAGCCAGGGCAGCACCACCGACCACGAAGCTGGCGTAGGCCAGCGGCAGTTTCTTCCACAGGCCGCCCATCTTGAAGATGTTCTGCTCGTGGTGGCAGGCAACGATCACCGCACCGGAGGCAAGGAACAGCAGGGCCTTGAAGAAGGCGTGGGTCATCAGGTGGAAGATCGCCGCGTCCCAGGCGCCAACGCCCAGGGCCAGGAACATGTAGCCGATCTGGCTCATGGTCGAGTAGGCGAGGATACGCTTGATGTCGGTCTGAACCAGCGCGGCGAAGCCGGCCAGTACCAGGGTCACACCGCCGACTACGCCGACCAGGTGCAGGACGTCCGGCGCCAGCAGGAACAGGCCGTTGGTACGGGCGATCAGGTATACGCCCGCGGTCACCATGGTTGCGGCGTGGATCAGTGCCGAAACCGGGGTCGGGCCCGCCATTGCGTCGGCCAGCCAGGTCTGCAGCGGCAGCTGGGCCGATTTACCGACCGCGCCACCCAGCAGCATCAGGGTAGCCAGGACCATCCAGGTGTCACCCGCCTGGAACTTCTGCGGTGCCAGCACCAGCAGTTCCTGCACGTTCAGGGTACCCAGCTGGGCGAACAGGATGAACAGGCCGATGGCCATGAACACGTCGCCGATACGGGTGACGATGAAGGCCTTGAGTGCTGCATTACCGTTGTTGCGGTTGCTGTAGTAGAAACCGATCAACAGGTACGAGCACAGGCCCACGCCTTCCCAGCCGAAGTAGATGAACAGCAGGTTATCGCCCAGCACCAGGAACAGCATGCTGGCGATGAACAGGTTGGTGTACGAGAAGAAGCGCGAGTAACCGGCTTCGCCACGCATGTACCAGGACGCGAACAGGTGGATCAGGAAGCCTACGCCGGTGACCACGCCGAGCATGGTGACCGACAGGCCGTCCACGTACAGGGTGAAGTTCGGCGCAAAGCCGTCCACCGACATCCACTGCCACAGCAGCTGGCTGTACGCACCGCCTTCAGGCGGGGCGACGTTGAACTGCCAGATCACGTAGGCGGCTGTTGCGGCCGAGAGGCCCACCGAGCCGACGCCGATCAGGGCGGACAGGTTCTCCGAGAACCGCCCGCGCGAGAACGACAGCAGCAAGAAGCCGATCAGGGGGAAGACGAAAGTCAGGAAGATAAGGTTCATCCGCGCATCTCACTGGCAGCATCGATGTCGAGAGTGTGGAAGCGGCGATACAGCTGCAGCAGGATAGCCAGGCCAATACTGGCCTCGGCGGCTGCCAGGCTGATCACCAGAATGAACATCACCTGGCCGTCGGGTTGGACCCAACGGGCACCGGCGACGATGAACGCCAGCGCAGAGGCGTTCATCATGACTTCCAGGCTCATGAGCACGAAGAGGATGTTGCGGCGGACCATCAGGCCAACCAGACCTAAGCAGAACAGGATGCCGGCGACCGCCAGACCATGCTCGAGAGGGATAGCACCCATGATTTACTCCTTCGCCTCGTTGCGGCCCAGGTGGAAGGCGGTGACGGCTGCGGCGAGCAGCAGCATCGAGGCCAGTTCGACCACCAGCAGGTACGGGCCGAACAGGCTGATGCCCACGGCCTTGGCGTCCACGGTGGTACCGCTGATGGCTGCGCCGCTTGGGGTGACGAACAGCACGTACAGCAGCTCGAGCAGCAGCAGGGCGGCGAGGATCACCGGCCCGGCCCATATGCCAGGCTTGAGCCAGCCGCGCTCCTGGGCGACCGACGCCGGCCCCAGGTTGAGCATCATTACCACGAAGACGAACAGCACCATGATGGCGCCGGCGTAGGCGATCACTTCCAGGGCGCCGGCGAACGGCGCACCCAGGGCGAAGAAGATCATTGCCACGGAAATCAGCGAAATGATCAGGTAGAGCAGGGCGTGCACGGGGTTGGTGCCGGTCACCACCCGAAGGGTGGAGACCACGGCGATCCCGGATGCGAAGTAGAAAGCGAATTCCATCTTTCTGTCCTTATGGGAGCAAGCTCTTCACGTTGATCGGCTCGGCTTCGTTCTGTGCAGAGCCTTTCGGCTTGCCAGCGATCGCCATACCCGCAACACGGTAGAAGTTGTAGTCAGGGTTCTTGCCGGGGCCGGAGATCAGCAGATCTTCTTTCTCGTACACCAGGTCCTGACGCTTGAACTCGGCCATTTCGAAATCCGGAGTCAGCTGGATTGCGGTGGTCGGGCACGCCTCTTCGCACAGGCCGCAGAAGATGCAGCGCGAGAAGTTGATGCGGAAGAACTCGGGGTACCAACGACCGTCCTCGGTCTCGGCCTTCTGCAGCGAAATGCAGCCGACCGGGCAGGCCACCGCGCAGAGGTTGCACGCTACGCAGCGCTCCTCGCCGTCGGGGTCACGGGTGAGGACGATGCGGCCGCGGTAGCGCGGCGGCAGGTACACCGCTTCTTCGGGGTACTGCAGGGTGTCGCGCTTGCGGAACCCGTGGGAGAACACCATGGCCAGGCTGCGCAGCTGAGTGCCGGTGCCCTTAACGATGTCGCCGATATACTTGAACATGGGTCAAATCCTCACTGGGCCGCGACGGCTGGCGTGTTGTAAAGCACGATCGCAGCGGTCACCAGCAAATTGATCAGGGTCAGCGGCAGGCAGAACTTCCAGCTGAAGTCCATCACCTGGTCATAGCGTGGGCGCGGGATCGAGGCGCGCAGCAGGATGAACAGCATGATGAAGAACGCGGTTTTCAGCGCGAACCACAGGAACGGCACCTGAGGCAGCAGGTCGAACGGACCGTGCCAGCCGCCGAAGAACAGGGTCACCAGCAGCGCCGAGATGAGGATGATGCCGATGTACTCACCGACGAAGAACATGCCCCATTTCATGCCGGCATACTCGATGTGGTAGCCGTCGGCCAGTTCCTGTTCCGCTTCCGGCTGGTCGAACGGGTGACGGTGAGTCACGGCGACGCCAGCGATGAAGAAGGTGCAGAAGCCGAAGAACTGCGGAATGATGAACCACAGGTTCTGGGCCTGGTATTCAACGATGTCGCGCATGTTGAACGAACCCACCTGCACCACCACGCCCATCAGCGCCAGGCCCAGGAACACCTCGTACGAGACGGTCTGTGCCGATGCCCGCAAGCTGCCCAGCAGCGCGTACTTGTTGTTCGACGACCAACCGGCGAACAGCACGGCGTACACCGACAGGCCGGCCATGGCGAAGAAGAACAGCAAGCCGATGTTCAGGTCGGCGACGCCCCAGCCCGGTGTGATCGGGATGATCGAGAAGCCGATCAGCAGGGCGCTCATGGCCACGACCGGGGCCAGGGTGAAGATCATCTTGTCGACGAAGGGCGGATTCCAGTCTTCCTTGAAGAACATCTTCAGCATGTCGGCGGCGATCTGGAACATGCCGAACGGGCCGACCCGGTTCGGACCGTAGCGGTCCTGCCACCAGCCCAGCAGGCGGCGCTCGACGAAGCTGAGCAGCGCACCGCAGACGACTACGGCCAGCAGCACCACGATAGCCTTGACGACCTGGATGATCACATCGATCACTTCGGGGGTGAACCAGCTCATTGTGCTGCCTCCTGCAGGCCTTCGACGGATGCACCGAAGATGGCAGGCGGAATGCCGGCCAGGCCTTTCGGCAGCGCGACCAGGCCAGCGCCCAGCTCTTCATTGATGCGCAGCGGCAGGCGCAGGGCCACACCGGCGACGTTCAGGCTCAGCAGGGCACCCTCGTTGACACCCAGGCGGTCGGCTTCGGACTTGGCCAGGGCCACGTAGGCAGGCTGAATGCGCTCTTGCACCGGGGCGGCGCGCGAGGAGCTTTCTTCGCTGCCGAACAGGTGGAAGAACGGCACGGCGGTCCAGGTGCCACGGGCCGGGTTGAACGCGCCCGGAATGGCGTTGAACCAGTTCAGGCGGTCGCCTTGCGATTCGATCAGGCGCACGCCCGGGTCACCGGCACGCAGATGGCCACCGACCTCGTCCTGGAACTTGTTCCAGGCTTGCGGCGAGTTCCAGCCCGGCGACCAGGCGAACGGCACTTGCTGGCGCGGTTCGACGGAGCCCGAGTAACCTTCCATCGAGAAGGCGAACGCGGTGTCCTTGTCTTGCGGGGTGCGCGGTTCGTGCACGCTGATGTTGGCGCGCATGGCGGTACGGCCGGAATAGCGCAGCGGCTCACGGGCCAGTTTCATGCCCTTGATGCGGAACGCGGCGGAAGGCGCTGCGTTGACGATGCCAGCCAGTTGTGGGGCGGCTTCGGCGCAGGCGCTGGTGACGTGGTCCAGTTGGGTCCAGTCGACCGGCTTGTTCAGCAGGGTCGCACGCAGGGCGTGCATCCAGCGCCAGCCTTCGTGGACCAGGATGCTGCTGTCCAGGTATTGCGGGTCGAACACCTGGAAGAAGCGCTGGGCGCGGCCTTCCTGGCTGACCAGGGTGCCGTCGCCTTCGGCGAACGAGGCTGCCGGCAGTACCAGGTGAGCGCGTTCCAGGGTGGCGGTGTTGGAGTGGTCGGCAACGATCACGACTTTGGCTGCAGCCAGGGCGGCATCGACCTTGGCGGCCGAGACGCGGGTGTACAGGTCGTTTTCCAGGACCACAATGGCGTCGGCTTTGCCGCTGATGACCGCGTCCAGCGCGGCATCGACGGACTCACCGCCCAGCATCGCCAGGCCGAAGCTGTTGGCTTCAGGCACGACCAGGCTCAGCGAACCGTTTTTCTCGCGCAGCTTCAGGGCCTTGGCGATGTTGGCGGCGGCTTCGATCAGCGCCGGCTCGGCCAGCGAGGTACCGGCAACCACCAATGGGCGCTTGGCCGCGACCAGGGCATCGGCGATGCGCTGGGCCAGGGCCTTGGCTTCTTCGTCCAGGCCTGCAACGGCCGGGGCGCTCGGGTCGATGGCGTGGGCCACGGCGAAGCCGATGCGGGCCAGGTCAGCCGGGGCTGCGTGTACGCATTCTTCAGCGACGTCATCCAGCTTGGTTTCAGCCAGGCTGGCGATGAACAGCGGGTACAGCGCGTGCTGGCCGATGTTTTTCACCGCGGCGTCCAGCCAAGGCTGCACTTTCATCGCCTCGGCCATGGCTTCGGCCTTGCCTTTGGTGGCCTGGCGTACGGACAGGGCAACGCGGGCGGCGGTCTGGGTCAGGTCTTCGCCAAGCACGAACACAGCGTCGTGGTCTTCGATATCGCGCAGGGTCGGCACCGGCAGCGGGCTGTTGTTCAGCACGTTCAGGGCCAGGCGCACACGGGCCAGTTCGCCCGCTTCCATGCCCGAATAGAAGTAGTCGGCGCCGACCAGCTCACGCAGGCCGTAGTTGCTTTCGAGGCTGGCGCGCGGCGAGCCGATACCGACGATGGTGCGGCCGCGCAGCAGGTCGGCGGCTTTGTCCAGTGCGGCGTCCAGGCTCAGCTTGGTGCCATCGGCCAGGCGTGGCTGGCGTGGGCGGTCGGTGCGGTTGACGTAGCCATAACCGAAGCGGCCGCGGTCGCACAGGAAGTACTGGTTGACCGAGCCGTTGAAGCGGTTTTCGATGCGACGCAGTTCACCGTAGCGCTCGCCGGGGCTGATGTTGCAGCCACTGGAGCAGCCGTGGCAGATGCTCGGTGCGAACTGCATGTCCCACTTGCGGTTGTAGCGCTCGGAGTGGGTCTTGTCGGTGAACACGCCGGTCGGGCAGACCTCGGTCAGGTTGCCGGAGAACTCGCTCTCCAGCACGCCGTCTTCAACGCGGCCGAAGTACACGTTGTCGTGGGCGCCATAGACACCCAGGTCGGTACCGCCTGCGTAGTCCTTGTAGTAGCGCACGCAGCGGTAGCAGGCGATGCAGCGGTTCATCTCGTGTGCGATGAACGGGCCGAGGTCCTGGTTCTGGTGGGTACGCTTGGTGAAACGGTAGCGGCGCTCGTTGTGGCCGGTCATTACCGTCATGTCCTGCAGGTGGCAGTGACCGCCTTCCTCGCACACTGGGCAGTCGTGCGGGTGGTTGGTCATCAGCCATTCGACGACGCTGGCGCGAAACGCCTTGGACTCTTCATCTTCGATGGAGATCCAGGTGCCGTCGGAGGCAGGGGTCATGCAGGACATGACGATACGACCACGGGTGTCGTTTTCGTCGGTGTACTGCTTGACCGCGCACTGCCGGCAGGCGCCAACGCTACCAAGCGCGGGGTGCCAGCAGAAATAAGGGATGTCGAGGCCGAGCGACAGACACGCCTGTAACAGGTTGTCTGCACCGTTGACTTCGAGCGCTTTGCCGTCTACGTGGATAGTGGCCATTGTTCAAAGTTCTTCGTTGGCCCGCGTGAGCGGGCGTGGCTAATGGAAATCTGTACGCCTGCGGCCCGCCGCGAATCGTTCGGGCCGGCCTGCAGGCTGGCGGGTGGCACGGACCACCCGCAGCTCATCTTGTTATGCGCCGACCACGATCGGCCCGCTCGGTACTGGCTTGGCCAGGTTCGGGCGCAGGGCATCGGCAGCACTGGCTGGGGCGACACCGGCCTCGAATTCGGAGCGGAAGTATTTGATGGCACTGCCCAACGGCTCGACGGCACCCGGTGCGTGAGCACAGAAGGTACGGCCTGGGCCGAGGAAGTTGACCAGGCCCAGCAGGGTCTCGATGTCTTCGGCGCGGCCTTGGCCTTGCTCCAGCGAGCGCAGCATTTTCACGCTCCACGGCAGGCCGTCACGGCATGGGGTGCACCAGCCGCACGACTCGCGGGCAAAGAACTCTTCCATGTTGCGCAGCAGCGAGACCATGTTGATGCTGTCGTCGACCGCCATGGCCAGGCCAGTACCCATCCGGGTGCCCACTTTGGCAATGCCGCCGGCGTACATCTGGGCGTCGAGGTGCTCGGGCAGCAGGAAGCCGGTGCCAGCGCCGCCTGGCTGCCAGCACTTGAGCTTGAAGCCATCGCGCATGCCGCCGGCGTAGTCTTCGAACAGCTCACGGGCGGTGACGCCGAATGGCAGTTCCCACAGGCCAGGGTTTTTCACCTTGCCGGAGAAGCCCATCAGCTTGGTGCCGTGGTCTTCGCTGCCTTCGCGGGCCAGCGACTTGTACCAGTCGTTGCCGTTGGCGACGATGGCCGGCACGTTGCACAGGGTCTCGACGTTGTTCACGCAGGTCGGCTTGCCCCATACGCCAACGGCGGCAGGGAAGGGCGGCTTGGAACGTGGGTTGGCGCGACGGCCTTCCAGCGAGTTGATCAGTGCGGTTTCTTCACCGCAGATGTAGCGGCCGGCACCGGTGTGCACGAACAGCTCGAAGTCAAAGCCCGAGCCCAGGATGTTCTTGCCCAGGAGGCCAGCGGCCTTGGCTTCGTCGATGGCGCGGTTTAGGTTTTTCGCTGCGGTGGTGTACTCGCCACGCAGGAAGATGTAGCCACGGTAGGCCTTCAGGGCGCGGGCGCTGATCAGCATGCCCTCGACCAGCAGATGGGGCTGTTGCTCCATCAGCATGCGGTCCTTCCAGGTGTTCGGCTCCATTTCGTCCGCGTTGCACAGCAGGTAGCGGATGTTCATGGATTCGTCTTTAGGCATCAGGCCCCACTTCACCCCCGTGGGGAAGCCTGCGCCGCCGCGGCCCTTGAGGCCGGAGTCTTTGACGTTCTGCACGATGTCGTCTTGCGACATCTCGCTCAGTGCCTTGCGGGCAGCAGCGTAGCCGTTCTTGGCCTGGTACTCGGCAAGCCAGACCGGCTCGCCGTCGTCACGCAGACGCCAGGTCAGTGGGTGGGTTTCGGCCGAACGCGCGATGCGGTTGGCCGGGCCGAAGGAAGTAATGGTCATACGTAACCCTCCAGCAGTTTGGAAACGCCAGCAGGCTGCACGTCGCCAAAGGTGTCATCGTCGATCATCAGGGCCGGGGCCTTGTCGCAGTTGCCCAGGCAGCAGACCGGCAGTAGGGTGAAGCGCCCGTCGGCGGTGGTCTGGCCGAGGCCGATGCCCAGTTCGCTTTGGATCTGGCTGACCACCGACTCGTGGCCACCGATGTAGCAGACCATGCTGTCGCACACACGGATGATGTGGCGGCCGACCGGCTGACGGAAGATCTGGCTGTAGAACGTAGCCACGCCCTCGACGTCACTGGCCGGGATGCCCAGCACCTCGCCGATGGCGTGAATGGCGCCGTCCGGCACCCAGCCACGTTCCTTCTGGACAATCTTCAAGGCTTCGATGGACGCCGCGCGCGGGTCCTCGTAGTGATGCATCTCGTGCTCGATGGCCGAGCGCTCGGTTTCGCTCAGGGCGAAACGGTCTGTCTGGATAAGCGTGCTGTTCATGCTTAGCGGTCCACGTCAGCCATAACGAAGTCGATACTGCCCAGGTACGCAATGAGGTCGGCGACCATGCTGCCTTTGATCACCGAAGGGATCTGCTGCAGGTGCGGGTAGCTCGGGGTACGGATCCGGGTGCGGTAGCTCATGGTGCCGCCATCGCTCGTCAGGTAGTAACTGTTGATGCCCTTGGTCGCTTCGATCATCTGGAACGACTCGTTGGCCGGCATGACCGGGCCCCACGAGACTTGCAGGAAGTGCGTGATCAAGGTTTCGATGTGCTGCAGGGTGCGCTCTTTCGGCGGCGGCGTGGTCAGCGGGTGATCCGCCTTGTACGGGCCTTCCGGCATGTTGCGCAGGCACTGGTCGATGATGCGGATACTCTGACGCATCTCCTCGACACGGACCATGCAGCGATCGTAGGCATCGCCGTTGTGGGCCAGCGGTACTTCGAACTCGAAGTTTTCGTAGCCAGAATACGGGCGCGCTTTACGCAGGTCGAAGTCGCAACCAGTGGAACGCAGGCCGGCACCGGTGGTGCCCCATTCCAGCGCTTCCTTGGTGTTGTACGCGGCGACGCCGACGGTACGGCCCTTGAGGATGCTGTTCTGCAGGGCGGCCTTGGTGTATTCGTCGAGGCGCTTAGGCAGCCAGTCGACGAAGTCCTTGACCAGCTTGTCCCAGCCGCGCGGCAGGTCGTGGGCGACGCCACCGATGCGGTACCAGGCCGGGTGCAGGCGGAAACCGGTGATTGCTTCGATCACGGTGTAGGCGCGCTGGCGGTCGGTGAAGGTGAAGAACACCGGGGTCATGGCGCCGACGTCCTGGATGTAGGTCCCCAGGAACAGCAGATGGCTGGTGATGCGGAAGAACTCGGCGAGCATGATGCGAATCACGTCGACCTTCTGCGGCACCTTGATGCCGGCCAGCTTCTCTACCGCCAGTACGTACGGCAGGTTGTTCATCACCCCGCCGAGGTAGTCGATACGGTCGGTGTAGGGGATGAAACTGTGCCAGGACTGGCGCTCGGCCATCTTCTCGGCGCCACGGTGGTGGTAGCCGATGTCCGGGACGCAGTCGACGATCTCTTCACCGTCCAGCTGCAGGACGATACGGAACGCACCGTGGGCAGAGGGGTGGTTGGGGCCGAGGTTGAGGAACATGTAGTCCTCGTTGGCGCCCTGGCGCTTCATACCCCAGGCTTCCGGGTTGAAACGTGCCGATTCCTCTTCAAGCTGCTGCTTGGCCAGGGTCAGGCTGTAGGGGTCGAACTCGGTGGCGCGGGCAGGGTAGTCCTTGCGCAGCGGGTGGCCTTCCCAGGTGGGCGGCATCATGATGCGGCTCAGGTGCGGGTGGCCGGCAAAGTCGATGCCGAACATGTCCCAGACTTCGCGCTCGTACCAGTTGGCGTTGGGCCAGATGCCGGTCACGGTCGGCAGGTTCAGGTCGCCTTCGCTGAGCGACACCTTGATCATCACGTCGCTGTTACGCTCGACCGACAGCAGGTGGTAGAACACGCTGAAATCGGCGGCGGGCAGGCCGCGGCGCTGGGTGCGCAGGCGCTCGTCGACGCCATGCAGGTCGTACAGCATGCTGTACGGCTTGGCGACGTTGCGCAGGAAGCTGAGTACTTCTTTGAGCTGTGCACGTTTTACCCACAGCACCGGCATGCCGGTGCGGGTTTCCTGGGCGACGAATGCGTCGGCACCAAAACGGTTGTGCAATTCGACGACCACATCCTGGTCGTCAGCCTTGTAAGGCGGAATATAAATAGCGGTGTCCGCTGTCATGGTCTCGGTCGCTTTGAGTCAACGTAGAGAATGAAGCCAGGCCGCCGGCTCCTTGGGGAGCGGGCGGCAGGTCGCTGGATCAGACTTCGTCGGGGCTGCGCAGGTTGGTTACCGCGATACGCTGTTCACGACGCAGGTCTTTCTGGGCAGGCATCTCGGCACGGTAAATGCCTTGATCACCAACAACCCAGGAAAGCGGGCGTCGCTCCTGGCCAATCGACTCCTGCAGCAGCATCAAGCCTTGCAGGAACGCTTCAGGGCGAGGCGGGCAGCCAGGCACGTAAACATCCACGGGGAGGAACTTGTCGACCCCCTGAACGACCGAGTAAATGTCGTACATGCCACCGGAGTTGGCGCACGAACCCATGGAGATGACCCACTTCGGCTCGAGCATCTGCTCGTACAGGCGCTGAATGATCGGCGCCATCTTGATGAAGCAGGTACCGGCGATGACCATGAAGTCGGCCTGACGCGGCGAGGCCCGGATGACTTCGGCGCCGAAGCGGGCGATGTCGTGGGGCGCCGTGAAGGCCGTGGTCATTTCCACGTAGCAGCAGGACAGGCCGAAGTTATACGGCCAGAGGGAGTTCTTGCGACCCCAGTTGACCGCGCCACGCAGCACATCTTCGAGTTTCCCCATGTAGATGTTCTTGTGGACCTGGTCCTCGAGCAGTTGGTCGGTGACGGTTTCCCGTTCACCTACCGGGTACTGCTCGTTGGGCGCATCCGGATCGATTCTGGTGAGATTGTATTGCATTGCCAAAGCCTCATTGTTTCAGCTTCGCTTGCCGCTTGCGGCGACCTTCGGGAGCCCAATCAAGAGCACCGACGCGCCAAAGGTAGACAAGACCTGCCAACAGAATTGCTATGAAAACGAGCGCTTCGACGAACCCGGTCCAGCCGCTTTCGCGGACGGACACAGACCATGCAAAGAGGAAGAGGGCTTCGATATCGAAGATCACGAACAGCATCGCGACCAGATAGAATTTGGCGGACAGGCGCAGGCGGGCGCTGCCGACGGGCAGCATGCCGGATTCGAAGGGTTCGTTCTTGGCGCGGCCCCAGGCCTTGCTACCGAGCAGGCTGGACAGACCGAGCATGAAGGCACACAGGCCGACGACACCCAAAAGGAAGATGGCAAAGCCCCAGTTGTGGGCGATGAGTCCTGCCGAATCGGACATGCTAGAGATCCTTATACAGAGACCCAGCTCTGCAGTCTGAAATAAGTAGAGCGGCGACCTGGTGTCGCACATGCAGTGACCAAATGTCGCAGCTGAATCAATCGCGCTGATTTTATGGGTAAACCCGGTGCAAGTAAAATTTCTGTGGCAATTTATTCGTAGGATTAAGAACAAAAATCTTTCGTAACTGGCTGAAAGCCTTGAATTTCGGGCATTGCGCGCGTTTTTGTTAATTATGTTTCTTGCGCGATGTAACGAATTCCTAATTATGTAATGATAATTAATCGCATTGAGACTGGTGCGGTGAAACTCTCCTCTTGTGAGTCTTGCAAAGTTGCCCGGGCGGGTGGGCTACTTGCAAATGCGAAAAAGGCTCGTTCTAACAGCTTCCAGCGCCTTGCGCACCGCTCTGGGTCAATACTTTATCGGTTAAGCCGTGGCGGGCCGATGAAGCGATTGCCCACTGGCCCAGCCAGTAAGCGACGATGATCAGGTAAGGCGCAGCAGCGAACGGGCTGACGAAGCGGTCGATTCCGATCAGGCTGTCAGAAAATACGAACATGCACGCGCCGAGCCCGGCGATACCGCCGCATGCCAGAGCGCGCCAGAGCATGGCACTGATCGCCAGGGCATACAGCGCCACTGGGACCAGGAGTGGGCCGAGGCCGTGGCTTGCCAGCACCCCCAGCAGCGTCGAGCCCGTTGCCGCGCTCAGCAGCAGAGCTGGCAGGGCCGGGCGTAACGTCATGCTGCAATAGGCACGCAGGTAAGCCAGGTGGGCGCAGAGAAACGCTGCCAAACCGAACACGAACAGGTCGGCTGGGATGGCCAGAAGTACGTCACCCAGTACCGAGAAACCCAGGCCGATGACGATCCAGTGGCGGTATATAGTGTCGGGTCCCTGGTAGAGCCAGGCGATCAGTGCCAGTACCGGAGCGGGTTTGACTAGCAGGCCAAGCAGGGCATTGTCGCTGGCCAGTGCATAGAGATAAAAAGCAGCGGCTGCGACGGCGATTGTGATCAGGTGGCTTGGACGAAGCATGGGCAGTCCTTGCTACTGTGCTGCCACAAGCATAGTCCGGATCCTGGGTTTTGCTTTCGTCTGCACTGGCCTCTTCGCGGGCAAGCCCGCTCCCACAGGTATCGCGCCATGCTCGAAATAGGCGCAGAACCTGTGGGAGCGGGCTTGCCCGCGAAGAGGCCAGGGCAGGTAAAAAAGAAGGCCCGAGACGCTTGCGAGTCCCGGGCCCTCCTTCAACAGCCCGCTGTTATCAGTGGAACTGCTCTTCCTCGGTCGAACCGGTCAGCGCAGTCACCGACGAAGCCCCACCTTGAATCACGGTGGTCATGTCATCGAAGTAGCCAGTGCCCACTTCCTGCTGGTGCGCAACGAAGGTGTAGCCTTTGCTGGCATCAGCGAATTCCTGCTCCTGCAGCTTCACGTAGGCAGTCATGTCGTTGCGGGCGTAGTCGTGCGCCAGGTTGAACATGCCGTGCCACATGTTGTGAATGCCAGCCAGGGTGATGAACTGGTGTTTGTAGCCCATGGCCGACAGCTCGCGTTGGAACTTGGCGATGGTCGCGTCGTCCAGGTTTTTCTTCCAGTTGAAGGAAGGCGAGCAGTTGTACGACAGGATCTGGTCCGGGTATTCCTTCTTGATCGCTTCGGCGAAGCGGCGGGCTTCGTCCAGGTCCGGCTTGGCGGTTTCGCACCAGATCAGGTCGGCATACGGTGCGTAGGCCAGGCCGCGGGAGATTGCCTGGTCGAGGCCTGCACGCACTTTGTAGAAGCCTTCGCGGGTGCGCTCGCCGATCACGAACGGTTGGTCGTACGGGTCGCAGTCACTGGTCAGCAGGTCGGCGGCGTTGGCGTCGGTACGGGCCAGAATGATGGTCGGCACGCCCGAAACGTCAGCTGCCAGGCGCGCGGCAACCAGCTTCTGTACAGCTTCCTGGGTGGGTACCAGTACCTTGCCCCCCATGTGGCCGCATTTTTTCACCGAGGCCAGCTGGTCTTCGAAGTGCACGCCGGCGGCGCCCGCTTCGATCATGTTCTTCATCAGCTCGTAGGCGTTCAGTACGCCGCCGAAACCGGCTTCGGCGTCAGCCACGATTGGCGCGAAGTAGTCGATGTAGCCTTCGTCGCCCGGATTCTTGCCGGCTTTCCACTGGATCTGGTCGGCGCGGCGGAACGAGTTGTTGATGCGCTTGACCACGGTCGGTACCGAGTCGACTGGGTACAGCGACTGGTCGGGGTACATGGACTCGGCCGAGTTGTTGTCGGCGGCAACTTGCCAGCCGGACAGGTAGATAGCCTGGATGCCGGCTTTGACCTGTTGTACTGCCTGGCCGCCGGTCAGGGCGCCCATGCAGTTGACGAAATCTTTTTCTGGGCGGAAGGACGGGTGGGCACCCTGGGTGACCAGCTTCCACAGTTTTTCTGCGCCCTGACGGGCCAGGGTGTGCTCCGGCTGCAGGGAGCCACGCAGGCGAACGACATCAGCGGCGGTATAGGTACGGGTCACGCCTTTCCAGCGCGGGTTTTCGGCCCAGTCTTTCTCGAGGGCTGCAATTTGCTGTTCGCGTGTCAGTGCCATGGAAATAAACCTCGTCGCATCGATCTTGGGGTAATTGTGCTGATGCTCGGGTGCAGATCAGAGGCCTGGCGGCTGTCCTGTTCGGGGGCGTGCGGCGGCGAACGCGAAGGCTCGAAGGGGAAGGAGGTGCAGGCCAGGCGAAGGTGTGCGCTGCAGGTCGGCTCGTGGATGCCTTGCTGCGGTGCTACGCGATTGCCAGAACTGCGGTGATGCGCTTCCGTCCCTCGGGACAACTTCTTCGTTGCAGTCGCAATCCCGTCGAACCGCCTTGTGGGCCGTATAGACACGAGGCGCCTCCAGGGGTGGGAGGAGTACGCCTCGAAGGCCCTTGCCAGGGCCCCTGATTAGCGGGAGCGAGGCCATCATGCCCTTGAGAAAAAGTACCTGTCAAATGTTTTGTAGTGACTTTTGTCACTTACTACATCTTTGGTCTAATACGACTCGGCAGTCAGTTTCTAGGCCATTGGTCGAGGCCTTGAATTGCCTGGGATCAGTCCAGAAGGTCGACTTTTACACGTAAAGTCATGTTTTCACCGCGCTGGGTACTGTAAGTGTGGCTTGACGCGCTACGATCGGACTGGCTCTGCTGGTTGAACCCCGCCAAGGTGATCCATTCCCCGAGCTTGCCGGTGACTGTCGTGTCGGTGCTTTGCACGTTCACTACATCTGCACGTTCCTGGCTGATGCGATCATTATTGGTGCTTATTTGCAGACGAACCGTTTCGCCGCTCAGGCTGGGGGTAACGTAGAAACCTTGGGTCACATTGCGGTATTCGGTGTTGCTTTGAATGCGCCCATAACCGTCGGTACTGGTGCTGGTGACCGGGATGCTCTGGCCAACCTGGATCAGCGCGGCCTGGCCTTCGCTGGCCTGAACCTGCTGCATGCCGCCTTCGCGGTTGCTGGTGCCGTAGCGGATGACGTGAGCGTTGCCGCGGGTGTCCTGGAAGTTGCTGTCGTTGTTGTCGACGCTGATCAGCAGGCGCTTGGGCGCGGTGTCCAATTGTTGCAGCAGGCTGCGCAGGTCGTCGATGCGCTCGGTGCTGGCATTGACGATCAGCTTGTTCTCGAAGGCGCTGACGGTGCCATCCTTGCCGATGAACGATTGTGCAGCGGGCAGCAGTTCGGCGCTGCTGCGGTACTGCAAGGGGAGGACTTCGGTGGCGGCGTGAGCGCTGAGGGTGGCAGCCAGCAGCAAGGAAGTGAAAAGCGGGCGTAGCGGCATGTCCATGATCTCCGCAGTGGGTATCAACATGATGGCAAATTTGCCCAGGTTGTGCAGGTTATGCATCAAGGGGCGGCATCCTGCACTTTTGAGCGGTGGCCGCTGTCAGACAAATTCCGTAACATCGCGCCCCTCGATTGCCAGCCCCTCCGCCTGGACCGCCTCACAGGAACTTCATGAAACCCGTACGACTGCGCGCCGACCTGCTCGCCGGCCTGACCACTTCGTTCGCCCTGGTGCCTGAGTGCATCGCCTTCGCCCTGGTGGCGCACCTCAATCCGCTGATGGGCCTATATGGCGCTTTCATCATTTGTACACTGACCGCATTGTTCGGGGGCCGTCCGGGCATGATCTCTGGCGCTGCCGGCTCCATGGCGGTGGTGATCGTCGCGCTGGTGGTGCAACACGGGGTGCAATACTTGCTGGCCACGGTGCTGCTTGGCGGGGTGGTGATGATCTTGTTTGGCCTGCTGCGCCTGGGCAAGCTGGTGCGCCTGGTGCCTTACCCAGTGATGCTGGGCTTCGTCAACGGCCTGGCGATCGTCATCGCTCTGGCTCAGTTGGAGCACTTCAAGCAGGGCGGTCAGTGGCTCAGCGGTTCGCCGCTGTACCTGATGGTCGGCCTGGTGGCGCTGACCATGCTGGTGGTCTACATGCTGCCCAAGCTGACTCGCGCCGTACCGCCCGCGCTGGTGGCCATCCTGGGGGTAGGCCTATTGGTGTACCTGCTGGGTTTGCCGACCCGCACCCTCGGCGACATGGCGCACATTGCCGGTGGCCTGCCGCAAGTGACGCTGCCAGATGTGCCATGGAACCTTGAAACGCTCAAGATTATCGCCCCCTACGCGGTGCTGATGGCCATGGTCGGCCTGCTGGAGACCCTGCTGACGCTCAACCTCACCGACGAAATCACCGAAAGCCGTGGCTTCCCTGACCGTGAGTGCGTGGCCCTGGGCGCCGCCAACATGGTTTCGGGCCTGTGCGGTGGCATGGGCGGCTGCGCGATGATCGGGCAGACGGTGATCAACCTCAGCTCCAATGGCCGCGGCCGGCTATCGGGCGTGGTTGCCGGGGTGATGATCCTGCTGTTCGTGTTGTTCTTGTCGCCGCTGATCGAGCGTATTCCGCTGGCTGCCCTGGTGGGGGTGATGTTCGTGGTTGCCCAGCAGACCTTCGCCTGGGCTTCGTTGCGCGTGTTGCACAAGGTGCCGGTGAACGATGTGCTGGCGATCATTGCGGTGACCATCGTCACGGTGTTCACCGACCTGGCCGTGGCGGTACTGTTTGGTATTGTCATCGCGGCGGTGAACTTTGCCTGGCAGCATGCGCGGGAGCTGTATGCCGACAGCCATGAGGAAGCGGGCGGCGGCAAGCGTTATCAGGTACATGGCACGTTGTTCTTTGCCTCGACCGCCTCGTTCCTCAACCAGTTCGATACGGCGAAGGATCCGGCGCAGGTTACGCTGGACTGCCAGCATTTGAGCTTTGTCGATTATTCGGCAGTTGCGGCGCTGAAAACGCTGCGTGAGCGGTATACCAAGGCGGGCAAGCATTTGCGCGTGGTGCACTTGTCGGAGCGGTGCAAGAAGCTGTTGAAGCGGGCTGGCGAGCAGCTCTGAGAAGGGTTATTGCCTGCACCGGCCCCTTCGCGGGCAAGCCCGCTCCCACAGGTATGGAGCGGATTCAAGGCGGATGGAGGCCCTGTGAGCTTTGAGAAGGGTTATTGCCTGCACTGATCCCACAGGTATGCCACCGGATTCAAGGCGAATGGAGTTCCTGTGGGAGCGGGCTTGCCCGCGAAGGGGCCGGTACAGGTGAATGAATTATTCCCCGCGGTTCTTCTTCACGATCCCGTCAGCAATGCTGGCCGGTGCCTCGGCATAGCGGATGAACTCCATCGTGTAGCTGGCGCGGCCCTGGGTCATCGAGCGCATGGAAGTGGCATAGCCGAACATTTCGCCCAGCGGCACTTCGGCGCGTATCACCTTGCCGGCTGGCGTCTCGTCGCCATCCTGGATCATCCCGCGGCGCCGGCTCAGGTCGCCCATGATGTCGCCCTGGTATTCCTCGGGGGTCACCACCTCAACCTTCATCACCGGCTCTAGCAGCACTGCCCCGCCTTTTTGCGAGAGCTGCTTGGTGGCCATGGACGCGGCTATCTTGTAGGCCATTTCGTTGGAGTCGACGTCGTGGTAGGAGCCGTCGAACACGGCAGCCTTCAAGTTGATCAGTGGGTAGCCGGCGAGCACGCCATTCTTCATCTGTTCTTCGATACCTTTTTGGATGGCCGGGATGTACTCCCGAGGTACCACGCCACCGACGATCTCGTTGATGAATTCCAGGCCTTCCTTGCCTTCGTCGCCCGGGGCGAAGCGGATCCAGCAGTGGCCGTATTGGCCGCGCCCGCCCGATTGGCGAACGAAGCGGCCTTCGATCTCGCAGGTGTTGCGGATCTTCTCGCGATAAGCCACCTGCGGCTTGCCGATATTGGCCTCGACGTTGAACTCGCGGCGCATGCGGTCGACGATGATGTCCAGGTGCAACTCGCCCATGCCGGAGATGATGGTCTGGCCGGTTTCCTCATCGGTGCGCACGCGGAACGACGGGTCCTCCTGGGCCAGCTTGCCCAGGGCTATGCCCATTTTTTCTTGGTCGGCCTTGGTCTTAGGCTCCACGGCCACGGAGATCACCGGGTCTGGGAAGTCCATGCGTTCGAGAATGATGGGGTTGTTGATGTCGCACAGGGTATCGCCCGTGGTCACGTCCTTCATGCCGATCAAGGCGGCAATATCGCCGGCGCACACGTCCTTGATTTCGGCGCGTTGGTTGGCGTGCATCTGCACCATGCGGCCGATGCGTTCTTTTTTGCCCTTGACCGAATTCAGCACCGCATGGCCGGAACTGAGCACGCCGGAATACACCCGGGCAAAGGTGAGGGTGCCGACGAAGGGGTCGGTGGCGATCTTGAAGGCCAGGGCCGAGAAGGGCTCTTTGTCGTCGGCGTGGCGCTCCAGGTGCTTTTCTTCGTCGTCGGGGTCGGTACCTTTGATCGCCGGGATTTCGGAGGGGGCGGGCAGGTAGTCGATGACGGCATCGAGCATCAGCGGCACGCCCTTGTTCTTGAACGACGAGCCAAGGATGGTCGGCACGATTTCGTTGGCAATGGTGCGCTGGCGCAGAGCGGCCTTGATCTCATCGATGCTGAGCTCCTCGCCATCGAGAAACTTCATGGTCAGTTCATCGTTGGCCTCTGCCGCGGCTTCGATCATGTGCGCGCGCCATTCGTCGGCGAGCGCCTGGAGCTCGGTGGGGATCGCTTCTTCGCGGTAGGTGGTGCCGTTGTCGGCATCGTTCCAGTAGATGGCCTTCATCTTCACCAGATCGATCTGGCCGATAAAGTGCTCTTCGCTGCCGATGGCCAGCTGGATCGGCACAGGGTGATGCCCCAGGCGCTTGTCGATCTGCTTGACCACGCGCAGGAAGTCGGCACCCTGGCGGTCCATCTTGTTGATGTAGGCCAGGCGCGGCACGTGGTACTTGTTGGCCTGGCGCCACACGGTTTCCGATTGCGGTTCGACCCCGTCGGCGCCGCTGAATACCACCACCGCGCCGTCGAGCACACGCAGCGAGCGTTCTACCTCGATGGTGAAGTCGACGTGGCCAGGGGTATCGATGATGTTGAAGCGGTACTTGTCGGGGAACTGCTTGGTCGAGCCCTGCCAGAAGGCCGTGGTGGCTGCCGAGGTGATGGTGATGCCGCGCTCCTGTTCCTGGGCCATCCAGTCCATGGTCGCGGCGCCATCGTGCACCTCGCCCATCTTGTGATTGACCCCGGTGTAAAACAGGATGCGCTCGGTGGTGGTGGTCTTGCCGGCATCCACGTGGGCGACGATGCCGATATTGCGATACAGCTCGATGGGCGTTGTACGGGCCATGGCGGACTACCTGCGGATGGGCGGATTCTCCCACGTTAGCAGACCGGAAGAATCCTGCTTTACCGCCGGGCCGTCAGTCGGCCTGAGCCTGCAGCAGCCATTGGCCGTCCACTTCACGGGCCAGGCCGCTAGCAGGCAGCAGGGCCAGCAAGCGCTCGTGCAGGGCGCCGTCGGTGAAGGTCTTGAGCTTGGCCATGTCCAGCGCGCCGACCAGGTTGAGGTCTTCTTTGTGGTACGACAGCCAGGCTTTTTTCAGCACCAGCAGCACGTCGCTGCCTGCGGTGTTGGCGAAGCGGCGGTTGAGCGGGCGGCCTTCGAGGGTGAAGTTGTGCGCGTGGCTGTAGCTGCTCTGGTCGCCACCGTCACGGCAGCGGTGGCACTGGCACGGGCCTTCGGCGAACGCGTTGCGCAGGTAGGTGTTGAAGTCCACGACGGGCTTGAGGGACAGGCGTTTGTCGACCTCGAACAGGTCGGCGATCAGGGGTTCTTCGGCGCTCACTCGGGATCCTCGTGTGGTGTGGCGTGCATCGGCGGGCACCCTAACAGATCGGGGCGGGGGAGGCCATTTTGATCTGTTGATGGCGGCCACCCAGGTGCCAGGCATGACGCTGTACCTGTGGGAGCGGATCACCCGCGAAGAGGCCAGTAGAGACAACAGGCAAAGGCTGCCGTACTCTACGCGCCAAAACGCCTACACATCTAATTGAGGTAACCCCGCTTGAGCAGCAAGTTCCCGTACACCGCCACCGTGACCATCAGCGCTGAAGACCGCGGGGGCGACATCGAGGCCTCGGAAAACCCCAGCATGCGCGTGGGCCTTGAAGCGGTGACCGAAACCCTGAAGAAGGTGCATTTCGTCGGTACGCTCGCAGCTCCCGAAAAGCCGGCCACGCACATCTGCGTTACCCTGGAAAACGGCCTGGCCTACTACGGCCCGATCGTCAACGGCCACGCCGAACTCGAAGGGGGCTGGATTGCCTTCGAGTCCGACATGCTCACCCCTGAAGAGCTGGGCCTGTAAGCCTTAGTTCAACTCTGCCAGGCACTGCTCGAGGATATCCAAGCCTTCTTCGAGCACCTCGGCTTCGATGGTCAGTGGTGCGAGCAGGCGGATGATATGCCGCGCCTTGCCGCTGGGCATCAGCAACAGGCCTTTGGCCCGCGCTGCTTCCATGACCTTGGCCAGCTGGGCCGGTGCCGGGCTGCCATCGGCGTTGACGAACTCGATGCCGCGCATCGCGCCGACACCGGTCAGCCGCCCGATGAACGGGTACTGGGCTTTCCAGCGCTCGACGCGGCTGACAATCGCCTGTTCCTGGCGTTCGCCCCAGGTGGCGACGTTCTCGTCGGTCATCTGCGCCAGGCTCGCCAGCGCCGCTGCGCAGGCAATCGGGTTGCCCGAATAGGTCCCGCCCAGGCCACCCTTGGGCAGCGATGCCATCAGTTCTTTACGGCCCACGACCGCACCCAGTGGCATGCCGCCCGCGATGCTTTTGGCCAGCAGCAGCAGGTCGGGCTCGATGCCCAGGCGCGGGAAGGCAAAGCGCTGGCCGGTACGGCCAAAGCCCGACTGGATCTCATCGATGATGATCAAAATGCCGTGCTCGTCGCAGAAGCGGCGCAGTGCCTGGGCGAATGCCGGGTCGAGGGCGAGGAAGCCGCCTTCACCCTGGACCGGTTCGAGGATGAAAGCCGCCACGTCTTCAACCGCCAGCTCGACGCTGAACAGCCGGTCCATGGCCTTGAGTGCCTGTTCGCAGGTGACGCCGGTGTCGGCACTGGGGTAGGGCAGGTGGTAGACCGGGCCCGGCAGATCGCCGACGCGTTGTTTGTATGGGGCGACCTTGCCATTGAGGTTCAGGGTTGCCAGGGTGCGGCCATGGAAGCCACCGTCGAAAGCAATCATCGCGCGCTTGCCGGTGGCGCCACGGGCCACTTTCAGGGCGTTTTCCGCCGCTTCCGCGCCACTGTTGGTAAGCATGCCGGCCAGCGGGTAGCTGACCGGGACAAACTCGCTGAGGCGCTCCATCAGGGCAAGGTACGGGCCGTGGGGGGCTGCGTTGAAGGCATAGTGGGTGAGGCGGGTGGCCTGGGCCT
Source organism: Pseudomonas sp. 5.2 (assembly GCF_059025405.1). NCBI lineage: Bacteria > Pseudomonadati > Pseudomonadota > Gammaproteobacteria > Pseudomonadales > Pseudomonadaceae > Pseudomonas > Pseudomonas sp. 5.2. Next base: position 378,078 of record NZ_JBYBHH010000001.1, read on the forward strand.
GGATCGCTTCGACCACGGCTGGGTTGCAATGGCCCAGGTTGAGTACGCCGATACCGCCGACGAAGTCGATATAACGTTTGCCGTCGGTGTCCCAGACTTCCGCATTCTTGCCGTGGGAAAGTGTAATTGGGTGAACGATGGCAATGGACTGGCTGATACTTTCCTGATTCATGGTGCACGCGGACCTTGTTCGAGTTTCCCACTATCGAAGCGTGCCGGGGCTGTATTGCGCAAACGAATTATTTGATTGCGATCATTCCTTGGATTCGTGATCTTGTAAGATTTTGTGTTACCTGCACTGGCCTCAATCCCCTTCAGCCACCCGCTCGCGAATCCACTGCACGAAGGCCCTGACCTTCGGCACCTCCGCCGCATGCTCGGCATGGGCGATGAAGTGCCTGCCATTGCTCGGCACCGGGTGGTCCCAGGCCACCACCAGCTTGCCTTCGTTCAACTCCTCCGCCACCAGGTACCGCGGAATCAGGGCAATGCCACAGCCGGCGATAGCGGCCCGGATGCACAGGTAGAACGTGTCGAAGCGCGGCCCGTGGTAGCTGTTCTGGCTGTGCAATCCCAGCCCCAAAAACCATTCATGCCAGGCCTCCGGGCGCGATACACACTGCAGCAGGCGGTGCTCGGTCAGCGCCTCGGCGCTGGTGAAGCGGTGGTTGGCGAGCAGCTCTGGGGCGCACACCGGCACCACTTCTTCGCTGAACAGCTCGATACACGTCGCCCCAGGCCAGGTGCCCTGGCCGAAGAAGAAGGCGATGTCGGCCTTGGACTGCACCAGGTCGAAGGGTTCCAGCTCGTTACGGATATCCAGGTGAATACGCGGATAGCGATCACCAAACCCCTTCAGCCTGGGCACCAGCCAGCGCGCGCCGAAGGTCGGCTGGGTGGCGATGCGAAGCACTTCGGTCTCATCGCCATAGCTGAGGATGTAGCGGCTGGAGATGTCGATCTGGGTGAGGATCTTGTTCACCTCGGTCAGGTACAGCGCACCGGCCGGGGTCAGGTGCAGGCGCCGGCGAATGCGCTGGAACAGCGAGTGCGACAGCATGTCCTCCAGTTGCGCGACCTGTTTGCTGACCGCGCTCTGGGTCAGGTGCAGCTCTTGCGCCGCGCGGGTGAAGCTCAGGTGGCGGGCAGCCGCTTCGAAGCACTGGAGGGCGGTGGTCGAGGGCATCAGGCGTTTGGACATGACAGGCGCGTACCGAGCAAAAAAGGAAGAAGTTCATTCCGAATTGGAATCATGTGCTTCGAAAAGGTCGTTTGTTGACCCAGGCCTATAGATTAATACTGACCTGGATCAACGATTACAACCGGTCGTGCGAAGAGGAGGGAAGTAGCCACCGCCGGCATCTACAAAACAACAAAAAACGCACACCAGAAATTAATAAGAATTCTGCTCCATTTTTTAGCCGTCCCACGACGGCGACCCATTCGAGGGTTCTCCATGGCTTCGCTAGAAAACAAGAAACAGCGGTCCTTGCAGCACGGCCTGACGTCCCGTCAGGTTTCCATGATCTCCATCGCCGGCATCATCGGCGCCGGCCTGTTCATCGGCTCCTCCAACGCCATTGCCACCGCCGGCCCGGCCATCCTCATCTCCTACGCCATGACCGGCCTGCTGGTGCTGCTGGTGATGCGCATGCTGGGCGAAATGGCCATCGCCAACCCCAACAGCGGCTCGTTCTCCACTTACGCCTCCGAGGCCATCGGCCCTTGGGCAGGCTTCACCATCGGTTGGTTGTACTGGTGGTTCTGGGTGCTGATCATCCCGGTCGAGGCTATTGCTGGCGCAGACATCCTGCATGCCTACTTCCCCGGCGTGCCATCGTGGTTGTTCGCCTTCCTGATCATGGTCGTGCTGTCGGGTACCAACCTGATCAGCGTGAAGAACTTCGGTGCCTTCGAGTACTGGTTCGCGCTGGTCAAGGTGGTTGCCATCGTTGCCTTCATCATCGTCTGCAGCCTGGCCGTGTTCGGCTTCTGGCCGTTGGCCGAGGTCTCGGGCGTGAGCCGGCTGTGGGACAATGGCGGCTTCATGCCCAATGGCTTTGGCACTGTGCTGGGTGGCGTGCTGATCACCATCTTCTCGTTCTTCGGCGCCGAGATCGTCACCATTGCCGCTGACGAAACAGCCAACCCGAAAGACAAGATCCGCCGTGCCACCAACCTGGTGGTGTACCGCATCGCCATCTTCTACCTGGCCTCGATCTTCCTGGTGGTGTCGCTGGTGGCCTGGAATGACCCGGCCCTGAAAGCCGTGGGCTCGTTCCAGCGGGTGCTGGAAGTGCTCAATGTGCCGGGCGCCAAGCTGCTGGTCGACCTGGTGGTGCTGGTGGCGGTCACCAGTTGCATGAACTCCGGCCTGTACACGGCCTCGCGGATGCTCTACTCCCTGGGTGCCCGTGGCCAGGCGCTGAGCATGACCAAGCGCATTTCGGGTGCTGGCGTGCCAACGGTAGCGGTCATCTTCTCGACCCTGGCAGGCTTTGCCGGTTGCTTCGTCAACTATGTGTTCCCCGGCAAGGTGTTCGGTTTCCTGCTGTCCACCACCGGCGCCATTGCCTTGCTGGTGTACCTGGTGATCGCCGTGTCTCAGCTGCGCATGCGAGCCCGTGCAGACCGTGAAGGCACGCCGCTAGAGCTTAAGATGTGGCTGTTCCCTTATCTGACCTGGCTGGTGATCGGCACCATCGTTATGGTCCTGGGCTACATGCTGTTCAGCGATGCCTACCGCTACGAGACGCTGATGACTGCCGGGGTGACGCTGTTCATCCTGCTGGTGTCGCTGACCCAGCGGCGCGGCAAGGTGGTCGCACAGACTGCTTGATCCAGAGGGGGCGCTTGGCGCCCCTTTCTCATTGGCGCTGGCCCAGCGCGGCGCTACCATCGACGCTTGCCTCACTTCCCATTCCAACAAGCACAGGAAGCGTATGAACGAGCACACCCTTTCCCTCCAGCAGTTGGCTGCCCCGGAAGGCACCTGCTACGGCTGCGGCTGCTCCCACCCTAGCGGCCTGCACCTGCAAAGCCATTGGGACGCCGACGGCATCCACCTGCTGTGCCGCCACGCGCCGGACAGCACCTTCATCGGCTGGCCCGGCCTGGTTTATGGCGGCTTGCTGGCCATGCTGGTCGATTGCCATTCCAACTGGACCGCCATGGCCTACCACTACCGCAACGAAGGCCGCGAACCGGGCAGCCTGCCGCGTATCGACTGCGTCACGGGCACACTCAGCCTCAGCTACCTGAAACCGACCCCCATGGGTGTCGAGTTGCTGCTCAAGGCCCGCGTTGAAGGCGACGTCGGGCGCAAGAGCCGGGTTATCTGCGAGGTCTGGGCAGACGATGTACTCACGGTGACGGCGGACTCGGTGTTCGTTCGGGTCGACACTGAAAAGCTCAAGCTCAAGGCCCACGGCCAGGCTTGAGCCGCCTGTGCCGATGAAGGGTCGGTGATGGTCAGCCACGCGGGATGTCACTAAAGTAACAGCTCCATTCCCCAGGCAAGGTTGACCATGACCGATCTGAGCGCATTCCCCATCACCCGCAAATGGCCCGCCCAGCACCCCGAGCGCCTGCAGCTGTATTCGTTGCCGACGCCGAATGGGGTCAAGGTGTCGATCATGCTCGAAGAGATCGGCCTGGCGTACGAGCCGCACAAAGTCAGCTTCGACAACGATGACCAGTTGAGCCCGGAGTTCATTTCCCTCAGCGCCAACAACAAGATCCCCGCCATCCTCGACCCGAACGGCCCCGGCGGCCAGCCGCTTCCGTTGTTCGAGTCGGGCGCGATCCTGCAGTACCTCGCGGAGAAGAGCGGGCAGTTGCTCAGCCAGGACCCCGCCACCCGTTACCAGACCCTGCAGTGGTTGATGTTCCAGATGGGCGGCATCGGGCCGATGTTCGGCCAGGTCGGGTTCTTCCATTTCTTTGCGGGCAAGGAATACGAAGACAAACGCCCGCGGGATCGCTACGTCAACGAATCGAAGCGCCTGCTGGGTGTGCTGGACCGCCACCTGCAAGGCCGCGAGTGGATGGTCGACGCATACAGCATCGCTGACATCGCCATTTTCCCTTGGGTGCGCAACCTCGTGGAGCGCTACAACGCTCATGAACTGGTCGGGTTCGATGCGTTCAAGGAAGTGCAGCGGGTGCTGGCGACGTTTTTGGAGCGGCCGGCGGTTCAGCGTGGCCTGAAAATCCCGGGATGATCGGGCATCCCTGAACCTGTGGGCTTGCCCGCGAATGCTGTGGTAGGTCCACCATCACATTCGCGGGCAAGCCCCACAGGTTCTTTATTGCAGCCTAGAAAATCTGGTTAAGAAGCCAGTACAGGCTACCTGCCAGCAGCATTGCCGCGGGCAGGGTCAGCACCCAGGCCATCAGTAAGTTGATCAACGTACGCTTCTGAATCCCCGAGCCATTGGCGACCATGGTCCCGGCCACACCCGAGCTCAGCACGTGGGTAGTCGAGACCGGCAGCCCGAACATGTCGGCCGCCCCGATGGTGCACATCGCAACCACCTCCGCCGATGCGCCTTGGGCATAGCTCAGGTGGGTCTTGCCGATCTTCTCGCCCACTGTCACTACGATGCGTCGCCAGCCGACCATGGTCCCAAGCCCCAGCGCGATGGCCACGGCCACCTTGACCCACAGGGGAATGTAGCGCGTAGCATCGTCCAGCTGTGTCTTGAACAGTTGCACATGGCTGCGGGTGTCGGCATCGAAGTTTGTCAGCTGGTGCTTGTCGAGCAGGCGGATGGCTTCGCTGGTCAGGTACATGTCATTGCGCACGTTGGCCATGGCTTCGGCCGGCACGCGCTTGAGCGAACCGTAACCCTTTACCTCTTCGCCGATCATGCCGGTGAGGGCGGCCAGGGCCGGTACCAGTTGCGGGTTGGGCTTGGGTTCGGCGATGAACGCGGTCAAGGTTTGGCGCGGGTCTGCGGGCGCCGCTTGCGGGTCATGGCGCACCAGGGCCTGGCGCGTCACTTCGGCCACGGCCGAAAACTGCAGGGCCTGCTCGCTGGGCATGGTCTTGTTCAGCGCATACGCCATCGGCAGCGTGCCGACCAGAATCAGCATGATCAGCCCCATGCCTTTTTGCCCATCGTTGGAGCCATGGGCAAACGATACCCCGGTGCAGGTCAGGATCAGTACGCCACGGATCCACCACGGTGGCGGCGTCTGGCCTTCCGGCGCCTGGTACAGCTCTTTGCGCTTGACCAGCGCGCGCAGCGCCAGCAGCAACAGGGCCGCGCAGGCAAAGCCGATCAGTGGCGAAAACAGCAGGGCATACCCCACCTTGCTGGCTTGGGTCCAATCCACGCCGCTGGTGCCGTCCCGCCCATGCATCAGCGCATTGGCCACGCCTACGCCGATGATCGAGCCAATCAGCGTGTGCGAGGAGGACGCCGGCAAGCCCAGCCACCAGGTGCCCAGGTTCCAGATGATCGCGGCCAGCAGCAGGGCGAAGACCATGGCGAAACCGGCCGAAGAACCTACCTGCAAAATCAGCTCGACCGGCAACAAGGCAATGATGCCAAAGGCCACCGCGCCGCTGGAAAGCAGCACCCCCAGGAAGTTGCATAACCCCGACCAGACCACGGCGACCGGTGCCGGCAAAGAGTGCGTGTAGATAACCGTGGCGACGGCGTTGGCGGTGTCATGGAAGCCGTTGACGAACTCGAAGCCCAGGGCAATCAGCAGCGCCAGGCCCAACAACAGGAAGGGGGTAACGGTGGTGATCACCGTGCCGCTGGCGCTGACGTCCTGTTTCAGGCTCCAGGCGGTGTAGACGATGCCTGCCAGTAGCAGGCCGAAGAACAAAACCAAGGTGGCACGCCCGGGCTTGTGGGACAGCTGCGGGCGGGAATCGCGTTGGGCCAGTGGCGGCTGGCTGGCCAGGGACGGGGTTGCCATGGGGGCTCCGGTTGGCGTCGGGCGAAGGTGCCGAAGGCTGTGAGCTTAGGAGCAATTCGTGACCGGTCCGTGACCTCGGTCAATGAATTCACTAGGCTCAAGACAGACGGTAAATCCGGGAGAAAGCCATGATCCGCTGCAAACGTGTCTACGAAGCAGCCGCCGACGAAGATGGCCAGCGCGTGCTGGTCGACCGCCTGTGGCCGCGCAACAAACGCAAGGAAGACCTGCAGGGCCAATGGTTGCGCGAGGTGGCACCTTCGGACGAATTGCGCAGGGCGTTTCACCAGGGTGAAGTGGATTTTGCCGGTTTCACCCAGCGCTACCAGCAACAGCTGGCCGCCCACCCCGAGCACTGGTACCCACTGCTGGACCTGGCGGCCAAAGGGCCGCTGACCTTGCTTTATGCCGCCAAAAACACCGAGCACAACAATGCCCAGGTGCTCGCCGAGTGGCTGGAGGATGAGCTGGAACGCCGTGGCCCAGGCAGCTCGCCGGTGTGCTACGCCACCTGAGCAGTGCACAATAATGGCCATGAACCTCGTACCTGCCACCGACGCCCACCGCACCTTTGCCCGCGACCTTACGCGCCGGGCCATGCTGCCGTACTACCGTGAGTTCGACCTGTTGTGGCTCGAAGACGCCTTCGATCAGGCCTGGGGCTGGCGCGAGCAATGGCTGGTGATGGAAGGTGACACGGTGCTGGGCTACTGCAGCCTCAGCCAAGACCGCCAGGCACTGTTCATTCGCGAGTTGCACCTGCTGCCCGAGCACCGCGGGCGCGGTATCGGCAGTTGGGTGTTGGAGGCGCTCGCCGGTTGGGCGCAGCAGCGGCGCCTGCCACTGCTGCGTTTGATGGTGTTCCGCAGCAACCCGGCCAGGCAGTTGTATCAGCGCAGGGGCTTTGTCGAAATGGGCGAGGATGAGTGCTTCGTGCGCATGCAGCGCGCAATCGACTGATAGCTCAGTGATGGCTTGTCGTGGCCGGTGACCATGGGCATAGTGGACCCAGGGATTTACAGCTGCTTACAGGAAGGTGAGCGGCGTTGGATGATGTCTAGGGACTAAGGAGATGCACCCTATGAATGGATTCGGTCCGCGACTGCGGGAAGAACGTGAGCGGTTGGGGATGACCCAGCGGGTGTTTGGTGACATTGGCGGAGTCGAGCCCAATGCCCAGGGTAAATACGAAAGTGGCGAACGCACGCCGCGTGCCGATTACCTGGCCGCAGTGGCCGCCCATGGCGTGGATGCCCTCTACGTGCTCAGCGGTGTGCGCACCCCGGCGCCGCTGGAAAACATGACCCAGGATGAGGCCGAATTGCTGGGGGCCTTTCGGCAATTGCCGCTCGCCGATCAAGCAGCGCTCTGGCACTTGCTGGGGCGTTTGTCAGGTGAGGTTAAAAGCCGCGAAACAGTGAGGCCTTTCACACTTGGCCGTCAGGCCTATCTGACAGAAGTTTTGCGTTAGGCCCGCCATGAAAAATTTTGTTAAGGTGGCGGGATCCAATCGCCCTGTAGACGAGGTGTGTGCTTGATTAGGGTGTTAGTGGTCGATGATCACGATCTGGTACGAACCGGTATTACACGCATGCTGGCCGACATCGACGGCTTGCAGGTGGTGGGTGAGGGGGATTCAGGGGAGGCGGCGCTGAAGCTGGCCCGGGAACTGAAGCCGGACGTCGTCCTGATGGACGTGAAAATGCCGGGCATCGGTGGCCTGGAGGCTACCCGTAAACTGTTGCGCAGCCACCCCGACATCAAGGTGGTCGCGGTCACCGTGTGCGAGGAAGACCCATTCCCCACGCGCCTGCTGCAAGCCGGCGCGGCCGGTTACCTGACCAAGGGTGCCGGGCTCGACGAAATGGTCCAGGCCATTCGCCTGGCCTTTGCCGGCCAGCGCTACATCAGCCCGCAAATCGCCCAGCAATTGGCGCTGAAGTCGTTCCAGCCGCAAGGCTCGCCGTTTGACGCCTTGTCCGAGCGGGAAATCCAGATCGCCTTGATGATCGTCGGCTGCCAGAAGGTGCAGATCATCTCGGACAAGTTGTGCCTCTCGCCCAAGACCGTCAATACTTACCGTTATCGGATCTTTGAAAAACTCTCGGTCACCAGCGACGTCGAACTGACCTTGCTGGCCGTTCGCCACGGTATGGTTGACGCAAGCCTGTAAACCTCATGCCCCAAGCTTTTGATGCCAGCGCGTTCCTGGCGACCTGCAGCGGTCGCCCGGGCGTCTACCGTATGTTCGACGCCGAGGCGCGGCTGCTCTACGTGGGCAAGGCCAAAAACCTCAAGAAGCGTCTGGCCAGCTATTTCCGTAAAACCGGCCTGGCCCCCAAGACCGCCGCGCTGGTGGGCCGTATCGCCCAGGTCGAGACCACCATCACCGCCAACGAGACTGAGGCGCTGCTGCTGGAGCAGAACCTGATCAAGGAATGGCGGCCGCCGTACAACATCCTGTTGCGCGACGACAAGTCGTACCCTTATGTCTTCCTGTCTGACGGCGACTTCCCGCGCCTGGGCATCCACCGCGGTGCAAAAAAAGCCAAGGGCCGTTACTTCGGCCCGTACCCCAGCGCCGGCGCCATTCGCGAAAGCCTCAGCCTGTTGCAAAAGGCCTTTTCGGTGCGCCAGTGCGAAGACAGCTACTACGCCAACCGCACCCGGCCGTGCCTGCAGTACCAGATCAAACGCTGCAAAGGGCCGTGTGTCGGCCTGGTGGATAAAGACGAGTACGCCGACGATATCCGCCACTCGGTGATGTTCCTCGAAGGCCGCAGCCAACAGTTGGGCAATGAGCTCAACGCCGAAATGGAGAAGGCCGCCATGGCCCTCAATTTCGAGAAGGCCGCCGAACTGCGCGACCAGATCGCCCTGTTGCGCCGCGTGCAGGACCAGCAGTACATCGAAGGCGGTACCGGCGACGTCGACGTCATCGCGGCCTTCGTCAACCCCGGTGGCGCCTGCGTGCACCTGATCAGCGTGCGCGGCGGCCGGGTGCTGGGCAGCAAAAACTTCTTCCCGCAGGTGGGCATCGAGGAGGAGGTGGCTGAAGTCATGGCCGCGTTCCTGTCCCAGTACTACGTGGGCAACGCCGAGCGTGAGCTGCCAGGCGAACTCATCGTCAACGTGGTGCACGAAGACTTCGAAGCCATCAGCGAAGCACTGCAGACCCTACGCGGCCGCGAGCTGACCATCACCCACCGAGTGCGCGGCACTCGGGCCCGCTGGCAGCAATTGGCCGTGACCAACGCCGAACAGGCCCTCAACGCCCGCCTGGCCAACCGCCAGCACATGGCCGCGCGCTTCGAGGCCCTGGCCCAGGTGCTGGGCCTGGACGAAGTGCCGCAGCGCCTGGAGTGCTACGACATCAGCCACTCCAGCGGCGAAGCCACCGTGGCCAGCTGCGTGGTGTTCGGCCCCGAAGGCCCGATCAAGTCCGACTACCGCCGCTTCAACATCGAAGGCGTCACCGCCGGTGACGACTACGCCGCCATGCACCAGGCCCTGACCCGCCGCTACGGGCGCATCAAGGACGGCGAGGGCAAGTTGCCCGACGTCTTGCTGGTGGACGGCGGCAAAGGCCAGTTGAACATGGCCCGCGACGTGATGCAGGAGCTGGCCTTCACCGACCTGACCCTGCTCGGCGTGGCCAAAGGCGTGACCCGCAAGGCCGGTTTCGAAACCCTGTACCTCAACGACGTGCACCACGAGTTCACCCTCAAGGGCGACTCACCGGCGCTGCACCTTATCCAGCAGATCCGCGACGAAGCCCACCGCTTCGCCATCACCGGCCACCGTGCCCGCCGCGGCAAGGCCCGTCGCGTGTCCAGCCTGGAAGACGTGGCCGGGGTCGGCCCCAAGCGCCGGCGCGACCTGCTGAAACACTTCGGCGGCCTGCAAGAGCTCAACCGCGCCAGTATCGATGAGATCGCCAAAGCCCCCGGCATCAGTAAAAAGCTTGCCGAGTCGATTTATGCCAGCCTGCATAGCGAGTAGAATGCCGGGCTCAACCCGCAGCCAGTCGTACCGATGAATATTCCAAACCTGCTCACCGTTCTACGCGTCCTGCTCATCCCGATCTTCATTCTGCTGTTCTATATGCCCTATCACTGGAGCTATATGGCCGCCAGCAGTGTGTTTGCCGTTGCCGCCGCCACCGACTGGCTGGACGGCTACCTGGCGCGTCGCCTGCAGCAGAGCACGCCGTTCGGTGCCTTCCTGGACCCAGTGGCGGACAAACTGATGGTCGCCGTGGCGCTGGTGCTGCTGGTGCAGGTACACGCCAACTTCTGGCTGACCTTGCCCGCAGCGGTGATCATTGGCCGCGAGATCGTCGTTTCGGCGCTGCGCGAGTGGATGGCCGAACTGGGGGCGAGGGCCCACGTGGCGGTGTCCAACCTCGGCAAGTGGAAGACCGCGGCGCAGATGCTGGCGCTGGTCATTCTGCTGGGCAACCCACCTGCGGTGACGATGTGGGTGATTCTGGGTTACGGCCTGCTGCTGGTGGCGGCAGGGCTGACGCTGTGGTCGATGGCGCATTACCTGCTGGCCGCCTGGCCGCACTTGCGCGAAGGCTCGGAACAAAAATAAAACTTTTTTGAATCAAGGGGTTGACGGCGTTTTAGATATCGCTAGAATGGCACCCATCACGACGCGGGAATAGCTCAGTTGGTAGAGCACGACCTTGCCAAGGTCGGGGTCGCGAGTTCGAGTCTCGTTTCCCGCTCCAAATTCGATCCTCAGTGCGTCGCTGGGATCACAAAGAAGAGGCCTTAGGGCCTCTTTTTTTGTGCCTGGGATTTGGCGTTTGGTGCGCGCTGTGGGGTTTGTCCTGTGCTTGTAGGTGCTGGCTTGCTCGGGCGCCGGACTGTGGTAGCGGGCCGTAACGCCGTCCCGGGGCACTACATGTGTGCATGGCTTCATGCCTAATCAGGATTTTTTCTGCCCACTGAAGCCGAGGGCGGGCTGCCCCTGTTCGCTCGGTCAAGCCAGGTTACCCTCAATCAAAACGACAGAGGTTGTGTGAGTCGTAGTCTTGGGGAGCCGCTGTTGATCGCCATCGCTGCCCTAATCGGTGAAGTCATCGCGCCAGCATCGAAGCACCGAATTCCTCGCATCCTGAGGGAAATCGACGCATCAGTTCCTGCTGAGATGCCGATTCACCTGATCATGGATAACTACGCAACACACAAAATCGAAAAGGTCAGGGCATGGCTTGCGGGGAGGCCGCGCTACAACATCTACTTCACGCCGACTTCGGCGTCATGGCTTAATTTGGTTGAGCGATTTTTCTCAACGCTGAGCGAGAGGTGGATCAAGCGCCAGGCCCATGTCAGCGTCAAGGAGCTTGAAGCGTCGATCGAGCACTACCTGTAAACCTACAACCAAAGCCCGAAGCCATATCGGTGGCATAAAAAGGCCGAGGACATCCTTGCCTCAGTCACCCGCGCGGCACGAGTTTTGAGCAGTTAATTTTCAGTGGTATTTCTGAAACACCGCACCAGTTGACTAAGCTATGCACGCTGCCGTGAGATGCGCTGGCGATCAAGCTTACGCCGCATAGGATCCTCTATGTCACGAAGCAGCTTGGCTTCGGGTCTGGGTCGTGTTCATATGCTTGCAGCAGGATAGTGTTCCAGGAGGCGCACTTTAGAAACATTACATTCTGGATATATCCATTTCTCCCAGTTAGCTATCAGCCACTCAAGGCGAACACCTCGCCCTAACTGTGACTCGCATTCAGCAGGGAGTCTAACTAAAATTAGTCCCGCCTTTTGCCCTGTGGTCACGACAAGTCCGAATTCGGACTCATCATCGGGTATGCTGGTAAGCATTAAATCTACGGTGTCTTCATATGGCCATTTAGCAGGGAAGCGTAAGATGGTTCCATTTGATACAATGCCTTCAGTGTGTTCAATCAATTTGTTCATTTATTTTACTCTCAGGTCATGTCCGCCACTAGGGTCAAGGGAATTTAATATGGGCTTTAGACTCATGTCAACTTCATCCACATGCTTGCCATTTTTTAAGCTAGACTGCTCGAATCGTCCTTGCTGAGTATCTATGGAGTAGTAGTGTTTTCCATCCGTGTAAATCGTTCTGCCTCGGTTGAATCTCTCAATCTTGGTTGCTCTCTTCCAGTTGCGCGCGCTAGCAACACTGCTGGCCATCTCCCTAATCAGTGCTACTCGCTCATTCGCAGGGAGTTTAGAAAGGGCTCTTTCAAATTCGAGTACTTGAGTTCCATTCGGCAGTAAGTTGCAAGGTGACCATCCGAAAGGATCAATCCACAATAGGGGGTTTGGTGCGTATAGGTAAAGATTAATCCCGCCTTTTAGGCTAATCGGATCGCACTGTGTAAATCGTCCGATCTGCGGATCAAGATATCTAAATGTGGTGTAGTGCAGGCAAGTTTCCCGGTCAAGGTACTGTCCCTGATACCGCAGATTCTGCTCCCGCGCCTGCCGCTGGCTGTGCCACTCGTCCCGCGATGTACCCCATCCACGATAATCACTGCGCCAGAGTGTCTCTCCGTCCGCATCCGTCAGTTGCTCGGGCAGCCCCGCAAGGTTGGTATGGAAGTACTGAAGGTCCTCTTGCCCCGGCTTCCCGTCGATCCTTGCCAGGGGTTCGTAGTTGTCCGGACTGGCGTAGAAATAGACGCTCGACAGGCCTCGCTGCACTTCCTGCAATAGCCGTAGCCCTTGCCAGTGAAACAGGGTACGGCGTACCGGCTCGGCAATGCCTGGCTTGTACACGGCCTTGCTGATCTGTCGCCCCAGCGGGTCATAGCCGAACACAATGCGCTCGACATCCCCGCACCGGGTTTGTTCCACGCACACCAGCCGGTGCTGGGCGTCATACGAGAAGCGCTGCCTCCGATTGTTGCCGATACGCTTCTCGTCCAACGGCAAAAGTGGTAGATTTTTTGTTGTGTCATGACATGGTTTTTATTTTTCATTCCACTCGCCGACTAGCTGGTGAATAGCTAGAAAATATACATAATTAATGTTCGTGGCGGTAAGTTAGGTCGAGAAATTTTATTATTATCCTGGCGTCCTCAAATATCAGTTCGTGGGTCAAAGTGCCGTTTTTATTGACTAGCAATTCATCTATCAGGAGATCTCCGTGTGTTGAGGTTTCGCTTGGCCACTGGGTTTTGGTTTTTTTGCAATAGTAGCTGGTCACATTGGTGTAAAAAAGGGAGATTTTATTTCCGTAGGCCCCTTGAAGTGAAATCTCAATTTTGCAGTTGCTTGCTTCTTTTTCCTCGAATTCAGTAGTGGTGAAAGATATAAGCTTGGCGTCGTGAAGGCAACGATGATCTTGCGTGTTATAGTGCCAGTCATTACTCATGAAAGAGTAAATATGCTTTTCGACTTTGTGCCTGACGCTTTCCGCGTAGGCGGCGTACAAGCTACTATCAAGTGTATATCCATCTTTTTGTTTGATTAATTTTATTATCTTCATTATTACAAGTCACACCCTGATTTTCCGGCATTTTTTATCGAGTTTGTATATTCGCGGATTGATTTTTTTCCATTTGGTGCACCTTTGATTGGTAGCTTTCCGTTTTTTCTAAGTTCTTCAACAGCTATTCCGTTTAGCGTGCGCGACACGCTGCTGGGTACTTGAATGGCAGATGCATGATGCCCATGCTTGTTGAAAAATCCATTAGGCCCATAAATCCCAATCTCTTTTCCATTAGGGGCGTATACATGAACTTCGAATGAGGCCCCGCCACTAAGGTTGAATCTGTCAATTCTAGCACGATATCCGTCGGGCAGAGATAATGGTGCTTTAGGTGCTAGGCCGAGAGGATCAATCCATACTGTCGGATTTGAAGCATAGGTGTATAGGTTAGTGATCCCGTTAAGTCCTATCGGATCACATGTTGTAAAACAGCCAACTTCTGGATCATAAAACCTAAACGTGTTGTAGTGTAGCCCTATCTCCCGGTCAAGGTACTGCCCCTGATACCGCAAGTTCTGCTCGCGCTCTTGTCGTGGACTGTGCCACTCGTCCCTTGTGTTCCCCCAACCGCGATAATCACTGCGCCACAGCGTATGCCCCTGTTCATCCGTCAACTGCTCGGGCAGACCGGCCAGGTTGGTGTGGAAATATTGCATTTCTTCCTGGCCCGGCCTCCCGTCGATTCGGGCCAGCGGTTCATAGCTGCCCGGGCTGGCATAGACGTAGAGGCTGGGCATGCCACGCTGTACTTCCTGTAGCAAATGCAGCCCTTGCCAGTGAAACAGGGTACGGCGTACCGGCTCGGCAATGCCTGGCTTGTACACGGCCTTGCTGATCCTTCGCCCCAGCGGGTCATAGCCGAACACAATGCGCTCGACATCCCCGGACCGCGTTTGTTCCACGCACACCAGGCGGTGCTCGGCGTCATACGTGAAGCGCTGTATGCGGTTGCCGCCGGTACGTTTCTCGCTCAAACGGCCAAAGCGGTCATATCGGTAGCGCTTGTCCTGATAGACCAGAACGCGGTTGTGCTTGATCAGGCCGTTGAGCTTCGGCCCGTCGAACAGGTTGCCGGCCTTGTCGTATTTGAAGTCCTCAACTTGTGTCGCCTGCCAGGCGGGGCGTACCTGTTGAACGGTTTGCAACTGCTCGTTGAGGTCGTAGCCGTAGAGATTTTTGGCGGTGTAGCTTCTGCCGCTGTAGGGCAGGTCGTGGAAACAGCCAATCACTTGCTCGACATGCCCCACCTCTTCATTGCCGGTCTTGCCCATCCCTTGGTGCTGGGTCTGGGTCAGCAGTTCGGCGATCAGGTTGTCGCAGGTGTCATAGCGGTAGTGCTTTTCCAGCAGGGGCAGCACTTCGAGCGGCGCATCGCGGTAGTGCAACGCTTTACTGCTCAGACGCCCGCTTTTGTCGTAACGGGTGCGAGTGCTCAAGCGACCCTGGGTCCGCAGTACCTCTCCGTGCAGGCTGTCTCGCTCGAAATCGCAAATCACCCGACCGTTCAGGTTGATCTGGTGCAGGTGGCCACTGCCGTAGTACAGGTGATTGAGTTCGCGCAGGTCAGGCAGCGTGACGGTTTGCAGGTTGCCTAGCGCGTCGTAACGGTACTGCAAAAGGCCGCCGCTGGTGGCCTCACTCAGCAGTTGCCCCAGGCTGTCGTAACAGTAGTCCAGTTGCTGCTTTTCGCCCTGCCTGTTAGTGAAGGCGACACACAGAAGGTTGTCAGCGGCGTCGTAGCGGTAGTCGGTGGTGCCGTCGTCGGTGGTCTTGCGCAGCAACCGGCCCAGGGCGTCACGCTCGTAAGCATGCTGGATCGGCAGGTGCTGATCCTGAAGCGAACCTTCGCCGAGCGGCGGCTGCTCGTGGGGCGAGGGGTAGTGGGTGACGGCAGTGACTTCGCCGAGCGGGTTGTAGGCGTAGGCACGGCCGCTGCCGTCCAGGTCTTGCTGGGCCACCAACCGGTCGAGGGCATCCCACTTAAAGTGGTAGGCCTCACCATTTTCATTGGTAAGTTGCAGCAGGCGGCCGTAGGCGTCGTAGCGGAAATGGATGCTGTAGCCCATGCAATCTGTGCGTTCGACTAACCGGCCACTGGGATCGTAGCGGAACTGCATGGGCTTTTCTGCCGGGTTGGTGTAACGCGTCAGTTGCCCGGCAGCGTCGACGTCGTAGCGGTCGAGACGACCGTCGGGGCGTTCGCTTTCGGTAAGATAGCCACGTGCGTCGTAGCGGTAGTAAGTGTGCTCGCCCCGGGCATTGACGGTTTCACGCAGGTAGCCGCGCGTGTCGTAGTGGCACAGAGTCTGGCTGTTGCTGCAGTCGCGGTAGCTGAGCAACTGGCCTCGTGTGTTCCAGCCCAGGTACTTGTGTTTGTCCAGTGCATCCGTGACACGTATTGCGCGACCTTCCGGGTTGTATTGATAGTGGGTCTTGAGGCCTGTGGGGCCTTCTTCTGACAGCAAGTTGCCGTGTGTGTCGTAGGTGTAATGGTGCGAGTGCCCAGCGCCGTCGGTAACCTGAACCGGCAATGCCCAATGCGGCAGGTACTTAATGTGTTCCCTTCGTCCTAACGGATCGCGTGTCTCGACCAAGCGGCCGATATCGTCGTAGCGGTAGTGCCACTCGCCGCCTTGCGGGTCGGTGCTGCTGATCAGCTGGCCGGCAATGATTTCTTCTTGCCAACAGTTGCCGAGGGGGTCGATGTACTTGTACACCTCATACATTGACCCCCAGTAGTAGTGGTCCTGGCGGCCGAGGCTGTCTGTTACGCGCGTTTGCCCGCCCACCAGGTCGTACTCGAAGCGGTATGCTTCGCCATCACTTCCCCAATGGCGTATCACTCGCCACTCGTGGCTGGGCTGGGGCTCCAGCAGGGGCGGCAGGTGATACGGCGAGCCATCGGCACGCATGGGCGTAGGGCGTTTGCATGGGATGGTGAAACGTGACCACTCGTAGTGGCGGATAGCACCGCTGGCGAGCTGGTGGCTGCTAAGGTAGCCCTCGGCGGTATAGGTGAAGCGGCGCACGACTTGGCCGGTTGCGTCCAGCACTGCCTGCAACTGACCATTGTCGGTGTAGCGATAGCTGGCCAGTTGCTCGGTGCGCTCGATGTGTTTTGCGTCTGCCGAGAGCCACACACGTGAAGCCGAGCTGACCCGCTGTGGGTGCTGCCGGTCATGGTGAAGCTGCACAATTGTCTGACCGTAGTTGTCATATAGCGCGTGCAAGCGACCGTGCTGGTCGTACAGCACATCCACGGCATTGAGATTGCGGTCGCCGAGCCGGATCAGGCGTGAACGATCGGGGTTGTGCGGGTCAACATCAAACACCCGGTAACGCCCTTCGTGGATGTCTTCGACAACGGTCTGGCCATCCTTAAGCTGGAAAAAGGCCATGCCGTCCATGGCGCTGACGAAGGCGTCGCCGGCCGTGAGCCGACCCAGTTCCAGGCGGTTGCCTTCCTCGTCAATGTAGACCCATAGCTGCCCGCCTTGCGGGTGCGGCACACGGACGATCTCGACCTCATAAGGCACACTCCAGCCCATGCCAAACAGGCCGCCAGCGCGGGTGTCGTTGCTGTCGTAGCCGCGTGCCCATTCAATATCCAGCAGCCCGGGCAGGTTGAAGTCGATATCCTCCGGACCACCCAGGACTTTGCTACCCGTCGAGACGATGACAGGGTTGCCTTTGCAGCGACGGAACAGGGAAAAGGGGAACAGGCTCTTCAGCGGCCGAGGCCGAAACTTTATCCGCCGCGAAATGAGTATTCCCGCAATTATTCCGGTGAACATCGCAATCTTGCTCTTGCCATTGCGAATATCCCGAACCGTCGCCGTCCCGCCGCCAATGCGCACATTCGGCGATACCTTCTCATTCACATCGATCGTGGCGTCGCAGGTGGTCTTGTCACCCGATCGCGCGGCGGGCTGGCCGTTGATGAAGACCTTGTTTGACCCTTGCGCGATATGGTTTTCGGGCAGAGGCGGGTGACGGCTGCATGAAACTTTGTCCTCCTCCTTGGATTCCGAGCCTGAGTCCTTGGGTGTAGTGACAGGCGGATTGAAGATGTCGCGTATCGCCATGCCCAGCCCCACCACCGGGAGCAGGTAGGGCACCGCCGCCATGGCCATGGAACCCACGTTCTCCAGAATCGAGGGTTCCGCCTGCTCGGCATCAGACGCTCCCCCTCCAGGGGGGCCAGTGATACCGGCCGCGCGTGCGGCGGGCTTGCTGTTGATAAACACATTGCCTGACCCGCTTTCGATCTTTCCGTAGGGGTCGGGTGCGTCCACGCTGTTGCCAAGGCTATCGCAAAAGCTTGAGATGGCATCGCCTACAGTCTGTCCTTCACTGACCGAAAGGGTGCTCATCGCACCTACCGCCACCCCAGCAACTGCGGCGATGGCGATGCCTGCTGCGCCGCCGGTTGCGACAGTACCGACAACGGCCAAGCTTACAGCGGCCGCCACGGCGGCGGTGGCTGCGGCATAAACGACGGCCTCGGCGACCGCGCTGACCATTTCGGCGAAAAGGGAGGGATGCAGTATGTCGTCGCCCATCCGGGCGGCGTGAACGATCTGCGCCATGAGTTGTGAGCTCCAAACGATTTGAGAGGTGTTGTCCTGGGTTGGGGCTCAGGTAAATCGAAGTTGCTGTTTGATGGCGCGCCAGTGCTCGATATCGTTACTGCTCAACGAGCTGGGCTTGCTGTAGTTGAGCACTAGCAGGCGGTGTTGACCCGGGATTAGGCAGGCGGCCTGGAGCTGGAAATTGGGCTTGTCACCCACTCTGAACTCAATGGCCATTTCGCGGCCTTCGATGGGATCTTCATCGCTACCCAAACGCGTGATCCTGGTGGGCGTGATGGTCATTGCCCTGGACTTTTTGCGTAGCATCCGCAATTGGTCATCGATGGCTTCGTCCAGGCTCTTGTCGTTGGCGACGGGGCTGCGGGCCACCACTAAAGTGGTGTCTCGGGCGGGAAAGCGCAGCATGTTAAGAGTCAAGTCTTCGGGTACCTCCTCGCCTAAATTGAGAGTGAGGTCGTGAGTCAGGTATTCAGTCATTGCGGGAGTCCTTTCAGGTGTTCATTACGTGCGCAGACGTGCAAGCAGCTACTCAAAATGCCCATCCACCTCGGCCTTCAGTGCACTGCTGTCGCGTCCATCTGCAGCGGCACCCGCTGTCCCACCTGTTGGGTTAAGGTCGAGCTTCGCTGCGGGCGTGTTGATCTGTCCGGTTTGTTGCCCGGTGAGGTTGAAGGTCTCGCAGGTGATATTGAGCGTGCCGTTGGCCTGCATCTCGATCAGCGTCTTGCCGCACTTGAGGCGCAGGGTGTTGCCTGCTTCGATCTCGTAGTCACCGGCAATGAGGTCGTTTTTTCCGCCGCCGACTTTCAAGGTGTCGTTGGCTTTCACGACGCGCAGACGATTGCGGCCGATGGCAACAGATTCGTCCTGGCCAATGCTCTGGGTCCGATCAACACCGACTGTGAGGGACTGGTCGTTGTTGACCTGGGTGTTCTGGTCCTTCTGGGCGTGGATGAACACTTCCTCTCTTCCCAACTCATCTTCGAAACGCAGCTCGTTGAAGCCATCACCCTTGTGGGTCTGGCTCTTGATGGTCATGCGGGTTTTGTGATCGGGCAGGTCGTACGGTGGCAACTGATCGCCACAGTAGGTGCGCCCAGTGATCATCGGCTGATCGGGGTCGCCGTTGACGTACTGGATGATCACGTCCTGGCCGATCCGTGGGATGGCCATTGAGCCCCAGCTGCCACCAGCCCAGCCTTGGGAGACCCGCACCCAGCAGGAGCTGAACTCATTGTTCTGGCTCTCGCGGTCCCACGGAAAGCTGACCTTGACCCGGCCCCACTCATCGCAATAAATCTCTTCTCCCTTCGGGCCGACCACGGTAGCCATGTGCGGGCCGTCGATTCGCGGTTTTGCCAGTGGGGCAGGGCGCCATTCGGTCCGGCCGGGGACCAGCACGGCGGTCTGCTCGTAGCGCGTGCTGATATCGGCGCTGGCGGCCTCTTCCTGCAGGCTGGTGAACTGGCTGCCTTTATGGGTAACGGTTTTCACTCGCCAATGCTCATTGAGATCGTCACGTGGGTGCCCAGTCAGGGTGAAGCTCAGGCCCGGTTGCAGACGAACATCGTCACCTTGGACTTCGGCAGTGCGTACATCATGGCGAAGCGCGGTGATGCGGTTTTCGGTGAACGGCTTGCCCACGGCATCGCGTTTATAACGGCCCGGGTAATCGAAGTACTCGTACTCCTTGGACTGATGCTCCAGAAAGGGCCCGGCGGCTCTGTGTTCCTGGCGGTAGGCTGGGTTGGTAAAGGTGTGGTCGCGCTGAACCTGGCGAGCGGTGCGCACCTGCTCGCTGTAGCGCAAGCGACGAAGGCAGGGTATGGCTTGATCGCCACCACTGTTGGCTTGGTACAAGACGGTGTTGGGGTCTACAGGCTCGTCGTCGTCGAAGAAGCCCTCGTCTTCATCCTCGGTTTTGATGGAGCCATGGCTGATCAGTCCGAGGGACTGCAGGCGATCGGTGATGATCAGCTTGTGCAGCTTTTCACTGTGCGCGAAGCGGTAGACGAAGCCTTCTTCAGCAGCGATGCGGGCGATGAACGCCAAGTCCGTCTCACCGGCCTGAACGCAGAATTCGCGGACCTGATGGTTCATGCTGGCGCGCAGTTCGTACTGGTTGATCCCCTGGCGCTGGAACATCAGTTCAAGAATTTGCGGGACGGTCTTGTGCTGGAAGATGCGCCAGTTCGAACGGAGGTTGGCACGGGCCAGTTGCGGCTCGACCAGCGCGTGGTAGTAGGTGCGGTAGAAGCCGCTTTCAGCTTGGCTGAAACGGCTGACAAGGCCGTGCACGTAACGTACTGGGCGATTCCCTTCCCAGATGGCGAAGAGCACCGGTTTGTCGAGCAGGTGGCCGAAGTCGACATCGTTGTCGAAGCTGATCAATTTCAGCTCCAACTCGAAGGGCTTGCTTATCCCTTCTCTAAGTTCGAACGACACCACTTCGAATTCAGCGTTGCCAACCAGCGGCTGGAAGCTGTAACGCAAGTCAGATTGGCTAGGCATAAGCAATCCTTGTCCGCCGTCTGAAGAGGCACAAAGTCCGGGCAGGTTTACCCGCCCGGGGCCTTTGTAAATATCAGGCGACTGGTGCGCGCCAATCATCAGAGCCACCAGTACCGGCGACAGTGTGCTCCCAGACGATCTTCCGATAGGTCAGCGCAACCTCGACCAGCTGCGTGTAGTTTTCGTTCACCTTGTCTTGAACGTGGGGGAGGACGGTGTTGATGCTGACGATGGTTGCGTCTACAAGTGTGGTTGAGAAGAAGTGCTCTTGTTTGCCTTCCGTCGAGGTGCGGTACCAAATGACTTCGACGATCGGCAGCATTTCCCCGTCGACCAGCGCTTGATACATCAGCGGCGTGGCCTTATTGAGTGAACTGGTGAACTTAAACGGCTTGTGTACGCGCTGGCCGCTGGGTTGGCCAGTCTGTGGGTCAGTGGGCGTGGTCACTTCGTGCTTGATTTCCTGAACCAGAATTTTATCTTTATGGCCTTCCTGGTAAATATTGCCGACGGAGTTAGCGGTGAATGCGTCAGCAGTGATGAGGCCTTGAGTTTTACCAGTGATTTGGATGTAAGCGGGTGTTGGCATGGCAGTCTCTCCTGCGTCCATGTGGATAAACACGCGCACTCAGGGTGGCGTGGCCATCGGGAGCGATGGGCTTGTCAACGAAGCAAACGCCTCGCTAATTCGTTGAAATCAGTTGCGCCGTATGCCGGCTTGCTACTGCTGCAAAATGCCGTTCAGCGACTCCAGCACCTCGGTAGTAATCAGGTGCAGTCGGTAGCTGTAGATGCTGTAGGCCACCGCCATGACGAGGGCGGAGATAGCCAGCGGGCTCCACCATGGCCATTGCCGATTCATGCGGAAGTTGCTCGGGGCGACGTTGCTGTACGGATCGCAGACGGTCTCTGGTGTCGGGCCGCGCAGCTCGCGAATGATCCCGTGGAGTTGATGTATCAATGCGTTGAGGGACTCTTCGCCTTTCGGCGCGATGGCGTACTTGCCCTTCAAACCAAGGCATAGGGCGAAGTACATAAACTCCAACACGTCCTGGTAGCGCGTGGGTTCCTGCATGAGGCGGGAGAGCACCGTGAAGAACTTCTCTCCACCCCAGGTTTCGTCGTGGAAGATGCTGAGCAGGGGCTCATGGCTCCAGCAGCTAGCCTTACCCCAAGGTCGTTCCATGACGGCTTCATCGATGAAAAGGCAAAGACCGTATGAATACGCCAGCAACTGAGCGGGTTCGTAGCCGTGCTGGCGTATCTCCTCGCGAATGTTTTCGATCTGATTGCGCACCTGCTGGTGCACATCCTTGATATTGGGCAAGGCATCCAGTGTGCGCAGACGTATCACCAGGCCGAACAGAGGCACAGCGGCATCCAGCATCAGGTTGGCGTAGCCACCGCGCAGTTGAAAGTCTGGGTCTGCTGCATACCCTGGCGACTCATCCCTTTCTTTGTTGGCTTCCTGAATCGACGCCACTAAGCGCTGGCTGACATCGTCTTCATTGCTGAAATGCCTTGTCATTTCTGTTCTCCCCTGATCGCCCAGAACTGCAGCTCTAGCCCAGGGAAGTCCCCCGCAATATGAATTCCGAAGCCATTGGCTGTTTTCATGCACGCCCACGCAGGGTCACGTCGGTCCAGCTCGAAATAGCTGAAACCTGCATGGAAGGGCAGGTCGCGAGGTGCTACCGGCAATGGGTTCAAGGGGATACCTGGCAGTTGCAAGGGCACCAGGTCATTGAGGGATTCCAGTGACGTGACCTTGGCTTTCTGCACGAACATCTGCCGCAACACCTGTGGCGGCAAGTTAGCCCGCACGGCGAGAATGAAATCGGCTTCGTCGATTAGCCGGCGATCTTCCAAGGTGGTCGTCATTACGCCGTAATCCAGCGCTTCGAGCGGAAGCGATACTGCGCGCGGTTGCAGGACGGTGCTGAGGCAGCGGCGCAGCGTGTCTTCCAACGGTTTGAAGGAGGTACGCAGCGCCGTGTGGTGATACGCGGGGTATTCCTGCGGCAGCCTGCTCTCGTCGGTAAAGGTCACGAACTCGCCACACGCCTGGCTCATGCACAGGTAGAGCTGCTCAGGGTGCGTCTGCGCCTGCCTGGCCAAGTGCTGAAAGCAGGGCCACCAGCGGTTCATGGCTTGCAGCAGGTTGAAGTCGCGAATGTCGGCGATACCCGATTGGCCAGCGCCGCCAATACGGGCGGCGAGGTTGCGTGCCCGTTCGCGCAGGGTATTGGTAATTTCTTCAAGAAACCGCTGCAGCGCCGGTACCGCCCGCACCGTAACGCTGGTGGGGTAGAAGGCCTCATCCAGTCGCAGGCTACCATCGGGGCGCCGCTCCATAATGCGAGCCAGTGCCAGGCGGGTGAAGGCGCTGCTGTCTTCTGCCTTGCGCTTGAGCTGCAGGTTGGGTACGGCAAGGTCTACCTGGACCAGGTCACCGTCGGCGGTGTGGGTATCCTTGATTTCGTGCGCCTGGGCGATGTAGCGGAAGTTGGCGGCATTGTCGGGCCAGCTCACCTCGCGTCCGCCCTCGGTGCGCAGCGGTAGGCACAGGTAAACTTCGCTGTCATTGGCGCCGTCATCGTCTATTTCCAGCGGCGGCGGTGGCGGCAGGTCGGCAGGAATATCGAACACCGTGCCGTCGGGCATGATGCCTCGCGCGCGGGTGATGGCGATCTTGCCCAGGCTCAGGTACTCGTCGCTCAACTGAAGTTCGCTGAAGCCGTAGAAGGCTGCGTTGAGGCTGCCGAGGCGCTGATGCAGGGCCGCTTCGCTCGCCCGGGCCGCCTGCTGGAAGTGCTGTGGTTTGACGAACAGGCCTTCAGGCCACAGGACGGGATTACGTGAACTCATGAGCGCTCCGTGTCAGCGTGAGTAAGCGAAAAGGACAAGCGCTGTGGCCGCGCCATCAGTCTTCCTCCTTGAGCAGGATCTGCGTGTCGTTGACCAGCACCGAAAGAATGATCTGGCGCCCACGCGGTGGAATGCGCAGTACTTGCTGCCAGGTGGCGTTCTCCTGGTTTCGGTAATCGCCGATCACCGCGACGAAGCGGGTCTCGGGGTCGATGGGCACGAAGGGGATGAACTTGAACTGGCCGGGGCGCATCAGGTAATCGTCATCGCGGATGTAGGTGCTGCGCAGGACCTTGGCTGGGTCCTCATCCAGCAGTTGATACACGCTGTTGCGCAGCAATGAGTCGTCGCGCAGTTGCAGGATCTTGATGGCGATGGGAGTAGCGACAGGCTCTGTGGTCACGGTTGGGGTGCGCGGTAAGGTCAGCACTACCGTTGGGTCGTCGTAGCTGCCAGGTGTGCTTTCTTCCATGGAAGAGCGTTGCAGCTCATCTTCGTCGTCTTCGATGATCACGACAGGGGACATCGCTGGAAATTGCTCTTGCAGGAACGCGAACAGGCTTCCGACTTTTTCTGTCAATGCGTGAGGGTCGCCGGCACTCAGGCTGACCGCGTAGGGGCTTGGCTCCAGAGCGTTTTCATGATCGGCCGAAATGTCGAGGCTGTTCGGGTTGCCATTGAGGGTAGGGCTGGCATTGATGCTGAACGCAACCTGGGTCGGATGATCTTTGGGTGACCCAATGGGCAACGAGGGGTCCATGGCCACTTGGCTCACTCTGCTCAGGTAGGTGCAACCTGAAAGCCCTATCAGCGCGGTCAGCAGGGCGATTGTGAACAGATGGCGCGTCATGGGCGTGCTCCTGCAATCAAGCGTTGCAGTGGGTCTTCTAGGGACTCGCTTGTATCTCCCACTGCGTTCAGTGCTACCAAAGGGTCATTGCCCTTGTGCGTTTCAAAGGCCGAGCAAATCTCTGTGATGGCTTGGGTGGTTGTGCTGCTGCAACCACCGTTGGCGGGCGGGTCGGCGATCAGGCGATCAAGTACGCTCGCATCAGGGCTGAGCAAATCTTCCAGCGAGCGCGCGTTGGCATGCTCTTGCGAGTGCTGAACCAGCAATCGGTAAGCGCCAATACGGAGCTGATCGCCTTCAAGCAGACGCCGGGGCGAACGTGCCCCGAGGCTGTTGATGCTGTCGTTCAGATAGGTGCGTGCGCAGCGGTCGATCACGCAGAAGCTGTCTTCGATCCAGCGAATCTCGCAGTGGATCGACGCAACGCTGTGATTACGATCATTCATCATCCAACTCGCACCTTCACTGCCGATGGTGCCGCCTTTGCAATCGAACGTGTGTCGAACGATGACGTTAGGCTGTAACTGGTCGAGGTTGGTGATGCTCATCATCAACGTGCTCATGAGCGCCCCCGGAAACGAACGACAGGGCTGATTTCGCCATGTCGGTCATCGATGAAACTGGTCCAACCCAAGTAGGCGCCCTGGCTGCCGTGCAGGCAGAACGGTGACAGCGCGTTCTGCTTGAGGCGCAATTCCAAGTCGTAGGCCATGCCGTCCCGCAAGAGGAAATCGATCAATGCGCGTAAACGGTCAAAGTTGACGCCGCTGGGCAGCAACTGGCGCAGTTGCGTTTGATCGAGCTCGCTAATGACGATGGTGAATTTGCTGCTGCGGGTGCGCGAACGGCTACCGACGGTGAACGTACTCCCTAACTGGCCATTGCTACGCCCAAGGCTGACAAGCTGCCTACCTGTGGTGGGCACCGAGCGCGTTTCAAATTCGCGGATTTGCACATGCTTCAGGTCGAAGCAATGGCCAATGATGCCGGCGACGGTGCCGGGCGCGCGGCTGCGGCTGGCGATCACGCCAGCAAAGCTGAGCAGCCGGCTCCAGGGCAATGCCGTGTCACCTCGCAGCTGTTTGTCATTCAGCCCGAGCAGGGCAAAGACGTACTGTGAGAATCCATCTTTGGCGCCTGGCTGAAAACGGATGTAGTAGCGGTACTTGCGCCAACCGCGATGCAACAGGCTCAGCAGGTAGTGGTTGAAGAAGTCGAAAAAGGCCGGACGCACACCGATACCCTGCGCATGCTCATAAGCCACCTGCTCTAGGTAATAGGTGGGCAAAGGCGAATCTGTGCCGTGCAAGCCCATGAAGGTGGTGCAGACACGGTAGCGTTGCTCCTCATCGGGCATACGCTCGGCTTTGTAGACATCCGAGACCGGAAAGGTCAGCCGTGGGTCGCAGGCAAGCCGCACGCGCCGCCGGGTGGCCTCGTTTGGCCAACGGGGCTCCAGGTCATCTCCGTGCAAGCCATGCAAGCGCTCCAGCAACTGGAAGTAGTTGTAGCGGTGCGCGTCGGCGAGCAGCTTGTCGGCTAGATCAGCGGTTGTTTGCCGGTCTGGATTGGCCATGTGTAGTGCTCGTTGTTGGTGATATTGATCACTTCCAGTTGATGGAAGGAATTGATGCTGGCGTACAGGGCAAAGAAGTGCGCCAGCACACAGCTGAAGAGGTACAAGTCGCCCTCGCAAAGAAAGGCGGCCTGATCCAATTTCAGGCGGCTGCGCAGGCCGCGAATGGGTTGCCCTTTGATCAGCCAATCCATGGGTTCTGTGTGGATCTCGCGGATGCCGTCGAGGCGCTTGCGGGTGGTGCGTGTTTGCTGGATATCGTGCAAGGCCGCGAAGTCGTAGGCGCGGATGATCTCTTTCAGCGGGTCGGCCGAGAGCAGCGACAGGTAGTTGAGCGACATGTTTGAGATCAAGGCCCACTGCAATTCGCCGTCCAGCACCGGCCGATAGGCACGGGTGGGGATACGGATGTTGGAGTAGGTCGCAAGAGGCGGCGTAAACTCGGTTACAACGTTGATGTCATCGACACCCAGCGCCTGTGGCAAATCTCTGTTGGTGCAGGTCAGGTCAATGGACGCTGTTTCCAGCTCGCCAATGTAGTGGCTGGCATCGGCGCGGACGAAAGCGATGCTGTGGGTGACGCCATCGCCGCGCAGGGACTCTTCGAGCTGGTAGCGGTAGTACAGGGCCGTGCGCCCTTGAACATGTTCGATTTCATGTGCAAACGAGTCGAAAGGACGAAAGGTCCGCAAGTGCTCACGGGTACTGCCATCGGACGTCGTTCGGGTGCTGATAACCTGATCGACACTGAAAATCTCGTAAGCGTATTGTTCTGCGCCTTTAGGTTTCAGCTGCACCTGCGCGGTATTACAGGACAGGTCAATGGGCTCGGCACTGTGCTTGAACAAGTTGACCGCGGGGCTACAGAACAGGTTGAAGTCGTTCTTTCTAACACGCAGCGTTTCCGGCAACGGACGCGAGAACTGGAATTCGATGACTACCTGCGGGCTTTGTTGTGCCGGCCATAGTTTTTGCAGGTCGGTGATGCTGAAGAAATGGAACCGCTGAGGGAAGACGAAGTATTCCTGCAGGATTCGATAGCCATCGAAGACATTCTGCGGATAGGGCAGCAAGGCCTCTTCAGGGCTGAATCCAGGAAATGCGATACAGCTGGCGGGTAGTCGGCGAACCTCGTCATTGATGGTCACGCTGACATGCTTGAGGTATTGCGAGAGCCACAGGTACAGCGTACGCGCAGCGAGATCGTCCCCACCCAGGTGAAAGTCCAGCCGTGTACAGCCCAGGGTATTCAGTGGGCGTTCGACCAGCATTTCGAGGTTGATGCGTATAATCGAGTTGTCCAGTGTCTGTGTGGAGCCCACACTGCATATCGTAAAAGGGTGCACCTTCACTTCCGTGCAAGTGCGGTACTCGCAGGCGATACCGTCTACAAGCTTGGAAAAGAGACGCGAGCCTTTTGGGATACTCTGCGATTGACTCAGCGACTGCTTGCGTGGCGTGAATTGGATAATCGTCGCGCTAGGCAGCGGCCGCAGGTAGTTCGGCCACAGCAACTGCAGCATGGGGTGCGTCAGTTCTGGCAGGTCATCTTCCAGCTTGAGCCGCAGCTTGGCCGTCAGGAACGCAAAGGCTTCCATCAGCCGCTCGACATCGGGGTCGCTACCACTGCTTCCAAGAAACCGGGCAAGCTGTGGATTATCCTTGGCGAAGTCATTTCCCAGCTCACGCAAGTAGCGCAGCTCTTCGCTGAATCGGTCCTTCAATGACATGGTTCACCTAACTCGGGTGTGTCGGTTGTGCCCGTTGACCAACAACTCCAATTGCAACTGTTCCGTCTGGTTGTTGACCTGCACATGGCAGTCCAGCCTGAAATGCAACTCAAGCGGAGCGTGACAATCGGGCACTGCCTTAAGTGCACGTACCTTGATGCGTGGCTCAAAGCGCTGGAGGGTGCGGCGGATATCCGCACTCACTTGTGCGAGTAGGTCGCCGCTGCTTACGTCATGCCCGTTGAAGTCGCGCAGGCCCAGCTCAGGGCTGCTCTGGGAGCACCCCTGGCGAGCGTTGAGCAGGGTTTCGAGGTGGCGTTTGATGGCGGCGAATTTTTGGGGCGCACTCTCCTGCCGGGATGTTTGCCGGCAGATGGACTGATCCGCCATCAAGCGATCAAAGAAACCGGTCATTGCGTGTCGAGCCGCCCAACCAGCGAGATCTCGAAGTTCGCACCCATGTATTTGAAATGCGGGCGAACGGAGAGCGAGACCTGGTACCAGCCTGGATCGCCGGCAACGTCGGAGACCTCAACTCTGGCAGCACGCAGCGGGCGACGGCTGCGAACATCGGCCGAGGGGTTTTCCTGGTCGGCGACGTATTGCTTGATCCATTTGTTGAGCTCGGATTCAAGGTCGCGTCGCTCCTTCCAGCTGCCGATCTGTTCGCGCTGTAGCACTTTGATGTAGTGAGCCAGGCGGTTGACGATGAACAGATAGGGCAACTGGGTGCCGAGCTTGTAGTTGGTCTGAGCCTGCAAGCCTTCGGGGGTCTTAGGGAAGTTCTTAGGTTTCTGCACCGAATTGGCAGAGAAGAACGCCGCGTTGTCGCTGTCCTTGCGCATGGTCAGGGTGATGAAGCCCTCTTCAGCCAACTCGAACTCCTTGCGGTCGGAGATCAGCACTTCGGTAGGGATCTTGGCCTGCAGTTGGCCCAACGATTCGTACAGATGAACCGGCAGGTCTTCGACGGCTCCCCCCGATTGCGGGCCGATGATGTTCGGGCACCAGCGGTAGCGGGCAAAGCTTTCGTTGATGCAACTGGCCAACAGGAAGGCAGAGTTGCCCCACAGGTAGTTATCATGCCGACCGTTGATATTCTCGTCGTAGTTGAAGCTTCTGCACGGCTGGTCCTGATGATGGTAAGCGGAGCGAAGCATGAAGCGTGGTCCGGTCAGGGCGGCGTGGCGAGCATCCTCGCTTTCACGGAAAGCCCGCCATTTGGCATGGCGAGGGCCGGCAAAGATGTCCTTGATCTCCTTGAGGTTGGGCAAGTCTTCGAAGGTGCTCAGGTTGAAGAATTCAGGGGCCGGTGCAGCCAGGAAGGGCGCGTGGGACATGGCACCGACGGAGGCCATGTAACTCAAGAGCTTGATATCGGGGGAAGAAGGGCCGAAGTTATAGTTGCCAACGATGGCAGCAACCGGCTCACCCCCGAACTGTCCATAACCTGCTGTATAAACATGTTTGTAAAGTCCGCTGCAGGTGATGTCGGCGGCATTCTCGAAGTCATCGAGCAGTTCTTCCTTGCTGACATGCAATACTTCAAGCTTGATGTTCTCGCGGAAGTCCGTTCGTTCGACAAGAAGTTTGAGGCTACGCCAGGCCGACTCAAGCTGCTGGAACTCAGGTTGGTGCAGAATGGCATCCATCTGCTTGCCGAGCACCCGATCCAGTTCCGCAATCATTTGATCGACACGGTGCTTGTTGATGAGTTGATCTGGATCATTACTCTTGAGGATCTCGGCAATAAAGGCTGATACACCTTGCCTGGCGACTTGATAGCCCTCTTGAGCCGGCACCAGTTTGGTTTCCGCCATGATCTGATCCAGCAGCGTGGCCTTGCTTAATGTCTCGGTAGTTGTGTCGACGGCGACAGGGGTGCTGTTCTGCTTTGGCATGGGGACGCTCCGTGGTCTCAATCTTCTTTTGGCGCCTCAAGCACCAGGTCCAGTTCTTCGGCGAGCTGCTTGCGGGCCTGCTCGTTGTTCAACAGGTGTTGCAGCTGCTTGCGAAATGTCGGCACGTTGCCGAGTGGGCCTTTCAAGGCGACAAGCGCTTCACGCAGCTCCAGTAGCTTGTTCAGCTCCGGTACCTGTTGGGCGATCTGATCTGGCCCGAAATCGTTGATGGACTTGAACTGCAGGTTGACAGCGAGCTCGGCGTCTGGAGTTGCGCTGAGCATGGAAGGCACGGACATGTCCAAGCTCACATCAGCGTCATGCAACACGTTGTTGAAACTGTGTTTATCGATGCGCATGACCGGGCGGTCTTCCAGTGCGCGGCTGTCCTCCAAACCGAAATCTCCCAGTACCAACATCTTGTGTGGCAGCTCTATTTCGGCCTGTTCATCGCCGGTGGCAGGGACGTACTTGATGTTGATGCGCTCTTTTGGCGCAACGGAGCCAATGTTCTTAGACATCAATCCATAACTCCATGGTGTGGATTTGGTGTTGCGTAGTAGGTTTTTTACTGCGTGTTTAAATGTTGTGGTTGTTCTGGTTTATGAGTTGTGGGAAATTTCCTACATATCGCCGTTTGAGAGGTTTAGTTCCCCGTCGCTATAAAAACCATGCATGTGGCAAGGACTTTTGGTCGAGTTAAAAAATGTAAGTAAATATTTATTTGTGTGCAGTTGATTGTGTGTACTAGGCTCGTGGCGAAACACTTCTTGGTGGTGTGGGTATGGCGAGGAGTTAATGGAATATTGTTGTAGGAAAATTTACTCATTGACGCATATGAGTGTTCGTGTTGTTTGGCAAAGAGTGAGTATTCAATGATTATTCGCTGCGCATATGGCGCTGGTGTTTGGCTACTGTTTTGTTTGCAGCCAGCGTTGGCCAGTCATGCCCAGAACTGTCCTGGGATCGTTTCTAACATCGAGCGTCTGGCGTGTTTCGATCAGGCGGCAGGAACACCTGCGCATACGACCCAAAAGCCATGGTCCGCCCCGGAGCACGAGGCGCCCAGTGTATTGCGCGTGATGGCCAACGAGGCCGCACGCAAGGCGGATGACCTGACGTTTCGCAGCGGGGAACGAAGCGAGGGCAGTGACGCTACTGAACTGGTTATTTCCGCACCCGCCATTGCATCCGGTGACCAACGTTCTTATCTGGTCATCAGCTGCATCCAGAACATCTCCCGGCTCCAGTTGATCACCCATAAACACATCGATACGGGCTGGGTCACGGTACGCCTGAATGGGGACGGCGGTTCTACGAATGAGACCCCCTGGAAGGTGATGGAAAACGGGCAGGTACTCGACGCAGGACGAGGCCTCCCTGCCATCGAGCAGATCAAAAAGTTGATTAGGGCCCATCGGATAGAAGTGACGAGCAACCACAGCGAGGTCGATGGGCTGACGTTCGATGCCCAAGGTCTAGACCCGCTGATCAGCCAGGCGCGGAGCACATGCCGGTGGTAGTGCGGGTATCAGGGGATGAAGTCAGTCGGCTGCTCATGCCGATTGAGCCAGCGGTTCCGGCCGGGCTGTTCGACATCGAGGATGAAACCTACCAGGCCATTGACCAGGAGATGGTCAAACTGGGTGGTTTGCAGGCGTCTTCAATCGACTGGACCTACATCGAAGAGGCGTCCCGGCAGTATTTGGGCCAGCAGTGCAAGCACCTGCGGATCGTCGCGCACTTGAGTGTCGCGTGGCTGCGTAGCGGCTGCTGGGAGCGCTGGGGGTTCACCCTGGCATTATTAGCCGGCATGGTCGAATCCTACTGGGAGTCTTCTCATCCCAAGCCAGGGCCCAAGGGTTTCCTAGGCAAGCGTAAGCTGGTTGGCCTGGTCCTCAATCGCTTGACTGATGCGTTGCCGCGCCTTGACCGCTTCACCTATACCCCGACTCATGCAACTGCAGCACAGCATGCTTTAACACGCTTGCAACAGCAGCAGGCCGTTGCGCAACTGGACGCGGCCGTCATCCATGAACTTGAGCGCCTTCTGCGCAAGTATGCAGAACTTGGCGCGGGTGTCAGCGAAATCGCAGCGCCCCAGGCGCCTGCCGCAAACATCAAGCCTGTGCCTTTGGCCGATGTCATGGCCGCACCCATCCCCAGTGTATCCATTGGCAATGAGCGCGAGACACGGCGAGCGGTGTTGAGCATGGCCGAGTTCATCAACCAACAGGATCCCTATGACCCTACCGGCTACCAACTACGTCGCTTTGGCTTGTGGGCGCACATTCAAGCGGCGCCTCAAGCGAGGCAAGGTAACCGCACGGAGTTGATGGCGGTGCCGGTGGATATTTCCGGAAGCTATGACGATGCCATCGCCGGAACGGCAATTGACCCCGCGTTACTCCAGCGTATCGAAAAAAGTGTCGCAGCCTGCCCCTACTGGATTCGAGGCAGCTTTTTAGCCGCAACTGTCGCCACGCGGCTGGCGATGGGCGAGGTCGCGGAGGCTATTCGCTGCGCGACTGCGCGTTTTGTGCAGCGCATGCCAGCACTGCAGCAATTGTGCTTCAGCGACGGCACAGGGTTCATCGATGACGCCTGCATGGCCTGGCTCAAGGGGGCGCAAGGGCAGGGCGACCATGGAGCATCCACCGCTGAGTTCAGCAGCCTGCGCGAAGAACTGGTGAGTCAGCTGGACACGGCAGGTGTAGAGCCAGTCCTCCTCCGCTTGCAAAGCCTGCAAGCGGAGCTCCGTACGCCGCGTGAGCGCTGCCACACCACAATAATTGCCGCCGACTTGTTGGCCGCACGCGGCGTGTCCTGGTTAGCCCAGGACCTGTGCGCCGGTGTTGCCCAGACGATGCAGCGAACGACCGCCGATGCCTGGGAGCCCGAGGTATTCCGGCGGCTCCAGAAGTACGCCACCTCTCCAGCGCTAGCTGATCAGAACAAGGTTTAGGAGCCCTCATGAACCCACTATGGAAACAACTCAAACGATGGGGCATACCGTTGATTTCGCGCATCGGCTTGGCGATGTCGCTGTTGCTTGGGCTCGGTGCTGTACTGATGCTGATCGCCATTTGGTGGCTCGGCCCGCAATGGGCGTGGCGAGAGCACCAACCCCTCGCCAGCGTGGCGCACCGCAGTGTGGCCAGTCTGGTGCTCGTACTGATGCCATTGCTTTGCTGGCTTATTGTGTTGCGCACGCGCTTTCACCGCCTGCAAGCGGAGCACAAGGATGCAGTGGCCGCCGAACTGGATCGTGTGTTGCCGTTGATTCGCACACAAGAGAAGGCGTTGAACCAGGCGCTTTCGCGTTACCTCGACAACGCGGGTGGGCGAAGGGCGCTGTACCGATTGCCATGGTATCTGGTGCTGGGTGACGAACAGGCTGGCAAAACCAGCTTCATTGATCGCACTGACCAAAGTTTTTCCTTGACCCGCATCGACAAGGCCCAGGCGCGTGGCCGACAAGCGCAACCTCTCGCATATCCGGTCGGCTGGTGGGTCAGTGATGACGCGGTAATCATCGACCCGCCCGGTGCTTTCATCAGCCAAGCGTCTTCGGCTGGCACGATGTCCGGGAACGCCAATGAGTCTGAACCTTCCATACCTCCCGGAACCCCGGCCAGGTTGTGGCACCACCTGCTGAGTTGGTTGCTGCGTAATCGCAGCCAGCGGGCACTCAATGGCCTGTTGCTGGTTATTGATCTGCCTGCGCTGTTGCAGGGTACGCCCGAGCAACGTGTCGCACTGGCTCATGTATTGCGTACACGGCTGTATGAAGTCAGCAGTCAGCTGGGTTCGCGCCTGCCCTTGTATGTGGTGTTATCCAAGTTCGATCTGCTCGATGGCTTTGACGCGCTTTACAGCAAGCTCTCAGCGGCTAAGCGAGAGAACTTGCTGGGCTTTACGTTCAAGCTGGATGCAGTCGATTCTTACGACGCTTGGTTGGAGGAGTACAGCGACTTCTATGATCGCTTGATCAGGCTGTTGTTCGAGCAGGTCGTGGACCAGATTGATGGGCTGGGCAGTGCACCGCAGCGATCGCGCTTGTTCTCGCTGCATGCCCAGTTGGTTGGATTGCGCCCGATTCTACTGGGCTTCTTGCGTGAGACCTTGGCAAGTGATCGTTTCACCACGCCTACCCTCGTGCGTGGGGTGTATTGGTCGTCGGTCGAGCAGCAAGGCGACATGCTCAATGCATTCGTGCGTGAGGCGGCGCAGCCATTCAAAACCAAGCCCCCACTGCGCGAAGGCAAGCCGCACGGCAAAGCGTTGGTCTACTTCATCCAGCAGGCTTTCGGTCGTGTCATCTACCAGGAAGCCGGGCTTGCTGGGGATAACGTCAGAGTGGCGCGTAGCAAGCGGCAATTGCTCTGGGTGGGCTCTGGTGTAGGCGTGCTTGCTTTGTGTGTTGCCATTGCCAGTTGGCAGCGCTACTTCGATGTCAATGGTGCCAAGGCAGCCAGCGTGCTTGCGAAAAGTCGAGAATTCAGCAATCACGAAGTGGACCAGCACCTGGACCCGACAGGGCGTAACCTGCTGCAACCACTGGATCAAATCCGTGATGCAGTATCGGTATTCGGTGACTATCGCGCCGCCTGGCCGGGGGTGGCTGATTTCGGCCTGTATCAAGGGCGCGCCATCGGGCCTCGGGTCGACGAAGCTTACTTGAGCCTGCTCTCCAGGCGTTTCTTGCCGGCGTTGGCCAGCGGCGTGATTGATGCCATGAATGCGGCACCGCCCGGCAGTGAACAGCAGATGGCCTCGCTTAGGGTTTACCGCATGATCGAGGACCGTCACAGTCGCCGGCCCGAGTGGGTCGAAGACTGGATGGCCCAGCAGTGGCAACAGGCCTTCCCAGGGCAGGGACAATTGCAGCGCGACCTCATGCAGCATCTGAAGTACGCCCTGGCCTATGCCGACACCGACCTGCCGCAATACAAGCAGCGCGTCAGCGAAGTGCAGCAGATATTACGTAAAGTGCCTATGCCACAGCGCGTGTACGCAAGCCTCAAGCAGCAGGCCCAAGAACAGTTGCACGCCGGCTTGGACTTGCGTCACCAGGTAGGGCCAGCCTTCGATATCGTTTACACATCTTCTTCCGGGTCGAAGCTGGGCGATGATGGCGTCCTGCTTGCCCCCATGCTGACGGCCAAAGGGTTTAGGGACTATTTTGAGCCTCGCAGCCAGCGGTTCGCCGAGATGGCGATGATCGATCAGTGGGCATTGGGTGAGCGCGCTCAACTCGACTATTCGGACGCCGATCGCAATGCATTGAGCGAGCGCGTACGTAACCTCTACAGCGCGGACTACATCGACAGCTGGCGACGTGCCTTGAGTGCCTTTTCAGTGGCTGACTTCAGTGATCTAGACCATGGTGTCGATATTCTGGAGCAGCTGACCGGTCCTGCGGCGCCGCTGCACAGATTGCTGGAAACAGTGAAAGACAATACTTCGCTGTCTTCTTCGGTGGCTATCGAGGTGCCCGACGAGACAACTGGCCTGCGGCCTACCAACAGCAAGCCCGAGCAGCTACAAGCCGTGGCCATCCAGCGTGCGTTCGCTGGCCTGAATGCCATGCTGCAGGCAACGGGAGAAAAGCCGAGCTACTACGATGAAACGGTCGCTGCCATTGCCGCTGTTCATGAGTACGCCAAGGCCGTACAAGACAGCCCTGAGCGCGGCAAGGCCGCGTTGCACGCCGTGCTTCAACGTTTCTCCATGACCGGGCACGACCCGATTGGCACGTTGCAGCGGGTCGCTACCGGTTTGCCGGAACCGATCAATCAACAGGTCAAGAAAGTTGCGGACCAGACAGCGCGAGTGCTGAACGTTGAAGCGCTCCGTGAGCTGGAACGACGTTGGGATGCCGAGGTGTACAGCTTCTTCCAGCAGCGCTTGGCAGGGCGTTACCCCTTCGTGGTGCGAGCGCCCGATGCTTCTTTGGATGACTTCGAGGCGTTCTTCGGGCCGAAAGGGCGCCTGCAGCAGTTTCATGACCAATACCTCAAAGTCTTCCTCAAGGACAATCTCGAAGCCTTGCAGGCCAGTCGACAGGGGCAGTCGTTAATCCGCAGCGATGTGATCGAGCAGTTGGAACTGGCGGATCGCATTCGCGAAACCTTCTTCGATCAGCGCGGCAACCTGAGCGTGCAGTTCAGTATCGAGCCCTTGGGACTGAGTGCGAACCAGCGCACCAGCTTGCTGGATCTGGATGGCCAGCTGATTTCCTACACGCATGGGCCCACCCAGATTGTCGGCGTTGTCTGGCCCAATACGTTGGGGCAGCAAGTGCGCAGCAACCTCACCTTGCTCCGGCAGAACGGCACTAGCAGTAGTTTGGAGTATCGCGGCCCTTGGTCGATGTTCCGCCTGCTCAGCCGAGGGTCGCTTAATGGCCGTACAGCCACCAGTGTGGACTTGAGCTTTAGAGCGGGAGACGGCGTGATGCGTTATCGGCTAAACGCCGAAAAAGCATTCAACCCCATTACCCAGCAGCCCTTCAAAGGTTTCACGTTACCGCGAGGTTTGCTTGAGCAGCCAGCGTCAAGGGGGGGAGTGGCCGAAGTACCTACGGTCCTGTAGTGCTAGCCCACGCTTTACGGAGCGAGAGGCAATTCGACAATAAGAACTAAAAAGGAACTGATCTTGGACATATTGATGGGTGTCGTAGCAGCCCTGTGCTGGGGCGCTACAGACTTTCTGGTCGGCCTGAACGCAAGGCTCTTTGGTGTCCAGCGCTCGGTATTCCTCGGGCAACTGCTGGGCCTGATTCTACTCAGTACCCTGCTGTTGGTTCTCGGCCGGCAAATCGACCTTCTGTATGAAGTGAAATGGCAGTTGCTGCTGACCTGTATCGCAGCCGCACTCCTGACTGTAATGGGGGCGGTCGCTCTCTCGCGAGCGTTTGCGCAAGGGAAGACTGCCGTGGTCGCGCCACTGGTCACCTCCTATGGCATGTTTACAACGTTGCTGGCCTGGATGGGCGGTGAACACATCACTGCCATACAGTGGGTGGGATTGCTGATATGCGCCAGCGGTGTTGCGATAGTGGGTCGCGGCTCTGGTAATAATGACCGCAGGCAATACAGGTCGGCGGGGACGGCGAACGTTTTTGCGCTGGTTGCTGCCGCGTTGTACGGGACTAGCTTCTGGGTTCAAGGCCAATACACGTTGCCTGCTATCGGCCCGGTCAATATGCTTTGGATCAGCTATCTGGTGGGAGTGGTGTTTCTGTCGCCCATCATGTTCAAACTCAAACCTGCGGATTCACCGGGCCTAAAAGGCTATTGTGCGCTCTGTTGCGCAAGCCTGTTTAACTTGGCGGGTTTTACGGCGTTTTCGTACGGTGCGTTGAGTGGCGCTGTAGCTATCGTCACTGTGATAAGTACGATGTCGGGCGGAATAGCGGCCATTCTGGGTTATCTGTTCTATAAAGACAGGTTAACGCTGATGCAGATTGCAGGCGTCTGTCTCGTTTTACTGGGCGCGGTGGTGCTGCACTTCGTAGCCTGAGTTAGCGCGAGCCAATGAATGTGAGTGTCGTAGCGTCATCAGGCCCAAAAGCCAAACAGCACCAACGCCGCAACACCCAGCCCAACCGCAATCGAACACCCACCCAATGACAGTGCCGCACGGCCTTGCCGGTACCAACCGTCATGCCCCAGCTGCCGTGCTGGGGCCAGCAGGCTGCGCCAGCGCAGCTCTGTATCGTGAAACGCCTGCAAGTTAGCCTGGTCCGCATCCAGCCAACGGCGAAAGTCGATTCGCTCGCAGGCGGTCACCTGAGGGCTTTGCAACCGCACATACCATTGCCCGGCAACACTCGCCAACACATCGCGGCGGGAGCGGCCTGCTTGCAATGCCTGGTCCATATGCCGCTCGATGCTCGCCAAGGGCAAATCGAGCCGGGCAGCGATGCTGGCAAAGTCCAGTTGGTCGAGGCGGTTGAGCAGGAACACTTGCTGGACACGCCGAGGCAGCCGTTTCAAGGCGTGCAACAGTTCATTGTCGGCATCGTGCTCTGTGGTTGGGGATTCGTGCTCAAGGGGCAGCAGCAGACGGGTCATGGACAGCTCCTTGCTCAAAGGGGAGGGATGGGGGCATCTTCCTTGATGCGTAATCAGCGTAGTGGAAACGAGATTGATTCTCAAGTGCTGATTCCGCAAAGTTTTGTAATGAGCGTTCACGGTCTGACACACTTTTGCTATCATGCCGGCCATTCACGATCTTCATTAGCCTGAAGAGCCAAAAAAAAGACCCGGCAAAAAGCCGGGTCAAAAACCGTGATTAGCCTGATGAGGAGATAATCTGAGAGCGACCTAAGCTCCAGGTTATCCAGCAGATCTCGCGATCAGCTGAGTGCAATAATAATCGTTATCATTTGCCAGTCAAATGATATTTCGCTAATTCGGTAAAAAAGTTTTACCGATGCGCTTCCTTGTCCCGGCAATCGGGGCCATTGCCGTTACCCGGCCGTCACGTCTCTCCCTTCCTTTTTTACCTACAGACCCGTCTGCACGGTGCGTTTGTGCTCCAGCAGTGCGCGTGCCATGTCCATCATGTGCATCAAGGCGAAAGTCAGCTCGCGCTGCGTGCC
This sequence comes from Pseudomonas sp. 5.2, assembly GCF_059025405.1. Taxonomy (NCBI): domain Bacteria; kingdom Pseudomonadati; phylum Pseudomonadota; class Gammaproteobacteria; order Pseudomonadales; family Pseudomonadaceae; genus Pseudomonas; species Pseudomonas sp. 5.2. Next base: position 416,130 of record NZ_JBYBHH010000001.1, read on the forward strand.
GTGCTGGTGCACGGCGGTTTCTTGTGCGGTGGCGGCGGCGCAGCGGAGCAGGGCGATGGCGTGCTCCTGGGCTTGGTCACCGGTTACGCCTTCGTGCAGCGTCCAGATTTTGTTCTCGATGGTGGGGCGTGGCGGGTTGGGGTTGAGGTAGTAGTCGAGGGCGCGGCGGGCCGCTTCGCTGTCGAGATCTGTTTCTTCGTTTTTCGGTGGTTTCATCCTGATACCTGCAAATGCCAATAGGGAAAAGGTTCAGGCCGATACTAATACCTTAAGTATTTTCATGCTTTCTGATAAATAATACAGGATGTTTATTGAGCGCTTGAAGGCAGTCCGTATCGTGCCAGCGATGAATATGGATAAATGGATTGCCCTCGTCCGTGACCGGATGGAGGAGCTTGGGCTCACCCAAGAGCAGCTAGCCGAACGCGTTGGCGTGTCTCAAGGCAGCGTGGGGCATTGGGTGAACAAACGGCGCCAGCCGAAGATCGAGTCGATGAACCGCACGTTCGTCGAGATTGGCATGCCCCACTACAACGTCAGCTTGCAACTGCGCATTGTGGGCCAGGTAGGCGAGGACCGCGGCAGCTATGACATGGATGACACCGACGATGACCTGGACCTCATGCAATACATCGTGTGCTTCCGCTACCCGGTGCTGGGCTGGGATGAGCTAGAGGGGGCAGAGGCGAGCGTATTCGAGCAGACGGACTACCTGGCCAAGGGCAAGGCTTTCTGGCTGACCGTTGAGAATGAAGCGATGAGCGCCGCCAGTGGCCGCAGTGTGCCGCAGGGGATGCGGATGCTGGTGGACCCTGGGGTGGAGGTTGAGCCGGGGCGTTTGGTTATCGCTCGACAGCCGGGCAAACCGGCGATTTTCCGTGAGCTGGCTGAGGAAGGTGGGCAGCGGTATTTGAAGGCATTGAACAGCAATTACCCAACGCTGTTGTGCGAAGACGGCTGTGAGTTTTTGGGGGTGGTTGTGCGGGTGCATGGCAGCTTCTAGCGTACTGGGGCTGCTTTGCAGCCCTTTCCGACCGGCCCGGCGCCCTGGCAAGGCCGCTATTGGATGCACGGCTGGGTTGTCGTGGCGCCTGTGAGATCGAGCGCCGCCCGCGCGGCGCTTCGCAGCACAAGGCTGCTCCTACAGGTGTTTCGGGCCAATTATTCCTGTGGCATGGGCGCGCGGCCCCTTGGTTCACTCCACCAGCTCGACCAGCACGGTCCCTTCGCTGACCATATCCCCTTCCTGGCAGAACAGCGCCTTCACCGTGCCGGCATGCGGCGCACGAATGCTGTGCTCCATCTTCATGGCCTCCAGCACCACCAGCGCTGTGCCGGCTTCTACCACCTGGCCTGGCTCGACCAGTACCCGCACGATACTGCCGTTCATGGGCGCGCCCAGGCCGCCTTGGTGGCTGTGGCTGGCCTCGGCTTCGGCGATGGGGTCGAAGGCTTCGATGGCATGCATTTCCCCTTCCCAGCGCAGGTACAACGTGCCTCCGCGGCGTATCGCCAGGTGCTGGCGGCGCACGCCCGCCTGGTCGTGCACCAGTTGCTCGCCGTTGAGTTGCCAGGTGGAAGTCGCGCTACGTTCCAGTGCCACCGCCTGGTCTTGCCCGGCGCTGGTCAGGTGCAGGCTGCTGCGCGCGGGCAAGCCCAGGCGCAGGCCATTGCGTTCAGCCCACGGCGAGCGTTTGTCGTCGTCCCGTTGCTGGCCGGCCTGGCCTTGCAGCCAGGCTTCTGCGGCGGCTTCCCAGAAGGGCGCAGGCAGCGCTTGGGGGGCGGGCAGCAGAACGTCCTGGTGACGTGGGATAAACCCGGTGTCGAGCTCGGTGTCGGCAAACGCTGGGTGCGCGAGGATGCGCCGCAGGAAGGCGATGTTGGTCTTCAGCCCGCCGATGGCAAACTCATCGAGCATCGCCAGCAGGCGCAGGCGTGCCTGCTCACGGTCTTCACCCCAGGCAATCAGCTTGCCCAGCATCGGGTCGTAGAACGGCGACACCACGTCCCCCTCGCTGACCCCGCTGTCGACCCGGCGCCCTTCGCCCGGCGCCGACTCGCGGTACAACGTCAGCGTGCCAGTGGCGGGCAGAAACTCGTTGGCTGGGTCCTCGGCATACAGGCGCACCTCGATGGCATGGCCAATCAGCGGTACCTGGTCCTGCGTGATCGGCAACGCCTCGCCACAGGCGACGCGGATCTGCCAGGCCACCAGGTCGAGGCCGGTGATGGCCTCAGTGACCGGGTGCTCGACCTGCAGGCGGGTGTTCATCTCCATGAAGAAGAACTCGCCACGGGCATCGAGCAGGAATTCCACCGTGCCCGCACCCACATAGCCGATGGCCTGGGCGGCGCGCACCGCGGCCTCGCCCATGGCCCGGCGCAACTCGGGCGACAGGCCGGGGGCGGGGGCTTCTTCGACCACCTTCTGGTGGCGGCGCTGGATCGAGCAGTCACGTTCGTTGAGGTACAGGCAGTTGCCGTGCTGGTCGGCGAACACCTGGATTTCTACGTGGCGAGGCTTGAGTACGTACTTTTCAACCAGCATGCGGGCATCGCCGAACGACGATTGCGCCTCACGCTGCGCCGAGGCCAGGGCGTCGGCCAGTTGGCTTTCGTCCTCGACCACTTTCATGCCCTTGCCACCACCACCGGCGCTGGCCTTCAGCAGTACCGGGTAGCCGATACGCTCGGCGGCGGCGCGGAAGGTTTCCAAATCTTGAGCTTCGCCATGGTAGCCCGGTACCAGGGGCACGCCGGCAGCTTCCATCAGTGCTTTGGCCGCTGACTTGCTGCCCATCGCGTCGATGGCGCTGGCCGGTGGGCCGAGGAAGATCAGCCCGGCGTGTTCGATGGCGCGGGCAAAGCCTGCGTTTTCTGAAAGAAAGCCATAGCCCGGGTGGATGGCCTGGGCGCCGCTGGCTTTGGCGGCGGCCAGCAGTTTGTCGACCTGCAGGTAGCTTTCGGCGGCCTTGGTGCCGCCGAGGTCGACGCGGATATCGGCTTCGCGGCTGTGCCGGGCGTCACGGTCGGTGGCGCTGTGCACGGCGACGGTGGTCAGGCCCATGGCCTTGGCGGTGCGCATCACCCGGCAGGCGATTTCACCGCGGTTGGCGACCAGCAGGGTGGTCAACGGGGTGCGGCTCATGGGCGCGGCTCCTTGTTGTCGTCGGTTTGCCAGGCAGGGCGGCGCTTTTCGAGGAAGGCGCGCAGGCCCTCCTGGCCTTCGGCGCTGACGCGGATGCGGGCGATGGTGTTTTCGCAGTAGCGGCGCAGGGCAGGGCTCAGCTCGCCGTCGTCGACCTCGCGTAGCAGGTCTTTGCTGGCGCGCAGGGCTTGCGGGCTGTTGAGCAGCAGGTTGGCGACCCAGGCCTCGACGTGGGCATCCAGCTCGTGGGCGGGGTACACCTCGGCCAGCAGGCCCAGTTCACGGGCACGCACGCCGCTGAAGCGCTCGGCGGTGAGGGCGTAGCGGCGGGTGGCGCGTTCGCCGATGGCCTTGACCACGAATGGGCTGATCACGGCCGGGGCCAGGCCGATGCGCACTTCCGACAGGCACAGTTGGGCGTCTTCGGCGCCGATGGCCATGTCGCAGCAACTGATCAGGCCCAGGGCGCCGCCAAAGGCCGCGCCTTGCACCACGGCCAGGGTCGGCGCCTTGAGCCGGTGCAGGGCGTACATCAGCTCGCCGAGCTCGTGGGCGTCATCAAGGTTGGTGTTGAAGTCCAATTGCGCAGACTGCTGCATCCAGGCCAGGTCGGCGCCGGCGCTGAAGTGCCGGCCACGGCCACGCAGCAGCAGAAAACGCAGGCTGCTGTCTTCGGCGATCTGGCCGAGGACGACGATCAGTTCGCGGATCATCTGTGCGTTGAAGGCGTTGTTCTTGTCTTCGCGGCTGAGCCACAGGGTGGCGAAGCCGCGAGGGTCCTTGACCACTTCTAGGGTGTTGAAATCGCTCATGGGTCACATCCGGAAAATGCCGAAGCGGCTCTGTTCGATCGGGGCGTTCAGCGCGGCAGACAACGCCAGGCCGAGCACGTCGCGGGTTTGCGCCGGGTCGATAACGCCGTCGTCCCACAGCCGGGCGCTGGAGTAGTAGGGGTGGCCCTGGTGTTCGTACTGGTCGAGGATCGGCTGCTTGAGCTTGGCTTCGTCTTCGGCGCTGAACGGCTGGCCGCTGCGCTCGCTTTGTTCGCGCTTGACCTGGGCCAGCACGCCAGCGGCTTGTTCGGCACCCATCACGCCGATGCGTGCGTTGGGCCACATCCACAGGAAGCGGGGGTCGTAAGCGCGGCCGCACATGCCATAGTTGCCGGCACCAAAGCTGCCACCGATGATCACGGTAAACTTCGGCACTTGGGCACAGGCCACTGCGGTTACCAGTTTGGCGCCGTGCTTGGCGATGCCGCCTTCTTCGTACTTTTTGCCGACCATGAAGCCGGTGATGTTCTGCAGGAACAGCAGCGGGATGCCGCGCTGGCAAGCCAGTTCGATGAAGTGCGCGCCTTTTTGCGCGGCTTCGGCAAACAGAATGCCGTTGTTGGCCAGGATCGCGATTGGGTAGCCGTGCAGGTGGGCGAAGCCGCACACCAAGGTGGTGCCGAACAGTGCCTTGAACTCATCGAACACCGAGCCATCAACCAGGCGGGCGATGACCTCGCGCACATCGAACGGTTGCTTGGCGTCGGCCGGTACCACGCCGTACAGCTCATCGGCAGCGTACAGCGGGGCGATGGGCGCCTGGCACTGCAGTTTGCCCAGCTTGTGCCAGTTGAGGTTGGCCACGCTGCGCCGGGCCAGGGCCAGGGCATGTTCGTCATTGTCGGCGTAGTGGTCGGCCACGCCGCTGATGCGGCAGTGCACGTCGGCGCCGCCGAGGTCTTCGGCACTCACCACTTCACCGGTCGCGGCCTTCACCAGCGGCGGGCCAGCCAGGAAGATGGTGGCCTGCTGGCGCACCATGATCGCTTCGTCGGCCATGGCGGGCACATAGGCGCCACCGGCGGTGCACGAGCCCATGACCACGGCGAGCTGCGGGATGCCCAGCGCGCTCATGTTGGCCTGGTTGAAGAAAATCCGCCCGAAGTGCTCGCGGTCGGGGAACACTTCGTCCTGGCGGGGCAGGTTGGCGCCGCCGGAGTCCACCAGGTAGATGCACGGCAGGCGGTTCTGCAGGGCGATGGTCTGCGCGCGCAGGTGCTTTTTGACGGTCAGCGGGTAGTACGAGCCGCCTTTGACCGTGGCGTCGTTGGCCACGATCATGCATTCCACGCCTTCTACCCGGCCAATGCCAGCAATCACGCCGGCGGCCGGCACGTCTTCGCCATACACCTCGTGGGCCGCCAGTTGGCCGATTTCGAGGAAGGGGGAGCCTGCGTCCAGCAGGCGGTCGATGCGTTCACGCGGCAGCAGTTTGCCGCGTGAGGTGTGCCGTTCCTGGGCCTTGGGGCCGCCGCCCTGCGCAATGTGCGCGAGCAGGCCACGCAGGGCCTGGACCTGTTCGAGCATGGCCGCGCTGTTGCCGGCGAATTCCGCCGAACGCGGGTTGATCTGGGTATGCAAGGTAGCCATGTGCGCCCGTCCCTTGTGCTCAGCGGGTTTCGTTGAACAATTCGCGGCCGATCAACATCCGGCGGATTTCGCTGGTGCCAGCGCCGATTTCGTACAGTTTGGCGTCGCGCAGCAGGCGGCCTGCCGGGAACTCGTTGATGTAGCCGTTGCCGCCCAGAATCTGGATCGCTTCCAGGGCCATTTGCGTGGCGCGTTCGGCGGTGTACAGGATGACCCCGGCAGCGTCCTTGCGGGTGGTCTCACCGCGGTCGCAGGCCTGGGCCACGGCGTACAGGTAGGCGCGGCTGGCGTTGAGCTGGGTGTACATGTCGGCGATCTTGCCTTGGATCAGCTGGAACTCGCCGATGCTTTGGCCAAACTGCTTGCGGTCATGGATGTAGGGCACCACCAGGTCCATGCAGCTTTGCATGATGCCGGTCGGGCCGCCGGACAGCACCACGCGCTCGTAGTCCAGGCCGCTCATCAGCACGCGCACGCCGCCGTTGAGTTGGCCGAGGATGTTTTCTTCCGGTACTTCGACGTCATCGAAGAACAGCTCGCAGGTGTTGGAGCCGCGCATGCCCAGCTTGTCGAACTTGTTGCTGCGGCTGAAGCCTTTCCAGTCGCGTTCGACGATGAACGCGGTAATGCCGTGCGCGCCCTTGTCCAGGTCGGTCTTGGCATAGATCACGTAGGTGTTGGCGTCGGGGCCGTTGGTGATCCAGGTCTTGCTGCCGTTGAGCACGTAGCGGTCGCCGCGTTTTTCGGCGCGCAGCTTCATCGACACCACGTCGGAGCCGGCGTTAGGTTCGCTCATGGCCAGGGCGCCGATGTGCTCGCCGCTGATCAGCTTGGGCAGGTACTTGAGCTTTTGCTCATGGGTGCCGTTGCGGTTGATCTGGTTTACGCAGAGGTTGGAGTGGGCGCCGTAGGACAGGGCGACCGAGGCCGAGGCGCGGCTGATTTCTTCCATCGACACCACGTGGGCCAGGTAGCCCAGGCCGGCGCCGCCGTACTCTTCCGACACGGTGATGCCCAGCAGGCCCATGTCACCGAACTTGCGCCACATGTCGGCAGGGAACAGGTTGTCGTGGTCGATCTGCGCGGCGCGCGGCGCCAGTTCGGCGTCGACGAAGGTGCTGACCTGGTCGCGGAGCATGTCGATGGTTTCGCCTAGGGCGAAGTTCAGGGAGGGGTAATGCATGCGGGGGCACCTTCTTGTTCTTGAAATTGGGTAACACCGTAGCTCATGGATTCGCCGCCGACCCCTGTGGGAGCGGGCTTGCCCGCGAATGCGTCAGCAGGACCACCGTCATTGCCTGAGTGATCGCATTCGCGGGCAAGCCCGCTCCCACAGGGGTCGACTCTTGCCTGATGGCCGGTGTCGTTCATCACCTTTACGTTAACGTAAACCTGCCTTCGGTTACTGTCAATCGCCTCATCACCTTTACGTAAACGTAAATCTGCGCCAGAGTATCTCCCGCTTGCTTCAGTCGTGCCCAGAACAACCACAAGAAGGGACACCCATGAGTCAACCGAGCTATACCCGCGGTCGCCAGGACCGGCCCTTGCTGACCCAGACCATCGGCCAGGCCTTCGATGCCACCGTGGCCCGCTGCGCCGATGGCGAAGCGTTGGTGGCGCGCCACCAGGGCCTGCGCTACAGCTGGCGGCAGTTGGCCGAACAGGTCGATGTGCACGCCCGCGCCTTGATGGCCCTGGGCGTTAACACCGGCGACCGCGTGGGCATCTGGTCGCCCAACTGCACCCAGTGGTGCATCCTGCAACTGGCCAGCGCCAAGGTTGGCGCGATCCTGGTCAACATCAACCCGGCGTATCGCGTCGGCGAGCTGGAATACGTGCTGCGCCAGTCTGGCTGCCGCTGGCTGGTGTGCGCCGATGCCTTCAAAACGTCGGATTACCACGCCATGGTCCAGGGCCTGGTGCCGGAGCTGGCCAGCGTTGCCCCCGGTGAATTGGCCAGTGAACGCCTGCCCGAGCTGCGCGGGGTGATCAGCCTGTCTGCCCAGCCGCCGCAGGGCTTCTTGCCGTGGCAGGCGCTGGCCGAGCGGGCAGGGCAAACCACGCTCGAGGCCTTCACGGCCCGCCAGCAAAGCCTGCAGTTTGACCAACCGGTGAACATCCAGTACACCTCCGGCACCACCGGCGCGCCCAAGGGCGCCACGCTCAGCCACTACAACATCCTCAACAATGGCTTGATGGTCGGCGAAAGCCTGGGCCTGACCTCGGCCGACCGCATGGTGATCCCGGTGCCGCTGTACCACTGCTTCGGCATGGTCATGGCCAACCTCGGTTGCATCACCCACGGCAGCACCATGGTCTACCCCAACGACGCCTTCGACGCCGAACTCACCCTGCGCGCCGTGGCCGAAGAACGCGCCAGCATCCTCTATGGCGTGCCCACCATGTTCATCGCCATGCTCGACCACCCGGCCCGTCAGGCCATGGACCTCTCGAGCCTGCGCAGCGGCATCATGGCCGGCGCCACCTGCCCGATCGAAGTGATGCGCCGGGTTATCGACCAGATGCACATGGCCGAAGTGCAAATTGCCTATGGCATGACCGAGACCAGCCCGGTGTCCCTGCAAACCGGCCCGGACGACGAGCTTGAGCTGCGCGTGACCACGGTCGGGCGCACCCAGCCGCAGCTGGAGAGCAAGCTGGTGGACGCCGACGGCTGCATTGTTGCCAGGGGCGAAATCGGCGAGCTGTGCACGCGGGGCTACAGCGTGATGCTCGGGTATTGGGACAACCCGCAGGCCACGGCGGATGCCATCGACCCCGCTGGCTGGATGCACTCGGGCGACTTGGCGGTCATGGACGAACAGGGGTATGTGCGTATCGTCGGGCGCAACAAGGACATGATCATCCGCGGCGGCGAGAACATCTATCCGCGCGAGCTGGAGGAGTTTTTCTATACCCACCCGGCAATCGCGGATGCCCAAGTGATCGGCATCCCGTGCAACCGTTACGGCGAAGAAATCGTGGCCTGGATCAAACTGCACCCCGGGCACAGCGCCACGGTCGATGAGCTGCAGGGCTGGTGCAAGGCACGCATCGCGCACTACAAGGTGCCGCGGCATATCCGCTTTGTTGACGAGTTCCCGATGACCGTTACCGGGAAGGTGCAGAAGTTCAGGATGCGGGAGATCAGCCTTTCGGAAATCAACAGGACCTGATGATTCAAAGCACCCTGCTTGTTCATAACAGCTAATGCGAACATGAACCGACGCGGACCCTCCGTGCACCAGGCTGCGTACACACTGAGAAACCACTCAGAGTGTACGCAGCCTGGTGCACGGGGGCTATTCAGTCTCGTTTATCTTATTCAGCAAGTTACCAACGTTCTCAAGTTCGGTCAGTTCGCTATGGGAAATGTTCAACCCTTTGAACCCTCTCGCCAGCGCTATGGCCCATTTATTTCCATCTTCATTAATGCTCATGAGCGGTGTTGATTCGTTGACTTCGTCTTTATAGCCTAGGTGCTCTTCCAGGAACGCTTGGAATGTCTCAAGCGTTGTGTTTTCTGTTGTGCTCATTGTTGTGTCCTTGTGTGGGGTAAAATGCAAAACCTGTTTACGGCCCGAGGGCTGTTAGCATTACAGGTTTTCAGTCAACGGGCGCGTCTGTTATGGGGAATGTGTAACTTGTGTCATAGACCTCGTTTTTTAATGTGAACGTATTATTTTTTTTGTCGATACTGATCAGGGTGCCACGGTCGTAATAGGCGTTGCCGTTCCCTGTCCATCGGGTGATTCTGATTTCCTTGTTCATGTTCTTTTCCAGGTAGGCAATCTTCTTGGTGATCAATTCAGCCGCTTGATCTTTTTTAAGCTTGTAAGCGTCTTCGGCTGCCTTGCGGGCGTCGGCGGCTTTTTTCGCTGCGGCTTTCGCCTCGTCGGCCGCGCTTTTGGCTTCCTCCGCCGCTTTTTCTGCGTCATCCGCTGTTGCTGCGTTGTCGGCTTTTTCTCTGGCAGCCTTGGCTTTGCTGGCTGCGGTTTGGGCTTCGGTTACCGCTGTATTGGCCGTCGTAAGTTGATCGGCAGCTTCGGTGGCTTTGAGCGCATCGGCGTCGGCGTCGTTCTGCGCGGCCTTACTCCACGCAGCGGCCTCCTGATCAGCCTTCATGGCCTCGGCCAAGGCACTAGCTCGGCGCTGGATGTCAAGACCCTGCGCAGCCAGGCTTGCAGCGACTGCGTCAGCCTCTGCTTTGAGTGCGTCGTCTCTCGCCTTTTCTGCTTTGGTGGCTTCGGCATTGGCTTCGTTCACCTTGCCAGAGGCCGACGCCGCTTCGGTTTTTTCTCTGGCTGTTGTGGCTGCTTTGGCAGCGTTCTGCGCAGCAGTGACCGCCTGCGTTGCTTTGAGCTTCTCGCCCGCTGCCACAGAGGCAGTCAACGCGGGGGCAGCGGCAGCGGCCTCGGCGGCGAGCATTGCTGCGATGGCCACCTGTTCGGCTTTCTTGGCGCTGACAATTGCATTGTGGGCATTGCCAGCCGCTCCCGATGGATTCTCAGTTGTTCCAGACGGATTTTTAGTCGAGGCGGGGATGTCGGCGACGTTGACACCGGTTTGCTGCAGTAAAGTTTTTACAGCCTTACGAAAGTCGGCCGAGCCGTCCAGCGCGGAGTAGATGATATGCACTTTAATATCCTCGAGCTTACAGGTGTCACCCTCAAACAAACTGGAGTTATTTTTTGCGCCACGCGGAAATTCGAGTCTCCAGCTGGAAAGCAATCCAGTACCTTCGAATGGCTGGTAGCGAGACTTATCGGGGATCGAGGGTTGCAGTTCATAGGTGGCAAAGTTCTCTTTATGTGACCAGATGGCAATCTTCTGGTTGGGGTTCAGGTTTAGCAGTACGTTTTTTAGGCTGCCATCTTCGACGCCGTACAGGTAATTCGCGCCGTCGGAGTCATCCGTTAGCAACACCCTGTTGGCTATCTGGTAGAGCATGCCCGAGGGCGAAGTGGGTACCGTGCCCTTACTGTATGTGAACGTGAGAAAGATGCGCTCGATCCTGCGCAGATAATGGCCGGGGAAGTGCTTATCGAAGTGGTGGGGAGCAAGGCTAAACTGAATCGGGCTTTCTTTAAGCAGCTGCTGATGCAGTTGTTCTTTGGTAACCCCAAGGTCTTTGACAAGGGAGAGCTCTGCATGAATGTCCAGTGGCCGATGGTTGTCGCGGATGGCGGCCAGGTCCATCAGCATCAGGTCCCGCGCCAGGGCCTCGCCGGCTAGCATGCCGCGCCAGTTATCCAGCCAGGCGCCAGGTTTGATCCAGGTGCTCGTGAAATCACCCAGCTCATACTGCAGGCAAGACTCGGCCATCAGGCACAGTGACAGCGTGGCATCGTAGGCGGCGGCGTAAATCTGCGAGAGCCGGCCGATCAGCCACAGGTAGGTGGTGCGGCTGGGGAACACCGAGGTCATCACCTCATACTCGGCCTGGTGGGCTGCGCGGGTGGCGTGGGCTTCTTGCAGGGCGATGCGGGCGGCCTTGAGCTGCACGTCCCTTTCGCGCAGTTGTTTGTCGAGAACGGTGAGTTCGAGGGTGGCTTGCCCGGCTTCGTACTGCCATTGTTTGGCACGGAGTTGGAATTCAGCCCTCTTGTCGAAGGCGTTAGCCTTCGTTTCCAGTAGTTCTGATACTGATTCGATGAGGTTGGCGACCGCCTCGGGTGCCTCTTCAGGTGACCAACCACCCATTGCAGCTCCACCGATAGTGGGTATAAAAGACATAAAGGAAGTAAGGTAATAGAACGGAGCTGCGGCTATGCGGGTGTTATATGAATCGGTCCAATGCGAGAGCGCAGACTCCTCCAGGTTTTTAACCCCGACGTCGTTCAGTTCCTGGTAGTAATCCAGACGTTGCTGCACCATTGCTTTGCTAGTGAGTAACGTCTCACGCTCGCGCTTGGCCAACTCCAGTGCCTGTTGCTGAAGCTGGTAAGGGAAGTCCAACAGTTTGATCAGGTTGCGCTTGCTGAGCAATTCAAGCTGCTGGGTGGCTTCGGCCTGGTAATAGCCCAGCAGCGTCTGCCCCATGCCAATCAGCTGTTCCACGGCCTCCCGGGCGAATGTGCGCGCCTCGTCATAGCGGCAAGGTGGCAGCTGCAGGTGCGTGAGCTTGTCTAGCGGACCCTCGCTGGCACTGGTGTGCCCCAGGGCGAGGCGCTCCAGGAAGTCGGGGTCGAGCATGATCGGCACGGGCTTGCCGTCCAGGCTCAGGCCGTGGCGCAGGTTGAACAGGCGGTTGCGCAGCAGGTTGCGCAGTTCGACCAGTTTGTTGTTCAGCGGCGGGGTGAACTGGTCCGGGGTGGCTTGTGCCAGCGTCGGTGCATCGGCCGGGGCGCTCGACAGGTGCTCGGGCAACAGGCCGATCAGGCGCAGGGCCTTGTCGTAGCACTGCGCGGCGGCCTCCAGCGTGGCCAGGGTGAGCTGGCGGTACAACTCGTCGCCCTCGCGTTGCCAGTTTTCCACCACGAACAGGTGTAGCGCTTTGCGGTAGCGCTCGGGCTCTGCATAGGCGATCAGGTCGGGATCGTCGGTTTTCGTGTTTTTTCGATAGGCGCCATGGTCATCTCGGATCGGCTTGCTCAACCAGTACTGCGGGGTGTCCTGGTCTGTTCTCCAGGTTCGGTAGGGGTCGAACAGGTGGCCGGTGCTCCACTGCCAGGCACCCCGGTAGTCGCGGTTTTGACGTAGCAGCCAGGCAATCAGCAGCGGGGCATGGAAGAACAATTCCCAGAAATACATGCCATTGGCACCGCGGAAGTCGACGGTACTGCTGGTACCGCCAGGTTCCAGGCGCGGTTCGGGCAGGTGCTGGGTCGGCCAGGACAGCACTTGCTGGACCGATTGCGTGGCCTCAGCGACCAGGCGCTTGCCGAACAGGGTGTTCAGGCGCAGGTAATTGACCGATAGGGCGTTTGAGGGGTCCGCTTGATTGACTTCGGACAAATCCAGGTAGAGGGCCTGCTCGGCATTGCGCCTGATGTGTACGCTGTCCACGGCATCGTCGGCTATGTCGATCAGGTTGTAAGTCAGGTTCGTCGTCTTACTGTTAGTAAGATAATAGACGGAAAAGTTGAATGAATAGCTTTTGATGGCCCGATCACGGCTGATGGGAAGTTGAAAATCAATCGTGCTCTGGCCATCGAGGGGAAGTTCATCGGCGAAGACCGGTGGATGCTCGGGGCCGAAACGGAGCAGGATGCGAACACAGGCCTCAGGTTGAAAGTGCCGAAGGCGAATAAGCGAGTCCAGACGCTTCACCAGGGCCTGGTCAAGGGGCGCGTTTACTTCAGCCAGGATGGCGGACTTTTCCATTGCGATGTACTTGCTAACAGCCTCAAACTGGGCTGCGTGCTGCGCGCGAGTGATGGCTGCATGGACCGAAATCGTGCCAGCAGAGTGCTTCGAAACATCTTTGGACGGCTCCTCTGAATCAGGGCTTGAAGTGTAGCGGGCTTTCAAAATGGAGGTCTTTATGCTGCTTAGAGCGTCCAAGTGAATGGGGCTGGTTAAGGCAGACTCTAGGTCTGTTAAATTGTATTCTTTGAGATTGTTTAAGTCTGCGATAGATAAAGGTTGTTGGAGGGTGGCTAGGGTTTCGTTTGTTGGTGATACGAAAACTGTAAGCGTTGGGAAGGCTGGGGTCAGATTCTTGTGTTGAAGTTTAATGTCATAGGTTTCATCGAGGTTGTCGTGTGTTATAGTTATACCTAAAATGCAATCCTGGTAAGCTTCGCTGAGGTTTGAGCGATAAAAAATGATTTGGTCGTGTGGGTGGCTGTGATAACGCTGTATGGGCTTGTTGTGTGAGTCGAGTTGGGAGTCAAATAGGGTGATGTCTATTTTCTCGGGACTCTCGTCTCCTATCCCCCTAAATGTGGTGATTGTAACTCCCTGGATAAGTTGGTTTGTTATGGTTGTTTCGACTTTGTGGATGACGTATGGTGCGGTATAGGAGTTTGCATCAAGAGCCATGAGTTCTAGGATTTTTAATGTGCCAATAGCCCCGAGTTTATCATGCGTCAAGGCGATCTCTGGGTATTGAATCGAACTAATGGGCTTGGAGGTTATTGGTGCTCTAATTGTGTATTTTGTTTCATGTATCCTGTTTTTTTGGTTAGGGTTGAGGTCGTCGAAATCGATGGGGTCTTCGAAATTAATAATATTGTTTAACTTAATAGTTCCCCCTAGCATTTCCCATTGCGGCTTGCTTTTTTGGTCCTCTACGGTCTGACGAGGCCCAATATAGGGATGCTGCACCGTACGCGGGTCACGGAAAAGGGTTATCCAGTTTTTTACCAGTCTTTTCTCAATGGGCCTGCCTTTCGAATCGTCCTCATCCAATGTCTTGGTGTCGAGCAGTAGGAGATCCTTGCCAATCAGGAAATATTCGTTGTCACGCTCCCAGGTGCTGGTATTGACGTTGCCCTCCGAATCCTTGACCTTCTCCACATCGAACAACATCACCATCAACCAAGGGTCATTTTCGCGCCCCCCCAGTTGATTCACCATCACCATCAAACCCGCCTGGAACTTTTTGGTCTTCAAAAATTTGTTGTTCAGGGTGCCTTTATCATCTTTACTTTCATCAAAATGTCCTTCTGCATCATGCCCATCCAGCCGCATCAACACATTGGCCGGGCTCCAGTTCCCGTCAATCTGCTGGTAGGCGAAGCACACTCGCAGCGCATGGTACTCGCTCGGTTTTTTATCCGCGCCCATGGGAATTGCCGCAGTGTCCCGCTCGACCCACACCACATACCGGCGCCCGGCGATGATGACCGGACGGATCAGGTCTACTTCCGTACGTTGGTCATCTGCGTTTTTTTGCTTCTCCAAGAGTTCCTGTGCAAGGGTCTCAGCGCTTTTGTCTTTAGTTGCTGAGTCGTTCTTCTTAGTCGTAATTTCTTTCTCGACACCCTCGACCACCGGCAGTGGCCCCTTGACCATCTCGCCACTCATTGCCAGCGTGATCTCCTCCCACTCTCCCCAAGCCAGCATGCTCGGTGCGTTGTCGGCGTCGCGTTGTTTCATGTCCAGCGTGCGCCAGTAGTACTCGGGTGGCTCGACATTGCTCTTGCCGATGAAGTGGTAGGTATCGCCCAGTGGATCAATACCGCTGGCGTACGCCGAAAGCGGCTGGATATTGCTGACGTGCTCGAAGGTACTCAGGTAGCCGAGCAGGGCGGTCTGGATTTCGTCCGGTGTGCACTTGCCTTGGGCCAACTGGGTTTCAAGCTCGGCGAAGGCGCTGCTCGTGCGCGTGCGGCGCGAGGGGTCGATGAAATTCTGCGGTTCGTTCTGGGCATCTTTGCGCAGCTTCCAGCGCTCGAAGCTGCAAGAAAAATCATCCCACTCGTCGCGCATGGCCTGGGGGATTGCCTTATCGCCATAGCCGTCCTCCAGGCGTGAGTGGATCTGTTGCAGGCAGCGCTGCAGGCTGGCGATGGCCGAGAGCACCCGGGTGGTAAGAGGTTCGTGAGAGACCTGCAGGTCGATCAGCAGGTAATCGGCCAGGGCTTCAGGGCTTTTGATCCGCTTCAGGTCCTTGTGCGGGGCGGCCCAGTGCACCAGCATCCATTGCATCAGCGCATCGCGCCAGGCCAGCTTGAGCTGGGCATCCAGCGCCTGGCATTGCTGGCTGGAGCAGCTTTGGCGCAGCGCGATGGCCGCCTGTTCGAAGGCGTTGTCATCGGTCGACGCGGTGAGTGCGCCGATGACCAGCAAGCCATCCACCGACAAGCCTTGTCGGCTCGCTTGCTGTGTCAATTGCAGTACGCGGGCTAAGGCGTGCAGCGTGGTGGGCAGAGGGATGCCGAGCTTGGCCAGGCCACCCTGGTCGTGCCCTAGCAGTGCTTCCAGGTCGGCCCAGGCCTTGGCCTTGCCTGGGGCGTCGAGCGGGGTTCGCACCTGCTTGAGGTAACGTAATAAGTCCGGCTCGTGCTTGTCGGTGGCCAGCCCGCCCAGCAGTGTCGTGTAGCCACCAAGCTGGTGCAGGGTGGTGAGGTCGAGCGGGCGAGGGATGGCGCCGAGGTTGAAGTGGTGCGGCATGATCTGGTCAAGGGCGGCATGCCCGATGCCGAACAGGCTGACCGCGCGGCTGTAACGCTGCAACGTCAACCACTGCGCCCGGTCGTCTGCGGTAAAACACTCGAGCGGTTGGCGTTTGCCTTTTGACTTCTGCACTTCTTGGTGAATGGCATCGATGCGTTTTACCAATACGTCTTCATCGACTGCGACCCAGTGCAGCAGTGGCAGCAGGTGCTCCTTGCTTGGCAGGCCTAGCGCGGTGCTCAGCTCCTGGCGCAGGTCGGGCTTGCCAGAGGCTGGTTTCGCCTTGGACGCGTACAGGCCGAACAAGGTTTTCAACCCAGACTCTTCCAGTGGCCCGTCGTGGAGGAGCACTGCCATGTCCAGAGCGTTGACGTTCTGTTGGGCAAACCACTCCATCGTTGCCATCACCCCGGCGATGGCATCGACAATGTCCGCTTGCGGTTGCTCAGCAACGACGGCGGCGCTGGCGAGGCTCGCCTTGGCATCCTGCGGCAGTGCACTTAAACGCAGGGCTAGCGCGTCGACAACCTGCCCGTCTTCAGCCAGCGCTGGTGGTAACTTCAAGGCGCCTGCGACGTGCTCGACAAGCTCGGCCTTGGTGGTGTCATCCAGTTGGTTCAGCTTGTCGGCGAGCACGTCGACGAAATCGGGTAGGGGCAGGTCCGCCAGCAGATTCAGCCGGTCCGTGACCAGGTTGAAGATTTGCACCTTGTCGGCGTCGTGCAACTCGATCAACTGAGTGAAGTGCGCGTTGACATCCTGCGTTTCGGATGGATCATCTTCCGACGGTTGTGACCGCTCGTCTGGCCCGCCTGGTAGTTCCGCGCTGGGCTGGTCTGCGGGTGCATGGGCCAGCAGTTGCTTGACCACCTGGGTGAACAGCTCGGCCTTTTGCGCGTCCTGCAAGGGTTGCGGCTGTGCCCCCAGGCTCGGGCAGCCGGCCAGTTGCTGCTGGTAAACCGGGGACTGCTTCATCAACAGCTTCAGGAGGATCCAGCCGTCCAACTGCGAGGTGCCGAAGAGGCGCGTGAGCGTGGCCAGGCGGTAGCAGGCCGACACCACCGCAAGCGAGCGCTGTGGTTTGTCCAGCTCTTGTTCTGTCGTGACGGTGTCGAGGATGGCGAGCAGTACGGGGGGGGCGACTCGCAGCGCCAACCCTAGGCGCTTGACGGTCAAGGCATCCTCACCCGTGGTGGCATTGGGGTCGAACGGCTGGTCATCGAGCACCAGTACATCCGCCAGTTTTTGCCCTTCGCTATCGTGCCGGGGCGCGAATACGCTGTCGTAGAACGACAACTGGCGCTCGGTGCCATGGCAGGGGATTTCGTGCAGCAGTGCTGCGAACTGCAGCGGCTGTACCTGGTACTTTTGTTGCAGATGGCGGAACAGGCCCAGGGCGCGCAGGGTGCTGGCAGTCAGCTGGTGCTGGGCGGGGCGTTGGCCTTCGGCGCGCAAGGCCGCCATGACCAGGGCATCGGCCTCGTCGGGGGCCAGGCCAAGTGCGCGCTGCAGGCGCAGGATGCGTTGCAGGCGATCGATATGCTGGGTGCTGATCCCAGCGATCGTGATGGTCTTCTTGGCGGTTTTTTTTGCACCGCTTGATGGCGCATCGGCCTTCTGGGTACCGGCGGCTTCCACCAGATACAGAGGGGCGCCTCCACCGGTGATGAACGTTGCGCCGTAGGCTTTGCTCGAAGCCTCGGCCACCGTTTGGCTGGTGACGTAAGGGCTGCGGGTCACCGAGGTGTTATGTTTGCCGAGGGCGCTCACGGCCAGCAGACGGCGCAGCTCCCTGCGTGTCAGGCCCAGTGCCCGGGTCAGTTGGTAGGTGGTATCGAGGTTGCCTTTCGGGCCCGTGGCGGGGATGTGGAACTGCGTCTTGTAGAAGTCCTTCGCCGCGCTGGCGGGTTGCAGCAGCAGGGTCCGCAATTGCGGCGAGAAACCGCTGCTCAGCAGCGCGGCGTTGTGCTGGGCGTTAAGCGTTGCAGCATCGAAGCTGAAGGCGGGCATGCCCATGTTCACGCTGTACAGCAGGTCCCACAGGGGCAGCTGCTTCATGGCCAGCGTGGCCTTGATCGCTTCCCAGGCGTTGTGGAAGGGAACATTACCCTTGTACACGCCCTCGGCCACAGCCCTTGGCAAGTCATTACGCGCCACCCCCGCATGCCGTTCGAGCACCTCGAGCACGATGTCGATCTTCGCCAGGCTTTTGCGGATGTTCCTGTTACTCAGCTTGAGTTGCAGCAGGTCTGGGCGGCGAGTCTGCAGCGTCACCGGCTCGGCGACCTTTGCCTCTTTCTGCAGTTCTTCAATCAGGCCCTTGAGATGGACCAAGTAGGCTGGCCGCTCATTGTCTGCCCACGGCGAGGCTGGGGCGCAGCGTTCCCGGGTTTCGGGGAACAGGTTCATGTAGGTGGCGGCGTCCGAGCGCTGGGCGGGGGTATCGTTACTGTTCGCGGTGGTGAGGTCGTTCATACCCAGCTCCCTTGCGCTGCGGTCGGCGGCCCAGGCTAGGGCCAGTGATCAAAGCCTATAGGGAGAGCAGAACGTGCACACCTAGCAAAAATGACAGGTGTTGGGTGGGTCGTAGAGGGGGAATCATTGATAAGCCTGCTGTGTCAGCGAAACCTTATCGCCTCGTCAAGCGCCTCGGCCAGCTCGCCTAGCGTGCGGTAATCGCGATCCAGAGGGATACCGTGGCATATCTCCAGCCACATTAACGCGAATTCACACTTGTCCTTGTCCAGGTGCGCAAGGCGAGTGCCCTTGTCGGGATCGACCACACCAGCATTCTGGAAACAGTCGATTACATGCCGTGTGATGTCCACAATGATGAGTTCTCCTGCCCTCAGTAAGGAGAACTCATCATCAGCACAACCGGCAGACACCGCTACTGGCAAAAATATCAGTAGCGGTGGTCTACCCTTAAGCCTTCACCGGTGGCTCCTGGCTCGGCGGGTCGCCCACCGTTGGCGGCACGGTCGGCTTGATCGGCAGCTCGTCCGGGTCCTCCTCCGGCACGGGTGGCGGCAAGCTGGGGTCGTCGATGTTTGGATCGGGGGTTTCCGGTGGAATGGGAATGTTCATGGCCTGACCTCGCGTGGGTGGATGAAGAGGTGCTGCAGGCTCTGACTGTCAGGGGCTGCCGTTCGCTCAATTTATTTGAACCCCTACGCCCGCGCCCGGCTCTGAACCCTTACCGCCACCAGCCTAAGGGAGCAAGGTCCGATGTCACGAAACGAGCCCTTCGAAAGCGTGCCCATGGCGAACGATCACCCAGACCAGGCCATCAGCCTGGCCCAGGCGCTGTTGGCGCCGCGCATCGTGATCGAAAGCACGCAACCTGCGCTCGATGGCGGCATGTTCGCCACCAAGGCCATCAGCGGCCAGGCGGTCGCGGTCAGCAGCAAGGTTTACAGCGACGGCCATGACCGCCTCGCTGTGATGCTCAACTGGCGCCAGGCCCACAGCCGACGCTGGCACTGCGTGCCTATGCATTCGCCCGGCAATGACCTGTGGCTGGGCGAGTTCACCCCAACTGAGCTGGGCCAGCACCTGTTCAGCATCGAGGCCTGGATCGACCCGTTCGCCACCTATTGCCACGACCTGGAGAAGAAGTACCACGCTGGCGTCGAGGTCAAGCTGGAGCTTGAGGAAGGCCGTCTTCTGCTGGGCAAAGGCGCAGAGCGCAGCGAGGGCTTCTTGCGTGAACAGATCGAAGCCTTGCAGGCGCGGCTGCCGACACTGCCTGAGGATGACCGGGTGGCGCTGTTGCTGGGCCCCGAAGCCACACGGCTGATGACCGAAGCCGAGCACCGCAGCTACCTTACGCGCAGCAGCGAATTCCCCGTCGACGTCGACCGCCCGGCGGCGCAGTTCGCCAGCTGGTATGAATTGTTCCCGCGCTCGATCACCGACAACCCCGAGCGCCACGGCACCTTCAACGACGTGCACGAACGCCTGCCGATGATCCGCGACATGGGCTTTGACGTGCTGTACTTCCCGCCCATTCACCCGATTGGCAAAAAACACCGCAAGGGCCGCAACAATGCCTTGCAGGCAGAGCCCAATGACCCAGGCAGCCCTTACGCCATCGGCAGCCCGGAAGGCGGCCACGACGCCATTCACCCAGCGCTGGGCACCCGCGAAGACTTCCGCCGCCTGGTGGCCGCCGCCGCCGAGCATGGCCTGGAAATCGCCCTGGACTTCGCCATCCAGTGCTCGCAAGACCACCCTTGGCTCAAAGAACACCCCGGCTGGTTCAGCTGGCGCCCCGACGGCACCATCCGCTATGCGGAAAACCCGCCGAAAAAGTACCAGGACATCGTCAACGTCGACTTCTATGCCCCAGAGGCCGTGCCTTCGCTGTGGTTGGCCCTGCGTGACGTGGTGGTTGGCTGGGTCGAGGAGGGCGTGAAGACCTTCCGCGTCGATAACCCTCACACCAAACCGTTGCCGTTCTGGCAATGGCTGATCGCCAATGTGCGCAGCCAGCACCCGGACGTGATTTTTCTGGCCGAGGCCTTCACCAAGCCGGCGATGATGGCGCGCTTGGGCAAGGTCGGTTACACCCAGAGCTACACCTATTTCACCTGGCGCAACAGCAAGCAGGAGCTGCGCGAGTTTTACGAAGAGCTCAACCAGCCGCCGTGGAGCCTGTGCTACCGGCCCAACTTCTTCGTCAACACGCCAGATATCAACCCGTTTTTCCTGCACACTTCGGGGCGGGCGGGTTTTCTTATTCGCGCGGCCTTGGCGACCATGGGCTCGGGGTTGTGGGGCATGTATTCGGGCTTCGAGCTGTGCGAAGCCACGCCGCTGCCCGGCAAAGAGGAATACCTGGACTCGGAAAAGTACGAAATCCGCCCGCGTGATTTCACCCAACCCGGCAACATCATTGCCGAAATCGCCCAGCTCAACCGTATCCGCCGGCAGAACCGCGCCTTGCAGACTCACCTTGGGGTGGCGTTTTTCAATTGCTGGAACGACAACATCCTGTACTTCGCCAAGCGTACGCCCGAGCGCGACAACTTCATTTTGGTGGCGATCAGCCTCGACCCGCACAACGCCCAGGAAGCCAGCTTCGAGCTGCCGCTGTGGGAGTTGGGCCTGGACGACAACGCCGACACTGTTGGCGAAGACCTGATGAACGGCCACCGCTGGACCTGGCATGGCAAGACCCAATGGATGCGCATCGAGCCCTGGCATCAGCCGTTTGGTATCTGGCGAATTGAAAAGGCCCGTTAGGCCTTCAAACCGGGGGCCGCTGTGCGGCCCATCGCCGGCAAGCCGACTCCCACAGGGGCCGGCGTCGGCTGCAAGCTTTTGCAGACAAATGACAGGCCCGGTGCTGCCTGTGAAACCAGCACAAAACCTGTGGGAGCTGGCTTGCCGGCGATGGGCTGCGCAGCAGCCCTAAAACCAGGTAGCGCGCATCCGCAGAACTGAAAGGAGTCACCCATGGCCAAGCGTTCCCGACCAGCAGCCTTCATCGATGACCCGCTGTGGTACAAGGACGCGGTGATTTATCAGCTGCACATCAAGTCGTTCTTCGACGCCAACAACGACGGCATCGGCGATTTCGCAGGCTTGATCAGCAAGCTCGACTACATCGCCGAACTGGGCGTCAACACGCTCTGGCTGCTGCCGTTCTACCCCTCGCCACGGCGCGATGACGGCTACGACATCGCCGAATACAAAGCCGTGCACCCCGACTACGGCAGCATGGCCGATGCGCGGCGCTTCATCGCCGAGGCGCACAAGCGCGGCCTGCGGGTGATTACCGAACTGGTCATCAACCACACCTCCGACCAGCACCCGTGGTTCCAGCGCGCCCGCCTGGCCAAGCGGGGCAGCAAGGCACGCGACTTCTACGTGTGGTCGGATGACGACCAGAAGTACGACGGCACCCGCATCATCTTCCTCGACACCGAGAAGTCTAACTGGACCTGGGACCCAGTCGCCGGCCAGTACTTCTGGCACCGCTTCTATTCGCACCAGCCAGACCTGAACTTCGACAACCCGCAAGTGCTCAAGGCGGTGATCGGGGTGATGCGCTTCTGGCTCGACCTGGGCGTCGACGGCCTGCGCCTGGACGCCATCCCCTACCTGATCGAGCGCGACGGCACCAACAACGAAAACCTCCCCGAGACCCACCGGGTGCTCAAGGCGATCCGTGCCGAGATCGACGCCAACTACCCCGACCGCATGCTGCTGGCCGAAGCCAATCAATGGCCCGAAGACACCCGCCCGTACTTTGGCGAGGGCGATGGCGACGAATGCCACATGGCCTTTCACTTCCCGCTGATGCCGCGCATGTACATGGCCCTGGCCATGGAGGACCGCTTCCCGATCACCGACATCCTGCGCCAAACCCCGGAAATCCCCGCCAACAGCCAGTGGGCGATTTTCCTGCGCAACCACGATGAGCTGACCCTGGAGATGGTCACCGACCGCGAACGCGACTACTTGTGGAACTACTACGCCGAAGACCGCCGCGCCCGCATCAACCTTGGCATCCGCCGCCGCCTGGCGCCGCTGTTGCAGCGTGACCGACGGCGCATCGAACTGCTGACCAGCCTGCTGCTGTCGATGCCCGGCACACCGACCTTGTACTACGGCGATGAACTGGGCATGGGCGATAACATCTACCTGGGCGACCGCGATGGCGTGCGCACCCCCATGCAATGGTCGCCGGACCGCAACGGCGGGTTCTCTCGCGCCGACCCGCAGCGCCTGGTGCTGCCACCGATCATGGACCCGCTGTACGGCTACCAGACAGTCAACGTCGAGGCCCAGTCCCACGACCCGCATTCGCTGCTCAACTGGAACCGCCGCCTGCTGGCGGTGCGCAACCAGCAGAAGGCGTTTGGCCGTGGCAGCATCCGCATGCTCACACCGAGCAACCGGCGCATCCTCGCGTACATCCGCGAATACACCGACCAAGAGGGCAACAGCGAAGTGATTCTTTGCGTGGCCAACGTGTCCCGCGCCGCCCAGGCTGCGGAACTCGAGCTGTCGCAATACGCCGATAAAGTACCCGTGGAGATGCTGGGCGGCAGCGCCTTTCCCCCGATCGGCCAACTGCCGTTTTTGCTGACATTGCCGCCCTATGCTTTTTACTGGTTCCTGCTGGCGTCGCACGACCGCATGCCCAGCTGGCATATCCAGGCCACCGAGGGGTTACCCGAATTGACCACACTGGTGCTGCGCAAGCGCCTGGAAGAGCTGCTCGAGGCGCCTTCCAGCGAGATGTTGGAAAGCTCGATCCTGCCGCAATACCTGCCCAAACGGCGCTGGTTCGCCGGCAAGGAAGGGCCCATCGACCAGGTTCGCCTGCGTTATGGCGTGCGTTTTGGCACGGCCACCACGCCGGTATTGCTCGGCGAACTGGAAGTGCTCAGCGATGGCGTCGCCAACCACTACCAACTGCCGTTCGGCCTGTTGCCTGAAGAGCAGATCAACAGCGCCTTGCCCCAGCAGTTGGCATTGTCGCGCGTGCGCCGTGGCCGACAGGTTGGTTTGATCACCGACGCCTTCGTCCTTGAACCATTCATCCGCGCTGTACTGCGGGCCTGCCAGGAACGCCACCGGCTGCCCTGTGGCAATGGCCTGGGCGAGCTGCGTTTCGAGTGCACCGAACAGCTTGCCAAGCTGGGGCTCACCGAAGAGAGCCCTGTGCGCTACCTCAGCGCCGAGCAGTCCAACAGCTCGGTGGTGGTTGCCGATCGGGTGGTGCTCAAGCTGATTCGCCGGGTCAACCCGGGCATTCATCCAGAACTTGAGATGAGCGCCTACCTGACTGCGGCGGGCTTTACCAATATTTCACCGTTGCTGGGGTGGGTCAGCCGCGTGGACGAGCACGCCACCCCGCACCTGTTGATGATCGCCCAGGGCTACCTGAGCAATCAGGGCGATGCCTGGGCCTGGACCCAGAACACCCTGGAACGGGCCATCCGCGACGAGATGGAACCGACCAGTTCTGCCAGCGAAGCCCACACCGATGCTTTGGCCGAACTCGATGGCTTTGCTGCCTTGCTCGGCCAGCGTCTGGGCGAGATGCACGTGTTGTTGGCAGCGCCAACCGAAGATGCGGCCTTTCAGCCGCGCACAAGCGATGCCCAGGACAGCGAGCGCTGGAGCACCCAGATCACTGCCGAGCTGACCCACGCCCTCGACCTGCTGGCCCAGCACCGCGACAGCCTGGACAGCGACAGCCAGGCGTTGGTCGACGACCTGCAGCAACAGCGCGACGGCCTGACCCAGCACATCGACAACCTCGCCCGCCAGGCCCAAGGCGGCCTGTTGATGCGCGTGCATGGCGACCTGCACCTGGGCCAGGTACTGGTGGTTCAGGGCGATGCTTACCTGATCGATTTTGAGGGCGAACCGGCGCGCCCACTGGAAGAACGCCGGGCGCGTCACAGCCCCTACAAAGATGTCAGCGGCGTGCTGCGATCCTTCGACTATGCTGCTGCGATGATTCTGCGCAACGCCTCTGCGGTGGACCTTTCCGACCCGGCGCGCAAGGCTCGGCAACGGGTTGCCAGGCACTACCTGCACCAGTCCCGCCATGCGTTTGTCGAGGCTTATGGCTTGGCTACCGCTGCCATGCCCCACGCCTGGCAACAGGCCGAAGGCGAGCGCGCCGCGCTGGAATTGTTCTGCCTGGAAAAGGCCGCGTACGAAATTACATACGAAGCTGAAAATCGACCGAATTGGCTGGCCGTGCCTTTGCATGGCTTGCATGGACTGATCAGTACCTGGGGAGAGTCATAGATGAATGCAACCACGCGTGATACCGGCGGTCTTCGGCAACGGGACCTCGACGCCCTGGCCCGCGCCGAGCACGCCGATCCATTTGCGGTACTTGGCCCCCATGGCGACGGCGCCGGCGGGCAGTGGGTCCGCGCCTTCCTGCCTAATGCCCTGAATGCGCGCGTGCTGTCGCGCCACGACGGCCGCGTGCTCGCCGAAATGGTGCAGGCCAGCTTGCCTGGGCTGTTTACCGCGCACCTTGATGACGCACAGCCCTACCTGTTGCAAATCGGCTGGGCCGGTGGTGAGCAGGTGACCGAAGACCCGTACAGCTTTGGCCCGCAGTTGGGTGACATGGACCTCTACCTGTTCGCCGAAGGCAACCACCGCGACCTGTCCGGGCGCTTTGGTGCCCAGCCGATGCAGGCCGATGGCATCGACGGCGTGTGCTTCTCGGTGTGGGCGCCGAATGCGCGGCGGGTGTCGGTGGTGGGTGACTTCAACAATTGGGATGGCCGCCGCCACCCCATGCGCCTGCGCCACAGCGCTGGGGTGTGGGAGCTGTTCGTGCCGCGGCTTGGCGTGGGTGAAACCTACAAGTTCGAAGTGTTGGGCAAAGAGGGCGTACTGCCCCTGAAAGCCGACCCGCTGGCCCGCGCCACCGAGCTGCCGCCGAGCACCGCGTCGAAGGTCGCCGGTGCGCTCAGCCACCCCTGGCAAGACCACGACTGGATGGCGCAGCGTGCGCAACGTCACGCCTACAACGCGCCCCTGTCGATCTACGAATTGCATGTCGGCTCGTGGCAGTGCGAGCTGGATGACCTGGGCGAGGTGGCGCGTTACTACAACTGGCGCGAGCTGGCCGAACGCTTGGTGCCCTATGTGCAGGCGCTGGGCTTCACCCACATCGAACTGATGCCGATCATGGAGCACCCGTTCGGCGGCTCCTGGGGCTATCAGCCCCTGTCGATGTTCGCGCCCACCTCGCGCTACGGCAGTGCCGAAGACTTCGCGGCCTTCATCGATGCCTGCCACCAAGGCGGCATCGGCGTGATCCTCGACTGGGTACCGGCGCATTTCCCTACCGACGAGCACGGCCTGGCCCGCTTCGACGGCACGGCCCTGTACGAATACGAAAACCCCCTGGAGGGCTACCACCAGGACTGGAACACGCTGATCTACAACCTTGGGCGCAACGAGGTGCGTGGCTTCATGCTGGCCTCGGCATTGCTCTGGCTCAAGCAGTTCCACATCGACGGCCTGCGTGTCGATGCGGTGGCGTCGATGCTGTACCGCGACTACTCGCGCAAGGCCGGCGAATGGGTGCCTAACCGCCATGGTGGGCGCGAGAACCTGGAGGCCATCGATTTCATCCGCCACCTCAATGGCGTCGCGGCGCACGAAGCCCCTGGCGCGTTGATCATCGCCGAAGAATCCACCGCCTGGCCCGGCGTCAGCCAGCCGATCCAGCAGGGCGGCCTGGGCTTTGCCTACAAGTGGAACATGGGCTGGATGCACGACACCTTGCACTACATCCAGAACGACCCGATTCACCGCACTTATCATCACAACGAGATGAGTTTCGGGCTGATCTATGCCTATTCCGAGCACTTCATCCTGCCGATTTCCCACGATGAGGTGGTGCACGGCAAGCACTCGCTGATCGACAAGATGCCAGGCGACCGCTGGCAGAAGTTCGCCAACCTGCGTGCCTACCTCACGTTCATGTGGGCGCACCCGGGCAAGAAGCTGTTGTTCATGGGCTGCGAATTTGGCCAGTGGCGCGAGTGGAACCACGACAGCGAGCTGGACTGGTACCTGCTGCAGTACCCTGAGCACAAGGGCGTGCAGCGCCTGGTCGGCGACCTTAACCGCCTGTACCGCGAGGTGCCTGCGCTGCATGAGCAGGACTGCCAGCCCCAGGGCTTCCAGTGGCTGATCGGTGATGACGCGCAAAACAGCGTGTATGCCTGGCTGCGCTGGAGCAGCAATGGCGAGCCGTTGCTGGTGGTGGCCAACTTCACCCCGGTGCCGCGCGAGGGGTACCGCATTGGCGTGCCGTTTGGCGAGCGTTGGGAAGAGCTGCTCAACAGCGATGCCGAACTGTATGCCGGGTCCAACGTGGGTAACCTGGGGGCGGTGGTAAGTGAAGCCGTCACCAGCCATGGGCAGCCGTTGTCGCTGGCGCTCAACCTGCCGCCGCTGGGCGTGTTGATTCTCAAACCTGCCTGAGCGGGGCAAACATTGCCCGTGTAGGAGCAGCCTTGTGCTGCGAAGAGGCCGGTGAAAGCACAGTGACTCTAGGCTGCTTTCACCGGCCTCTTCGCAGCACAAGGCTGCTCCTACAGGCAGGCATACCACCGCATGCGCAGCACAAGGGCTACAGGCCGGCTACCACCGCATCCGCACCCCAAGGCTGCCGATCAGCCCATTGAGGTCATTGTCATCCACATCGCTGCTGTAATCCGCACTCACGAACAGCGCCACATTCGGCGTCACCCGGGCCACCAGGCCCAACCCTAATTCCACGGTGGTCGAGTACCGCGAGCTGGAGATCTTGTCGACCTGGTCCAGCTTCACCTCTTCAGCATTGCTGAAGTCATACCAGACGTTGGTGCGTACATAAGGTTCGATGGGCATGCCGCGCACTTCGTAGCGCCCGGACAATTTGGCACCGACCCGGCCGCTCCAGCTGGGCTGGCTGTCGAACGCCTGCAGCGTCTCTTCCTGCACGCGGCTGCCGGGGAAAAACTGTTGGTTGATCAACTGCGCCTGTGGCTCGATCACCCAACCGCCGCCCAAGCCGATCGGGAAGCCGCCTTCCAGGGAGAAGGTCATGGCATGGCCGCTGTCGTCCAGGCGCTGGCCGCTTTCGCCACGGCCATTGATGTCGATGCGCGAACCCATGGCCACGGCATCCAGGTGCCAACCCCGTTCATGGGTCATGCTCCAGTACACCCCCAGGCTCTCGCCACTCAGGTTCACCGCATTGCGTTGCTTGTCGCCCAGCAGCGGGCGAATACCGTTGAAGCTGCTTTGCAGGTTGTTGTGGCCAACAAAAATACCCGCGCGGTGCACATTGCCTGCGCCGGTCTCCCGCAGGAACAGGTCTGGGCCAACCAGCAGTTGCTGGCTGGGGGCTTCAAGCTGGTCAGGCGGTTGTGCACCGGTGCGCGTGGCACCCGGGAAAAACTGCGACCACTGGCTGGCGACCAGGTCCGGTGCCGCCTGCCCGTGGCGTTCGGTCATTTTTTCCGAGAACGCGTTCAATGTGCCGAGGCTCACGCCGCTGGCGCTGACCGGGTCGAGCGATAGCTGCGGCATCGCCGGTTGTTGCAGGAAGCTGGGGGAGGTTGGGTCGTCCTGCAGTTCGAATGCGAAAGTTTCCACTGGGGTTGCCAGAAGCAGCGACGTGGAAACCGCGTAGAAAATGCTGTCGAAGCGCAAGGGATTCGAGGTTCTTTTCATGGCGGATCTCCGTTTATTTTTGTGGTACAGCCCAAGGACCTGGCCTGTTGTCACGAGCTGTACGGCAAAAACAGTGGGCGACCCAAACCAGCACGCCTGCTTTCGCAAACGCGCACGAAGGCGCGAGCTAGAGGCCCGGCGCGAGATCTTTACAACTAGATAATGTTCAGCTAAGGAGAGGGAGCGGCTTGCGTCAAGAAAGCGTGAAGGTTGTGTTCATTGCACATGATTTGGTTCAAGTGGCTGATTTGTTGAGTTAAATAGTCGGGTATAGCAAGGTTCGCTATTTGCCGCTGCCTGGCTATGAAGAATGATTGCTACAGCTTGACCTCGACCGACAGCGGCAGATGGTCGGAGAGGTGCGTCCAAGGTTTGTGTCCCAGAATCTGCGGCGCATGGCTTTGCGCGTTGCGCAGGTAGATGCGGTCCAGGCGCAGCAGCGGCATGCGCGCCGGGTAGGTACGTGCGAGGTGGCCGTGGTGGCGTTCGAACGCTTCGTGCAGGTCGTTGCGCAGGCCCAGGGTGCGATTGCCGCGCAGCTTCCAGTCGTTGAAGTCGCCAGCGATGATAACGGGTGCACCTTCGGGCAGAGACTCGAGCAGCCTGCGCAGCAACTGCAGTTGCTGTTGGCGATGGCTCTCCAGCAGCGACAAGTGCACGCAGATGGCATGCACCTGATGCGGGCCAGGCACGTCGAGGACGCAATGCAGCAAGCCGCGGCGCTCGGGGCCGGTGATTGACACGTCGAGGTTGCGGTGTTCGATGATCGGGTATTTCGACAGCAGGGCGTTGCCATGGTGGCCGTCGGGGTATACGGCATTGCGGCCGTAGGCGAAGTCACTCCACATGCTGTCAGCGAGAAATTCGTACTGGGACGTCTGCGGCCAGCCGGGGTAGCGCGCGGCGTGGCGATCGTGGCTGCCGAGCACCTCCTGCAAGAACACGATATCGGCCTGAGTACTGCGCACCGCTTCGCGCAGTTCCGGCAGGATGAAGCGCCGGTTGAAGGCGGTGAAGCCCTTGTGGGTGTTGACCGTCAGCACCCGCAGCCGGTGCACGGCTGGGGCCTGGTCAACAGTGGCGAAACCGGGGCTGCTGGCTTCGAGCTTCACAGGGGCTCCCACAAGGTCATCATCGGGGCGGTTTAATGCTAGGACCTGCCTAGGGTAGGTGGGTTCACTCTTCCTCGTGCTGCAACACCATCAACAACATCGAGCGCCCCTTCACCTCGAAGGTACTCTCGAACTGCAAGTGCTGGCCCTTGCGCAGTTCTGGCCGATCCGTGTCGACCAGGCAGCTCCAGTAGTCCCCTTCGGGCACCGCCGGCAGCTGGAATGGCACGGTGTCGTGGTGGGCATTGACGATCAGCAGCACCGTCGCCTCGGCGCCGGGCCGGGCGATGCCGCTGACCTGTGCACGCCCGTCGATCAGCATGCCCAGGCAGCGGCCATGGGGGTCTTCCCACTGCTCGACGCTCATCTCGCTGCCATCCGGTGCCAGCCAGGTGACATCCTTGACCCCGATCGCCTCGTTGTAGTCGCCGACCAAAAAGCGTGAGCGGCGCAGCACCGGGTAGGCCAGGCGCAGCCGGGTCAGGCGCTTGACGAAGGCCAGCAGCGCGGTGCCGTCTTCGTCCAGGTCCCAGTTGACCCAGCCGATCTCACTGTCCTGGCAATAGGCGTTGTTGTTGCCATGCTGGGTGCGGCTGAATTCGTCGCCAGCGACAATCATCGGCGTGCCCTGTGCGAACAGCAGGGTGGCGAAGAAGTTGCGCATCTGGCGCATGCGCAGGGCGTTGATTTCAGGGTCTTCGGTAGGCCCTTCGGCGCCGCAGTTCCAGGACAGGTTGTTGTCGGTGCCGTCCTGGTTATTCTCGTCGTTGTCCTCGTTGTGCTTGCCGTTGTACGACACCAGGTCGCGCAAGGTGAAGCCATCGTGGGCGGTGACGAAATTGACCGAGGCATAGGGGCGCCGACCACGGTTGTTGAACATGTCCCCTGACGCGGTCATGCGCGAGGCGAAGTCGGCCAACTGGCCTTCGTCACCTTTCCAGAATGCCCGCACGGTGTCGCGGAAGCGGTCGTTCCACTCTGCCCAGCCCGGCGCGAAGTTACCCACCTGATAGCCGCCAGGGCCGCAGTCCCAAGGTTCGGCAATCAGTTTGACCTGGCTCAGCATCGGGTCCTGGCGGCAGGCGACGAGGAAGCCGTGGCGTTCGCTGTAGCCGTCGTGGTAGCGGCCGAGGATGGTGGCCAGGTCGAAGCGGAAGCCATCCACATGCATCTCGCCGGCCCAGTAGCGCAGCGAGTCGGTGACCAGCTGCAGCACGCACGGGTGGCTCAGGTCGAGGGTATTGCCGGTGCCGGAGTCGTTGATGTAGTAACGCTTGTCGTCGGGCATCAGCCGGTAGTAGGAGGCGTTGTCGATGCCGCGCATGGACAGCGTCGGGCCTCGCTCGTTGCCCTCGGCGGTGTGGTTGTAGACCACATCCAGGATCACCTCCAGCCCGGCGTCATGCAGGTGCGCGACCATCTCCTTGAACTCGGCGATCTTGCCGCTGGCGAGGTAACGGGGGTGTGGTGCGAAGAAGGCGATGCTGTTGTAGCCCCAGTAATTGTTCAGGCCTTTGTCCAGCAGGTGCTGGTCGTTGACGAAGGCATGGATCGGCAGCAGCTCGATACTGGAAACGCCCAGCTCTTTGATGTGCTTGAGCAGCTCGTCGTTGGCCAGGCCAGCGAAGGTCCCGCGCAGTTCTTCCGGCACCGCCGGGTGGCGCATGCTGATGCCGCGGGTGTGGGCTTCGTAGAGGATGGTGCGCTCCCAGGGCACCTGCACACGCTGATCGCGGCCCCAGGTGAAGGCCGGGTCGATGACTTTGCATTTGGGCACGAAGGGCGCGCTGTCGCGTTCATCGAACGACAGGTCGCCGTCGGGGTGGCCGATGGTGTAGCCGAACAGCGCCTCGGACCATTTCAGGCTGCCGACCAGTTGTTTGGCGTACGGGTCGATCAGCAGTTTGTTGGGGTTGAAACGGTGGCCGTTCTCGGGCTCGTAAGGGCCGTAGACGCGGTAGCCGTAGACCAGCCCCGGGTGCGCGTCGGGCAGGTAGCCGTGGTAGATCTCGTCGGTGTATTCCGGCAGCTCGATGCGTTCGATTTCCTGCTCGCCGGTGGAGTCGAACAGGCACAGCTCGACCTTGGTGGCGTTGGCCGAGAACAGGGCGAAGTTGACCCCAAGCCCGTCCCAGGTGGCGCCGAGGGGGAAGGGCATGCCTTCGCGAATGCGCGAGGGGGCGACCGAGCGGGTTTTCTTCGGGGTACGGGGGCTCATGGCAGTCCTCGAGTGACCGTGGTGGAAGGGGGATATGTAGGCCTGACCGGGCCTCTTCGCGGGGCAAGCCCGCTCCCACAGAGCCCCCACTGCCTCAAGCATGGTGATGATCCTGTGGGAGCGGGCTTGCCCCGCGAAGGGGCCCGTTCAGGTTTAACCGGCGGCGGGCTTTTTCACCGCGCGTGGCTTCTTCACAGCTGCAGGTTTTGCAACCGGTTCTGCCGCTACCTTCGGCTTGGCCGCGGCTTTCTTGCGCGGTGCTGCCTTGGGGGCAAGTGCTTCAGCTTCGGCAAGCTTGCGCGCCATCTCCCAGTGGCGTTCCTCCTCACCCACAGGCTTACCTTCCGATTCCCAGATCTGGTAGGCAAATTCACGGATACGTTTCTCATCGACACTCATCATGACGCTCCTGATGCTCAAGATTGTTGTATCAACACATTGACCGGAAATTCCGACAGTACGGCGCTCAACAGCAGCTCCTTTGTAGGGCTGACCGCAGCACTGGGGAAAAGTCCCGTCGAGTTGGCAGGCGACAAGGCAAACGGCAGTATCAGCCGGGTGTCGTCCCAGTTATGGGCCGGGATCAACGGTGTAGGGGCGCCGCCGAGCAGGCTGCTGGCCAGGCGTGGCGCAATGACAATGGCGCGTTCGTCGTCACCCAGGCGGGCAAAGGCCAGCACCTTGTCGGCATGCCGACCCTGCACGGTCAGCGGCAGGTAGGCGCCACGCCGGAACAGCTCGGCGTGCGCCTGGCGGCAGTCCAGCACCCGCGCGATCAAGGCCTGCTTGATGCGGCCGTCGCGCCAGTGCGCCAGCAACTCGGCGGGGGTAGTGGCGTCGTCCAGGGTGCGGCGCCTGAGCGTGTAATCGACGGGGCGGCGGTTGTCCGGGTCGACCAGGCTGAAGTCCCAGTATTCGTTACCCTGGTACAGGTCGGGCACGCCGGGCACGGTCATGCGCAACAGCGTCTGGACCAACCCATTGAGTGCGCCAGGGCAGGCGATGAGCTGGGCGGCATCGGCCACGGACTTGCGCAACTGCTGGTTCTCGTCATCCAGCAGCAGGCCGTCGATGTAGCTGGCGCAGGCGGCCTCGTAGGCCTCGTTCGGGGCATTCCAGCTGCTGCGCAACTTGGCTTCACGCAGGGCCTTCTGTTGCCATTGCCGCAGGCGCTCGGCGTACTGGCGCAGGGCGCCGTCATCGTGCGGGTCGAGGTTCAGCGGCCAACTGCCCAGCAGCGTCTGCAGCAGCATCAGCTCATCGCCAGGGCTGGGGGCCAGGCCGTCGTCCAGTTGCGCCCGCAGCGGCGCCGCCAACTCGCGCCAATGCTCCACCCGGCTGGCCAGCCACGGGCCGCGTTCGCTGAGCACGGCCAGGCGGGCGCGGGTGTCTTCGCCGCGCTTGTGGTCGTGGGTGGCGGTGGCCAGCAGGCTGTCGGGGAAGTCGCGCAGGCGCCGCTGGGCTTCGTTATGGAACACTTCGCTGCCTGCGCTGAAACGCTCGGCCTCGAAGCCCACATCGTTGCGCGACAGCAACCGGGCGCTGCGGTAGAACGCCGTGTCTTCCACGGCCTTGGCGGCGCTGGGCGCGGTCAGTTGCTGGAAGCGCACACAGGCATGGCGCAAGTGCTTGCGTGGCCGGCCCGGTGGCAGGCGGCGCCAGGGCTGGCCACCGAGCCATTGTTCGAGCTGGTCGAGCAGCGGCCAGTCCGCTTCGCTGAGGTCGTGGCGGGCATTGGCCAAGGCTTGCTGGAAGAAGGCTTCATCTTCTGCAGGGCGGCCGCAGGCGTTGAAGTAGGTGCGGTACACCGGGTAGTGCGCGACCAGCGCCTGCAACGCCCGGCGGATTGCGCCCAGGGTCAGGTCGCGGGTCATCAGGTCGTCGCGGGCCACCTGCAGCAGGGCCTGGG
Organism: Pseudomonas sp. 5.2; assembly: GCF_059025405.1. Taxonomy (NCBI): domain Bacteria; kingdom Pseudomonadati; phylum Pseudomonadota; class Gammaproteobacteria; order Pseudomonadales; family Pseudomonadaceae; genus Pseudomonas; species Pseudomonas sp. 5.2. The sequence continues at coordinate 449,233 of NZ_JBYBHH010000001.1, forward strand.
CCACCGATTCGCAGTCACCGGCCAGGCTGGCATTGAGCACCAGGTGGCGTGCCAGGCGCACTTCCTCGGGGAAGTCTGGGCGCTCGCTGACGTTGGCCCACAATTCGGTTAACGGCGCCTCGCCGGCCGGGTCGTGTTGCAACAGCGAGACCTGGTTCATGAACTCGTAGCCGGTGGTGCCGTCGGTATGCCAGTCCTGGTGCAGGTGCTCGTCGGCGCCGAGGATTTTTTCCACGTAGAGGGGGAAGTGTTCCAGCGCCGCGTTCAGCGGCCGCTGCGCCAACAGGCTGTCGACCCGGCGGCGCAGTTTGCGGCAATAGCCGCGGGGGTCGGCCAGGCCGTCGATATGGTCGATGCGCAGGCCATCCACCAGGCCGCGCTCGATCAGCTCGAACAGCTTGGCGTGGGTGGCCTCGAACACCGCTGCGCGCTCGACCCGCAGGCCGCCCAGCTCGTTGATGTCGAAGAAGCGCCGCCAGTTGATGTCGTCGGCGGCGGTGCGCCAGCTGGCCAGGCGATAGGTCTGGCGTTCAAGCAGCAAGTGCAGGCGTTTGAGGCCAGCTTCGCTGCGGCTATCGAACGCGATCAAGGCCGATTCGAGGTCGGCGCCGTCGTTTACCAGGCGTGCCAGCTCAGCCTGTAAGGGCAGGGCATCGTTCAGCGGTTGGGCACTGTCGCTCAGCGCGGTGAAGTGCGCGGCCAACGCCTGCAAGGCGGGCTCAGGGCTTTGCGCAAGGATCCAGCCATAGTCGATTGGGCAGATCGGGAAGCGATGGTCGTAATGGGCAACTTCCAGCACGCCTTGCTGCTTGTCGAAGGTCAGCGGGATCTCGCCTTGCTTCAGGGCTGCGCCGTAGTCGCTGCCGAGGAAGGGCAGCAGTAACTGGCCGGCCAGCAGCGGGTCGCTGGAGTGCCACTGAATGTCGAAAAACTCCGCATACGGGCTGCGCCGGCCCCAGGCCAGCAGGCTTTGCCACCAGGGGTTGTCGGCACCGCCCACGGCCATGTGGTTGGACACGGTGTCGAGGATCAGCCCCATGCCGTGCTGGCGCAGGGCAGCGACCAGGCGCTGCAGCGCCGCCTCGCCGCCGAGCTCCGGGTTGACCTGGGTCGGGTCGACCACGTCGTAGCCATGGCGTGAGCCGACACGGGCTTTGAGGATCGGCGAGGCATACAGGTGGCTGATGCCCAACTGGGCGAAGTACGGCACCAGCGGCACCGCGTGGTCGAGGGTGAAGTCGCTGTGAAATTGCAGGCGTAAGGTCGCGGTCAGGGGTTTCATCGGTCACGCTCCCAGGCTTGTTCGCGGGCCTGGGCCAGCAGTTCCAGACGCCGTGCGGCGTCTTCGTCGTCGAGCAGTTCGCGCACCGGCAGGGCAAAGCGCCGGCGCCAGTTGGGGTGGCCTGCAGTGGTGCCAGGCAGGTTGGGTTGCTCGTCGCAGCCCAGCAGGTCTTCGAGGGGCACCAGCACCAGCGGGGCGCGGGTGTGGCCGACGTAGCGGATGGCGGCGTCGATCACGGCGTCGTTATCGGGTAGCGGGCCGTAGTTGGTCTCCAGGGCACGGCGCAGGCCGTTGTGTTCTTTTTGGCGGTCGTGACGCCACTGCAATTCGGTGGCGGCATCGATCAAGTGCAGGCGATGGAACCAGTCGATGTCACGGTTTTCCAGCCAGCCGGCCAGCGGCGCCAGGTCATGGGTGCCGGTGGTGGCCAGGGCGCTGTCGGGCCAGTCGAGAATGGGCTTGAAGTGGCCAGGTTGGGTCTGTTCGAAAGGCAGCACGCGCATGCCCAGCACGGCCTTGTCGGCCAGCTGTTCGCGCAGGCCATCGGGCACGGTGCCGAGGTCTTCGCCGAGGATGACCGCCTGGTGCCGAACCGATTCCAGCGCCAGCAGGCGCAGCAGGTCGTCGAGCGGGTAATTCAGGTAAGCGCCTTCGCTGGGTTTGGCGCCACGCGGGATCAACCACAGCCTGCGCAGGCCCATGACGTGGTCGATGCGCAGGCCGCCGGCGTGGGCGAGGTTGGCCCGCAGCATCTCGATGAACGCGCGGTAGCCGTTGCGTTTGAGGCCTTCGGGCGAGAACGCGCAAATGCCCCAGTCCTGCCCCGAACGGTTGAGAATGTCGGGCGGCGCGCCGACCTTGAGGTTGGCCAGCAACTCGTCCTGGCGGCTCCAGGCCTGGCTGCCGGCGCCGTCGGCACCCACCGCCAAGTCGGCGATCAGGCCAATGGTCATGCCATTGCCACGTGCGGCCTCCTGGGCGCGTTGCAGGCTACGTTCGGTCAGCCACTGGCAAAAGGCGTGGAACTCGACCTTTGCCGGGTAGGCGTTGGCGAAGGCTTCGACTTCGGGGTGGTAGGGGTCGTGCCAGGCGCGGGGCCAATTGCGCCAGTCAGCGCCCAGGCCATGCTCCACCGCTTGCGCTTGCAACACTTCGAAGCGGCAATGGTGTTCCAGGGCTTGGCCAGCGGCAGCGCGGTAGCTGTCGAAGTCCTTGCGCAGCGGGTGGTCGCCCTGGCTGAAGTCCTGGTACAGGGCTTCGAGCAGGCGCAGGCGAGCAGCAGCGGCGCGCGGCCAGTCGACCAGCGGCTGCTGCTCTAGGTCTTCGAGCACCTGTTCCAAGCCGCAGGCTTCGATCGCCATGCGCACGGCGCGCTCGCCGAACAGGGCGGCTGGGCTGGCATAGAGGGTATTGAGCAACAGGCGGCTGGATGGCGAGTAGGGGCTGTAGTGCTCCTGGTCGATGGCCGACAGCGCGTGAATCGGGCTGATCGCCAAGGCATCGGCGCCGCGCTCGGCGGCGGTGCGCGCCAGTTGTTCCAGTGCCAGGCAGTCGCCATAGCCACCATCGCCAGTGCGCCGCAGGCTGTACAGTTGCACGGCCAGGCCCCAACAGCGTGGGGGCGGTTGCGCCACGCTGTCGGCCAGGCTGTAGCAGCGTGAAGGCGCCACGGCCACGGTGCAGGTGCGGCCGTCGATTTCCAGTGCGTGGTAGCCGAGGGGCAGCTCGGCAGGCAGGCGCCCCTGGTTGTCCAGGGTGAGGGTGCGCTGGCTGTTGTCTTCCAAGGTGCAACGCACGGTGCTGTTGGCGCTGAAGTAGCGGCCCAGCGCCAGGGGTTGGCCAAGCTCTGCGGTCAACAAAGGTGGCAGGTGTTCGCTGTCTTCGGCGGCCTCCACGGCGCGCAGGCTGGCTTGGATGGCGTTTTCGTCGGCGGCGGGGTGGCCGAGGCCTTCGAGGACATTGCGCAGTACGTCATCGCTGACTTGCTGCGGCCGGGCATTGGCATCGATCCAGTCGCGGCTAAGCCCGACGCGGGCCGCCAAACGGTGCAGGGCGGTTTCGCTCATGGGCGCTCCTGGCCAGGGGGAAGCAGGCTGACCACGCAGCTGTACGCGGCCAGGGACGTATCGGGGTGGCGGGTGTCACTGCTGTCGAACAGCCGGCTTTCGGCGGGCGGCAGCGCGACGGCTTGGGGGCTTGCGGACAGGTTGAGGTCAATGCGCAAGGTGTTGCCGTCGCCCAACTGCCAGCGTGCGGTCAGCGCTTTGTCGCCGTGCACGTCAGCGCCCAGCGCGCGGCTGCCCGGCAAGTGCGGGATGACGTGGCGGCGGCGCAGGTCGAGCAACTGGTGATAGAGGCCATGCCAACCGGCAATGACGTCCTTGTTTTGCGGCCGTGAAGAAGCGAAGGTTTGCGCGGCATTTGGGTCGGGGATGCGTTCACGCTGCTCGGGGTCGGCGAACGCGGCGAAGTGGGCGAACTCACCGCGCCGGCCTTCGCGCACCGCATCGGCCAATTCGTCATGGAAGTCGGTAAAGAACAGGAACGGGCTGCAACTGCCATCATCCTCACCCATGAACAACAACGGGATCATCGGCGCCAACAGCAACAGGCCGGTGGCTGCCCGCAAAGCCTGCGGCGGGCAGAGGCGGGTCAGGCGCTCACCCAGTGCGCGATTGCCGATTTGGTCGTGGTTTTGCAAGAACAGCACGAATGCGCTGGGCTCGAGATGCCCGCTTGGCTCGCCACGCGGTGTGCCATGGCGGTTGGCCTGGCCTTGGAACACGAAACCTTCCGACAGGCAGCGGGCCAACTGGTCGATGGGACGGTGTTTATAGTCGGCGTAGTAGCCTTCGGTCTCGCCGGTGAGCAGCACGTGCAGGGCGTTGTGGCCATCGTCGTTCCACTGGGCATCGAAACCCTGCTCCAGCAAAAAGGCTTGGTTGTGCTCGTTCTCCAGCACCAGCCAGATATGCCGGCCGGGCGCCACGGCAGCACGCACCCGCTGCGCCAGCTCGACCAGAAAGTCCGGCTGGTCGATGGCATGCACCGCATCCAGGCGCAGGCCGTCGCAGCGGTAGTCGCACAGCCACATCAGGGCGTTCTGGATGAAAAATTCGCGCACTTCTGCGCGGCGGAAGTCGATCGCCGCGCCCCACGGCGTTTGCCGGTCTTCGCGAAAGAACGGGCTGGCGTACTGGTGCAGGTAATTGCCATCCGGGCCAAAGTGGTTGTAGACCACGTCCACCAACACCATCAACCCTTCGCCGTGCGCCTGGTCGACCAGCGCGCACAGTTGCTGCGGGGTGCCGTAAGTGTTTTGTGGCGCGAACGGCAGCACGCCGTCGTAACCCCAATTGCGTTCGCCTGGGAACTGCCCCAACGGCATCAGCTCGATAGCGCTGATGCCGATTTCGGCCAGGCGCGGCAACTGCCGGGCAACCCCGGTGTAGCCGTCCAGCACGCCGACGTGCAATTCCTGGATGACCGCCTCATGCCAGGGCCGGCCCTGCCAGGGGTGTTGCCAGGCATAGCTGGCAACATCCACCACCTCGCTGGGCCCTTGCACCCCTTCAGGCTGGTAGCGCGACGCGGGGTCGGCGACCAGCAATGTGCCGTCGACCCGGTAACGATACCGATCACCGGCCTGACACGGGACAACGCCCGTGTACCAGCCATCATTGTCGGGCAGCAGTGCTACAGCAGGCTGCTGCTCCAGTTCCACGCTCACGCTGCGCGCATCCGGCGCCCAGAGGGCGAAGCGCGCCGACGTGGCGTCCAGCAAGTGTGCGCCATGCCTGTGCATCTTCGGTTCTCCGCTCAGTAATGGCTGACCTGTGCCTGCTTGACCAAGTCCTCGTAAAGGCGGGCGTAGGGTTCCACCGCCTGGCACCAGTTGAACGGCTGGGTCATCGACAGGCAGCGCATGGCGTTGAGCAGGTCTTTCTTACCGTAGACATAGAAGGCGCGGCTGAGCGCCTCGCGGTAGCTCTCGACGGTCGATTCGTTGAACAGGAAGCCGGTGACACCGCACTCGATGGTGTCGGCCAGGCCACCGGTATTACGCGCCACCGGCAGCGAACCAAAGCGCTGCGCGTACATCTGGCTGAGGCCGCACGGCTCATAGCGCGAGGGCATCAGCAGGAAATCACTGCCGGCGAACATGCGCCGGGCATCGGTTTCGTTGAAGCCGATGCGCACGCCGATGCGGCCTGGGTGACGCAGCGCCAGTTCGCGCATGGCCTGTTCTTCTTCCGGTTCGCCACGGCCGATGATCGCGATCTGCCCGCCTTGCTCGACGATGTAGTCGGCCACGCCCAGGGTCAGGTCCAGGCCTTTCTGGTAGACCAGGCGCGAGACCACCGCAAACAACGGCCCTTCGGAAGGTTCCAGCTCGAACAACTGGCGCACCGCTTCGGTGTTACGCGCCTTGCCGGCCCAGTCGTTGATGCTGAAGTTGTGTTGCAGGTGTTTGTCGGTGGCCGAATCCCAGCTTTCGTCGATGCCGTTGGGGATGCCACCTAGCAGGCCTTGCTGGGCCTTGGCCGAGAGGAAACCATCCAGGCCGCAGCCAAACTCCGGCGTGGTGATTTCCCGGGCATAGGTGGCGCTGACCGTGGTGATATGGCTGGAGTAGGCCAGGCCCGCCTTGAGGAACGACAGCTTGCCGTAGAACTCCATGCCTTCTTGCTGCATGGCATGCTCGGGGATCGCCAGTTCCGGGCTGCAGCCACGGCTATAAACGCCCTGGTAGGCCAGGTTGTGAATGGTGAACAACGTCGGCGTGTTCAGCCCGCGCCAATGCATGTAGGCCGGGGCCAGGCCGGCGGGCCAGTCGTGGGCGTGCACCACTTCGGGCTTCCAGTGGATCATGCCTTCGCCTGCGGCAATTTCGGCGGCAGCCAGGCCCAGGCGGGCGAAGCGGATGTGGTTATCGGGCCAGTCGCGACCATTGTTGGCACCATAGGGAGTGCCATCACGCTGGTACAACTCAGGGCAGATCAACACATAGATGACCAGGCCGTCAGCCAGGTCCATACGCCCGATCTTGCACGGCGGCAGCGCCGCATGGCCGCCCAGTTCGCCGACAATGTGAATCGGGTTGTCGCTTTCCATCACCTGGCGGTAGCCGGGGATCAGTACCCGTACATCATGCAAATGCGCCAAGGCGCGGGGCAGGGCGGCGGAGACATCGCCCAGGCCGCCGGTCTTGACCAGGTCGGCGATCTCCGAGGTGACGAACAGAATCTTGCGTTTGTTCGGGTTGTGCTGGCGCTGGGCGCCGGGTGCCTTGCCTGTCGTGGCGAAATCCGGGGTAAGCGGCTCGCGGTTGTCCGGGTTGAATGAATCTACGTGAGGCTCGACAGCGGCACTGATCATACTTCTCTCCGTCCCTATGCTTGGCCGGGTGCTGGCACCCGTGGTGTTATCTCGTGTTGGTTCTCTCTAATACAAAACTGTGTAGTGCTATCCATGCCCCTGAGTCGTGCGCACAGGCTCAACGCGATCAGCATTCCGGCCGACGGCGATTGGACTGATTGGGGTTGGCGGGCCCTGGCTGGGGAAGCCCCCTTTGCACGTGCCCTACTTAATTCCTGACCCACCGCCGTTTGTGAAAGTTCGACTTTTCTACGTCACTCTTCCTCTGAGCAAATGGCGGGCCGAAAGCTGAGTGTAGGAGAGAAGAAGTAAAAAAGGTGACCCACTGGTCACTTTCGTTATGGCTGATTTAGACGCAAACGTTGGCGAATGTGACTGGATGTGAAAAGAGTGATCGAGGGTGGGGCAGGCGGGGAGGGCGGCGCGTCATCATGGGGCGCGTGCGTGTTTTTTCGCCCTCTAATGGGGCGGGTAAAACACGCACGTTGCAGGTGTCTTGCTAACGCGACCTCAGCGTTGTGGCAACAGTGAGGAATGGTGGTGGCTGATCAGCCAGGCCTGGCCGTCCCAGCGGTAGGTGAAGGTGTAGCGCGCTGGTACCTGCTTGCCGTTGGCGGCAAAGTCGAATGTGTACAGCCCTGCCAGGGTCATCTTGTTGCAACCAGGGGTCAGGTGAAGCGTGTCCAGCGTGCCACTTGGCCGATCAGCAAGAAAGTGCTGAAAGTAGTCGATTCGCGCGTCGGGGGTCAGCCGGGGCACCTTCGACACCGTGGGCAGCAATACCGCATCGTCGCTGTACAGTTTGGCGACGGCCGCCGCATCGCCAGTCTGCAGGCTGGCATTCCATTGCTCGAACAAGGCGCGGGACTCGGCCTCAGTCAGCGTCTGGCATTGTTGTGGCGGGTTTGTTTGTGGCGTGCTCGCCTGCGCCGGCAGGCAGGCGATGAGCAGGGCGGCAGGGAGCAAATAGGCAACGGGGGACATACGCGTATCCATCGGCGGATGCAGGCTCCGGAGCGGGCCTGCGGCGGATGCTACGGTAAGGAGGGCGTGCCCCCGTCAACGAGTAGAAAGTTCGTCAGCGGCTGACGGATTTTTCGCCAGTATTGGCTTGTTCCAGCATTTGGCTGAGTTGCGCGACACGTTGTTGCAGCTGATCGCGTTCTTGCTTCAGGCGGGCCAGTTCATCACGGCGCACTGAGACGTAGAGTGTCTGGATGGGAGTCGCTGGCATCAAAGTACCCATTGCACACCTCGCAATTGGTGGAGACATTTTCAAGCGTAGTCGCTTCATGCGGGGCGCATTCTGAATTCTTTCACCGCTCGTGGGAACTTTTTTGTTTATCGTGGTCTTGCCGTTCGTCGCTGAACCCTTCGGCGGTACGCTGGACTAATCTGAAACGCTGAACTGTAGTCGTCATCTATTTCGCAAGGGGAGCATCGGCTCATGCAACTGGGAATCGTCGGGCTGGGCCGCATGGGCGGCAATATTGCAAGGCGCCTGATGCGCGCCGGCCACCGCACCGTGGTGCACGACCGCAACCGTGACGCCATCGTCGGGCTGGAGGGCGAGGGAGCCCAAGGTGCACACGACCTCGGTGCACTGGTACAGAAACTCAAGGCACCGCGCGCCGTGTGGGTGATGCTGCCGGCCGGGGAGCCTACCGAGCAGACCATCGCCCAACTGGCCGAGCTGCTGGAACCGGGCGATGCGATCATCGACGGTGGCAACACCTTCTATAAAGACGACATGCGCCGTGCGGGCGAACTGGCCAAACGTGGCCTGCATTACCTGGACGTCGGCACCTCAGGTGGTGTGTGGGGGCTGGACCGTGGCTACTGCATGATGATCGGTGGCGAAAAGGACGTGTTTGAACGCCTGGAGCCGCTGTTCAAGGCGTTGGCACCCGGCGTCGGCGACATCCCGCGCACCCATGGCCGCGAAGGCGAGCACCAGCGCGCCGAGCATGGCTACATTCACGCCGGCCCGCCCGGCGCCGGTCACTACGTGAAAATGGTCCACAACGGCATCGAATACGGCCTGATGCAGGCCTACGCCGAAGGCTTCGATTTGCTGCGCAGCAAAGGCGGCAACGAGCTGCCGGAAGAACAACGTTTCGACCTCAACGTGGCCGAAATCGCTGAAGTCTGGCGTCGTGGCAGTGTGGTGACTTCGTGGCTGCTCGACCTCACCGCCGACGCCTTGGTGGCCGACCCGCAGTTGGCGCAGTTCAGTGGTTCGGTGTCGGACAGTGGCGAAGGCCGCTGGACCATCGACGCCGCCGTTGAGCAAGCCGTGCCAGTGCCAGTGCTGTCCAGCGCGCTGTTCGCCCGCTTCCGCTCGCGCCAGCAGCAGGGCACTTACGGTGACAAGATCCTCTCGGCCATGCGCCTGGGCTTCGGTGGCCATGTCGAGAAGAAAGGCGAATGACTAAACAGACGATCCCTGCTGCACCGCCTTGTACCTTGTTTCTGTTTGGCGCCAATGGCGACCTGGTCAAGCGCCTGCTGATGCCGGCGCTGTACAACCTTAGCCGCGACGGGTTGCTGGACCGCAACCTGCGCATTGTCGGCGTCGACCACAATGCGGCCACTGCCGAAGCGTTCGCCGACCGCCTGCACGCCTTCATGCTGGAGCGGGACAAGGGCAGTGAGGGGGGCGCCAAGTGCCTGGACGAAAAGCTCTGGGCCCGCCTGGCCAAACAGCTCGACTACCAGACCGGCGACTTCCTGGACCCGGCCACTTACCAGGCCATTGCCAAACGCATCGACGCGACCCGGCATGGCAACGCGATTTTCTACCTGGCGACATCACCACGCTTCTTCCCCGAAGTGGCCCAACGCCTGGGCCAGGCCGGCTTGCTCGATGAGTCCGGCGGGGGCTTTCGTCGGGTCGTGGTGGAGAAGCCTTTCGGGACCGACCTTGCCAGCGCCGAGGCACTCAACGCCTGTTTGTTGAAGGTGATGGGCGAGCGGCAGATTTACCGCATCGACCATTACCTGGGTAAAGAGACGGTGCAGAACATCCTGGTCAGCCGCTTCTCCAACGGCCTGTTCGAGTCGTTCTGGAACAACCACTACATCGATCATGTGCAAATCACGGCCGCCGAGACCGTTGGCGTCGAGACCCGGGGTGCGTTCTATGACAACACCGGGGCCCTGCGCGACATGGTCCCCAACCACTTGTTCCAGTTGCTGGCGATGGTCGCCATGGAGCCGCCGGCCGCCTTCGGCGCCGATGCGGTACGTGGTGAAAAGGCCAAGGTAATCGGTGCCATTCGCCCGTGGTCGACGAAGATGGCGCTGAAGAACTCCGTGCGCGGTCAGTACAGCGCTGGCAAGCAGGGGCGCAAGCGCTTGGCCGGTTACCGCCAGGAGGCCAACGTAGCGGAAAACAGCCAGACCGAAACCTACGTGGCGCTGAAGGTGATGATCGACAACTGGCGCTGGGCCGGCGTGCCGTTCTACCTGCGTACCGGCAAGCGCATGAGCGTGCGCGACACCGAGATCGCCATCTGCTTCAAGCCTGCGCCGTATGCGCAGTTTCGCGAATCGGAGCTGGAACGGCCCAAGCCCAACTACCTGAAAATCCAGATCCAGCCCAATGAGGGCATGTGGTTCGACTTGCAGGCCAAGCGCCCAGGGCCGGAGCTGGTGATGGAGAACGTCGAGCTGGGTTTTGCCTACAAGGATTTCTTCAAGATGACCCCGGCGACGGGCTACGAGACGCTGATCTACGACTGCCTGACCGGCGATCAGACCTTGTTCCAGCGCGCCGACAACATCGAGAACGGCTGGCGCGCGGTGCAGCCGTTTCTCGATGCCTGGGCCAAGGAAGGGGAGGTGCATGAATACCCGGCGGGTGAGGATGGGCCCGAGGCAGGCAATGAACTACTGACCCGGGACAAGCGGGAATGGCACCGCCTGGGGTGACCTGATCAAGCGGTGTTGCCTGTGCTGGCCTCTTCGCGGGCAAGCCCGCTCCCACAGTCTTGAGCACTGTGCAGAACCTGTAGGAGCGGGCTTGCCCGCGAAGAGGCCAGTACAGGCAACAGACCCGGCTCAATTGAAAGGAGACCCAATGCCCGCAGCTATCGAAGACTACGCCCTGCTCGGCAATTGCCGCAGCGCCGCCCTGGTCAGCCGGGATGGCTCGCTCGACTGGCTGTGCCTACCGCGCTTCGACGCCCCGGCGGTATTCGCAGCGCTGCTAGGCAACGATGAAAACGGCCGTTGGCGCCTGGCCCCCTGCGACCCGGTCGAACACACCAGCCGGCAATACCTGGACGACACCCTGGTGCTAGAAACCACCTGGGTCACCGCCTCAGGCCGGGCCCGCGTGCTGGACTTGATGCCTTTGGGCGAGGCCAACTCGGTCATCCGCATCGTCGAAGGCCTGGCTGGCGAAACCAACTTCGAAATGGACCTGGTGATGCGTTTCGACTACGGCCGCAGCGTGCCGTGGGTGGAACGGCTCGACCCCTTGACCCTCAGCGCCGTCGCCGGCCCAGACCGGCTGATCCTAAGCAGCACCGTGCCCCCGCATGCCCGCGACCACCACACCGTTGCTCGTTTTCGCGTGCGTGCCGGTGAACGCCAGGTCTTCAGCCTGCGCCACCAGCCCTCGCACCTGCCTGTTCAGCCCGATTGCGATGTCGACACCGCGCTGGGGCAAACCATCGACCAATGGCAGGCCTTTGCCGCCCGCTGCCCGGAGGTCGGCCCCTATACCGCCCTGGTGCGTCGTTCGCTGCTCACGCTCAAGGCGATGACCTACGCGCCCACCGGCGGGATCGTTGCCGCGGTTACCACGTCGCTGCCCGAACGTATCGGCGGTGAACGCAACTGGGACTACCGCTTCTGCTGGCTGCGCGACGCCACCATGACCTTGTTGGCGTTCATGAACCTTGGCTACTTCGACGAAGCCCAGGCCTGGCGTGAATGGCTGCTGCGTTCAGTCGCCGGCAACCCCGAGCAGATGCAGATCATGTACGGCCTGGCCGGCGAGCGCGACCTGCAGGAATACACCTTGCCGTGGTTGGCCGGTTACGAGCACTCGCAGCCGGTGCGGGTGGGCAACGCGGCGTCTGGGCAGCGGCAGCTGGATATCTACGGCGAACTGGCCGATGCCATGAGCCAGGCAATCAAAGGCGGTTTGCCCCGCCACCCACGCAGCGCCGCGATTGCCCGGTTGATCCTGCCGTATGTCGAGCACATCTGGCGCGAGCCCGATGAAGGTATCTGGGAAGTGCGCGGCGGCAGGCAGCATTTCGTGCACTCCAAGGTGATGGCCTGGGTGGCATTCGACCGCGCCGCAGGCTTGGCCGACACCACCGAAGAAGACCGCGCGCGCGGGCGGCATTACCGCCAGGTGGCGGATGAGATCCATCGGGAAGTGTGTGAGAACGGGCTGGACCCCAGCGGCACATATTTCGTGCAGGCCTATGGCGCCAGCGAGTTGGACGCCAGCCTGCTGCACATCGCCTTGACCGGTTTTTTGCCAGCGGATGACCCTCGTTTTCTGCGTACCCTGCAGGAAATCGAGCAGCGTCTGCTGAAAAATGGCTTGCTGTTGCGCTATGACACCGACAGCTGCAGCGATGGCCTGACCCCGGGCGAGGGCACCTTCCTGGTGTGTTCGTTCTGGCTCGCCGACGTCTATGTCCTGCTGGGCCGGCAAGCGCAGGCGCAAGCCTTGTACGAACGGCTGAGCGGCCTGTGCAACGACCTGGGTTTGCTGGCGGAACAGTTCGACCCGGCCGGCAAGCGAATGCTGGGCAACTTCCCACAGGCGTTCAGCCATATCGGCATCATCAACACGGCACTGAACCTGCACCGTGCGCAGTGCCCGGCGCGGGACCGGGCGCGGTGTGGATAGTGTGCTACCTGCATGTGTTCTGGTCTCAATCAGTGTGTGACGCATTGCGTCACATATGATGCTTTGCCATGTGTGATGCATAGGGTCACGCTATGCCTGTCTCCCAAATGGACGCGGCGAGCTACCCATGATCATCAGTCAGTGTTTCGGGTAACTGGCGGCTGATTTTTCGTTTTGTGGGTTCGGATGTCGAACTGGTTGATTACCTTGATTATCACTGAACAGGAGGGCTGATCATGCCTTTGCACAATCCGCCACACCCCGGCGAAACCTTGCGTGAGGACGTTCTGCCGGCGTTGGGCCTGACGGTGAAAGCCTTTGCGTCGCACCTGGGGTTCTCGCGTGAAGCGCTTTCTCGGGTGTTGCATGGCCGTGCCGCAATGTCTCCAGACCTCGCATTACGCCTGGAAATGGCCGGTATCAGTACGGCCAGGCTCTGGCTTGCCATCCAGGCCGATTACGACATTTGGCAAGCGCGTCACCGTCAGCAGCCCGTGGTCACGCGATTGTTCCAGGCTGCCTGATTCGATTGGGCGAAACGACCGGAGTAGACTGGGGCAATTACCTCTCTCAGCAAGGACTATGCATGAGCGTTCGTGGCCACGATCGGCAGATCGACAACATCGAATTCAACGTCGGCGATATCGCACGGAGCAAGGCTTTTTACGGCAGCGTGTTTGGCTGGCGTTTCACCGATTACGGGCCCAGCTACACGGAGTTCAGCGATGGTCGCCTGACCGGGGGCTTTACCACGGGTGAGCCGGTGCGCCCGGGTGGCCCGCTGGTCATCCTGTATGCGGACGATCTGCAGGCAACGCAGCAGCGGATCGAGGCGGCGGGGGCGGTGATCAGCCGGGCGACGTTTGCGTTCCCGGGGGGGCGCCGGTTCCATTTCGTGGACCCGGACGGCTATGAGCTGGCGGTGTGGACGGCCCAACCTTAATGGCCAACCACAAGATCGAGATCCGTCGGCGCAATATCGAGAAAATTCTTCAGGCGGCGGAAAAGGTGTTCGCCGAAAAAGGCTACGGCGCTACTTCTATGGGTGATATCGCCGAGCAAGCTGAGTTGCCGCGCTCCAACCTGCATTACTACTTCAGCACCAAGGACGAACTGTTCCGCGCGGTGCTGCAGGACCTGCTGGACGTGTGGAAGCAGGACGCGCTGTGCTTCGAAAATTTCGATGACCCACGGGTGGTGCTCACTAGTTACATCCGGGCCAAGATGGGCCACTCGCGCTCGCGCTCGCTGGGTTCCAAGATCTGGGCTGAAGAAATGCTGCACGGGGCGCCTGTGCTGGGCGTGAGCCTGGATGAAAGCCTCGTGCCGTGGGCAAAGCTGAAGGAGGCCAAGATCCGCCGTTGGGTGGAAGAGGGCCGCATCCTGCCGGTGGAGCCGTCTGCACTGCTGTACATGATCTGGGCATCGACCCAGCATTATGCGGACTTCGGTTATCAGGTGGCGTTGCTCAATGGCGGCGAGGCGTTGTCGGACAGGGCGTTTGAAAACGCGGTGCAGACGGTGACCAGCGTCATCCTGCGCGGCATTGGTTTGGAACCTTGAATATGAGCTTGAGTGAACGGGCTGTACGCAGCATCCACGATGTACATGATCTGATCCATGCGGTACTCACCCGGCCCGCTGCGCAGACCAAGGCGCTTCGCAGCGAGTTGATGGCGGTGTTTGCCGACAACTTCAGCATGGTCACCACGGCGGGCGGGATTGTTGATCGCCAGCAGGTGGGGCAGTTGTTCGAGCGGGGGGCCGGCGCTCGGCCAGGGCTGGAAATCGAGGTCAGCGACGTGCAGGTAGTGTGGCAGGCGGGTGCGAGTGTGGCGGTGCGCTACAAGGAGACCCACCGGTTGCAGGGGCAGGAGACTGCGCGGTATTCGTTGGCGATTGTGGAGTGTGACGAGCAGCGGGTGGTGTGGGTGTACCTGCATGAGACGACGGTGGTTTGATTGTCGGGGGCTGCTGTGCAGCCCATCGCAGGCAAGCCAGCTCCCACCCGAACTGTGTAGCCTCCAAAGCTAGCGCCGCACCTGTGGGAGCTGGCTTGCCAGCGATGAGGCCAGAACAAGCACCACAAGACAGTTGCTCCCACCTGAACTGTGTAGCCTCCAAAGCTAGCGCCGCACCTGTGGGAGCTGGCTTGCCAGCGATGCGGCCGGAACAAGCATTACAAGACAGTTGCTCCCATAGGTTTTGCGTGCCTTCTCAGGCTGGCAAGTATCCTGAGGGAGCGGGCTTGCCCCGCGAAGGGCCGCGCAGCGGCCCCGGCCTTTTCAGCCTCAGCTCGCCTCACGATAGGGGTTACGCGGATCCTGAGTCCAGTTCAGGTAAGGCTTGCCGGTATCCTGCGCCACCATGTCGATGCAGTTTTCCACCGGGCAGGTGATCTGGCACAGGTTGCAGCCCACGCATTCCTCCTCGATCACGCTGTAGACGTGGGTGCCGTCGGCCTTGGCCGTGCTGGCAATGGCCTGGTGCGAGGTATCTTCACAGGCGATATGGCAGCGACCGCACCCAATGCAGGCGTCCTGGTCAATGTGCGCCACTGACTTGTAGTTGATGTCCAGGTACTTCCAGTCGGTGGTGTGCCCCACCGCCTGGCCTCTGAACGCTTCCAGGTTGCGGTGCCCATGCTGGTCCATCCAGCGCGCCAGGCCATCTTTCATGTCTTCGACAATGCGGAAGCCGTGCAGCATCGCTGCCGTGCACACCTGCACGGCGCCACTGCCCAGGGCAATGAACTCGGCCGCGTCTCGCCAGTTGCCGATACCGCCGATGCCACAGATGGGCAAGCCGCGTGTTTCCGGGTCGCGGGCGATTTCCGCGACCATGTTCAGCGCGATCGGCTTGACCGCCGAACCGCAATAGCCGCCATGGGTGCTCTGGTCGCCGACAATGGGGTGGGCCACCATGCGGTCCAGGTCCACGCTGGTGATTGAGTTGATGGTGTTGATCAACGACACCGCATCCGCCCCGCCACGGTGCGCGGCGCGGGCCGACTGGCGAATGTCGGTGATGTTGGGTGTGAGCTTTACGATCACCGGCAGGGCGCAATAGGTCTTGCACCAGCGGGTGACCATCTCCACATACTCCGGCACCTGGCCGACTGCCGCGCCCATGCCGCGCTCAGGCATGCCGTGGGGGCAGCCGAAGTTCAGCTCGATACCATCCGCGCCCGTGGCCTCTACCAGGGGCAAGATGAACTTCCAGGACTCTTCCTCGCACGGCACCATCAACGACACGATCAGCGCACGGTCGGGCCAGTCCTTCTTCACCTGGGTGATCTCGCGCAGGTTGATCTCCAGCGAGCGGTCGGTGATCAGTTCGATGTTGTTGATCCCCTGCACCTGGCGGTTGGGGCCGTAGTGCGCCGAGTAGCGCGACGACACGTTGACCGCCGCCGGGTCTTCGCCCAGGGTTTTCCAGACCACACCGCCCCAGCCAGCCTCGAAGGCGCGGACCACGTTGTAGGCCTTGTCGGTGGGGGGCGCCGAGGCCAGCCAGAACGGGTTGGGTGCCTTGATGCCGGCAAATTCGATAGACAAGTCGGCCATTTACGCTGCCTCCACGTTGAGCATGAGTTGGGCATGGATGGCTTCAGCGGCCAGCTTGCCGTGCTGCACAGCCTGGACGGTGAGGTCCTGGCCCAGGGCGGTGCAGTCGCCGCCCGCGTAGACGCCCGCCAGGCTGGTGCGCATGTGCGCATCGACGCGGATGCGTTCACCCTCGCGGGCCAGTTGCGCCGCCACGGGGTCGGCGAGGCTGGCGTCATCGAAGCGTTGGCCGATGGCCTTGAAGATCGCATCGGCGGCCAGCTCGAAGGTTTCGCCAGTGTCGCGCAGGCGCCCGTCGGCAAGCTCGGTGCGGGCGAAGCGCATGCCGCGCACCTGGCCGGCATCGTCCAGCAGTACCGCCTCGGGGCGCGCCCAGGTGTGCAGGCGCACTTGGTTGGCCTTGGCGATGTCTTGCTCGTGATCGGTGGCGCCCATGTCGGCGTGGCCGCGGCGGTACACCAGGTTGACGTCACGGGCGCCCAGGCGGCTCATCTGCACGGCCATGTCGATGGCGGTGTTGCCGGCGCCAATCACCAGGCAGCGGTCGGCCAGCGGCAGTTGGCTCAGGTCATCGGCCTGGCGCAGTTCGCGGATGTACTGCGTGGCGGCGAGCACCCCAGGTGCCTCTTCATCGGCCAAGCCGAGCTGGCGCACCGCATTCAAACCCAGGCCCAGGAACACCGCGTCGTATTGATCGCGCAGCTCGCCCAGGCCAAGGTTGTCACCCAGGCGTTGGCCGTGGCGGATTTCGATGCCACCGATGCCCAGCAGGAATTCCACTTCGCGCTGGGCGTAGTCGTCTACCAGTTTGTAGCGGGCGATGCCGTATTCATTGAGGCCACCGGCTTTTTCGCAGGCTTCGAACACCACCACGTCATGCCCATGCATGGCCAGGCGGTGCGCGCAGGACAACCCCGCAGGGCCGGCGCCGACCACGGCGATGCGCTTGCCGGTGGCGGGTGAGCGGGTGAAGGGGTGCTCGGTGAAGTGCGCGTTGTCCAGCGCATAGCGTTGCAACTGGCCGATCAGCACCGGTGCGCATTCTTGGGCGTTGTTGCGTACGCAGGCCTGTTGGCAGAGGATTTCGGTCGGGCAGACACGGGCGCAACTGCCGCCGAGAATATTGGCCGAGAGAATGCGTTCGGCGGCGCCTTGCAGGTTCTCGTCACTGATGCGGTGGATGAACGAGGGAATGTCGATTTCGCTGGGGCACGCATTGACGCAGGGCGCGTCGTAGCAATACAGGCAGCGTGCGCTCTCCACGGCGGCCTGGCGGGCGGTGAGGGGAGGGGCGAGATCGCCGAAGCGCTCGGCCAGCTGGTCGGCGCCGGCCCGGGGGCGCGGCAAGTGGTTCAGGGCATCGATCACGGTTGTAGCCTCTCTTTTCTTTTTTGGATGTGGCAGTCAACGGCAATACGGCGCCGCCCGGCCTCTTCAGGGCCGGTACGGCAGTGCAGGTGCAGTGAGGGTAATGCTCAGCGCTGAACGGGTGTCGGGCGCTGTTGCTCGGCGCGGCGGCCCAACACCTCGTACACCGAGGGGTAGGCCGGGCGCTCCACGTAACGACCGGCGCCAGGTTCGGCGCGCAAATCGCCATCGGCCCACAGCACACGGCCCTGGCTGATGGTGTGGCTGGGGATGCCGCGAACGGTGCGGCCTTCGAAAATGTTGAAGTCCACGCGCTGGTGGTGGGTTTGCGCCGAAATCGTCCGCGTGCCCTGCGGGTCCCACAGCACCAGGTCAGCGTCGGCACCGACGCGTATCGCGCCCTTGCGCGGGAACAGGTTGAAGATCTTGGCCGTGTTGGTGGAGGTCAGCGCGACGAACTCCTGCATCGACAGGCGCCCACTGTTGACCCCCGCATCCCACAGCACCGCCATGCGGTCTTCGATACCGGCGGTGCCATTGGGGATGCGGCTGAAGTCGTCGCGGCCCATGGCCTTTTGTTCGGCGCAGAAGCAGCAGTGGTCGGTGGCGGTGGTGTGCAGGTTGCCCGACTGCAGGCCGCGCCACAGGGCTTCCTGGTGTTCCCGCGGGCGGAAGGGCGGGCTCATCACATAGCCTGCGGCCGTGGCCCAATCCGGATTGCGGTAGACGCTGTCGTCGAGCAGCAGGTGGCCTGGCAGTACCTCACCGTACACCGGCTGGCCTTTGGCCCGGGCGTAGGTGATCTCGTCCAGGGCTTCGCGGCTCGAGATGTGCACCACATACAGTGGCGTACCGATGGTTTCGGCAATACGGATAGCCCGGCTGGCCGCCTCGCCTTCGACCTGCGAAGGGCGCGACAGCGGGTGTGCCTCTGGCCCGGTCAGGCCTTGGGCCAGCAGCTTTTTCTGCAGGTGGTAGACCAGCTCGCCGTTCTCGGCATGCACGGTTGGCACCGCGCCCAGTTGCAGGCAGCGCTCGAAGCTGGCGACCAAGGTATCGTCGGCCGCCATGATGGCGTTCTTGTATGCCATGAAGTGCTTGAAGCTGTTCACCCCGTGGTTGGCGACCAGTTCGCCCATCTCTTCTGCGACCTGCTCGCTCCACCAGGTAATGGCGACGTGGAAGCCGTAGTCGCAGGCACTCTTTTGCGCCCAGCCACGCCAGGTGTGAAAGGCCTCCAGCAATGACTGCTGCGGGTTGGGGATGACGAAGTCGATGATCGAGGTGGTACCACCGGCCAGGCCGGCGGCGGTGCCGCTGAAGAAGTCTTCGCTGGCCACGGTGCCCATGAAGGGCAGCTGCATGTGGGTGTGCGGGTCGATGCCGCCGGGCATCAGGTACTGGCCACTGCCGTCGAGGATTTCGCAGTCGGTGGGCGGTTCGAGGTTTGCGCCTATGGCCGCTATCAGGCCATCGACACACAGGACATCGGCGGTGTAACGCTCTTCGTGGGTGATCACGGTGGCACCACGGATCAACAGGGACATGCCGTCTTCCTCGCAGGCTGACCGGTCTGGGCCGGTTCTTGAATTGTTATACGCCAGTGACTGCCAGTGATCGAAGGGTAGCCTACAATCCTGTCAGACCTGACAAGAATGGAATCTAGATGGTGATTTGGGATTGTTCAAGAAAATAATTTATGAGCTTATAACTTTCATAACTCATTGATATTTAAGTAATTATTGTTTTAATCACCAAAATGGTGAGGCCTTTCACCATTTTGACGCACTTGACAAGAAGCCAAATTGGTCAAGATTTTCCATGCAAAATCAGCTGCTTGATAGCGGGCCAGAAGACGCCTGCCGCGCGGTTGAAAAAACAGGCTGCACCGGTTTGAAACACGCGCCGGGCGCAAGCCTGGCTTGAGCGGGCGCAACAGGCAGGCGAAGGGATAACCGTGCTTTCGCTTTGCGTCGATAAATGCCTTGCAGTTCAGTTGATTACCTCCGGTCGGCGGCGGCCACCCGGGACGGCTCAGGCCAACCCGGCACGTAATTTGAGTACGGCCACAACCGCCAGGCCGGACCGGAGGAGCAGTACTGGTGGTGTGTGTACTCCGGCCATCGCTTTAGCCCGATGAGCAAACAATTAGAAAAACCTGGAGAAGGCCCCATGCAACAGAGCAGATCGCAAGTGATCGAGCAGGATGGCCTGTTCGAGCTGGAGGCAGGCACTGACGTGCTCGACAGCTCGCGCTACAACCACGACATCGCACCCACCAAGGTGCACCAACGCACCTGGAACAAATGGCACATCACCGCCCTGTGGGTGGGTATGTCCATCTGCGTGCCCACCTACACCCTCGGCGGCGTGCTCACGGCCTACTTTGGCCTGAGCGTGGGCGAGGCGCTGCTGGCGATCCTGCTGGCCAACCTCATTGTGCTGATCCCGCTGACCCTCAATGCGTTCCCTGGCACCAAGTACGGCATCCCGTTTCCGGTGCTGTTGCGTTCCTCGTTTGGCATCCTCGGCTCGAACGTGCCGTGCTTGATTCGCGCGGTGGTGGCCTGCGGCTGGTTCGGTATCCAGACGATGTTCGGCGGCCTGGCCATTCACCTGTTCCTCGGCTCGATGTTCGATGGCTGGAAGGCCCTGGAGGGCACCGGGGAGGTGATCGGCTTCATGATCTTCTGGGCCCTCAACCTTTGGGTGGTGTTGCGCGGGGCGGAGTCGATCAAGTGGCTCGAAACGCTTTCGGCGCCGCTGCTGGTGGCGGTGGGCGTGGGTCTGCTGGTCTGGGCACTGCCGCACATGTCGATGACCGAGTTGCTGGCGCAGCCGCCCAAGCGGCCAGAGGGCGCCAGCGTGGTCAGCTACTTCTGTGCCGGGCTCACCGCCATGGTCGGTTTTTGGGCCACGCTCTCGCTGAACATTCCCGACTTCAGTCGGTACGCCAAAAGCCAGAAGGACCAGATACTGGGGCAGATCTTCGGCCTGCCGCTGACCATGTTCCTGTTCGCGGCATTGGGCGTGGTGCTGACCGCAGCGTCCGCGTCGCTGGTGGGTGAAACGGTGTCTGACCCGGTCAGCCTGATCGGCAAGATCCAAAGCCCGGGCTGGGTGGCGCTGGCGATGGCGTTGATCGTGATCGCCACGCTGTCGACCAACACGGCGGCGAACATCGTCTCGCCCACCAACGACTTCCAGAACATCGCGCCGCGCCTGATCGGGCGAAGCCGCGCGGTGTGGCTGACCGGGTTTATCGGCTTGGCGCTGATGGGCCATGAACTGCTCAAGAAGCTGGGCTGGATCGTCTCGGACCTGAGCCTGGAAAGCGTTTATTCGAACTGGTTGCTGGGTTACTCGAGCCTGCTCGGGCCGATTGCCGGGATCATGGTGGTGGACTATTTCCTGATCCGTCGCCAGCGCCTGGACTTGGCTGGGTTGTACCGCGATGACGTGTATCCGGCCTGGAACTGGGCTGGGTTTGCCGCCTTCGGCGTCCCGGTGGCGCTGACCGTGATGTCGATAGGCAACAGCAGCTTCAGCTGGTTCTACGACTATGGCTGGTTCACCGGCTCGCTGCTGGGTGGGGCGTTGTACTACGTCCTCGGTGGCTTGGCGGCTCGCAGCCCGGCGCGGTTGGCCAAGCCGTTACCGTGATACCGAGTATGCCTCTTCGCGGGCAAGCACGCTCCCACAGGCCACGGCACGTTCAATGTGGGAGCGGGCTTGCCCGCGAAGAGGCCCTGATAAACAACAAAAAAGCCTGAGGGGAAAACCCATGACTCCAGTCCACGATATCCTCAAGACCACCGCCCGCCACGTCGACAGCGCACGCCTGTGGCAATCGCTGATGGACCTTGCCCGCCTCGGCGCCACGGCCAAAGGCGGTGTTTGCCGGCTGGCGCTGACCGACCTCGACCGCCAGGCCCGCGACCTCTTCGTCGAGTGGTGCGAGGCAGCCGGTTGCACCGTGAGTGTCGATGCGGTCGGCAATATTTTCGCCCGCCGCCCGGGGCGCAACCCCAAGCTGCCACCGGTGATGACCGGCAGCCATATTGATACCCAGCCCACCGGCGGCAAGTTTGATGGCTGTTATGGGGTGATGGCCGGGCTGGAGGTGATCCGCACCCTCAACGACCTCGGCGTTGAAACCGAAGCGCCGTTGGAAGTGGTGGTGTGGACCAACGAGGAGGGTTCGCGCTTTGCCCCCTGCATGATGGGCTCTGGGGTGTTCGCCGGTAAGTTCACGCTGGAAGAGACGCTGGCCAAGCGTGATGCACAGGGGGTGAGTGTTGGCGAGGCGCTCGATGCTATTGGCTACGCCGGCCAGCGCGCGGTACTCGGCCACCCGGTGGGGGCTTATTTCGAAGCGCATATCGAGCAGGGGCCGATCCTTGAAGACCAGGCCAAGACCATCGGCGTGGTGTTGGGTGCGCTGGGCCAGAAGTGGTTCGACCTGACCTTGCGCGGGGTCGAAGCCCATGCCGGCCCAACGCCCATGCACTTGCGCAAGGATGCCTTGGTGGGCGCTGCCGCCGTGGTCGAGGCAGTCAACCGTACGGCCCTTGGGCACCAGCCACATGCCTGTGGCACGGTGGGTTGCCTGCAGGCCTACCCAGGGTCACGCAATGTGATCCCGGGTGAGGTGCGCATGACCCTGGACTTCCGTCACCTTGAAGGCGAGCAACTGGACGCGATGATTGCCGAAGTGCGCGGGGTGATCGAAAGCACCTGCGCCAAGCATGGTCTTGAGCATGAGCTGATCCCTACGGCGGATTTCCCGGCCCTGTATTTCGACAAGGCCTGCGTCGATGCCGTGCGCGATTCGGCAGGTGCGCTGGGCCTGCCGCACATGGATATCGTCAGTGGAGCCGGGCATGACGCGATCTTCCTGGCCGAATTGGGGCCAGCGGGGATGATCTTCGTGCCTTGCGAGAATGGCATCAGCCACAACGAAATCGAGAACGCCACACCGGAGGACCTGGCGGCGGGGTGTGCGGTGTTGTTGCGGGCGATGCTGGCGGCGTCGGAGGCGATTGCCAGTGGGCGGTTGGCGGCGTAGGGGCGGTATGTCTTGAGGGGGTGGTTCGGCTGACGGGTGCCTGGCGTGAGGGTTTCATCGCCTGTGAGATCGAGCGCCGCCCGCGCGTCGCTTCGCAGCACAAGGCTGCTCCCACATTTGTTTCGGGCCAGTGAGGCCTGTGAAGTCTGCGCGCGACCGCCTTGTTGGTCCGACTCGATATCAAGGTGGGCACCAAGGGGCCGCGCGCCCATGCCTCAGGAATATCTGGCCCGAAACAGATGTGGGAGCAGCCTTGTGCTGCGAAGCGACGCGCGGGCGGCGCTCGATCTCATAGGCGCCACAGCCCTAACGGCATGCACCTATCAGCCGCAACCCTATCTACCCCACCACCACAAGACACCCATCCCGCCCAATGTGATAGCGCTGCAGGTCCTGCGCCAAGGTCAGATGCCCGCTGTAATGCGCCAGGGCCTCCACACGGACATCGTCGATGCACGGGCTGCGCCGCGGATCGCCCTGGTAGCGTGCACTGAAATGCGTGAGCACCAGGTTGCGCACACCCGCCGCCTCGGCAAACCGTGCCACTTGCGCTGCTGTGCTGTGGCCGAAGGTAGCCCCCGTGCGCTCGACGACCGCCTGGGTAAAGGTCGCTTCATGCACCATCACATCCGCGCCCTTGGCCGCCTCCGCCAACAGCTCGGGGCTGTCGTTGTCACCGCACACGATCACCCGTCGCGCCGGCCGCGATGCGCGCAGGTAGTCCTGGCCGTGCAGGGTCCGCCCCTCATGCTCGACCGACAGCCCTTTGGCCAGGTCGCCCCACAACGGCCCGCGTGGAATGCCTTCGGCATCCAGGCGCTGCACGTCCAGGCGCGGTTCAGGGTTGAGCTCGGTGAACACGAAGCCCACGCTCGGCACCCGGTGCGACAGCTGCACGGTACTGACCTGCAGCGTGTCGCTACGCCAGTCAGTCAGGCTTTCAACGGCCAGCAGGCGCACCTCGAAAGGCAGGTAAGTGTCGCTGGCGGTCAAGCCCAGGCGCACCCAGCCATGCAGGGCGGTGGGCAGGATGATATCCAGCGGCTGGGTACGCCCGCTCATCCCGGCGCTGGCCAGCAGGCCGGGCAGGCCGAAGCAATGGTCGCCGTGTACATGGGTGATGAAGATGCCGCGCAGGTCGCGTATCGACAGCGGCGTCTGCAGCAGCCGATGCTGCGTGCCTTCGCCGCAATCGATCAGGTACCAGTGGCTGCCGCTGGCCTCGATGAGGGCCGTGGCACTGACGTTGCGTGCCTTGGTCGGCACCCCGGCGCTGGTGCCTAGAAACAGCAGGTCCATGATCAGGCTCCTTTGCTTCAGCCCAGCAGCGACAGGTCGCGCAACAACGCTTGCAGGCCCTGCGGCACAAGCGGGCCGATGCGCGCGAAGTCGGCGCTGTCGCACCACCGGGCGCGGAAGGGGCTGCCGTCGGACTCGCGGCCTTCTACCCAGGTCTGCTGGTAAAGGCTGGCGTCGTCCAAGCGTGCATCGAATACCTGCACAATCTCATGCCCCGGCGTATCGGCATAGTGGAACAAGCTCTCCAACGTGCCGAGCAACCGCACATCGCTGATCGACTGCCCCAGTTCTTCTTCGATTTCACGGGCGATGGCGTCACGGCCCCGCTCACCAAACTCGATGCCACCCCCGAGTGGGCGGCACAGCGTCTGCTGCGTCACCGGGTCGTCGAAGACGTTGACCAGAATCTTCCCTTGGTGATGGAAAACGCACAGCGCCAGCGAGCGAATGCGCGGTTCGAGCAAAGGCTTGAGGAAGCTGCGTTCATAGCTGAGGATGAACCGTTGCTCAGTGGCCAGGGCGACTGCAGCGATGCATTCCGGGTCGGTCTCTGCCTGCTTGCGGTACTGCTCGTAGGCGGCCAGGCTGGAAAAACTGAACAGGCAGTAGGCGATGTTGTTGGCACCTTCGGCAGGCAGGAAATAGCCATGGTGCTTGCCGCCCATGCGCGTGACCAGGCGCATCCACAGGCGCGAATAGGCCTCGAAGGCCGGCAGCTGGTAAGGGTCGACGGTGTATTTGACGTGGCAGGTGATCAACGGCTCGTTCCTTCGAGGGGAGGCGGGGCGCACACCTTAGCCTGATTGCCCCGCGTCGTCGACGTGCCAGCCGTGCAGCGGGCTAGCCTTCCTGGCGCCAGATCAGCTTGCTGGTGTCGTAGCCTTGCTTGCGGGCAATCGACAGCAGTTGCTCGCGTTCCTGGTCGGTGATTGCAGGCGTGCGTGAGAGCAACCACAGGTACTCGCGGTTGGGGTGCCCGACCAGGGCCACGCGGTAGTCCTTGTCGTGGTAAAGCACCCAGTACTCACCCTTGGTCAGGCCCGGAGCCAGCCGGCTGAACCAGTTGTCGAACTGCACCCAGAGCTTGTCGGTCTTGCCCGGTTGCTGGGCTTCGGCGATGCCCTTGGCCTCGTTCCACTGGCCGTCCTTTTCCTTGCAGCGGTTGTTGACGTCGATGCGCCCGTCCTCACGCAGGCCGTAACGCGCTTCGGATTGCACGCAGTTGCGCTGGAAGAACATCGGCAAGCGCGCCAGCTCATACCAGGTGCCCTGGTAGCGTTGCAGGTCGACCTGCTGGGTGGACGGCGGCGTGCGGTGTTCATCGTTCGAACCCGCGCAGCCGACCAGGGCAAGGGTCATGCAGGAAAGCATCAGTGCCGTGCGCATCGCCATAGCGAACCTCCTTGAAGCGGATGGGGATTTACCTTTGCTTCGATGCGGGCGTGCGGGAAAAGTTGTATCGAATATCCCCACGCCGCCAGGTTTTACAGCCAGTAAGTCACCGCCCACCAGCCCAGGCCACCCATGACCACGGTATAGGGCAGCGCCATCCACACCATGCGCCCATACGACAGGCGAATCAGCGGTGCAATCGCCGAGGTCAGCAGGAACAGAAACGCCGCCTGCCCATTCGGCGTCGCCACGCTTGGCAGGTTGGTGCCGGTATTGATTGCCACCGCTAGCGTCTCGAAATGCTCGCGGCTCATGCCGCCGTTCATGAAGGCCTGCTTGACCTCGGTAATGTAGATGGTGGCGACGAACACGTTGTCGCTGATCGCCGACAGCAAACCGTTGGCCAGGTACAGCATGCCCGGTTGTTGTTCGGCGGGCAGCGCCAGTACCCAGGCAATCAGCGGGCTGAACAACTGCTGCTGATGGATCACCGCGACCACGGCGAAGAACACCACCAACAGCGCGGTGAACGGCATGGCATCCTGGAAGGCGCGGCCCAGGCGGTGTTCGTCGGTGATGCCGGTGAACGCAGTGATCAGCACGATCACCAGCAGGCCGATCAGGCCCACTTCGGCAATGTGCAGGCCCAGGCAGATGATCAGGATCAGCGCGGCGCTGCCTTGTACCCACAGCGCGGCACGCTGGGCCGGCGTACGCGCGGCGTCATCTTCGGCGGCGTAGGCGGCCAGCACCTGGCGTACGCGTTCAGGCATCAGTGTGCCGTAGCCGAACAGGCGCAGTTTTTC
The DNA here is from genome assembly GCF_059025405.1 of Pseudomonas sp. 5.2. Taxonomy (NCBI): domain Bacteria; kingdom Pseudomonadati; phylum Pseudomonadota; class Gammaproteobacteria; order Pseudomonadales; family Pseudomonadaceae; genus Pseudomonas; species Pseudomonas sp. 5.2. The sequence goes on from NZ_JBYBHH010000001.1 coordinate 475,271, forward strand.
CAGCGCTACGCAGGTCAGCAGCCCGGCGCCTAGCACTGGCAACGACACCGGGGCGACCTTGAGGAAGAAGTCGGCGAAGTGCCAGCCCATCTCATGGCCGATCAGCAGGTTCTGTGGTTCGCCCACCAGCGTGCACACGCCGCCCAATGCAGTGCCGACCGCACCGTGCATCAACAGGCTGCGCAGGAAGGCGCGGAACTGGTCGAGGTCTTCACGGTGCAGTTGCGGGATATGCTGGTCGCTGTCGAGCGCGCTTTCTTCACGCGGGTTGGCGCCCGAGGCAACGCGGTGAAAGACCGCGTAGAAGCCTACTGCAGCGCTAATGATCACTGCCGTGACTGTCAGCGCATCGAGAAAGGCCGAGAGGAACGCTGACAGCACGCAGAACAGCAGCGACAGGGCCGCCTTCGAGCGTACACCCAGCAAGATCCGCGAGAACAGGAACAGCAGCAGCTCTTTCATGAAGTGAATGCCGGCGACCATGAACATCAACAGCAGAATCACCGGAAAGTTGTGCAGCAGCTCTTCGTACAGGGCCTGCGGGGTGGTCATCTCGAGCAGCAGTGCTTCGACCAGCAACAAGCCACCCGGCATCAACGGGTAGCACTTCAGCGCCATGCCCAAGGTAAAGATGAATTCGATCACCAGCACCCAGCCCGCCGTGACCGGGCCTGCAGTCAGCAGCAGCAAAGGGTTGAGCACCAGGAACAGGCCGATGACAGCCTTGTACCAAAGCGGTGACTGGCCCAGGAAGTTGTGGGCGAGCGCACCGGGCAGGGAGCGGGGCATGAATATGTATCCTTATGATTCAGCGATGGCGCACGGTGCCGGATCGTGCCGACTTAGGCAAGATTTGCCGTCCTGCTTTTGGCACAAGTGCGGCCTCCTGGCTGGGTTAACATCCTGCGTTATGACCCTTTCCCAGCAGGAGTGCCGCCCGTGACCGAGTACAGCGCGTTCAAGGTTGAACTGACTGATAGCATCGCCCACGTCCAGATCAACCGCCCCGAGAAAGTCAACGCGATGAATGCTGCCTTCTGGGAGGAGATCATCGACATCTTCCAGTGGGTCGACGACACCGATGCGGTGCGCGCCGTTGTCATCAGCGGTGCGGGCAAGCATTTCTCTGCCGGCATCGACCTGATGATGCTAGCCTCGCTGGCCGGCCAGTTGGGCAAGGACGTTGGCCGTAATGCGCGCTTGCTGCGCAGCACCATCCTGCGCCTGCAGGCGTCGTTCAATGCCGTCGACAAATGCCGCAAGCCGGTGCTGGCGGCAGTCCAGGGCTACTGCATTGGGGGCGCCATCGACCTCATCTCGGCGTGCGACATGCGCTACTGCAGCCAAGATGCGCAGTTCTCGATCAAGGAAATCGACATGGGCATGGCCGCCGATGTCGGCACGCTGCAACGTTTGCCACGTATCATTGGCGACGGCATCATGCGCGAGCTGGCATTCACCGGGCGCAACGTCGAGGCCGATGAGGCGCTGCGCATCGGCCTGGTCAACCGGGTCTATGATGATCAGGCCGCGCTGCTTGACGGGGTCTTTGCCATCGCCCGTGAGATTGCCGCAAAATCGCCGATCGCCGTGGCCGGCACCAAGGAAATGCTCAGCTACATGCGTGACCATCGCATTGACGATGGCCTGGAATACATCGCCACCTGGAACGCCGCGATGCTGCAGTCTGAAGACCTGCGCGTGGCCGTGGCGGCGCACATGAGCAAACAGAAACCGACGTTCGCCGACTGACTGGGTCGGGGGGCGCGCAGCAAGGAACCCCGACATGTCAGCACGCTGGACTACCGCAGTACTCGACCCGCAGATCACCGGGGGCTTGGCCGTCGCCCGCAGCCCGGAAGGGTTCCTGGTGGACGATAATGGCGCGCTGTTCCCCCGCGAATGGCTCAAGCGCCAGGACCTGGACGTGCTGTGCGAGCATGGTATCGGTCACTTCGATGGCGAGCCGGTGTTCCTGCTCGAACTGCGCAGCGCCACCGACCTGGCGGGTTGCAGCTGGCGTGGCCTGCGCGCGTTCATGCTCGAAGGCGATTTCGACCTGTACAAGGTGCTGGGTTATGCCGCGCAGATCGGTACCTGGGCACGCGAGCACCGTTTTTGCGGCAGCTGCGGCCAGGCGATGACGCAAATCCGCTGGGAGCGGGCGATGTACTGCCAGCCGTGCGACCTGCGCAGTTACCCGCGCATTTCGCCGAGCATGATCGTGCTGGTCACCCGCGGTGACGAGATCCTGCTGGCCCGCTCGCCGCGTTTCGTCACCGGTGTCTACAGCACCTTGGCGGGCTTTGCCGAACCCGGCGAGTCGGCCGAGGATTGCCTGGTGCGCGAAGTGCGTGAAGAGGTAGCGGTCGAGGTACAGAACATCCGCTACGTCGGCAGCCAGTGCTGGCCGTTCCCGCATTCGATGATGCTGGGGTTCCATGCCGAGTACGCGGGCGGCGAGATCGTCATGCAGCCCGACGAGATCGAGGATGCCCAGTGGTTCAGCGTGCATGACCTGCCGCCGCTGCCGGCCGGGCGCTCCATCGCCCGGTACCTGATCGATTTGTACGTGGCTGAACGCTTAGGCCTGCCCGAACCAGTGCTGCCACGCTAGGCGCACGGTCAGCGCCAGCACCACGGTGATGAAGACCGGGCGGATGAACTTGCTGCCGCCGCTGATCGCCGTGCGTGCGCCGAAGAACGCACCCACCATCACCGACAGGCCCATGCACAGGCCGACGACATAATCCACCTGCCCGGAAATGATGAACACCGTCAGCGCCGCGATGTTGCTGACGAAGTTCATGCTGCGCGCCACACCGCTGGCGCGCACCAGGTCGATCGGGTACAGCAGCAGGGTGCTCACGGTCCAGAACGCGCCAGTGCCGGGGCCTGCCACGCCATCGTAGAAACCCAGGGTGAAGCCTTGGGGGACCTGCCATTTCTTCTTGATCGGTGCGTCGGCATCCAGCGGCGCCTTGGGCGTGCCGCCGAACAGCAAGTAGACGCCGCAGGCGAAGACCACGACTGGGAGCATCTTGTTCAGCCATTCGGCGGGCAGGTAGTGGGCGATCACCGCGCCCAGCGAGGCGCCTACCAGGGTAGCGAACAACGCCGGGCGCCACTGCGCGGGGTGGAACAGTTTGCGCTTGTAGTAAGTGAAGCCGGCCGTGGCCGAGCCGAAGGTGGAACTGAGCTTGTTGGTGCCCAGCACCAGGTGTGGCGGCATGCCGGCGGTGAGCAGGGCCGGGGTGGTGAGCAGGCCGCCGCCGCCGGCGATGGCGTCGATGAAGCCGGCGACGAAGGCGACCAGGGCCAGGATGAGTAGGGTGAGGGGTTCTACGGTGAGTTCGAAGGGCATTGGTTTTTTGTGCACACAGGAAGGCAAGGGCGCGGCAAACAGCCGCGCTAGAAGTGCCACATGTTAGTCCTGGCGGCTGTATGTTGCCAATGCGGGCCCTTTCGCGGGCAAGCCCGCTCCCACAGGTTTTCACCGGTTCGAAGGCAGTGAAAGTCGTGTGGGAGCGGGCTTGCCCGCGAAAGGGCCGCTACAGGGGGTTACATCAACTCCGTATAAACGCCAGCAAATCCGCATTGATCACATCGGCATGGGTGGTCGGCATGCCGTGCGGATACCCTTTGTAGGTCTTCAGCGTGCCATTAGGCAGCAACTTGGCCGACAACGGGCCCGCGTTCTCGTAAGGCACGATCTGGTCATCGTCACCGTGCATTACCAGCACCGGCTGGGTGATGCGCTTGAGGTCCTCGGTGAAGTCAGTCTGCGAAAACGCCACGATGCCGTCGTAGTGCGCCTTGGCACTGCCGATCATGCCTTGGCGCCACCAGTTGCCGATGATGCCTTCCGACGGTTTGGCCCCGGGCCGGTTGTAACCGTAGAAAGGCCCCGTGGGCACGTCGCGGTAGAACTGCGCCCGGTTACTCGCGACCTGGGCCTGGAAGCCGTCGAAGACCGACTTGGGCAGGCCGCCCGGGTTAGCCGGTGTCTGCACCATCAGCGGTGGCACTGCAGCAATCAGTACCGCCTTGGCCACCTTGTCGCCGGGGTAGCGTGCCATGTAGCGCACCACTTCGCCGCCACCCGTGGAATGGCCGACATGCACGGCGCCCTGGATGCCCAGGTGGTCGACCACGGCGGCTACGTCATCGGCGTAGTGGTCCATGTCATGGCCATCCCACACCTGGCTGGAGCGCCCATGGCCGCGGCGGTCGTGGGCGACTACGCGAAAGCCCTGGGCCAGGAAGAACAGCAACTGGGCATCCCAGTCATCGGCACTGAGCGGCCAGCCGTGGTGGAAGTGAATGACCGGCGCATCGCGCGGGCCCCAGTCTTTGTAGAAGATCTGAACGCCATCCTTCGTGGTTACGTAGCTCATGGTCGCGTCTCCTCCGTGCAGGGGATTGCCAAGTGAGCTATTGAGAATAGGAGAGATTTCTGTGTTGTCAGTACCGGCCTCTTCGCGGGACAAGCCCGCTCCCACAGGAATACCACCGTCTCTAACCTGCTAGTAAACCTGTGGGAGTGAGCTATTGAGAATAGGAGGGATTTCTGTGTTGTCAGTACTGGCCTCTTCGCGGGACAAGCCCGCTCCCACAGGAATACCACCGTCTCTAACCTGCTAGTAAACCTGTGGGAGTGAGCTATTGAGAGTAGGAGAGATTTCTGTGTTGTCAGTACTGGCCTCTTCGCGGGGCAAGCCCGCTCCCACAGGTATATCACCGTCTTTAACCTGGTAGTAAACCTGTGGGAGCGGGCTTGCCCCGCGAAAGGGTCGGCACTGGCAGTCAAGCCATTACAGGAACCAGCGGTACTCCCTGGCGCTGACTTCTTGCATGAATGCCAGGTGGTCTTGCCGCTTGTTCTCGCAATACACCATCACGAACTCTTCCCCCAACCCCTCATTCACTGCGGGGTGGCTGCGCATCGCGGTGACTGCGCTGAGCATGTCTTTGGGGAAGTCGATGCCGCTGCCGCGGTCTTCGTTTAGCGGTGTGATCGGCTCCTGCGCCGCATCCAGCCCATGCTCCATCCCGCACAGGATCGCCGCCAGCACCAGGTACGGGTTGGCGTCCGCGCCAGCCAGACGATGCTCAATGCGCAAGTTGCGCACATCGGACTCGGGAATGCGTATGCACGCATCGCGGTCTTCATAGCCCCAACTCGCACGGCTGGCGGCGTTGACCATGGCGCCGTAGCGACGGAACGCATTGTGGTTGGCTGCAAAGATCGGCATGCAGTGCGGCAGGACCGCCAGGCAGCCCGCCACCGCATGGCGCAGCGGGCGTTGCCCATCGGCAGCCAGCAGGTTGTTGCCGTCGTTGTCGTACAGGCTGACGTGTACATGCATGCCGCTACCAGGGGCGTGCAGGTAGGGTTTGCTCATGAATGAAGCACGCAGCCCGTGCTTGAGCGCCACGCCACGGGTGCTGCGGCAGAACAGGGCAGCCCAGTCGGCGGCGCGCAGGCCGTCGTCGCAGTGGCCGAAATTGATCTCGAACTGGCCCGGCCCCAGCTCGGCCGTGATGACGTTGGCATCCACCCCTTGCGCGTTGGCTGTTTCGACCATGTCGCGCAGCACGTCGCTGAAGCGTGACAGGCGCTCGATGTGCATGTTGGGCTGATCGTCCGGGTCATCGCTAAACGGGTCGCGGGGGAACTGCGGCAGCCCTTCCTTCAGTGCCCGCTCGAACAGGTAAAACTCCAGCTCGAACGCCACCACCGGGCGAATGCCACGCCGTGCCAGGCGTTGCAGTACGCGGGCGAGCACTTCCCGGGGCTCGAACTCGATGGGGGCGGCGGTGCCGTCGGAGCTGATCAGCATCTGCCCCAGTGGCTCGCGCTCCCAGGGGACTGGTTTGAGGGTGCCGGGGATCAGGCGCCGCACGGCATCTGGGTCGCCGTCGCTGAAACAGTAGTCACCGATCGGGAACAACCCGCCCTGTACCCCTAGCAACACGCAGTTCTGCGGTAGTTTCAGCGGGCTGCCGGCGGCGACCTTTTCCAGCATGTCGACGGGGTAGCGCTTGCCGTAGAAATGCCCGGGGATGTCCAGGCTCAGCAGGTCGACATGGCGTACTTCGGGGTAGCGGGCACGGAAGGCGCGTACTTCACTGAGCAGATCGGGAAAACCTGTTGTGATGGTCATGCTGTGCTCTCATCGGAAGACCCAGAGAACCCGGGTCGTCTGGTCGGTCAGGTTGGCGTAGCGGAACTGGCTGTGCGGCGGCAGCTGAAAACTGTCGTTGCGCCGGAGTGTGACGGCCTCGGCGTGGCCATCGCGCCACAGCGTCAGCTCACCTTCCAGGACGAAACCGCCTTGCTCGGAACTGTCGTTCAGGTGCCCCTCGCCACTGCTGGCGCCGGGCGCCAAGTGGCTTTCGAGCATGGAAAAGCCACCATTCAAGGTAGGCGACACCAGCACGTCGCTGATGCCTTCGGCGTAGTAGATGGTGCGCCGCTCGCCCGGGCGGGTAACCCAGTCCAGCGGCCGGGGTTGGCCGGCCTGGTAGAAGTAGGTGGTCGGTACGTGCAGCGCTTCGCTGATTGCGGTCAGGTCGGCCACGGTTGGCCGTGACAAACCGCGCTCGACCTGGGACAGAAACCCCAGTGAGCGCTTGACCTTGCTGGCCAGCTCGTCGAGCGTCAGCCCGCGGTGCTTGCGCAGGTCGCGAATCAGCACCGCCAGTGTTTGAACTTCATCAGACATGGTCGCGCAACCTGTACCAAGCCTTGGCTGCGGCTTCCAGCGGTGCGGCCATCAAGTCGCCGCCTGGGAAGCGGCCGTTATCGATACCCTGGTACAGCGCCAGCAGGTCATCGTTGCCAAGGATCGCATCGCTGACCGCCCGCGCCCCGGCCAGGGTCGGCAGCACGCCGTGGCCCGAGAAGCCTTGTAACCAATAGCGCTCGCCGTCCCGGCCGATGTCGGGGGTGCGCTGGATGCTGCAGTCGATGTGGCCGCCCCAGGCATAGTCGATGGCCACGCCGGCCAACTGCGGGAACACCCGTTCAAGGTAGGGGCGGGTGGCGCTGGCCACATCCTTGGGGATGCCGCCCAGGTAGGTGCAGCCGCCGCCGAACAGTAGGCGGTTATCGGGGGTAAGGCGGAAATAGTCGGGTACGAACTGGTTGTCGATCACGCAGCTGTTGCGCGGCAACAATGACTTGGCGACGTCAGCTTCCAGGGGCGCGGTGGCGACTTGGTAGGAGCCGACGGGCAGCAAGCGGCGCGACAGGGCCGGGTCGAGGCGGTCGATGTACGCGTTGCAGGCCAGTACCAGGATTTGGCTGTGTACCTCGCCATGCTCAGTGCGGGTCACATAACCGTTGCCGGTCTGCTGGTAGCCGAGCACCTGGCTTTGCTCGAAAATGTGGCCACCGGCTGCCTCGATAGTGCTGGCAAGGCCTTGGGCGAGCTTGAGGGGGTTGAGGTGGGCGCCTTTGGCGTCATACAGCGCGGCTTGGTAGCGTGGGCTGTCGATCCACTGGGGCAGCTCGTCGCGCCCTATCAGGCGCAGGGCGTCATAACCCCATTTGGTTTCGGCGTCGTGCAGGGCTTCTTCAAGCATTTTTACGCGGCGCGGCAGCACGGCTGTCCATAAGCTGCCAAGCCGGTAGTCGATATCGAAGCCATGGCGCTGTGGCAGCTCACGTATTTCATCGGCGGCCCAGCACATGCTGTCCCACAAGCGCCGGGTGCGTTCTACACCAAGGGCCTTCTCCAGCGGTGGCATGTCGCACGACCAGCCCAGCAACGCCTGGCCGCCGTTGCGGCCGGAAGCGGCCCACGCCACACGGCTGGCTTCCAGCAGCGTGACACGCTTGCCGGCCATGGTCAGTCTCAGGGCGGTGTGCAGGCCGCTGAAACCTGCGCCGACAATGAGGATATCGGTGTCGTGGCGGCCTTGCAGGGTGGGGCGCAGGGGTATGCGGGTGGGGTAGGTCTGGGCGTAATAGCTGGCGATGTGTTGCGCGGATTGCTTGAACATGCCGGTGCCTCATGAAAATTATTGTGATTATTTTCATGAAAATTTAGCAGGTAAATTTCACGGCGCCAGTTCGTTGGTCGGGTTTTGTGCTTTTGCTGTGTTTTGGTGCCGCCTGTGACGGCCTCTTCGCGGGCAAGCCCGCTCCCACAGGTACTGTTCAGGCTTTAGGTCGCTGCCTTTTTACGAGGTTGCCTTGGCTTGCCTGCTGCTGGTTTGCTTCCGGTGGCTTTACTTTTGCTGCCGCCCCGGCGCTTCTTTTTCCAAGGTGGTGCGGCGCCGGCCGCAGGCGCGGTAATGGTCATGCGCATGCCGCTGCAGCGTTCGACCAGCTTGCCCATCCAGGCCGACTGCCGGGCGACGAACTCTTCCAGGCTCATTTCACCGCTCTGCACCATGTCCAGTGCCTGCTCCCAGATGGCCGTGGTCCCGGGGTCGGCAATGGCCCTGGGTACGGCGTCGATGAGGCTGAAGGCTGCGGGCGTCGCGGACAAGGCCTTGCCGTTCTTGACCAGATAACCACGGTCGAGCAGGCCCTGGATGATGCTGGCCCGTGTCGCTTCGGTGCCGATGCCCGTGGTTTCCTTGAGCTTCTGCTTCAACCGCGGGTCATCCACCAGTTTGGCGACGTTTTTCATGGCCTTGATCAGGTCGCCTTCGGTAAAGGGCTTGGGTGGCTGGGTCCACATGTCCTTGAGTTGCAGCCCTTGTACGTTGCAGTCCTGGCCTTCGCGCAGGGCTGGCAGAACCTGGGCCGGCGGCGCCTCGCGGCCTTTGGCCGGGGCCAGCGCCTCGGGCAAGGCACGGCGCCAGCCAGGCTCGACGATTTGCTTACCCACGGCACGCAAGGCATGGCCTGCACAGTCGAAATCGGCCTGGGTGCGGTCGTACTCGTGGTTGGGCAGGAACTGCGCCAGGTAACGGGCACGGATGAGGGTATAGACCGCCTTGAACTTGGCGGGCAGGCGCGAGGGGTCGCTGGCCGCGGCAGTGGGGATGATGCCGTGGTGGGCACTGACCTTGGCGTCGTTCCAGGCGCGGGAGCGTCGCTGGGGCTCCAGGTGAGCCTGCAGCGGCGCTAGGCTGCCATCGGCGCGCTGCAGAGCGGCAAGGATGGCGGGGGCCTCGGCGTGCTGGCTCAGCGGCAGGTAACCACAGTCGCTGCGCGGGTACGTGATCAGCTTGTGGGTTTCGTACAGGGCCTGGGCGATGTCGAGGGTTTCCTGGGCGCCGAAGCCGAACTTCTTTGAGCACAGCTCCTGCAGGGTGCCCAGGTCGAAGGGCAGGGGGGCGGCTTCGCGTACGCGTTCAGTCGCCACCTTGGCCACGCGGGCAGTGCCCGCATTGCCCATGTCGGCGGCAGCCTGTTGCGCCAGCGCCTGGTTGAGGCACCGGCCCTGGTCGTCACAGGCATCTTCCGGGGCCCGCCACTGGGCATTGAAGCTCTGGCCGGCCTGTTCGAGTTGCACGTCGATGGCCCAGAACGGCACGGGGACGAAGTCGGCGATGCTGCGGTCACGGTCCACCACCAGGCGCAGGGTCGGGGTCTGTACCCGGCCTACCGGCAGTACGCCCTGGTAGCCGGATTGGCGCCCGAGCAAGGTGAACAGCCGGCTCATGTTCATGCCGATCAGCCAGTCGGCGCGGGAGCGGCCCAGCGCCGAGTGATAAAGGCTGAAGGTTTCCTGGCCCGGCAGCAGGCGTGCCAGGGCCTTGCGGATGGAGGCTTCATCAAGGGCCGACAGCCACAGGCGCTGGATCGGCCCGCGGTAACGGCAGTGCTCGACCAGTTCGCGGGCGATCATTTCGCCTTCGCGGTCGGCGTCGGTGGCGATGACCAGCTCGCGCGCCTCGCCTAGTAGGCGTTTGACGGCCTTGAACTGGCTGGCGGTCTTAGGCTTGACCAGCATCTTCCATTTTTCGGGAATGATCGGCAGGTCGGCGAGGTTCCAGCGCTTGTAGCGTTCGTCATAACTGTCGGGCGGGGCGGTTTCGAGCAGGTGGCCGATGCACCAGGTGACGCAGACGTCGGTGCCTTGCCAGCAGCCGTCGGCCTTGCGGTTGGCGCCGAGCACTTTGGCGATGTCTTTTGCCTGGGAGGGTTTTTCGCAGAGGAACAGGCGCATGGCCGAGCACGCTTCATCGGGGGTGATGGGCACTAGGATGCGCAAGCAGGGGCGCAGAGGCAAGTTTTATCTGGATGGATGTACAGGTTTTTGTCAGTGGAGATGTATTGTCTTTGCTGGCCTCTTCGCGGTGCAAGCCCGCTCCCACAAGCCCTCCACTGCATTCAGGATCAGTGCAAGACTTGTGGGAGCGGGCTTGCCCCGCGAAGGGGTCAGTGAAACCACTGCATATGGATCAGGCGCGAGAGTCGCGCACCATGTCCACATGCGGGATGCCGGCTTCAAGGAACTCTTCGCTGACTACGCGAAAGCCCAAGCGCTCGTAGAACGGCGTGGCGTGTACCTGGGCACTGAGCATCTGCTGCTTCAGGTCGCTGTTCTGGGCCTCGACGATGACCGCATTCATCAGTGCATCGCCAACCTTCAGGCCGCGCCAATCCTTGAGCACCGAAACCCGGCCGATGGTGCCGTCAGGCAGCAGGCGGGCGGTACCGATCGGGTAGTCACCCTCCAGGGCCAGGAAGTGCACCGCGGTCGGATCGTCCGAGTCCCACTCAAGCTCCGGTGGTACATGCTGTTCGGCAATGAACACCGCCTCACGGATGCGGCGGATGTCGGCGTTGTCCTTATGCCAGTCAGCGAGGCGCACACGAATTTTATTCATTGGCGAATCCCAGGCTTCCTTGTTTGATCAGCTGCTGTACCAGCATAAGGCCATCTTCATCCTGCAGCCACTCTGCAAGGTTTTCGATGTGTAACGCATCGGCAGCACAGACCAGCTTCAGCAGTTCACGCAGTTTGGCCGGCAATGGGCAGCTGCGGCCGCTGGCGAACAGCATCAGGTCGTCGTTGAGTTCGGACCAGGCCATGCGCGCGCTTGGGTTGCGGATCAGGATGGCGCCATCTTCCAGCGCTTCGATCAGCTGTTCCTCAGTGAGCTCTTCACCCACGACCTGCTCCGGGTAGCGCGGCTCGGTCATGAACTGGCCGAACCAGGTCAGCAGCAGGTCTTTGTCACCCATGTGCTTGTCGAGCAGGCCTTTGAGGCGGTCGAGGGCGTCGTGCTGGATCTGGTGCGGGTCGCTGACCGGCTGGGCGTCGGCGTCGCTGTAGCGCTCTTCGTCTGGCAGGAACTGGCCGAGGAAGTCGGTGAAGTGGGTCAGCACTTCGGCAGCGCTTGGCGCGCGGAAGCCGACCGAGTAGGTCAGGCAGTCGTCTTCGGCTACGCCGTAGTGGGCCAGGCGCGGCGGCAGGTAGAGCATGTCGCCAGGTTCCAGGGTCCACTCACCGCTCTGTTCGAAGTCGGCGAGGATGCGCAGGTCGGCGTGCTCGATCAGCGGGCTGTCGCTGTTGCACATCTGGCCGATCTTCCAGTTGCGCTTGCCGTGGCCTTGCAGCAGGAACACGTCGTAGTTGTCGAAGTGCGGGCCGACGCTGCCACCCGGGGCGGCGAAGCTGACCATCACGTCGTCGATGCGCCAGCTGGGCAGGAAGCGGAATTCTTCCAGCAGTTCGGCCACTTCCGGTACGAACTGGTCCACGGCCTGTACCAGCAAGGTCCAGTCACGCTCGGGCAGGGTGGCGAAGACTTCTTCTTCGAACGGGCCGCGGCGCAGCTCCCACGGGCGCTCGCCGTGTTCGAGCACCAGGCGCGATTCGACTTCTTCTTCAAGCGCCAGGCCGGCCAGTTCGTCGGGCTCGATCGGGCTGATGAAGTCGGGGAAGGCCTGGCGTACCAGCAGGGGCTTCTTCTGCCAGTAGTCGCGCATGAATTCGCGGGCCGAGATGCCGCCCAGCAGCTGCAGTGGAGTATCAGGATTCATGTTCAACCTATTGAAAAAACGTAATTTTCGTACGGGAATAAAAACGCCCGGCTAAGCCGGGCGTTGAACGCGACGGTCAGCTTAGATGCGTTTGGCCTGCGCTGCCGCGTTACCGATGTAAGTGGCAGGGGTCAGCTGCTTGAGCTCGGCCTTGGCGTCGGCTGGCATGTCCAGGCCGTCGATGAAGGTCAGCAGCGCCTCAGGGGTGATGCCCTTGCCACGGGTCAGCTCTTTGAGCTTCTCGTACGGGTTCTCGATGTTGAAGCGGCGCATGACGGTCTGGATCGGCTCGGCCAGGACTTCCCAGCAGGCGTCCAGGTCGGCGGCGATACGTGCGGTGTTGACTTCCAGCTTGCCGATGCCCTTCAGGCTGGCTTCGTAGGCGATGACGCTGTGAGCGAAGCCCACGCCCAGGTTGCGCAGCACGGTGGAGTCGGTCAGGTCGCGCTGCCAGCGCGAGATCGGCAGCTTGCTGGCCAGGTGCTGGAACAGCGCATTGGCGATACCCAGGTTGCCTTCAGAGTTCTCGAAGTCGATCGGGTTGACCTTGTGCGGCATGGTCGACGAGCCGATTTCACCGGCGACGGTCTTCTGCTTGAAGTAGCCCAGGGAGATGTAGCCCCAGACGTCGCGGTCGAAGTCGATGAGGATGGTGTTGAAGCGGGCGATCGCGTCGAACAGCTCGGCGATGTAGTCGTGCGGCTCGATCTGCGTGGTGTACGGGTTGAACTGCAGGCCCAGCTCGTCTTCGATGAAGGCGCGGGCGTTGGCTTCCCAGTCGATCTGCGAGTAGGCCGACAGGTGGGCGTTGTAGTTGCCCACGGCGCCGTTGATCTTGCCCAGCAGTGGCACGGCGGCTACCTGAGCGATCTGGCGCTCCAGGCGGTACACGACGTTGGCCAGCTCTTTACCCAGGGTGGTCGGCGAAGCCGGTTGGCCGTGGGTGCGCGACAGCATCGGCACGTCGGCCAAGGCGTGGGCCTGGGCGCGGATGGCGTCGGCGATCTGGCGCATCAGCGGCAGCAGCACGTCGTCGCGGCCAGCGCGCAGCATCAGGGCGTGGGACAGGTTGTTGATGTCCTCGCTGGTGCAGGCGAAGTGGATGAACTCGCTAACCTTGGCCAGCTCAGGCAGTTGGGCAGCCTGCTCTTTGAGCAGGTACTCGATGGCCTTGACGTCGTGGTTGGTGGTGCGCTCGATTTCCTTGACGCGTTCGGCGTGCTCGAGCTTGAAGTCGGTGGCCAGGGTGTCCAGCAGGGCGTTGGCTTCGGCGGAGAACGCCGGCACTTCGCCGATCTGCGGGTGGGCGGCCAGGCGCTGCAACCAGCGCACTTCGACCAGGGCGCGGAAACGGATCAGGCCGTATTCGCTGAAAATGGGGCGCAAGGCCTGGGTTTTGCCGGCATAACGGCCGTCTACAGGGGAAACCGCAGTGAGCGAGGAAAGCTGCATGGGGTGTTCTCGGACAGTCAGGCTTTTGGAAGGGCGCATATCATACATGAAAAAAGCGCCCGGGTCGGGTGGCTGACCAAAGGTCGGGCCTATAAAAACATCTCGCAGTGCCTTTGCGGGAGCGGCCTTGTGTCGCGAAAGGGCTGCGCGGCAGCCCCGGCAATCTTTGAGAGGCTGGGGCTGCTGTGCAGCCCATTCGCAGCGCAAGGCTGCTCCTACAAGGGTCGGCGTTGCCTTCAGGAAGGCGTACGCATCATGTCGTACAGTTCGTTGAGCAGCTTGCGACGGCTGAACACCAGCTGCCAGCGATGGCCGCCCAGCTGGCGCCACAGGCGCGCGGCTCGGATGCCGGCCAGCAGCAGGGCGCGGATTTTGGAGGCATTGCTGGCCTGCTGCAGGAAGCGCATGTCGCCGTGTACCTGGATACGCTGGCGCAAGGTGCTCAGGGTGTCCTGGTACAAGGCGCCACTGGAGGCGATGACGTTTTCATGAACCAGGCCAAAATGGTCGGCCTGTGACTGGATCTGCGGCAGGCGGTTGCCGATGGTGTCGAGCAGGTCGCCGCGCTTGGCCAGTTGGCGTTCCAGGCCCAACATGGACAGGGCATAGCGCAGGGGCTCGCGCTGCAGGCTGCTGGGGTCGCGCTCCAGGGCGCCGACCAGGGCGCGGTAGCCGTCCCGCAGGTTGAGGTCGTCACCGCCGAACACCTCCAGGGTGTCCTTGGGGTCGCGCACCAGCAGGCTACCCAGCATGCAGCCGATGTTGGCCTCGCTGGCCTGGCCGGTGCGGGCGATGCGGTCGACCAGCACGGCGGCCTGGAACACGCCGCCCAGGGCAATCAATTGCTCCTGCAGGTTGCTCATGCGCGCGGGCTCCAGGGCTCGGCAGTCTCGATCACGCCGCCGCCCAGGCACGCCTCACCGTCATAGAACACCACCGACTGGCCTGGGGTGACCGCGCGTTGCGGTTCGTCGAACACGGCGCGGTAACCGCTCTCGGTCAGTTCCAGGGTGCAGTGCTGGTCGCTCTGGCGGTAGCGCACCTTGGCGGTGAGCTTGCGCGGGCTGCTGAGGTCGATCGGGTTGACCCAGTAGATTTCCGAGGCGAGCAGGGCGCGGGAGAACAGCCAAGGGTGTTCATTGCCCTGGCCGACCACCAACACATTGCGGGCCAGGTCCTTGTGCAGCACGTACCACGGCTCGTCGCCAGCGTCCTTCAGGCCGCCGATACCCAGGCCCTGGCGCTGGCCGATGGTGTGGTACATCAGGCCATGGTGGCGGCCGATGACTTCGCCGTCGGTGGTCTGGATTTCACCGGGCTGGGCGGGCAGGTACTGCTTGAGGAAGTCGCTGAAACGGCGCTCGCCGATGAAGCAGATACCGGTGGAGTCTTTTTTCTTGGCGGTGGCCAGGCCATGCTTTTCGGCAATGGCGCGCACCTCTGGCTTTTCCAGCTCGCCGACCGGGAACAGGGTACGGGCGATTTCTTTGCCGCCAACCGCATGCAGGAAGTAGCTCTGGTCCTTGTTCGGGTCGAGCCCCTTGAGCAGCTCGGTGAGCGCGCCGGTGTCGCGACGGCGCACGTAGTGGCCGGTGGCGATCAGGTCGGCGCCCAGCGACAGGGCGTAGTCGAGGAACGCTTTGAACTTGATTTCGCGGTTGCAGAGGATGTCCGGGTTGGGCGTGCGGCCGGCTTTGTACTCTTCGAGGAAGTGCTCGAAGACGTGGTCCCAGTACTCGGCGGCGAAGTTGGCGGTGTGCAGCTTGATGCCGATGCGGTCGCACACGGCCTGGGCGTCGGCCAGGTCTTCACGGGCTGTGCAGTATTCGGTGCCGTCGTCCTCTTCCCAGTTCTTCATGAACAGCCCTTCCACCTGGTAGCCCTGCTCCATGAGCAGAAGGGCGGAGACGGAGGAGTCCACGCCGCCGGACATGCCGACGATGACGCGGGTCTTGGCGGGGTCTTTGAGTGCTGGGCTGGTCATGGCTACCGATGTGTATCAGAGGGGAAAAACGCCGATTCTATCAAACCCGAGGCTGCACGTCAGTCGCGCAGCAGCGTGAGGCTGTGCAGCGGGCCAGCGAGGTAGTCGTCGAGGCAGCGCGGTACCAGCTCGCTGCGCCAGCGGGTGGGGTCGGCCAGCAGCTCGTCGCGGGTCAGCCAGACGGCGCGGACGATGTCGCTGTCCAGTGCCAGGTCGGCATGGTGGCGCACGGGGCGGGCGGCGAAGCAGATGCGCTGATAAGTCACGCCATTGCTGGGGGCGGTGTACAGGTAGATGCCGACCACGCCGGTCAGTTCGACTTCCCAGGCGGTTTCTTCGAGGGTTTCGCGCAGGGCGGCCTGGGGCAGGGTTTCGTTGGGTTCGAGGTGGCCGGCGGGTTGGTTGAAGACGTGCTGGCCGGCTTTGAATTCTTCGACGAACAGGAATTTACCTTCGTGCTCGACGAGGGTGGCGACGGTGATGTGGGGTTGCCAGGTCATTGAAGTGTCCTTGTCGATTGCCGGGACCGCGTTGCGGTCCATCGCCGGCAAGCCAGCTCCCACAGGTGATGCATACATCTCAGGGTATGCACATTGCCTGTGGGAGCTGGCTTGCCGGCGATGGGCTGCAAAGCAGCCCCCAAGATCCAGAAAGCACAAACCCCGGTGCGTGGCCGGGGTTTGTGGGGTTACTTCAAGCGGACCTTACAGGGCGGCAATGGCGCTGTTGAAGGTCTGGCTTGGGCGCATCACCTTGGCGGTCAGCTCGGCATTCGGGGCGTAGTAGCCACCGATGTCTGCCGGCTTGCCTTGAACGGCGTTGAGCTCGGCGACGATGGTCGCTTCGTTCTCGGCCAGGGCTTTTGCCAGCGGTGCGAAGCGCGCCTGCAGGGCGGCGTCGTCAGCCTGAGCAGCCAGGGCCTCGGCCCAGTACAGGGTCAGGTAGAAGTGGCTGCCGCGGTTGTCGATACCACCGACTTTGCGCGAAGGCGACTTGTTGGTGTCGAGGAACTTGCCGGTGGCCTGGTCCAGGGTGTTGGCCAGGACTTTGGCGCGCGGGTTGTCGTAGGTGTTGCCCAGGTGCTCCAGGGAAGCGGCCAGGGCCAGGAATTCACCCAGCGAGTCCCAACGCAGGAAGTTCTCTTCAACCAGCTGCTGCACGTGCTTCGGTGCCGAACCGCCAGCGCCGGTTTCGAACAGGCCACCGCCGTTCATCAGCGGGACGATCGACAGCATCTTGGCGCTGGTGCCCAGCTCCATGATCGGGAACAGGTCGGTCAGGTAGTCGCGCAGCACGTTGCCGGTCACCGAGATGGTGTCCTTGCCTTCGCGGATGCGAGCCAGGGAGAACTTGATGGCATCGACCGGTGCCAGGACACGGATGTCCAGGCCAGCGGTGTCGTGATCCTTCAGGTACTTCTGGACTTTCTCGATCATCACGCCGTCGTGGGCGCGAGCCGGGTCCAGCCAGAACACCGCCGGGGTGTTGCTCAGGCGGGCACGGTTGACGGCCAGCTTGACCCAGTCTTGGATCGGCGCGTCTTTGGTCTGGCACATGCGGAAGATGTCACCGGCTTCGACGTTCTGCTGCAGCACGACCTGGCCTTTGCCATCGACCACACGAACCACGCCATCGGCCTGGATCTGGAAGGTCTTGTCGTGGGAGCCGTACTCTTCGGCTTTCTGCGCCATCAGGCCAACGTTCGGTACGCTGCCCATGGTGGTCGGGTCGAAGGCACCGTTGACTTTGCAGTCTTCGATGGTGGCCTGGTAGATGCCGGCGTAGCAACGGTCCGGGATGATCGCCTTGGCGTCTTGCAGCTCGCCGGCGGTGTTCCACATCTTGCCCGAGTCACGGATCATGGCCGGCATCGAGGCGTCGACGATGACGTCGCTCGGCACGTGCAAGTTGGTGATGCCTTTGTCGGAGTTGACCATGGCCAGGGCCGGGCGAACGGCGTACAGGGCCTGGATGTCGGCTTCGATCTCGGCCTGCTTGTCAGCTGGCAGGTCCTTGATGCGGGCGTACAGGTCGCCGATGCCGTTGTTGGCGTTGAAGCCCACTTCAGCCAGTGCAGCGGCGTGCTTGGCCAGCACGTCGTTATAAAACTCTTCGACGATGACGCCGAACATGATCGGGTCGGAGACCTTCATCATGGTGGCTTTCAGGTGCACCGACAGCAGCACGCCGGAGGCCTTGGCATCGGCGATCTGCTCGGCGATGAAGGCTTTCAGGGCTTTGCGGCTCATGGTCGCGCAGTCGACGATTTCGGCAGCCTTGACCGCGGTCTTGGCTTTCAGGACGGTGGTGGTGCCGTCTTTGGCGACCAGCTCGATGCGCAGGCTGTCGTCAGCCTCGATCAGGGCAGCCTTTTCGCTGCCATAGAAGTCGCCTTGGGTCATGTGGGCAACGTGCGACTGCGAGTCGGCAGCCCAGGCGCCCATCTTGTGCGGGTGCTTGCGTGCGTAGTTCTTGACCGACAGCGGCGCGCGGCGGTCAGAGTTGCCTTCGCGCAGTACCGGGTTAACGGCGCTGCCTTTGATGCGGTCGTAACGGGCGCGAGATTCTTTTTCGGCCTCGGTGGACGGCTCGTCGGCGTAGTCAGGGATGTTGAAGCCCTTGCCTTGCAGTTCCTTGATCGCGGCCTTGAGCTGCGGTACCGAGGCGCTGATGTTCGGCAGCTTGATGATGTTCGCTTCAGGGGTGGTAGCCAGTTGGCCCAGTTCCGCCAGGTGATCGCCTACTTGCTTCTCGGCGCCCAGTTGCTCCGGGAATGCCGCGAGGATACGGCCGGCCAGGGAGATGTCGCGAGTTTCGACGGCGATGTCAGCGGAAGCGGTGAAGGCTTCGACGATCGGCAGCAGCGAGTAGGTGGCGAGGGCGGGGGCTTCGTCGGTGAAGGTATAGATGATCTTGGAACGGGTGGGCATGCGGGTTAACTCTCTATGTGCTGAGCGTACTCGAGTCTCGAGGTGCGCAGGGTAGGCGCTTCGCCCTGGCGACGCCATGAGCGGAAAGTCGAGAGGCTGCGAGCGGTGATGGTGGATGCATCAGTCGAGCGTCAAGTGCTGAGCTGCGGTAACAGCCCAGGCTTTGTGGCCATTCTTGGCCAAGGGCGAGCCGCATTTTCCTAGGGATCGCCCCAATGACCCTTCGGTCGCGGCGGAGTATATCAAACCCTTTGGGCTAATCAGCAAGGCCAAGTGACATCGGCGCCATTTATAAGACCAAAGACGTAGGGGCAATGTGGCGCGATGTCGCAGCCCTTGCAGGTCGGCAGATGTGGTTTAGGCTCATTGGATTGCAGGATGTCCAATCACACCCGAAAGCGGAGTAGTGCAAGCATGGGATACCAGAAAATCAAGGTTCCGACCGACGGCACCAAGATCACCGTCAATGCAGACCATTCGCTCAATGTGCCCGATAACCCCATCATTCCTTATATCGAAGGCGATGGGATTGGCGTCGATGTCTCGCCGGTGATGATCAAGGTCGTGGACGCCGCCGTGCAGAAGGCCTACGGCGGCAAGCGCAAGATTGCCTGGATGGAGGTGTACGCGGGCGAGAAGGCCACCCAGGTCTATGACCAGGACACCTGGCTGCCGCAGGAAACCCTCGATGCAGTGCGCGAGTACGTGGTGTCGATCAAGGGCCCGCTGACCACGCCGGTCGGAGGCGGTATCCGCTCGCTGAACGTGGCGTTGCGCCAGCAGCTTGACCTGTATGTGTGCCTGCGCCCGGTGGTGTGGTTCCAGGGCGTGCCGAGCCCGGTGAAAAAACCGGGCGATGTCGACATGGTGATCTTCCGCGAGAACTCCGAAGACATCTACGCCGGCATCGAATGGAAAGCCGGCTCGCCCGAGGCGAACAAGGTGATCAAGTTCCTCAAGGAGGAAATGGGCGTCACCAAGATCCGTTTCGACCAGGACTGCGGTATCGGCGTCAAACCCGTTTCCCGCGAGGGCACCAAGCGCCTTGTGCGCAAGGCTCTGCAATACGTGGTGGACAACGACCGCGAGTCGCTGACCCTGGTGCACAAGGGCAACATCATGAAGTTCACCGAAGGGGCCTTCAAGGATTGGGGCTACGAGGTGGCTCGCGACGAGTTTGCTGCCGAGCTGCTCGACGGCGGCCCCTGGATGACGTTCAAAAACCCCAAGACTGGGCGTGAGGTCATCGTCAAGGATGCCATCGCCGACGCCATGCTCCAGCAGATCCTGCTGCGCCCGGCCGAATACGACGTGATCGCCACCCTCAACCTCAACGGCGACTACCTGTCCGACGCGCTGGCGGCAGAGGTGGGTGGTATTGGCATTGCGCCGGGTGCCAACCTGTCCGATACCGTGGCCATGTTCGAGGCCACCCACGGCACCGCGCCCAAGTACGCCGGGCAGGACAAGGTCAACCCGGGGTCAGTGATTCTGTCTGCAGAGATGATGCTGCGCCACATGGGCTGGACCGAGGCGGCCGACCTGATCATCAAGGGCACCAACGGCGCGATTGCCGCCAAGACCGTGACCTATGACTTCGAACGCCTGATGGACGGGGCGACGCTGGTGGGCAGCTCGGGCTTTGGCGATGAGATGATCAAGCATATGTGAGGCAAGAGAAAACCGGTCGCCTGGCTAAAGAGGCGACCGGTTTTTTCGTATACCCACACGGAGCAGTGGTCAGGCTCTGGCGGTTTCGCTTGCGGTCTGGCCTTGGGCCTTGGCAGCCGCAGCGGCAGCGGCGTCCTTTATGTTGACCGCGTGCAGGCCTTTGGGGCCCTGGATGATGTCGAACTCCACGGACTGGCCAGCCTTCAGCGTCTTGTATCCGTCCATCTGGATGGCCGAGTAATGAGCGAAAAGGTCATCGGATTTACCTTCCTCGTTGATGAATCCGTAGCCCTTGGCATTGTTGAACCACTTGACTTTACCGCTTGCCATCCCTATGTCCCTCTGCAAAGGACTCCATCACTGGAGTATCATCCACTTCATCCGCATACGAACCATGCGAAAAATCTGGTTGACTGCGCGGATCTTTATCGACCACGGTGGGTTCTTATTGGTTGTAACACCGTTTTGCCGATAGTCAAGGTCATGCGGCGCGTGCGCCGGAGGCTGACTTTGCGCTCAACCCACAACTTTAACCTGTCGATCATGATGAAATTCTTTCCATGCATGCACCTAGTGAGATTCGACTAACATTCAATCAGGATCGCCCGCAATCGAATGAGGACGACGGCTCAGGTCTTGCTGTCCAGGAAGCCAAGCCGATCCTGCAGGCGCCACCGATGTACAAGGTGGTTTTGTTCAACGATGACTACACACCAATGGATTTCGTCGTCGAAGTGCTCGAGACGTTCTTCAGTCTGAACCGCGAGCTGGCGACCAAGATCATGCTGACCGTCCATACCGAGGGGCGGGCAGTGTGCGGATTGTTTACCCGTGACATCGCCGAAACAAAGGCCATGCAGGTCAACCAATACGCCAGGGAAAGCCAGCATCCGCTACTCTGTGAAATCGAGAAGGACGGTTAATCGCCGACCACTTGGGTATGAGGTGAAGCTATGTTAAACCGCGAGCTCGAAGTCACCCTCAATCTGGCCTTCAAGGAGGCTCGTTCGAAGCGTCATGAGTTCATGACCGTCGAACATCTGCTGCTGGCACTCCTTGACAATGAGGCTGCTGCGACCGTTCTGCGCGCCTGTGGCGCCAATCTCGACAAACTCAAGCACGACCTGCAAGAGTTCATCGATTCCACCACACCCCTGATTCCGGTCAACGACGAAGACCGCGAAACCCAGCCGACCCTGGGCTTCCAGCGTGTGCTGCAGCGTGCCGTGTTCCATGTGCAGAGCTCCGGCAAGCGCGAAGTGACCGGCGCCAATGTGCTGGTGGCGATCTTCAGCGAACAGGAAAGCCAGGCCGTGTTTCTGCTCAAGCAGCAGAGCGTGGCCCGTATCGACGTGGTCAACTACATCGCTCATGGTATTTCCAAGGTGCCGGGCCATGGCCCCAACACCGAAGGCGACCAGGAGATGCAGGACGAGGACGGTGGCGAAACGTCATCGTCGAGCAACCCGCTGGATGCCTATGCCAGCAACCTGAACGAACTGGCACGTGCCGGGCGCATCGATCCGCTGGTGGGCCGTGAGCAGGAAGTCGAGCGTGTTGCGCAGATCCTGGCGCGCCGGCGCAAAAACAACCCGCTGCTCGTCGGTGAGGCCGGGGTGGGCAAGACGGCCATCGCCGAAGGCCTGGCCAAGCGTATCGTCGACGGCCAGGTGCCTGACCTGCTGGCCCAGAGCGTGGTGTATTCCCTCGACCTGGGTGCACTGCTGGCCGGTACCAAGTACCGCGGCGACTTCGAGAAGCGCTTCAAGGCGCTGCTCGGCGAGCTGCGCAAACGCCCGCAGGCGATCCTGTTCATTGACGAGATCCACACCATCATCGGCGCCGGTGCGGCTTCCGGTGGGGTCATGGATGCGTCCAACCTGCTCAAGCCGCTGCTGTCGTCTGGCGACATTCGCTGCATCGGTTCGACCACCTTCCAGGAATTCCGCGGCATCTTCGAGAAGGACCGTGCCCTGGCACGGCGTTTCCAGAAGGTCGATGTCAGCGAGCCTTCGGTGGAAGACACCGTGGGGATCCTGCGCGGGCTCAAGGGCCGGTTCGAGAGCCACCACAACATCGAGTACAGCGACGAAGCCCTGCGCGCCGCTGCAGAGCTGGCCTCGCGCTACATCAACGACCGGCACATGCCGGACAAGGCCATCGACGTGATCGACGAGGCGGGTGCCTACCAGCGCCTGCAGCCTGAGGCAAACCGGGTCAAGCGTATCGAGGTGCCACAAGTCGAAGACATCGTCGCCAAGATCGCGCGGATTCCGCCAAAGCATGTCACCAGTTCCGACAAGGAGCTGCTGCGCAACCTTGAGCGTGACCTGAAGCTGACCGTGTTCGGGCAGGACCCGGCCATCGACTCGCTGGCGACGGCGATCAAGCTGTCCCGTGCGGGGCTCAAGGCGCCCGACAAGCCGGTGGGTTCGTTCCTGTTTGCCGGGCCTACCGGTGTCGGCAAGACCGAAGCGGCGCGGCAGTTGGCCAAGGCGCTGGGTGTGGAGCTGGTGCGCTTCGACATGTCCGAGTACATGGAGCGGCATACCGTTTCGCGCTTGATCGGTGCACCGCCTGGCTATGTCGGGTTCGACCAAGGTGGCCTGTTGACCGAGGCGATCACCAAGCAGCCGCATTGCGTGTTGCTGCTGGACGAAATCGAGAAGGCGCACCCTGAAGTCTTCAACCTGCTGCTGCAGGTGATGGACCACGGCACGCTGACCGACAATAACGGGCGTAAGGCAGACTTCCGTAACGTGATCCTGATCATGACCACCAACGCCGGGGCAGAGACTGCGGCGCGGGCTTCGATCGGGTTTACCCATCAGGACCATGCGTCCGATGCCATGGAAGTCATTCGCAAGAGCTTCACGCCGGAGTTCCGCAACCGCCTGGACACCATCATCCAGTTTGGCCGCCTGAGCCACGAAACCATCAAGAGCATCGTCGACAAGTTCCTTATCGAACTGCAGGCTCAGCTGGAAGATAAACGTGTGCTGTTGGAGGTCAGTGATGAAGCACGCGGCTGGCTGGCGGCGTCGGGCTACGATGTGCAGATGGGTGCACGGCCGATGGCGCGGCTGATCCAGGACAAGATCAAGCGGCCGCTGGCTGAAGAGATCCTGTTCGGTGAGCTGGCCGAGCATGGCGGCGTGGTGCACGTCGACTTGCGCGATGGCGAGTTGGTGTTCGACTTCGAGACCACGGCTGAGGTGGCGTGATGGCTGGGGCCGCTTTGCGGCCCATTCGCAGCGCAAGGCTGCTCCTACAGGGTGTCACATTCCCAGGTAGGAGCAGCCTTGTGCTGCGAATGGGCTGCAAAGCAGCCCCAGCCATTCTTGAAGGCACAAAAAAGCCCGGCACTTGGCCGGGCTTTTTCATGGCTTGGGCTTAGCGCGCACGATACGTGATGCGGCCTTTGCTCAGGTCGTAAGGTGTCAGTTCGACGCGGACCTTGTCGCCAGTGAGAATACGGATGTAGTTCTTGCGCATCTTTCCGGAGATGTGCGCGGTTACGACGTGCCCGTTTTCCAACTCCACGCGGAACATGGTGTTGGGCAGGGTGTCGACGACAGTACCTTCCATTTCGAAGCTGTCTTCTTTCGACATGCAGTTGAGCCCTCGGTGTCCAGTGTTGGCCCGACGCATAACCGCACCGGGCAAAAAAGTGGCGTGGATTATGCCGGAAAATAGTATTTCAAGCCAATGCTTTCAGTTGAGGGTGACCCAGCGCTGGTTGATCAGCAGCTCGATGGGGCGATACTGGGTCTTGTAGTTCATCTTCTTGCAGTTCTTGATCCAGTACCCGAGGTAAACCGCCTCCAGGTTCTGCCGAAGGGCTTCGGTGATCTGCCAGAGGATGGCGAAACGGCCCAGGCTGCGGCGCTCTTCATCGGGCTCGTAGAAGGTGTAGACCGCCGACAAGCCGTTGGGCAGCAGGTCGCATACCGCCACCGCCAGCAGGCGCCCTGCCAGGCGGAACTCGTAGAACCAGCAGAAGGGCAGGTCACGTACCAGGAAGGTGGAAAACTGATCACGGCTGGGCGGGTACATGTCGCCGTCGGCATGACGGGTTTCGATGTAGCGCCGGTACAGGTCGAAATACTCTTCCTTGAACGCCGGGCGTGCGGCGGTCACGGTCAAGTCGGCGTTGCGCTTGAGAATGCGCCGTTGCTGGCGGTTGGGGATGAAGCGCGCCGCCGGAATGCGTGCTGGCACACAGGCGTTGCAGTTTTGGCAATGGGGGCGGTACAGGTGATCGCCACTGCGCCGAAAACCCATCTCCGACAGGTCGGCGTACACGTTCACGTCCATTGGCTGGCTGGGGTCGAGAAACAGCGTGGTTGCCTGCTCCTCGGGCAGGTAGCTGCAGGAGTGGGGTTGAGTGGCATAAAACTTCAACCGCGCCAACTCTGTCATGATCAACCCCTTCGGTGAGACTTTGCCTTAAGTGTAAGCCAGCTCTGAGAACTCGCCTAGGGAACCCAGGTGGCGCTGTTGGGCTGGTCGAGGTAGCGTGCCAGGTAGTCGGCAAAGTCGGCGCGGCTGATGGCGCGCGCGCCCAGGCTGTGCAGGTGGTTGGTCGGCATCTGGCAGTCGATCAGCACAAAACCGGCCTGGCGCAGGTGTGCGACCAGCGTCACGAAGCCGACCTTGGAGGCATTGTCGGCGCGGCTGAACATCGATTCGCCGAAGAACAGGCGGCCCATGGCCAGGCCGTACAGGCCGCCGACCAGCTCACCGTCCTGGCGCACCTCCACCGAATGGGCGTAGCCAAGCCGGTGCAGCTCGCAGTAGGCCGCGCGCAGGGTGTCGGTGATCCAGGTGCCGTCGGCGTAGTCACGCGGCGCGGCGCAGGCGGCGATCACGCCGGCGAAGTCGGTGTCGAAACTGACCTGGTAATGGCCCTGTCGCATGAACTTGGCCAGCGAGCGCGAGACGTGCAGTTCGTCTGGCAGCAGCACGGTGCGAGGGTTGGGTGACCACCAGAGGATCGGCTGGCCATCCTGGTACCAGGGGAAGCAGCCGTGGCGATAGGCCTGCACCAGGCGCTCGGGGCTCAGGTCGCCGCCGGCGGCGAGCAAGCCGTTGGGTTCGTGCAGGGCCTTTTCCAGGGGCGGAAAGGTCAGCGAGTCGCGGGTCAGCCAGGTAAGCATGGTCTATCGTGCGGTGGGGGAGGGGAGTGGTCAGCATGGCGTGGCTGAAAAGCAGGGTCAATCACTGCGGTTCATTCGCCGTAGCGCAGGCAGCCCTTTAGGCATTTTCCTACACATTCATGAGGCCTCAGGCACCATCCGGGACATTTGCTGTCACACCTGTGCAAAAACACAGCATAAGCCTTTGTCACAAAAGAAAATGCATGCTCAAATTGCAGCTAAGTGAAAGCAGCCCCCTCAAGCCCATGTGCGGCGCGCCGCCATGGCGGCTGGCGGGCAGTAATGTTAAAAGTAGTGGTTCATTGGCCAGACACCGGCCGATCACTATTGGACGCGCAGCACGCGCAGGAATAGACGCGTTTTGAAGAAATCCACCGCAACTCCAGCTCCCTTGCCAGTGCCTATGTGGCGGCAGCAGCTGCACTATCGTCTCAAGGAAGGTGCGTTGATCGCTGTCGGCGCCCTGTGCCTGTACCTGTGGATGGCGCTGCTGACGTACGACACTTCCGACCCTGGCTTCAGCCATACCAGCAACATTGACCAGGTGCAAAACGCCGCCGGGCGAGCAGGGGCCTACTTCGCCGACATCCTGTTCATGGTGCTGGGCTATTTCGCCTATATCTTCCCGCTGTTGCTGGCGATCAAGACCTGGCAGATCTTCCGCGAGCGCCACCAACCCTGGGAGTGGAGCGGCTGGCTGTTCTCCTGGCGCCTGATCGGGCTGGTGTTCCTGGTGCTGTCGGGCGCAGCCCTGGC
Source organism: Pseudomonas sp. 5.2 (assembly GCF_059025405.1). Taxonomy (NCBI): domain Bacteria; kingdom Pseudomonadati; phylum Pseudomonadota; class Gammaproteobacteria; order Pseudomonadales; family Pseudomonadaceae; genus Pseudomonas; species Pseudomonas sp. 5.2. Next base: position 501,179 of record NZ_JBYBHH010000001.1, read on the forward strand.
GCATATCCATTTCCACCCGCCGGCGAGCATTCCGTTCTCCGCGGGCGGTGCCCTCGGCGAAAGCCTGGGCGAACTGGCGCGCAGCCTGCTGAACGTGCAGGGCAGCACGTTGATGTTCATTGCCCTGTTCCTGTTTGGCCTGACGGTGTTCACCGACCTGTCCTGGTTCAAAGTGATGGACCTTACCGGCAAGATCACCCTCGACCTGTTCGAACTGGTGCAAGGCGCCGCCAACCGCTGGTGGGAAGCCCGCAACGAGCGCAAGCGCCTGGAGGCGCAGTTGCGTGAGGTGGATGAACCGAGTTTCAACACCGCGCCAGCGGCTGCGCAAAAGCGCGAGCCGGTCAAGCCTCAGCTGCGTGAGCGTAGCGTCGAGCGCGAAGAGGCGCCCGCCCGGCCTGCCCCACCGCGCGAACCCGTGGTGGCGCGCGAGACAGTGGTGCCCCGCGAGCAACCTGCGGCGCCAGTGATCATCCCGCCAGCCCCGGCCAAGGCGCCGGAGCCGAGCAAGCGGGTGATGAAGGAAAAACAGACCCCGCTGTTCGTCGACAGCGCTGTGGAAGGCACGTTGCCGTCGATCTCCATTCTCGATCCGGCCGAGCAGAAAAAGATCGAGTACTCGCCAGAATCCCTGGCCGGTGTTGGCCAACTGCTGGAAATCAAGCTCAAGGAATTTGGCGTGGAAGTCTCGGTGGACTCCATCCACCCAGGCCCGGTCATTACCCGCTACGAAATCCAGCCCGCGGCAGGGGTCAAGGTCAGCCGTATCGCCAACCTGGCCAAGGACCTGGCGCGCTCGCTGGCGGTGACCAGCGTGCGCGTGGTCGAGGTAATCCCGGGCAAGACCACCGTGGGTATCGAGATCCCTAACGAAAACCGGCAGATGGTGCGCTTCTCTGAAGTGCTGTCGTCGCCGCAGTTCGACGAGTCCAAGTCGCCGGTTGCATTGGCCTTGGGCCATGACATCGGTGGCAAACCGGTGATCACCGACCTGGCCAAGATGCCGCACCTGCTGGTGGCCGGTACTACCGGTTCTGGTAAGTCGGTGGGTGTGAACGCGATGATCCTGTCGATTCTGTTCAAGTCCGGCCCGGAAGACGCGCGGCTGATCATGATCGACCCGAAGATGCTCGAACTGTCGATCTACGAAGGCATCCCGCACCTGTTGTGCCCGGTGGTCACCGACATGAAGGACGCCGCCAACGCGCTGCGCTGGAGCGTCGCCGAGATGGAGCGGCGCTACAAGCTGATGGCCGCGATGGGCGTGCGTAACCTGGGCGGCTTCAACCGCAAGATCAAGGACGCTCAGGAGGCCGGCGAGGTCATCCACGACCCGCTGTACCGTCGCGAGAGCATGGACGACGAGCCACCCGCGCTGAAGACCCTGCCGACCATCGTGGTGGTGGTCGACGAATTCGCCGACATGATGATGATCGTCGGCAAGAAGGTCGAAGAACTGATCGCCCGTATCGCCCAGAAAGCGCGGGCCGCCGGTATTCACCTGATCCTCGCCACCCAGCGCCCGTCGGTTGACGTGATCACCGGCCTGATCAAGGCCAACATCCCGACGCGCATGGCGTTCCAGGTGTCGAGCAAGATCGACTCCCGCACCATCATCGACCAGGGTGGCGCCGAGCAGTTGCTCGGTCACGGTGACATGCTGTACATGCCGCCCGGTACCAGCCTGCCGATCCGCGTGCACGGTGCGTTCGTTTCCGATGACGAAGTGCACCGCGTGGTGGAAGCCTGGAAGCTGCGTGGCGCGCCGGACTACAACGACGACATCCTCAACGGCGTCGAAGAGGCCGGCAGCGGCTTTGAAGGCGGCGGCGGTGGTGGTGACGGCGACGATTCGGAAAGCGATGCACTGTATGATGAAGCCGTGCAGTTCGTGCTCGAGAGCCGCCGTGCCTCCATTTCCGCTGTGCAGCGCAAGCTGAAGATCGGCTACAACCGTGCCGCACGCATGATCGAGGCAATGGAGATGGCCGGCGTGGTCACCCCGATGAACAGCAACGGCTCGCGGGAAGTGATAGCCCCAGGCGGCCCGCGCGATTGATGAACACCTTGCCGGGCGCCTGCTGGGCGCCTGGCTCATTTACTGTCCTACGAGGATTTCCATGCGCGCGATTCGCATGCTGTTGGTTTCTGCCCTGGCCATGGGCTCTGTGTCGGCCCATGCCGGCGAGTTGGACGTGAAGCGCCTGACCCAGTTGCTGGAAAAGTCGCAGACGATCGATGCCAATTTCTCTCAGCTGACGCTGGGTGCCGACGGCACCAGCTTGCAGGAGACCAAGGGCCAGATGACCGTCAAGCGCCCGGGCCTGTTCTACTGGCACACCGATGCCCCGCAGGAGCAGGTGGTGGTGTCTGATGGCAAGATGGTCACCCTGTGGGACCCGGACCTTGAGCAGGCCACCATCAAGAAGCTTGATGTACGCCTGAACCAGACCCCGGCGCTGCTGCTGTCCGGTGACGTGTCGAAGATCAGCCAAAGCTTCGACATCGCGTCCAAGGAGCAGGGCGAAGTCATGGATTTCACCTTGAAGCCGAAAACCAAGGACACCTTGTTCGACTCCCTGCGCGTGTCGTTCCGCAAGGGCCTGATCAATGACATGCAGCTGATCGACAGCGTCGGCCAGCGGACCAACATCCTGTTCAGTGGGGTGAAGGCCAACCAGGCAGTGCCTGACAGCAAGTTCAAGTTCGATGTCCCGAAAGGCGCGGATATCATCCAGGAGTAACCGGAGCCCGTGATGGACCTGTTTCGAAGCGAACCCGTCGCCCAGCCCCTGGCTGCTCGCCTGCGCCCGTCCAACCTGGACGAGTACGTTGGCCAGGAGCACCTGCTGGCGCGCGGCAAGCCGCTGCGCGAGGCGCTGGAGCAGGGGGCGTTGCACTCGATGATCTTCTGGGGGCCGCCCGGGGTGGGCAAAACCACCCTGGCGCGGCTGCTGGCACAGTTCTGTGACGCGCACTTCGAAACGGTCTCGGCGGTACTGGCAGGGGTCAAGGAGATTCGCCAGGCGGTCGAGGTGGCCAAGCAGCAGGCGGCCCAGTATGGCCGACGGACCATCCTGTTCGTCGACGAAGTGCACCGCTTCAACAAGTCGCAGCAGGACGCCTTTTTGCCCTACGTGGAAGACGGCACGCTGATTTTCATTGGCGCCACCACCGAAAACCCGTCCTTCGAGCTGAACAATGCGTTGCTTTCGCGCGCGCGGGTGTACGTGCTCAAGAGCCTGGACGAGCCGGCGCTGCGCAAGCTCGTCGACCGTGCCTTGAGCGAAGAGCGCGGCCTGGGCAAACACAACCTGCAGGTGGGCGACGAGGCCTTCAAGATGCTCATGGCTGCCGCCGACGGCGATGGCCGGCGCATGCTCAACTTTCTGGAAAACGCCTCGGACCTGGCTGAAGATGGCAGCGAAATTGGCGTCGAGCTGCTGCAAAGCCTGCTCGGTGATAGCCGTCGGCGCTTCGATAAGGGCGGCGAGGCGTTCTATGACCAGATCTCGGCGTTGCACAAATCGGTGCGTGGCTCCAACCCCGATGCCGCGCTGTACTGGTTCGCGCGTATGCTCGATGGGGGGTGCGACCCGCTGTACATCGCCCGCCGCGTGGTGCGCATGGCCAGCGAAGACATCGGCAACGCCGACCCGCGTGCCCTGAGCCTGTGCCTGTCGGCGTGGGACGTTCAAGAGCGCCTGGGCAGCCCCGAGGGTGAGTTGGCCGTGGCCCAGGCCATCACCTACATCGCCTGTGCGCCAAAGAGCAATGCAGTGTACATGGGCTTCAAGACTGCCCTGCGCGAGGCGGCCGAGCATGGTTCGCTGGAAGTGCCGCTGCACCTGCGTAACGCCCCGACCAAGTTGATGAAGCAATTGGGCTACGGCGACGAATACCGCTATGCCCATGACGAGCCCGATGCCTACGCTGCGGGCGAGGATTACTTCCCTGATCAGCTTGAGCCCCGCCAGTATTACCAGCCCGTACCCCGTGGCCTGGAGCTGAAAATCGGCGAGAAGCTGCGGCACCTGGCCGAGCTGGATCGCAGCAGCCCCCGGCAACGGAGAAAACCGTGATTGCATTGATCGCCGCCGTCAGTGCAGGCGGCATCGCCGGCACGTTACTGCGCTTCGCCACCACGAACTGGGTGGTTGCCCACTGGCCACGGCACTTCTATCTCGGTACGCTGGCGGTCAATTTGATCGGCTGCCTGTTGATCGGCCTGCTGTATGGCCTGTTTTTGCACAAGCCCATGGTCCCGGTCGAGCTGCGCGCGGGCCTGATCGTCGGCTTCCTGGGCGGCTTAACCACGTTTTCCTCCTTTTCGCTCGATACCGTACGCCTCATGGAAAGCGGGCAGATGCCCCTGGCTTTGGGCTATACCGGTATCAGCGTGGTGGGCGGGCTGCTCGCGACCTGGGCCGGCCTGTCCTTGACCCGATTCTGAACCAACACCTACACATAACGAGAGAACGATATGCTCGATTCCAAACTGTTACGCGGCCAACTTCAGGAAGTGGCGGATCGCCTGGCCTCCCGTGGCTTCAGCCTGGATGTCGCGCGCATCGAATCACTGGAAGAGCGCCGCAAGGCCGTGCAGACGCGCACCGAGCAACTGCAGGCCGAGCGTAACGCCCGTTCCAAGTCCATCGGCCAGGCCAAGGCCAAGGGCGAAGATATCGCGCCGCTGATGGCCGACGTCGAGCGCATGGCCAATGAGCTGGCCGCAGGCAAAGTCGAGCTGGACGGCATCCAGGCTGAGCTGGATGGCATCCTGCTGACCATTCCTAACCTGCCGGACGCCAGCGTGCCGGTTGGTGCCAGCGAAGACGACAACGTTGAAGTACGCCGCTGGGGCACCCCTAAGGCCTTCGACTTCGAAATCAAAGACCACGTCGCCCTGGGCGAAATCAGCGGTGGCCTGGACTTCGAAGCGGCAGCCAAGCTGTCCGGCGCCCGCTTTGCCGTGCTGCGTGGCCCGATTGCCCGTCTGCACCGCGCCCTGGCGCAGTTCATGATCAACCTGCACACCGGTGAGCACGGCTACGAAGAGCACTACACCCCGTACCTGGTACAAGCGCCGGCCCTGCAGGGCACCGGCCAGCTGCCGAAGTTCGAGGAAGACCTGTTCAAGATCAGCCGCGAAGGCGAGGCTGACTTCTACCTGATCCCAACCGCCGAGGTTTCGCTGACCAACTTGGTTGCCGGTGAAATCCTCGATGCCAAGCAACTGCCGCTCAAGCTGGTCGCCCACACGCCTTGCTTCCGCAGTGAAGCCGGCGCATCGGGCCGTGACACCCGTGGCATGATCCGCCAGCACCAGTTCGACAAGGTCGAAATGGTCCAGGTAGTCGAGCCATCCAAGTCGATGGAAGCCCTCGAAGGCCTGACCGGCAATGCCGAGCGCGTGCTGCAGCTGTTGGAACTGCCCTACCGGGTACTGGCGCTGTGCACCGGCGACATGGGCTTCGGTGCGGTGAAAACCTACGACCTGGAAGTGTGGGTACCGAGCCAGGACAAGTACCGCGAGATCAGCTCCTGCTCCAACTGCGGTGATTTCCAGGCGCGTCGCATGCAAGCCCGCTGGCGCAACCCGGAAACCGGCAAACCAGAGCTGGTGCATACCCTCAACGGTTCTGGCCTGGCAGTAGGCCGCACCCTGGTGGCGGTATTGGAGAACTACCAGCAGGCCGACGGTTCGATCCGTGTGCCTGAGGTGCTCAAGCCGTACATGGGTGGTGTCGAGGTCATCCGCTAAATGGATTACCTGCCACTGTTCCACAAGCTGCAGGGCGGCCGGGTACTGGTCGTCGGCGGCGGTGAAATTGCCTTGCGCAAAGCGCGCCTGCTGGCGGATGCCGGCGCCGCGCTGCGCGTGGTGGCGCCCGAGGTTGACGGCCAACTGGCCGCACTGGCCCGGGAAGGTGGCGGCGAGGTCTTGGTGCGCGGCTATCAGGCGCCCGACCTGGTCGGTTGCCGGCTGGTGATCGCGGCCACTGATGACGCTGGGCTGAACGCCCAGGTGTCGGCCGATGCCCAGGCGCTCAACCTGCCGGTCAACGTGGTGGACGCGCCGGCCCTGTGCACGGTGATCTTCCCGGCCATCGTCGACCGCTCGCCGTTGGTGGTGGCAGTCTCCAGTGGGGGTGATGCGCCCGTGCTGGCGCGTTTGATTCGCGCCAAGCTGGAAGCGTGGATCCCTTCGGCCTACGGCGAACTGGCCGGGCTGGCGGCGCGGTTCCGGCACCAGGTCAAACGCCTGTACCCAGACGTCAACCAGCGTCGCGGCTTTTGGGAAAATGTCTTCCAGGGCCCGATTGCCGAGCGTCAGCTGGCCGGGCAGGGTGCCGAGGCCGAACGCCTGTTGCAGGCCATGGTCGATGGCGCGCCGGTGCAGCAGGGCGGTGAGGTGTATCTGGTGGGGGCAGGGCCGGGCGATCCGGACTTGTTGACCTTCCGCGCCTTGCGCCTGATGCAGCAGGCCGATGTGGTGCTGTACGACCGCCTGGTGGCCCCGGCCATCATCGACATGTGCCGGCGTGATGCCGAGCGTATCTACGTCGGCAAGCGCCGCGCTGACCATGCCGTGCCGCAGGACCAGATCAACCGCCTGCTGGTCGACTTGGCCAAGCAGGGCAAGCGCGTGCTGCGCCTCAAGGGTGGCGATCCATTCATCTTTGGCCGTGGTGGCGAGGAGATCGAACAGCTGGCCGAGCAGGGCATCCCCTTCCAGGTGGTGCCCGGCATTACCGCGGCCAGTGGTTGTTCAGCCTATGGCGGCATCCCGCTGACCCATCGCGACTACGCCCAATCGGTGCGCTTCGTGACTGGGCACCTCAAGGATGGCACCAGCAATTTGCCTTGGGATGACCTGGTGGCACCGGCGCAAACCCTGGTGTTCTACATGGGGTTGGTGGGCTTGCCGACCATTTGCGCCGAACTGATTCGTCATGGGCGTGCGGCCAGTACGCCAGCGGCGCTGGTGCAGCAAGGCACTACGCGCAATCAACGGGTGTTTACGGGCACCCTGGCGGATTTGCCGGCGCTTGTCGCCCAGCATGAAGTGCATGCACCGACCCTGGTGATTGTTGGGGAAGTGGTGCAGTTGCGTGAGAAGCTGGCGTGGTTTGAAGGTTCGCAACATAGCTGAAACGGGTGGGGCCGCTTTGCGGCCTTTCGCAGCACAAGGCTGCTCCTACACGTTTGGTGCACGCCTCTGTAGGAGCAGCCTTGTGCTGCGAAGGGCTGCAAAGCAGCCCCCGCTGTGTCACCGTTTAACCCAGATCCCCTGGCCCGCCAACCGCTCCCGATCATGCGCCACACCAAAGTCCTGCAATGGCCCTTTAGGCACGATCCCATTCGGGTTGATGGTCTTGTGGCTCATGTAGTAATGCTTCTGGATATGCTCCATATCCACCGTCAGCGCCACCCCCGGCCACTGGTACACTTCGCGCAGCCAGTTTGACAGGTTGTGGTAGTCGCTCAGGCGTCGCAGGTTGCACTTGAAGTGCCCGTGGTACACCGCATCAAAGCGTACCAACGTAGTGAACAGTCGTACATCCGCCTCGGTGAGGTACTCGCCAGCAAGGTAGCGATTGCGGCTCAGCACGTCTTCCAGGTAATCCAGCTCATTGAACACCTCGTCAAACGCGGCCTCGTAGGCCTCTTGCGTGGTGGCGAAGCCTGCGCGATAGACGCCATTGTTCACCGCCGGGTAGATCCGTTCGTTCAGCGCTTCGATCGCAGGGCGCAAGGGCTCGGGGTAGAGGTCCAGGCGGTTGCCGGTCAGCTCGTCGAAGGCGCTGTTGAAGATGCGGATGATCTCGGCCGATTCGTTGTTGACGATACGCTTCTCTTTTTTGTCCCACAGCACCGGCACGGTAACGCGCCCAGTGTAGTGCGGGTCATCCTGGGTGTAGCGTTGGTGCAGGAATTCGAGTGCGTCGAGGTGGTCGCCGGTGGAGCCCTGCTGCTGGTCGAAGGTCCAGCCATTCTCTTGCATCAGCCAGCTCACCACCGACACATCGATGAGCGGCGACAGGCCCTTGAGGGCACGGAAAATCAGGGTGCGGTGCGCCCATGGGCAAGCCAGCGACACGTACAGGTGATAACGGCCGGCCTCGGGTGCGGGCAACGCGTTGCGGCGCTGGGCGTTTTCGCGTTTGAAGGCCCCGTCTTTGCCGGTTTCATACCACTGGTCGTGCCAGCGGCCGTCGATCAAAAGGCCCATGTTGAGCTCCTGGAACAAAGTTGTTTGTCGTTGGAGCCCAGTCTAGGGAATATCGTTCGAATAAATAGCGCAAAGACTCGGGGTCTTTAATCGATTAAATCGATGCGTTGCGTTCGCTCCAGTAGCGATGCGCTGTGGCGAAGGCGTCGTCACGGTTCTGCCCCAGCCCGCGCAAGGCCAGGGCCATGGTGGCGACCACGGCCATTTCGCCGTAGCTGTCTTCGGCTTCGCCCTGCCACACGGCGAGCAGTTGCTGCGGTTGCAGGCTCGGTGGTTTGACATGGCGGCGTTCGCTCAGGGCTGGCCACTCTTCATCCCATGCCTCACCCGCTGTAGTGCCATAGAGATGGCTGATGACATCGGGATTGACCTCGATCTCGCCGCCATCGCCCTTGATCACCACGGCATGGTCGCCGAGCAGACGGCTAGCTTCACGGTGCACCGCCTGGTAGCCAGGGTGGAAGATGCTCTGCAGGCCGCAGCGCGCACCCAGCGGGTTCAGTACCCGAGCCAAGGAGTGAATTGGCGAGCGCAGGCCCAAGGTGTTGCGCAGGTCAATCATGCGTTGCAACTGGGGTGCCCAGTCCTGCAACGGGAAAAACGCCAGCCGCTGCTGGTCGAGCGCGGTGCTGACGGCCGTCCAGTCGCGGCTCAGCGGAATCTGCAGCTGTTCGAGCAGTTGTTCAGTGAACATGCGCCCGGCGGTGTGGGCGCCGCCGCCATGCATCAGGATGCGCACCCCGTTGTTGGCCAGGCACTTGGCCGCCAGCAGGTACCAGGGCAGGTGGCGCTTCTTGCCCGCGTACGTGGGCCAGTCCAGGTCCACGGCAATGTGCGGCGCTTGCAAGTGCGCGCGCAGGGCCTCGGTGAAACCGGCCAGTTCATCGGCGCTTTCTTCCTTGTGCCGCAGCAGCATGAGGAAGGCGCCGAGCTGGGTGTCCTCGACTTTGCCTTCCAGCAGCAAGGTCATGGCCGCGCGGGCTTCTTCGCGGGTCAGGCCGCGCGCGCCGCGCTTGCCTTTGCCAAGGATGCGCACGAATTCGGCGAACGGGTGTTCGGCGGGTGTTTCCAGAGTGAGTGGGCGTGGTTCGATCATATGCAGTTGGTCGGCTTGGGCAGGCCCGCCAGCTTGGCGGCAAGTTTGGCAGGAGTGCCGTTGAACAGGCGGTTCAGGTGCGGGCTGTTGCCCTTTTCAGGGCCCAGCTTCAGCGCGGTGTACTTGATTAGCGGGCGTGTGGCCGGCGAAAGCTGGAATTCCTGGTAGAACTGGCGCAGCAGCTCGAGGATTTCCCAGTGGTCAGCGGTCAGCGGGATGCCTTCACGCGTGGCGAGGGCATCGGCGACGGCAGGGGACCAGTCGTGCAGGTCGACCAGAAAGCCGTCCTTGTCCAGGGCAATCGTTTGATCGCCAACGTTCAGCGTACTCATAGCCAGCTGTTGACCTTGTCGTAATGCAGCGACAGCTCGACGAATGCAGCGTAGTCCACAGGCGTGGCCAGGTCGTTGGCGACCGCGCGGGCATGCAGGTCTTCGTCGAGGGCGAACAAGCGCTGCTCGAGCGCGGCGGCTTGCAGCAGGCGCTGGGGCTCGCTGTCGGCGTGCAGTGCATAGACCGCATCACCGCACAGCAGCAGTGCATCGTCGGCACCGAGCAGGCGCAGGCAACTGGCCAGGCGGTCGTCGCCGAAGGGCGAGTGGGCAATTACATGCAGGGTTGTCATCACAGCGTTACCACCTGGTCAAAACGGGCGATCAATGCGGTCAGTGCCGCGTCGTCTAGCACCTGCACCGGTAGCGCCAGGGTGTCGGCGGCAAGGCCGCGCTGGCGCAGGCTATGGCTGCAGGCGAAGAGCGCTTCGACGCCGAACATCGGCAAGGCCTGCAGGTTGGCCGCCAGGTTCTTCTGTTGCAGGGCTGCGGGCTGCTGGCCTGGGGCGAGCTGGAACACGCCATCGTCCAGAAACAGCATGCCCAGCGGCAGGTCGAACGCGCCACCGGCCAGTGCAATGTCCAGGGCCTCACGGGCCGATGGGCCGTTCCAGGGTGCCTGGCGGCTGATGATCAACAAGGACTTGGCCATTTCAATCGCCTCCGAAGCAGATCAGCCGATCGGCACTCTGCGCCGCCTCGTGCAGTTGGCCGAGCCCGGACAGCTCCCAGGGCTTGGGCAGGTTCGCGGCTGGCCGTTGATAGCGGTTGGCTTCGGCCTCGTCGAGCACGCCACGGCGCAACGCAGCGGCAATGCACACCACCGCGTCCAACTGGTGGAGGTCGATGAAGGTGCGCCATTGAGCGGCGACATCCAACTCGTCCTGGGGCGTTACCACGTTGGCCGAGGCACTGTGCACCCCGTCCTGATAGAAGAACAACCGGGCAACCTCATGCCCGCCGGCCAGCACCGCCTCGGCAAAGCGCAGGGCGCGGCGCGAGGAGGGCGCATGGGCCGGGGAAAAAACCGCGATAGCGAATTTCATGGACAACTCATGCAAAGGAATGCCGCCATGATAAAGCAAAAAAGCCCAACCCCGCTCATACAAGGACCTCGTGGCCTTGTGCAGAGGGGGTGGGCTTTTCAGCGAGGTGCTGAAGGGTCAGGCGCGCTCTTTGCTCTCTGGCAGGAACCAGTTCAGCACCAGGGCGCAAATACCGCCGGTGGCGACGCCCGACTCCAGCACATTGCGGATTGCCGCCGGCATGTGGGCCAGGAACTCAGGTACCTGGGCCACGCCCAGGCCCAAGGCCAGCGACACGGCAATGATCAGCAGGGCGCGACGGTCCAGCTGCGTGCTGGCCAGGATGTTGATACCCGAGGCCGCTACCGCGCCGAACATCACCATGGCCGCGCCACCCAGTACTGGCTCTGGTACCGCCTGGATTACTCCGGCAACCGACGGGAACAGGCCCAACAGCACCAGCATCACGGCGATCCAGATGCCGATATGGCGGCTGGCGATGCCGGTCAGCTGAATAACGCCGTTGTTCTGGGCGAAGATTGAGCTGGGGAAGGTGTTGAACAAGCCGGCCAGCAGCGAGTTGGCGCCGTTGACCAGCACGCCGCCTTTGATCCGCTGCATCCACACCGGGCCTTCGACCGGTTGGCGCGAGACCTTGCTGGTGGCGGTAACGTCACCAATGGCTTCCAGCGATGTCACCAGGTAGATCACCAGCATCGGAATGAACAGCGCCCACGAGAAGCTAAGGCCAAAGTGCAGCGGCGTGGGCACCTGGAACAGCGCAGCCTCGTGCATGCCGGTGAAGTCCAGGCGGCCGAGGTAGCCCGCCAGCGCATAGCCCACCGCCAAGGCGATGACGATAGCGCAGCTGCGCATCCATACCACCGGGATGCGGTTGAGAATGACGATGATCGCCAGCACCACGCCCGACAGCAGCAGGTTTTCGCCATTGGCGAAGGTGCCGTTGGCCATCGCGCCAAAGCCGCCGCCCATGCTGATCAGGCCGACCTTGATCAGGGTCAGGCCAATCATCAGCACGACGATGCCGGTCACCAGTGGCGTGATCAGGCGTTTGACGAACGGCAGGATGCGCGACACGCCCATCTCCACGAAGGAACCTGCGATCACCACGCCAAAAATGGCCGCCATCACGCCTTCTACCGGCGTGCCTTGCTTGACCATCAATGCACCGCCAGCAATCAACGGCCCGACGAAGTTGAAGCTGGTGCCCTGAACAATCAGCAACCCCGCACCAAACGGCCCGAAGCGCTTGCATTGGACGAAGGTGGCGATGCCGGAGATCACCAGCGACATGGATACGATCAGGTTGGTGTCCCGCGCCGAAACACCCAGTGCCTGACAAATCAGCAGGCCAGGTGTCACGATCGGCACGATGATGGCCAGCAGGTGCTGCAGCGCCGCCAGCAGGCCGATCAGCAGCCGTGGCTTGTCCTCAAGACCCAGCACCAGTTCATTGGCAGGCGCCGATGCGCCTGGGCTGTGTTCGTGTGAGCTCATTGCAGAAAGCCGCCCCGGAAGAAAAAAGGAGCGCATTCTACGGGCTGAAGCGCAATTGGGGTAGGGGCAAGCACGATGGCGGCATGATCGGTGTCTGTTCGCTCAATAAGCTGACTTTTAAGTCAGTCTTTGGCGCACAAAAAAGCCCGCCGAAGCGGGCTTTTTGTCATGAGGCGCGGTATCAGTCGTCGCGGCCCATGATGCCGAACAGCTGCAGCAGGCTGACGAACAGGTTGTAGATCGATACATACAGGCTGATGGTCGCCATGATGTAGTTACGCTCGCCGCCATGGATGATTGCGCTGGTCTGGAACAGAATGCAGACCGACGAGAACAGCACGAAGCCAGCGCTGATCGCCAGTTGCAGGCCGCTGATCTGGAAGAAGAAGCTGGCAACCACCGCACCCAGCAGCACGAAGAAGCCTGCCGTGATGAAGCCGCTGAGGAAGCTCATGTCCTTGCGGGTGATCAGCACATAGGCCGACAGGCCACCGAACACCAGTGCGGTCATGGCGAATGCCGAGCTGACCACTTCAGCGCCACCGGCCATGCCCAGGTAACGGTTGAGAATAGGGCCGAGGATGAAGCCCATGAAACCGGTGAGGGCGAAGGTGGACACCAGGCCCCAGGCCGAATCACGCAGTTTGTTGGTGAGGAAGAACAACCCGTAGAAGCCGATCAGCACCACGAACACGTTCGGGTAGCCGACGCGCATCTGCTGGGCCACGAAGGCCATGACACCGCTGAAGGCGAGGGTGAGTGCCAGCAGGCTGTACGTGTTGCGCAGGACTTTGCTGATCTCCTGCTGCTCGACCTGCTGGCCGTGGTGTACGGCGTAATCCTGTTCGCGCATGGCGAGGCTCCTTGGTAAACCTGTGGTTTCAGACGTTCAGATGCTAGGAGTCTATCAGACGTCCTGCAACCCGCGACACAGAGAGTTTGACAGCGTGTTTCATTACGGTATTATGGCGGCCGCAAAACGAGCTGGAAGCGTGGCCGAGTGGTTTAAGGCAACGGTCTTGAAAACCGTCGATGGGCAACTATCCTAGAGTTCTTATCTAAGGTTCCTTCCAGTTGCAGCTTGTTGTATCGCGTCATCGGAACAAACGGGGAATTGGCAGAGTGGTTGAATGCACCGGTCTTGAAAACCGGCGAACGTTAATCGCGTTTCCAGGGTTCGAATCCCTGGTTCCCCGCCGCGAATTCAGTAAAATCAAGGGTTTAGATGAAAATCTAGACCCTTTTTTTGTGCTTTTTGCTTTTGAAAAACGCCCATTATTCTATCAAATCCGTGCCTGATCACCCTCCGCTTAAAGGTGCAATCGTCCAGTTGCACGTTGTTGCGTTCTATTGCATCTTGCGCATGTCCTTTGACCTCTCGAATGCCATGGAGCCAGGGTATTGGTCGGTTATGTTGAATGACTAAAACGCTCAGCGCTGGTCGACGTCCCCAACAAAAAAGCAAGCGTGATTCGGCCCTATGCATTGCCTTGGTGGGGGAGGGGCTTGAGTTAAGGTCTACCCCTCAACCTTGAGATTGCACCAGCCTGAGGCGGTCGGAGCTGTCGCAGTCCGGCAGGATGCTTTCAGCTTTACCTCGCTGTGGGTGATGTCGCTCCTAGGAGGAGAGGCCAAAGGGTTGATCCAGTTTTGGCTGAAAGATCCCAGGCGAAATCCTGGAGAAGTCCAGCATTACCCCGAATCCGCTGCAAGTGGCTCACACTCGCCCAGTTGGCCTGCAGTGGTCTATTGAAAGGCTTGTGTCCGTTCGCAAAACCCTCCCAGCCGTCTAATCCTCCCCAAAGGCCACCTTACCTGCGTGACTGGTACTCGTACTGGTGGCTGGCGTGGTTAATTCATCAGTCCCGATCAAATGAATTGCGTCAGGCTTCCTTTGTTGGCAAGCGATGCTAGGGGGATGCGTTGTCCCAATAACCAGTCAATCTCCATCACCCCACAGCTAAAGCCTAATAATTATCATTATATTTTTATGCATCAGAATCCTGTTGCCTGCACGGCTATCTGCTCTCAGTCCCGTAGACAACGTTTTTATGCGGTTTCTGGAAAATGCGTATCCCTCCAGTATCCGTCCTTTCTCATGATTAAAAAGCGGTAAAGAACGCGTATTAAAAACGATATACTTTTGGCATACCCTAAGTTGCAATTAAATAATTGCATCTTGTTGATTTGTGAAAATTCCTGTGGAAGGATGCGCCGAAATTCGGAGCGATACGGTGCCGAATTATCTCCATAGGTAATAATCAGTTTATGAAACACGTTGAGCTATATGAGACGGTGCGCAATGGAACTCCTACGTTTAGGATTCTCTCGCCGGACTCAATGTTGTGTGAATTTTTTGATAGCTGGGCATATCAGCTGGCAAAAGCGAAAAAATGGTTGACCGTTAAGGCGTACTGCTATGCGGTTGCGGAAAAACTTAATTACATCCATCAAGTTGGTTTAAATAATGGTGGCCTGACGCCGTTGTTGCTTAATGAGGCACTGGATTGCTACGAAAGCTACTTGGTGTTTGGGAGTGATAGCGATTCTGAAATTGCACGGGATGCAGCAAGGGTTCTCGGGTCTCGTAATTTGAGCGGGTCTTCGGTTGCTGTGAGTTTGGCCGGCTGTAATAACTTCATTGCATCAAGCGAGGCGATGCGAGATGGATTGTTGCAAATGCAGGAGAGTGGATACATTACAGGTGTGGCACTTTCTATGGTGCCGCTTACTGTAGCGAAGTATGCCGATGCGCCTAGAAATATTAGCGCCGCTATTAAGGCGAATAGCTGGTTTGCAGGCTGTTTGGCCGGAGGTGCTAAAAAGATTAAAAGACAAAGGCTTGCGGCAACATCAAAGCCACAATTGATGGCGCGCACTGACGAATTCGGAGGTGACCAGACGGCGTTCCCTATCGACAAATGCGTCGAGTTGATCGAAAGCGCAGAGTGCTTGCGGGACAAGGTGCTTTGGTCTTTTCTTGCTGCAGCAGGATGTCGGGTTTCCGAAGCGCTGACTATAATCATGGACGATATTGTGGTGAACCCAGAAAGCCCACAGAACAATCGGGTTTACATTGTCGATCCCGACACTCGGCGAGAAATTCTGATCAAGTACATCCCTGAAGCAAAGCTGAACAAACTTGAGCACAAAGGGCGAGACAAGCCGGATACTTTTCTGATTGAGCCGTTTGCATCAATTTTTTGGGCAAATCTTGGCCTTTATCATGAAGAAGAGATTGCAAAGGAAAAGGCAAGGCATAGACCTGTCATACACCCTTTTTTGTTCCGTAATATGCGCGACGGCGGGGCAATGCCGTCATCCTATCAGGCGGTATGGGAGCGTTTTAATAAAGCAGCATTCAATTTGACTGGTACTAGCTACGGATTTCACTCGCTTCGTCATATGTACGCTTACTACTTGGTAAATCACTGCCCAAATCCGAGAGATCCAAATCGGTTTGGGCTTGACTTGAAAATGGTACAGCTTTTGATGGGCCATAAGTCGATCAAATCCACAGAGCGCTACGCCCGGAAGGATGCAAAGATGCTTGAGTCGACTTTTGCTGCTATGAACATGATTCGTATGTCGTCTTCAAATTTCAGTGTTGTAAAAGTACAGCTTCAGCACCTTGAGAGTGAGGTTGAGCAAATCAAAAAGCATCTTGAAGGGGGCGCCAAGTGATGATCAACCTTAGTAAGGATAAGGCAGTCTGGTTGTGCCCGAAGACGAAGTGATCGCAGCGTTCAAGAAGGCGGTCTCTTTTGTTCGAAGTATTTATCGGAAGGTTTCAAAAGGCAGGGGTACCTCGACAGAGAAAATTGAGTATTTATTCAATGGTTATGGCCTTGATTTTAGTCGTTGGGGACTAGCTCACATTGAGCGTTTGCTTGAGTCGACATATCGTGGATCAAGTACGCGGATTGGGGATATTGATCGATCATATCATGGCTTGCCGGAGAGTTATGATATGACGCTATCCCAATTCGTCCGGATGGTATTTATCACTCTTTGGGCACGTAAAGTGTTCATTGCTCCCTTGTCCATACAGACAATTAACCATCAAGTCGAAATTTTCGATGAGCTATGCCGCAATCTCGATCTTGAGTGCCTTACTATCATTCGCGGTGTTCATCCCGACTCTGAGATTGAGAGTATTTACAAGCGTGGTGAGTTTAACGACGGAAGCAGTCGAGTAAGCTTTTGGTTGAGGCTTTTGCTGAGTACCGATTTCTACACCGTTGATGACATTACTGAGGAAGGTTGTAAGGTACTCTTTGATGGCGCTAATGGTTCGGGTACGTTGCCGCTTCGAAGATATTATGTAAATGATTTTTTGTTGACCATCACCCATCCCCGCCCATCTAGTAAGAAGATGGTAGAAGATATCATTAGCGGGTATCAGGCCGTTAAGCGAGAGTGCAAGCCTGAAAGGGTGTACAAAGGACGTAGAATCGCGACGAAGACAAAGCATGCCAAAAGCTCTGCGCAACAGGCTCATGAGGCGGCGCTCAAAATGGCTCGATCTCTCGCCAATGGTGAGCTTGAGTTTAATTTTGAACTTACGTTCAAGACGCATTTCCCTACACACCGCATCAAAGGGCTCTTCAGCTTGGGTGAGGAGAATGATCGGCTTCCTTTCATTGAGGAGTCGCATCCTCAAGTGAAAAGTTTTGCCATTTATATGGATCAGGTGTTTGGCTCATTTATGAAGTCCAAGCGCCTGCAGAGATCGAGCGGTTATGAGTTTCTGCGTAATTTGTATATGAGCTATCTCACAGCTTATTTGCCAAATTTTTACATGCGGCGTGATGGCTCGCTTGAGAATTACCCTAGGACTATCAATCAGTTTAATTGCAGTCTCTATTTTACCCATGAGTCGGTTTTTCTGGATGGTGTGATCAAATTTGATAAGGCACCTCCGAGGACTTTCTTGGGTTACATGGAGGAATTCGCAAGCGCCCATGGCTGGGTTAACGAAACGCATTATGCTCGCGTTTTGGTGATTGATCATTTCTGCCAGTATATTGAAAGCAACAGGCTTGTGCTGCCAGATGCGGACAAATTTAAATGCAATTTTACGAATGCTTGCTATCCAGCTGTTGAGAAAAAGTCAGGCACGGTAAAAAGACCGATTCCAAGGCCCTACTTTGCAACATTCCTGAGTATGCTCTACAGTCTGGAGTATCTCACTGATCATATCAACAATATGCCCTACTATGATGGTCAGAATGAAAAAAATATTAACTATGGAGTTTTGAATGGGCAGCTTTGCCAGCCGAGCCTGACAGATCTGTTGAACAGCCACGCCTGGGCCGGGCTTTTTTCGAAGGAAGTGCGGGGGATTGGGGAGGTGAACCAATCACTGCTTAACTACACGCCAATTTTCTACCATGAGGGGAAAATTCATCGGTTTGAGGTGCTTCCTAGATTTTATAAAATTGTAGATTTTGAGTTTATGGGAAATGTGGTTCAACGCATTTCGCCAAACTCGGTTCGCCTGACCATCCTGATGTGTGAAACAGGACTGCGCCAACAGCACCTGATCTGGCTTAATAAAGAAAAGTACGACTGCGTCTTGGATAGATATTGGAAGAGTCCGTTGGCGCCTCTTTTTGTTAGTTCAGATAAATCGCATGGAGAGTGGACGGCGATTGTTTCGCGCCACGTGATTGATGTTTTGGATCGACAAAGGGCCTGGTATGACTCCTGCAGCTCTGAATCTTACAAGGAAAATCTTTGGTATGGATTTACCAAGGGCTCAAAATTTGGGCAGTTCAAGCCGCTCTTCAGAGAAGCGGGAGTTGGTGCTAGCCAGTGGGCGAATTATCGGCATTATCCTGTTTACCTACTGATGCTCCAACATTTCATTAGGGAGGTCATGCAAGACGATACTGGTGAGGACATTGTGTTTCTGAAGGGGGAAGATGGTAAGCGTGAGCCGGTTGAGGGCTATGATCATGCCTATCTGAGCACACTTTCTGCCGATGGCTTCACCAGTCCTCACACCCCGCACGGATTGAGGGCTGGGTTCGTATCCGAAGCTATGCGTTTTCTACCGCCTTCGTTGATCGGAAAGTTCATGACAGGCCAGACTGAAGAGCTGGTTTGGTACTACACCTTGTTTGACGGCGAGAACATGCCAGATCATCAAAAGCTGCTGGCTGATTACATGATGAAGAACATGGATAAGCTGAGCGGCGGCGAGGCTCCGGAGCTAGCGGAAGCTGCATTGCGGCTGAATGCAAGGCTGGGAGCAAGCATTCATAAAGATCCTGTGAAAGCTATTGATATGCATGGCCTGATTAGCTTGACGGGGGTCAGGGAAGGGCAGAGCGGCTTAGAGGTATTGCGTGCTAGGCGGTACACCAAGCTGGCCTATAACCTGTGTCATATCTGCCCGTTTGATAATCGTTGCCCTGAAGAAGTGGTGAAACAACTTGGAGCTGGTCGACCTTGCGTGCTTTGCCCATATGCCATCCGTGGGGTAGACCACCTGCCAGCTATCTGCGCGGAAAAAGATAAATCTAAGGAAATTATGAAGGAAATCCTGGATAAATTACGCGAGTACCGGGCGCTGAAAACTTCTGCACGCAATCCTCAGGTTATGGAAAACCTGAACATGGAATATGATCATCATGCTAGAGAGGCGTATGCTCTCGAGGCGATTGAACAGCAGCTTTACCTCATGGCCAAACGTGGTGAATACAAAAGCTATTTTATTCCTGAGAAGGAGGGGGTCGTTGCGCACCTTGAGAGGGTTAATGTTTCGGAGGCTGAACACATTCTGAAGCGTTTAGTTGATGTCCAGAACTTCCCAGATGCGACAAGTGAAAGCTTGAACAAGAAGTTTGCCTATATGCGTATGGCCATGCTGGTTCAGCAGGGTAAATTTGATGAGCTTCTCCGCGTTGATCCAAGGCCTCCGTGCCATCAGTTAACCTCTCAAATCTCCAGTATGATGACTGCCGGGGTGCTCGATGTGCGGGATGTGATTAAAATTGGCCATACGGTTGCTAACCCGCCAGTGGAAGCTAAGCCTGTTCGTTTGATCGCTTCAACCCTGGGTGTTGGTGAAGTTGAAGACTGATGGCTGTGGCTTTGAACGCAAGACTGGACTGACCTGATAATACGCTCGCCCCGCCACTACATATTTCTGTAGCGGGGCTCGCTATATCAGCATTATTTTGGTTGCCCGCAACAAATGTTGATGGGGCTGTAATTGTCACAGAACTATCGCATGGGGTTCGATTTTATGCAGCGTAAAGACACTTTTCAGGAACACAGGGATTCGCATAGGGCAGCACGTATTGCCCATATTAATAGTGCTCTAAAGGTACTATCTAGAGCTAATTACAAGAACATTACCAGCCTTGCTAGGGGTGTGGCTGAGATTGTTACAGAGTATGAGCTTAGCCATAATCTTAGCTTGCCAGAGCATGATAGAGAGAATGATTTAAAGCCAGTAAGTCACGTTACGCTGCTTAGGAACTCTGACTATCGAAAAATACTGGAGAAGACTCTTGAGTCGGAGGAGGTTTCAGCTCTACCAACATCGATTAGCTCTTCTGATTATGAGGCGTTGAAGATACGGAATGCAGGGCTTGAAGGGCAGATCGCTCAACTAAAACATACTATAATAAATCTAGACTCTGGTGGATTAATGGTGTCTGGTGATTCGGAGCAGTTTAAGGAAGAGATTGTCAAACTTAACGGCGACATAAGATTTTTGATGGCATTTATCGATGGTATGCAGAGCGAAGCTATGGATGTATTTGTAATTATTAAGCCGGGTGAGGAAAATTTTGAGTATAGTGAGGCTGGGTATCATGGGGTTATGAATATGGTCGCAACTTACGATGATCTTATACGTCTTGAAGTGCTGCGGCGGAAATTCGATGTATAAAAATTAGGGTTTAATGAACTTTCCAACGATGGCGCCAAACACCGCCACTGCAACCGTCATCTTGCCAGCGTCCGCAATGCCGCTGGTGCACTCCGGGCACAGCTCATCGTCGTAGTATTCACCACCCTTAGCGTAATTGTTGCATCCAGGGCTGCGGCAGACGTAGACGTCTTCGCCACAAGCCGGGCAGGAACACTTGTCACGTCTGACCAGGTTCTCCTCCGTGACGGTAGGAGTGACCACCTCAGCGCAGAAAGGACAGATACCCTTCGACTTTGTGCTCATGATGCTTCCCTACAGAGGACGCACAGCGATTCGGGTGGAACGGCACTTAGGGCAGTAGTTAGGTGTGCCAAAGCCTGCACGGCTCTTCCATTTGTTGCCACAGACGGGTTTTTTGGGGTCAAGGCATTCAGCCCAGTAGACCTGATCTTTTTTTGCGACAGCCATGCGCGCTCTCCATTTCTGATGTACGGACGTGAGCATAGGAGTGACTCTGTGAAATGTATACTGCCAAATTGCCGGATTTAACTTCATAAGAATCAGTTGGTTAGCGAGCTGTATTTATATACAGTTCTGTAAATTATTGATTTATCGACAAAAAATTTGCTGGTTGTGTAGATTGGGCGTGGAATCAAAATGACATTATGTGAACTGCGTCACAATGCCTTGGTTTCGGATGGAAACCCGGCGATGGAACTTCGCGGCTCTGAGTCGTGACCTTGGCCACCTACATCCTTCTCCTTTCTGACGCCGATAGCTCTTCAGGCGAGCGTCGTAGGGGCCTACATCCACTTTATGATGGCTTCGCGATGATCACCGAAACCATACATAAGGCCTGCCACTAGCCACTCTCCACCTGGATCACCTACCTTCTTGGCTACCGTTCATCATGCAGTGTTAAACTGCTATCATCTTTTGGTTTGGAAGGGATTCTCCTGTGAAGTCTGTTGTTGCTTGGGGCATAAAACATTGGGTATGGATCGCTATGGTCTTACCCATAGTGATCTTGGGTGGTGGCCTCTTCATCACCTACGCGCTAAAGCTTCCATTCATTTCTAGCAACCACTCAGCCTGGGCAAGCTTTGGTGCCTTGCTCGCAGGCTTTTTCACACTGACGAGCACGCTTGCCACAGTCGCTACTCTCCTTTTTCTGGCCCGCCAGAACAAAGGTATGCAGAAGGTTACTCAGGCCCAACTCGCAGCGATGACGTTTGATAGGTACATCAGCCATCGCAAGCTATTTATTGAGTTGTTAGAGGAGCAGGAGAAAAGTCTGGGTAAGAGTTACAGGTTTCGTAATCCGACACTCTTATATAAAGCGATCTTCCCCAACAACTCGCTTCACGATTGTGAGCTGACAGCTTCTCCACTTTTTGATGTGAATGGCGATGGCGTCAATCATTTGGGGAAGCTTTGGGCAAAGCTGGAGCGTGTTAAAAAAGCCTTGGCTAGCGCCTCTGCTAGTGACGAAGAAGGTCACGATTTTATTCTTGATCTGATTGGTCTTCGACATGATTTATTAATGGTTGAGCAGCAACGCGCTCTGCGAGAGGGTGATGTCCTGTTTAAGGGTAGGGCGCAGGGTTTTAATGTGTTTATGCTTGATAATGTTTTGCTTGATTCTGTTAAAGTGGCTGGCATAATATTCAATTTTGCCAATGCTCCGATTACGGATGCGGATTTGTATCACACTTGTCCATCAGATCTAAAGGATAAGATTTTGAAAGGGCTATATGTCCCTCGTAAAATATCGGATCTAACGGTTCATTCGGTGGGTGGGTTTATTGCCGAGTTAGTGTGGGTCAGAATTTCGTTGGCTGAGGTGTGCGAAATTGATCCTGAGTTTATAACCGCTAAGCATCGTCTGGATGAAGTTTTCTCAAATGTTCAGGCTGTTGAACGTTTGAAAGAGAGGGCTGTCCTCAGGACACTGATTGAATTATGTCTTAAAGATGTTAGATCTAAGTACGATAAAATGAGCGATGGCGAACATTTTTCGTTAGTTGGTAAAATTGATTCGCGTCTAAATCGTCTGAAAATTAATTTGTGATTTCTTTGGGCGGGTTACATCAGGAGATGTATGTGGGTAATGATATCAGGCAGGGTGATTCAAATTTTGCTTATTTGCCAGTAAAGACGCTGTTACTGGCATTTTGTATGGCTTTATGCTTTCGAATTGCAGGTGCAGGAGGGGATTTTCTAAAGGGTAATGCATCATGGGCCAACGTTGCCATGGCCATATCCATGTCATCGTGTTTGCTGGTGCTTTACTTTATTTCGGTCTTTTATCCAGGCAATGATAGTAAATTTATAGGGCTGGTGCGAAAGCTGTTTTTTGAGATTGTCAAATTTAGTTTCGATTTTGGATTCTTTGCAATTGGCTTTATTGTGGTGGTCGAGTTTGGGGATCCCGGCTACTGGGGGGCTCTGTCGACTTGGTTGCCTTTATATCTCGCGATATTCGTGGCATTCAATCACGCATTGTTGGTGGTGCATGGTGGTACGGGTGGTACGGTGCGCCTCGCGAATCGAGTGGATGAGAAGATGGGATGGAAGATAAATTTCACAATTGAAGATAATCGTATTGCATTTATGATGTTTGGTTCGCTTCTTGCGATTATCTTCGGCGCTATCTTTCTCCACTTGAAACAAGATATTGCTGGTACTCCATAGGCCGAAGCTATCCGGCCAATCACCTTGTATTCCTTGTTATTAGAAATCGGAATTTACGCCTTGGGATAGCAACAGCCCAGGGCGACTCCTGCAAATTCTTCCGCTCCAACTGTCCATGCGGCCTGAATGGTTGTTAGGACTTCCTCCAATAGTCCCTCACGCTCGTCAACGCCAGGCCAAGCTGATCAGCCACCTGCTGTTGCTTCATGCCAGCGGCTTTGAGGGCCAGGACTGCAGCTTCGTTGTCAGCGTTGAGCGGCTTGCCGCGTTTCCGTTTGACGAGGTTGCCGTCCTCGTCGAATTGCTCGGTCAGCGCCTTCAATCCTCCCTCAGCCTCAAACGCTGCGACGTGGGTCAGCGCTCTGCCAACGACTGTCAGAGCCGGCTCATTTTGTTTTTTGGCAATGGACATCGCGAGCATGGCGAGCGGGTCGACGCCGAGGCTCTCCGCAATCTGCTCGAGCTGCTCGATGGTGATGCTCGTCTTGGCGTTTTCCAGGGCGCTGATTTTGGTGCGGTCAGTCGCTTCAGACAGATCGGCGTATCGGGCCCCCCTGACGTGGCGAAAAGCGCGTAGCACGCCGGCGAAGGCAATCCTGAGCTGCATAGTTCATCCAAAAGTCAGGATATAGCCATAGCTGAGCTTTGCGGATAAACGGCAATTTACTGTATTATCCGTATCATGTGGATGGCCCTGGATGGCACGTCTAGGTGAGAGAGGGGCGGTCGGATGCCGCCAGGCTTCTCTGCAGTAGCACCAGCGAGGTGAGGAATTGGACACCGCTGACATCGAGCTCTTTAGCGAACCGTCAGAGCGGCGGGAGGGCGCAAGCGGGGATGAGGCGCAGCTGATCGAGCTTGTCACTGGCCGCTACCAGGCCAAGGCGTACTGCCTAGTTCGGGACTGGACATTGTTCCGCGCGGAGCTCACTGAAGCTGAGCTTGCGAAGGTCTCAGCGGCCGGAAACATCCCCTTATTCCTGCTTGCTCACAATGTGCTGGCAGATAGCTCTGGCCGCTTCCAGCCGGGCAATTGGGTGCGCTCGAGCATCGGCGTGGCGCTCGTGGACGGGTATTTCTTTGAGACTCGGAACACGGTGTACGTGCTCGTTGGAGAAGGAGTGGAGCAGAAGGCTTCGCTCAAAACGATCTTCTCATTTTATTGACACACACGAGCAAGGGCTCGCGGCTGAGGCTGATGTTTAGAACAAACGCGACAGATATGGCAGGCGTGCCAGGCATGTTTGGAGAGGGCTTGGCTCACTGGTATGGGGTGTCCAGGGCCTTGTCGACACACTGGTATCACGTAAGTGTGAAAAGGCGGATGGATGGTCGCTTTGTCTCCAGTGAAGAGATGCTGAATGACGAGCCTCGGTTGCATGAGCTAGTCAGTGCTCAAGGCGACGATCTTCAGATTCAAGACGTGCAAGTGGTGACGCCAGGGCGGCTGAATGGCACTGCGACTTGGCGTATGGAGCGACTGAGGTCTGTGTCTATGGGCTTTGACAGGAACGACTGCCCCGTATGCCTGCTCGAGGTCGAGAGTGGTCAGATCTACAACGACTCCCATGAGGGTGGGTTTGATCATGACTCTCTTCGGCAGGTGAGAGAGCTGTACCGGGCTCCGGTGTAATTTCATTTCGTGATCAGTTTTTGGCTGGGTTCAGCCATGCAAGGAGCTTTACGTGGCAGCGTCAAATACCTACTCCATCGATTTGCACAGCAGGCGGTTCACGGATTTTGATCTTCTACGTATTGCGCGCGCCGCAGGCCAAGGGTATGCAGAGCCTGTCACCGCTTACTTGGTGAACGCTCAGATCATTGCTGCTAGTGCTGTTGGTGTTGTTTTCGGCCATGTAAATGCTGGCCCGGATGGGCGATTTGCTGACGGGCACTACCTACGCAGCTCTGATATCCAGTCGTTGCATAAGGAGGGGCGCTTCTGGGTAGCGACTACTCAACGTTCCCGTTATGTCATTGCTTCTTTCCGGAAGGATGGTGGGCGTGCAGGGCTGCGGGAGTTTTTGAAGGGCGGGGCTAAAACCTTTTTCACAAGCCCGAACCGGCTCCAGTAAACCCTAATTTTTGAACAAGGTAGCTCTATTCGGAGCTGCCTGCGGTCTCCCTTTGCCTATCGCTAGGCATTGGATTTTTTGACAGGAGTTATATA
The DNA here is from genome assembly GCF_059025405.1 of Pseudomonas sp. 5.2. NCBI lineage: Bacteria > Pseudomonadati > Pseudomonadota > Gammaproteobacteria > Pseudomonadales > Pseudomonadaceae > Pseudomonas > Pseudomonas sp. 5.2. The sequence goes on from NZ_JBYBHH010000001.1 coordinate 526,138, forward strand.
GTGGCAGCCACTGATTACATCAAGGTCTCTGGGAAGCTTGAAGATATTCGTGTTTTTGAGCATCGCGAGGGAAGTGTCCAGGTCATCATGAAAATTGATGGTGTGCTGGTTCCAAACACTGTCATTCCCACTCAGCTCTATGAAGAGATTGAAGCTGGTAAGCACTACGACTTTTATTGTGTTTACAAGAAGTCAAAAAATAAGCTCAAAAATCACGGGGCGGTGTATGCGTTTAAGGAGGAGGGCGGATTCGCAGCCTTACCAAGCTTCGCTTGGCCACACCTGTGTATATGATGTTCCATGGAGCTATTTGGTTTGTCGTGGCATACGTAGCAGTATTTCTTCTTGCGCTTCTACCAGTGCTCGCAGAGCACCCTACCACGGGAGCTATACCCGTGCTGCACAGCTATTCGATGATAGGTGGGGCAATTCCTGGAATGTACTTCCTTTGGCGTGCTATTGATTTCTGGCGCAAGTCGGCGGATTTGGAAGCCTGGCCAAGTGTCGCCCCGAGTGTTGTGGTTGAGCGGTTCAGTAAGCTTCACAAGTAAAGTCCAGTGCGCTTGGGCGTGCCGCTTTGCGGCCAGGCTGTCGTAAACCGAGTCCCGCTTTGCGGGGCTCGGCCCTTCGGGCTTCCATCCTTCACGCCTCCGGCCTAGGCCTGCGCGCTCCACTTACATAGATGATCGGTTCTACGATGGTATGAGCGCATTCATGGCTAGGTAGGATATTGCTTTGAGCGTCTCAGCTGGTCAGTGCCTTTGCACCACTGGTGCTCGCCAGCTCGAGTAATTTTGAGCCAAGAGCCTTGGCCTGGGCGGGGGTGAACGTGAAATCAATGCCTCCAACAGTGAGCATTATCATATTGGCGGGATCGATGCCTGTCATAACTAGGTAGTTGTATGGGTCAGTGGAGCAGGTCTTTTCAGGAACATCAGGGGGCGAGAAGAATGCCATTTCATAATCAAGTTTTTCCGATTTTGTTTTCAGGAATGTATTGATAGGTCGTTTCACAGCTTTTATCCGTCAAGAAGGGTTCTAATGAATAAAACGGTTGTTGCTGGAAAAACTTGAGTGGGTAGCGAGTTTTTTATGCATCTTGTTACTCATGGTGTTATAGCCAGCTGATCAAGGAGTCAGTCGCCCATCATCAGGAAGTATTGAGCTGAATACAGTCTAAAATGCGTAATCTGCTTGCTCGACCCAATCGCCCGCTGGAGTACGTATGTGACGAAGCCTCCTAATACTCGAATCAAGAAAGGGCACAGGCGAGATTGTTCTTAGCCGGGGAGGAACTCTAAAGGGGCTGCTGGAGTGGAGGCATAAATACGGTTCTGACGTTGTGAGCTGGTGGCGGTAGCCGATACACCGTGAGCCTCAGTCAGCCTGTTACGTTGAGCTCTGGCCTGCTGTGAGGCCAGCAATTATCTGGATTAACCCCATGAGATCGCTGTACCCTTAGAGACATTTTACAGCCAATAGGATTCACAAAATGTCGCGCCTTGCCGAGTACCGTCGCTTGGAACAGCAGCTTGCAGCTCAGCTTGCCGAGCTGGAAGCCTTAAAGGAAGACAACGGCCTCAAAGAGGAAATGGAGTTTGAGAGCAAGCTGCGTACTCTCCTGGGTGAATACGGTTTCAGTCTGCGAGATGTCATCAATATTCTCGATCCGCAAGCCAACAGCCGTCTGCGCGCGGCAGCGGAGCCTGCTAGCCCTCGCAAGCCACGCGAGGTTAAGACGTACAAGAACCCACATACCGGTGAAGTGATTCAGACTAAGGGTGGTAACCACACCGTTCTCAAGTCGTGGAAGAGTGAGCACGGCGCAGAAGCTGTAGAGACCTGGCGTCAATAAGCTCCTCAGAGGCCTGCTTCGGGAGGCCTTTTCATTTGAGCGCTGTTCTAAGTTTTGTGCGAAAAGAGATGCGGCAAATCTTGTCTGGAGCTTGCCACGTAGTACCTGAGCAGAGCAGCCAGCGCGGGCCATCAAACATCAGTCGGCCGCTCAGGCGGGGCCCCTTGGCCATGGATTTCGATGGAGATCGGTGGCCACAGTCCAGGCCTCATCCTAGAGTTCGTAATGCTTTGCCATCGCGGAATTTACTTCCGTCGATGGCGTACTCTGAAAAACTCAGCGTTTGAGGGCTACTGACTGGGCTTTACAGGAGTTCGTACAGAGCCTAGAGACTATTCAAGGTCTTCATCGACTTCTGCTTGCGGGCGAACCCAGCCATGGCCGCTGAAGAAGCTGAATACCTCCGAAAATTGGGTATGGGCTCCCTTGCGAACTGTCTCCTGGAAAAAGTCGTCAGTTGATTGATGACTTGGCAAGTCATGCGGCTCCGCGTCTCGAAGCAGTCCCAGTAGAAGGCCCTCCGTCGCGGTAGCATTCCAGCACTGACTGTTACCCATGAGCGCACCTAGGAGAAGCTCCAGTTGTGAACGGTTGAGTCTTCCAGAGAACGGTGCAAGCAAGTTGCGGAAGCGGATCTCAGACCCTCTGAAGCTTCCAGAATCACCATAGCTCGAGACAGCCCGCTCCCACAGTTCTGTTATCGGGGAGGCACTAATCGCTTGTTCAAGATAAGTGTCACTCATGTCCTGGATGACTCTCAGCAGACCTTGACGCAAAGCGGGTACCGACACACCGGCGAGCGTCCGATAATCAGGCGCGTTCGCGGGATCAAAATTCGCGGCGGTTTCAACAAGCACGGTTTGAGTGGAGGGCTCCAGTTGCGACCAGAATGCTGGGAACGCCGCAAGCAGAGAAATTGCCCGAGGGCGTGAAGCTGGCTCGGCGCTATCAATGAGTTTCAGGATTGCGGAACGGATATCTGGCCAAGCGTCAGGAACCCGATCACGCAGTGCGATCAGGGTGTGGGCAATTTTTTGCTGGTGCGCTTCCCACTCTGAGGGAACGCCTTTCAATAAGGATTTACCCAGAATTGTGCCGAAATTTTGCACATTTGGCGTCTTGATGCGCTTCAAATACCGCTGATCCACGTATTCATAAATCTGGTCAGGGGCAGCCGGAAAACCTGTGGACTGTACGTCTAGGCTAAAGATGTCATAAATCGCTTTTCCTTGACGCGGCTCACGCGAAAGCACGCAATCAATGACATTAACGAGATGAAGCCTCACCAGTTCAGGTGAGGGTTCGAAAAGCTCGGCTTCAGCTGAGAATGCAGGGTGTGCGCATAGGTGTCGATCGTCGCGCATGCGTTGCAAATGGCGCTTGGCGATAGGATCAATGACCTGCGTGGTGTCTGTCGCGTGGTCAAGGATATCCGCCTCAAGGGTCAGTAATTTAGAGATATTGCCCGCAGCAGTGGCAGCATCCCATTGCTTGACGAACAGAGTAGCCGCTGCGTCCCCTTGAGCACTGATCTCACGATACTTGGCGATCAAATCATAGGCTAATGCAACCCAAAGCGACGTGAGTGATCCCCGCAGGGCGCCGGCTTTGTATGCTTTGACAGAATCGAGAAAATAACGCTTTGAAGCGGGGTTTCGAATTCGTGTGACTAAAATGTCTAAATCTACAAAGCCAAAATCCATCTGTGTCCATGCTCCGCAGTACGGAAAGATAAAGCTAGTTCACCTCAGCGACCCTTGCTTCCACAATAGAGCTAAATCGGCAGTCGACGACAAAGCACCTTCCGAGGACGCCGTTATTGGTACCTGGCCTCGTGAATATCCCATGCCAGTAAAGGCGCAGCCATTGAACGATCGAATGATGGTCGGCAGCGCCTCAGTATGATCGTCCTGCATTCGCGGTGAGTGTCCTGCCAAAAGCCGACACCTGTGATCAACAGGGGCATCGCGCATCGTCGGAAAGGTGTCTGCACTGGTGGCACTCCTTGATCCTCACAAAGTGGAAATTGCGCAGGTGGACTGATAAGCAGCCTGGGAGGTGAGGTCAGTGATTGCTACGCTTCAAAATGGGGGCATGCCCAGGCATACGCCTTGGCTCCTATTCCTTCGAGGTGGTTATGAAAAAGACACCTGACTATGAGGCTGGCTGGACGACGCCAACCGTCAACCCAGAAACGCTGTTCTGGAGGAGCAGCGCGCAACCTGAGACTCAAGGCAGCGAATGGAGCGAGTGGGGTTTACAGCGCGGGCTTTACTGCAGGGCTTGCCCATCTAGCCCCGCTGATAGAGGAATTTCAGCGAGAGCTGAGGAAAGCCCAGGCCATGAACATCGCAATGATGAAGCAGCTCGAGGCACTGAGCTCCACATCCCTCCTGCGAGGCAGGCGCCGTACATAATCTCGAGAGAGGTTCCTTGGACGGAGTGGATCGCAATGATGCTGGGAGTCCAGTCATCGATCACTGGTGATGCTCACCCGCAGGTGAGGGCAGAGGACATGTTAGTCCTCTGCCTGGGCTCGCTTTAGCTGCGCGGCTTGTCAGCGTCGCTGCGCTTCTTCCGGATCTGTCCATCATCGTTACGTGAGCGGGGCTGCTCGCCACCGCCTGGCTTCGGCACGTTCACATTCTTGTTGATAGGGCGTCGGTCTGTCATGACGGTATTTCCTTCGTAGATTGGACAAAGGTGAGATCGCTGAACAGCTGACCCTGACCTCTGAAAACACATGATGTGGTGCTTTCATCTAGGGTTGAGCACAACATAATGCGCTTCGCTTTACCGCGCAATACGGTTAGCTAAGGTTATTAGCAAGCTGTGATCGGGTGCGCCTTGTTTTGTCGCGTCGCCGGTAGGAGAACATTTGCATCCCTTCGAGCTACTCGTATGAATGCCCGTTTCAAACATCCGCTATGCCTTCTGGATGCCTCAATGGGGGCGGGCGGCTTTAGTAGCTTGGCGTGATCTGACGATAGTGCAGCGACTGGAGGTAAGTACCAAGACAATCGATCTCTATCGCGTTCGGGTGATGACGCGCACGAAAGCTGAAAGCTGGCCGGCTCTGGTAGGGGATGGCCATTGCTGCTGCCAGGTTGGTCACCGAGCCCGGGCAGTACATTCGAAGTGCCTTAAAAATCCCAGAGAGCATAAAGTTAGAGGCTAGGTGCGCTTAGTCGACGTGGCCATGACGCCGACTCTCTCGCAAGGTGGCACCGCGTCTGCAATTCTGCCGGCGCTCAATCTTCCTCATGGATCTGGAGTAGGTATGCGAAGGGATCAGATCACAGATGAGCTGACTCAGCTCGCTTTCGAGTTCTTTTATAGCTTTTCTCGGTTCGAGTTTTGTTTGAAAGAAAACGGTTTTCTGGGAAATGACCAGCCGGGTAGCGCCGCTGAACCAGGATGGAATGCATTTGTAGGGCGGTATTCGGAAACCTATACGTTGTGCCCTGAGGCCGAAGATCTGCTCGCGGCTCCTCCCAGCAAACAGGTGGTTGGTGAGAATAGCGCTTTAGAGTGGCGCGGTCTCAGATTCGGTGAGGGAGAATCGGATTTAGCAAAAGTGGTTCGTGTAGTTAAGACCGTTCGCAACAATCTTTTTCACGGCGGAAAACATGGTGACGCTGGGTGGGACAATCCAGATCGCACGCGGGCGCTTATCACGAACAGTCAGGCCGTACTGAGCACTCTAGTAAAGCTTGGAGATTTTCAAGAGGACTATGAGCGCCGGTACTGAGATATGGACGTACCTTCAAACGGGTGATGGCAATTCTTCTCCATCGCCTTGTAATGTCCAGTCCAGCAAGGGGGTACGGATGTGCTCTTTGTGGCCAAGGATAGGTTGGCCTGAGTTATATGGGCATCACATAAGGTTATGTTAATGTGCCATCATTCCGCTTGCGAGGGTAGGACGTCGGAGGGGAGCCTTTCCTTCACAAGCGCTGCAGTCAGCACTCGAAGTGGAGGGATGTGTTCTACTAAGCCGAGAGTCTGGGGTGTTGGTTACTGATTAATAAAATGTGGGATGGATTCTAAAAATGCCGATTAACCAAAAAACAGTGGCTTCCAGTGAGTGCGAATTCTCTGAGTGGGAGATCAATCCTTTAAAAGAAGACAAGCTTGTAGAAATCGTTGCCTATCTGTATTTGAGGCAAGAAGAGAATGCACAACGAGTAATTAGTCAGGTTGCAACGCAAAGGGTTGAGCCCTTTGGTAATGTTGTTGCAAATGTGATAAAGAAACTCGGGGTTCTCAGTTCAACAGACCCCTCAAATACTGCAGATCAGATAAAAAACTCGAGAATTCACCGAGATGGACTTTTGTTTCAGCATATATCTTGGGTTGTTACAAGGATTTCAATTCCAAATGGTGTCATGACTTCGCCGCATGTGCGACAAGCCGACAAGGGGTTTGACGGCTTCGTACTTGAGCTTGATGATAAAAAAGAGAAAGTTGATAGCATCATTATATCCGAAGATAAGGCATCGGCCAACCCCAGGAAACTGATTACGTCTAAAGTTTGGCCGGAGTTGAAGCAGATAATTGATGGTGAGCGTGATGACGAAATTTTGGCTGAGCTGGTTACTTTGCTCAAGGGGGTCGAGGGTGTAAATAAAGAAGGGGCGATAGGGCGGGTAGTGTGGGAGGAGGCGAGACGGTTTAGAGTTTGTGTGGCTACTGGGGAAAATATTCGAGATACTGTTTCTGGCAGTTTTGACAAGCTTATGAATGGTTTTTCAGGCACGGTTAGCGGAGCGACGAGTTCACGCACGGGTGGGGTTCTGGCATTCAAGGACGTTCGCGATGGTTTAGATAAGTTTGCTCTCGCAGTCATCGAAAAAGTGAAGGAGATCGATCGTGTTTGACTCCACTTCTCGTGCGCTCTTGAAGAGTGCTCCAGGCCTTCCCGAATTCGACCCGGATACCATCGATACTCTACTGACAGAGGCTCATGTAGAAATTGCGACCGCACGCCTGGCTATTCAGCGGGGTGCTGATCCGGACAGATCGACTCTGACCAAGGTTAGGCGACTGGCGTCAACCTTTGAAGCATATGTTGCACTTGATATACAACCTGAGAAAAAGCGAGCCGCCGCTTTCGTCGCCGGTGTTGCTCACCAAGTAATCTCGATGGCACGAAATGAGGAGAATAGTAAGCGCACGCTTCTTAGTGCAGAAGCTATTGACTCTACAATCTCAGCGACGCTGCTGTTTCTCATTGCGGATCGTTCAGCAGATGCCGCTGAAGCTGCCAGTCGTCTCACAGTAGTTAATGTCACTTCGCCAATGCGAAGCGCATTAATACTATCTGTTAAAGATCTGGCTATGGGGCGGCTTGACTCTCTTCTGGCGAGAGAATATCCCGTAGATGCGATGTACTCAGAGGTAAATATTGGGCGCGATAGTCGTGAGTTTGCTGCAGATCTACTTTTTCATGAGTGTGCAATAGCTGTCAAAGGTCTTGCAGCTGAGGCGCATGGCGCTGATTACGAAGTTGACGTAAAGGATGCTCTAAACAAAGTATTGGATTTATCGAGGGCGACTACTGAAAATCTACCTGGCCTATCAGGTGTGGTTAATTATCAGTATGCTGGCCCGCATCATTTGGCTAGTCTTTTACTTGCTATGATCGAAGGCGTCAGATCATCGATGCTTGCCCGTCTGGCGACTCCGGAAGGGGCCAATATTGGAGAATGGGATAAATGGACAATCAGCCAGTCTAAATTGCGACCGTTTTTATGGGTTAACCATCAAAAGGCAATCCAGAGCGGCTATTTGAACCGTGGAAATTCCATGGTGATGACATCGCCGACTGGCTCAGGGAAGACCACCCTTTCCATGCTGAAAATTGCAGCGGCTCGTTGTTCTGGGAGGTCAGTTGTTTATCTGGCACCGACGCATGCATTAGTAGATCAAGTCGAGAACGACTTCGCGCACCATTTAGCAGATATTGAAGCAGTGAGCGTTGAAGACAAGGCACTCGAAGAGCTTGGTGAAGCGCTTCCCCCATTCGCAGTTATGACGCCTGAGCGATGCCTAGCCCTCTTAGGTTTCGCTCCCGAACTATTTGGAAACGTCGGGCTTCTTGTATTCGATGAGTTTCACCTAATCGGTATGGATACAGATCCCAAGAGCGTTAAGGTGGGTTCGAGGTCAGTTGACGCTATGCTGTCGCTCCTTGGGTTTACTCGCCTATGTCCAACTGCTGATCTATTGCTCATGTCTGCAATGGTCAAAAATGCCAATGAGATCGCTAGTTGGATTAGCCATGTAGTAGGCCGAAGAGTGCATGTCTTTGACGATCCATGGAAGCCAACCCGTCAGTTGAGAACATGCGTCGTATATGATGAGAAAGCAGTTGATGCAGCCGTCGAGGTCGCTGCTAAAGGGGAAACAAAAAAAGAGCGCAGTCGAGTGTCCTCCGAACCTCTTGGCCTTTTTTCTTTAGTCGCAGGCTGGCACCCAATGCAAGCAGAAACATTTGCGATTAGAAGGCTTAGTGATGCCAATCCATTTTTAAATATTAATGACAAGGGTTATCTGACGGCTAATCGCAATGAGTTGGCTGCCACGCTAGCCGCAGATTTTGCACGCCTAGGCAAGAGGGTAGTGGTTTTTTGTAGCGACGTGAGAGTGTGCAGCTCGGTTGCTGATAGCGTCAACAAGTTATTGCCCCCGCCTTCTGTAGTTCTTGATGAGAATCAAAGATTCATCCGTGAAACCATCATAGAAGATGTTGGTGATGTTTCTGCTATTTTCGAGGTGGACTCCAGGCGTGCAGGTGTCCACCATAGCGACCTTCTTCCATTGGAAAGACGGTTGGTTGAGGCTGCTTTTCGTAGTAAAAGAGGAAAGAAAGAGTTGGGGCTTGATGTTCTGGCTGCTACCTCAACTATCGCCCAAGGATTGAATCTACCTTGTGATGTCGTAATTTTGGCAGGAACAGATCGTAGCGCCGCTGACGACCCAACTGGCAATCCTCGAACTGACTTGCGCCCGCATGAAATTTTGAATGCTCTCGGTAGGGCGGGCCGAGCCGCATACGCTGCTACTGGGCTTTCTGTGGTCATTCCCGCAAAGCCCATTGTTATTGAGCTAGACGAAGCTATCACTTCGAATAATGAAGATCTGTATACGACATTTGCTCAGCAAGATGCATGCGAAATAATTTACGATCCTATTGATTACCTGCTTGACCGAATTGAAGTTTCTTCTGCGAATGATCTGAGAGTGCAGGCTTTGATCCGAAGGCTGAATGCAGTCACTCCCGAGGGTAGCAGTGGTCTCGATGGAATTGTCAGGCGCTCATTCGGATATTTCCAGCGGAGCTCTCGAGACGCCAGCATTGCGGAGACTTGGCTCGAAGGCCGACGCGTTGCTTTGAAAGCTGCAGAGCAAGAGTTAGATGATCCGGAAGCTGACGACTGGCAGAAGGAACTAGCCATTCGCAATGGCGTTAGCCCGCGTGTTATTGCCAGCTTTGCTGAAGCCCTAGTAAAGTTGCCGGGTGAACTACGTACAACCTCGGATTGGGTTGGGTGGGCGTTTGACATAATTTCGAAAAATCCTACAGATCTGAATAGTTTCTTGCGCGAAAGTGCTCTTGAGTCTGTGTTTGCCAGGGCTCATGGGCCTGGTAATGATGCAGCAATAAAAATCCTCTCTGCGCTGAAAAAGCTAGTGGAGATGTGGTGTTCAGGAATAACTGTAGTGAATATTGAAGCGTGGCTTCTCGCGTTCATTCGAGAAAATGAGGGTGAAGTATCTAGGCAGGCGACTAAGTCGAAAACTGCGCATCACGCAAGGCGATTTATTGTTAGGTTAACGCCTGATATTGGCTTTCTCTGTGGGGTAATTGGACAGGTTGCTGCCCATGTGTTCGCGGAGATTGAAAACTCTCCACTAGACTTCATCGAGTTGCTACCGCAGATGATACGCGCTGGTGATTATAATCGGCACCAATTGGTGTTGCGTCAAAATATGGCTGGTAGTTCGAGAGTAGCTGTTCATGAAGGATATCTTCGTCTCCAGGCAAGCTTTGACCTGAATCCGAACTCAAGCATAGATGCGGTGCGATCTGAGGTGAAGGATGCCTTATTTTTAGACTTGCTAAGGGATTTTGACAGCTGACGCCGGATATCATTTTTCGTAACTGGTTGACTGGTCGACACCACATTCCCGACACGAGCGGATGCGATCGCGAAAGCGGAGGCGTTTGGCCATAAGCCGAATTTAGCTCATGTCCGGAATACCACTGTGGAAAACCCAGAGCATTGGCGTAGTGCTGACTGATTCGCAGATCCTTCTAAAAAAAATCCCTGAACCAGGGCTTTTTTGTGCCGGTCGTCAGCAATTTGTCACCACAGCCTTCGATTCTGACGGACGGCCACATGATATTGAATTCTTTGATTTTGAACGAACATTCATCGATGAATGGGGCAAAACCGGCATCGTGATACGGTGGATAACGTCAGGTTTCGGCCGAGAGAATTTGCCACCTATTGTCAAGCGTCTAGGCTTCTTCCGGCGACTAGCCTAGCGGCGGCCTAAATCGCGAGCGGCACAACCCACTTCGCCGCGAATCACCTATGGGGTACCTATCCCATGGAAGAAAATCTAGAACAGCGGGCTGAGCACTACCTTGGGCTCCGCACCCAAAATCCCGCTTGGTTAGTTCTTGCCTCTCGGCGTGCCCCGGTTTTTCTAGCCAGCCTGCGGCTGCTTTTCGAACCTGGTCAGGATGGCATCGAGATGAGTGATGCACTTCGCTCGATTGCCGACACGTTGGCGAACTGCTCCGACCCAGAGATCTATCAAGTACCTCGAGGGGCTGAGCTGCAGGAGGCTAATCGAGAGCTCAGGGAGTGGATCAACCGTCGGTTAATTGTCGAACGGAACGGGAGGATTTACGCGACTGACTTCCTCGAGTGTGCTTTTCGGTTTACCGAATCTCTGGAAGACCGCGTTATGACGTCGACCGCCTCACGATTATCAGTAGTGCAACGGGAGATCGAAAACCTTGAAACGCATCTGAACTCAGACCCGAAAAGCAGAATGTTGGCACTAAAACGTCGGATCAAAGAGCTACAGGCTGAGCTGGAGAAGGCGAAAGCTGGACTTATCCCTGTATTTGACGACGGGCAGGCGATTGAAGCCATACGAGAGGTGTATGGACTTGCGATTGGATTGCTGGCCGACTTCCGACGGATGGAGGACTCTTGGCGTGATGCCGACCGAGAACTGCGGCATTCCATAATTAGCGAGAAATTCCACAGGGGTGAGATCGTTGATAACCTTCTCGATGGTCAAGAAGCACTGCTGAACACGCCCGAGGGTAGGGTATTCGATAGCTTCCTACAGCAATTGTGGACTGATGAGCTCAAGAAAATGAGGCTCCGTCTTCAGAACATCATGCGCCACCCAGCTGCTCCCAAGGCACTCAACAAGTCACAGCAGTTTGAGCTGCTGCGTTTAGTACCGCGATTGATTCAAGAAACCGCGCTGGTTTTGCAAGCCAGGGCTCGGAGCGAGCGGGACGTCAAAAGCTTCATGAAAACCGGGCTTGTGGTTGAGCATCATCGGGTCGGACATCTGCTGAACGAGATTTTCAGTGTGGTCGTCAAGCTCGATTGGAATCGCAAAGCAATACGGCTCCTTGAAGTGCCGTTACCTCCTATAGGTATGGCCTTATACAAAGTGCCTGTAGTCGATAGGCTGCGTTTCAGGGGTATTACAGGTGAAGCTGCCCCAGTTCTCGACCTCAGTAGGCGCCGTGTGTCGCTTGAGCAGATGGAGGAAGAGTTCTGGCTCTCCTTTGATGGGCTTGATCGAGATGCCTTCATTAAGGATACGTTGAGGATATTGGCAGAGCAGGGGCGTCCGCTATCGCTTTCAGAGCTCGCCTCACTGCTTCCCCCTACGCATGACCTTGAGTGCTTCACCATCTGGATCACCATGGCTCGTGAGGCTGGCATTGACGTGTACGACGCTCAGACTGCCCCTTTTGAGCTCACAGACGCAGACGATCGGCGATGGCGGTTCCACCTGCCATTCACCCAACTTGAGAGCGAGAAGCTTCGCGATATCAAATGGGAGCTCTGACATGCCAAGTATTTTTGATGAGTTGACAGGCAGCCCTCCTGACGAGGATGGGTTCAACGAGAGTCCAGGGCAGGAGCCAGAGCCGGAAGACCTAGGGCTCATTAGCTCCGAAATTGACGATGACGATCGAACTCCGCGCAGAATTCGGGAGGTTGTACAGGAGCTGTTTAAGCACGGTTTCATCGAGGAGGCGTGCTATGAGCGGTTATATCAAACTGCATTAGGCAACGCCGAGCTGGTGAGTCAGATAGTCGAACCCTTCGATCTAAAGATCCAATTTGATGAAATTAGGGGCTTGGTTTTTATTCGAGTTCTCCATGAGACGGCTGAAGTGGCGGAGGGGTGGACGCATCCACTCATTCTTCACAAATCCTTCACTCTCGAAGAGACACTGTTGGTTGCTGTGCTGCGTCAATATCTGATTGAGTGCGAAATGGAGAATGGGGTAGGCACTGCAATACCCCAAATGACAGTGGATGATGTCATTGTTCAACTTCGGGCTTATCTTGGAGAGCGGGGAGCCGACTTCAAAGATAAGAAAAGAGCAATGGGGCTCCTGAAGAAGTTGAGAAGCCGCCACCTAATATCGATGAATGAGCACAGCGACCGGTTCACGATACGTCCGTTGATCGCGCATGTGGCCAATCCTGAAAGTCTGACCGCTTTACTCCAGTGGTTGTTAGCTCATGACTTCAGTGCAGATCAGTTCTCACCTACGGGTGAAGAAGGAGATGACTCTGATGATTAATTCTCCAAGCGGCAGCCCTGAAGGCTATGTGCTGACCGAGTTGATGCTCTACAACTGGGGTAGTTTCAATGGACTACACCCTGTTCCTATCGACCCTGCAGGTACGGCTCTTATTGGCGTTACAGGTAGCGGTAAAACTACGATAGTGGATGCATTCATGACGTTGGTTTGCCAATACCCTCGTTACAACCTCGCCTCTACTGGGGGTAATGATAGCGATAGAGATTTGGTTTCATACGTGCGGGGCGTGCAAGGTCTGGGCGAGGGTGAAAACCCAAAACAGCGGGGCACTCGCCTGGGGCAAACGATTACGGCTATCTGCGCCACCTTTTGCCGAGGTATTCAGCTCGTTAGGCTGGGGGTGGTCTTCCATTTCGAAGGCACTAGCTCAGCCATGGCAGAGCTTAATAAGTATTGGATATTTAGCACGAACCCTGAGCAGTCTTTGGAGTCTTGGCTTGCTGTTTTTCATGAAGAAGGGAAGCGAGGGCTCGAGCTTCTTGAGAAGAATGTTCAAGGGTTCAATGTTCATCCTGTCAGACGCGATTACATTGCACAAGTTCGTGCTCTATTCCAAGTCGGTGATAATGCTTTCGCTCTCTTGAATCGCGCGGCTGGTGTTAAGCAGTTGACGGATATTGACTCAATATTCCGAGATTTAGTATTGGATGACCGCTCAGCATTTAAGCGGGCAGGTGAAGTCGTCAAAAGTTTCGATGATCTGAACGTCATTCACCAGGAGTTAGAGATCGCCCGTGCGCAAGCGCACAAGCTCAAACCCATTGCCAAAGCCTGGGAGGATTTTCAGAACAAATCTCAAACACTCGATGAGCAAAAGCTTGTAACGGAGTTAGCACCCACCTGGTTCGCGGAGCAGTCTCATCACCTGTGGTCTGCCCAGAAGAATAAGCTGGAGGACGAGGTTAAGAAAGCCGTATTTGAAATGGAGCAGTTGGCTCAGCAACGGAATGAATTGAAGCAGAAATGTGAGATGTATCGTCAAGCCTACCTGCAAAAGGGCGGGGCCAGCATCGATCAACTGCAAAAACGGGTGAGGGAGTGGGAGTCCATAAGAATTTTAAGGACAACCCAATCTTCGCAGTATCAGGCGCGGATGCGTAGACTAGGATTTGATGATCAACTTACTGAATCTGTATTTTCGGCCAACAAAATTTTGGCAAGCCAGCATTTTGATTTTCTAGTGCATCAGATTTCCGAGCAGCGTTCCGAAGCGTTCCAGTTGGGTATAAATGAGTCTGACGCTAGGGTAAATCTCCATGGGCTGCAAGCTGAGATAGATGAGGTCAAGGCTCGGCCCGGATCAAACGTGCCAACCAAATACCACGATTTTCGCTGTGAACTCGCACAACACTTAAATGTAGATGAAGACCAGCTGCCGTTCGTGGCTGAAATGCTGCAGGTAAAGCAGGACGAGCAGCAGTGGAGGGGAGCAATTGAGCGTGCTATAGGAGGGAATCGACTTCGTGTTGTCATTCCGTCTGATATTGCCCAGCAGGCCCTGCAGTGGATTAATGGTCGTGATAATCACCTGCATGTGCGAGTTCTTGAGGTCGGTAAGGATGTTGAAGTCAAAGACACCTTCACTGATGGTTACGTTAAGAAGCTGAAGTTCAAACAGCACCCTTACAAAAAAACCGTCGAAGCGTTACTTTCTCAGTGCGATCGTCATTGTGTTGACAGTGTTGATGACCTGCTGGTTACCTCTCATGCAATGACAAAAGAAGGAATGATGTCTGGTCAGCCCCGGTTCTTTGAGAAACGTGATCAGCGACTTCTGCATTCTGATTGGTTTACTGGATTCGATAACCGTGATCGGTTGAACTTCTTGAGTCAGGAAATTGCTGGTGCCACTAAACAACTCGAAGTTGCTTCGGATGCTCTGGTGGCAGCACGTGATCGGTTGGGTGATCTGGAGGAGTCGGGCAGGATATACCAGTATATTAATGAGGTTGAATTTGACCTGATAGACCTAGTTGGGGCGGAGAATCAGTTGACGGACTTGCAGGGGCAGTTGGATTACCTGACCCGGACAGATTCTGATGTAGCCTCGGCGAAGCTACTCCTAGAGGGCGCTTCTAAAGCTGCAGAAGAAGCTGAAGGCGAGTATCTGCAAGTTCGTGATACCAATACTAGGTTGGTAGATCGTTTGGACTTTGCAATCAAGAAACTACGGAAAACATTGGACTTGACGGAACAGGGGCTGAGTCCTGAGGCGCGTGAAGTGCTTGTTAAGTATCTCCCGCCGATCAGCGCGGGTGATTTGGAGGATCTAGACAACATTGAATTGCGGTTTTTCCATGCTCATTCAAATGCTGTTCAGGTGATGCAGAATGAAATCACGCGCGCTGAGGGTGAGCTTATCAGGATAATGTCTGATGCCAAAAGTGTTGATACTGGTGCTTTAGCAGAAGCTGGTCGAGATATCGAAGATGTCCCTACGTATCTTGAGCGTTTGAGGATATTGACCACAGAAGCTCTTCCAGAAAAAGTCGAGCGATTCCTACACTATCTGAATCGTTCCTCTGATGACGGTGTTACACAGCTTCTAAGTTATGTTGAGCAAGAGGTTGTTCTTATCGAAGAGCGTATCCAGGAACTCAATAACACTCTTCGACGTGTGGAGTTCTTGCCAGGGAAGTATCTTCGGTTGGTAACGACAAAAATTGTCCATAAGGATTTGATATCTCTTCAGTCCGCTCAGCGAAAGCTCAACACCGCTCGTTTCACCGATGATGTCGGCGAAACCCATTACAGAGCGCTGAGGGTAGTGGTAGATGGTCTTAGGAAGGCTTGTGACAAACGGAAAACAATGGGCGCCCGGGCCATGCTTGACTCAAGGTTCAGGCTCGAGTTCTCAGTCGCAGTGGTCGATTCGCTCACCAAGGAAGCATCTGCTGGAAGGAAAGGATCTTACGGCGACAGTGGTGGTGAAAAGGAAATCATTGCTTCCTACATCCTGACCGCCGCACTGGGGTACGCCCTGTGTCCAGTGGGGGAGAGCAAGCCTCTATTCGGTACCGTAGTGCTGGACGAAGCATTCTCGAGAACCTCTGTGAGCGTCGCTGCTCGCATCATCGCGGCGCTAAACGAGTTTGGCCTGCACCCAATATTCGTGACGCCAAACAAGGAGCTGCGGCTGCTAAGGCTCCACACACGAACCGCAATCATAGTGCATAAAAAAGATGGCTCATCCTCCCTGGTTTCAATGAGCTGGGAGGAGCTGGAGCGTTACTACCTCAATCGTAAAGGGGAGGATGATGGTGAAGGCGACACTGGCTCTTCAGGGCCGCAGTAATGGCGATGAAATCACCTGGTGAGCTGCGGCAGAAGCTTGTGGAGTCTTGGAACAAGGCAGGAATACGTTCCAAGCAACTTCTGAACGCAGCGGCTTGGCCCTGGGAGCTTAAGATCGGGAAACCATCTCCTAGGTCTTTCAACACCCGTATCTCTACCGTTCAAAGCCATGTGGAGGCATGGCGCCAGGTGAAGGTTGGCAAGGTTGAATGGATAGATGCCTCCTATAGAAATGGAGCCGAATCGGTCAGGGTGCCTGCTAGATGGTGCCTGCGTACACCGTCAGAGTGGGTCGCGGCTACTCAAGACACGGGCATTGCAGAAGAGTACGAAGCGATGGGGTATCTGGTAGAGCGGGTACCCGATCATTTCCATAAATTGCTCGTCATCCAGCGAGGTCTATGGAAGGGCAGAGACCGTTCAGAGATCATCCAAGCCGCAATCGTAGCGTCACAACTGACACCGGGATGTGCCAGAGGCCTACCTTTGCGGCTGCTTTCAGGCTATGGCGTGGACACCAAGTTTTTTGAGCGACACGAGGTGCTCCTCAGAAAAATGCTGGACGTTCTGTTTGAGGGGGAGGCGTCAGAGCAAACCCTTTGCGGTTTTCTCGATGCCTATGATGAGTCAAACCATTGGGTGCTGGTGATGCCACTTGAAGCTGGGCTGCTCCAGTACCAACGGCTGAAGCTGACGACCTCTGAGCTTGGCCGAGTGGAGCTGCCTGGCGAGCGACTACTAATCGTCGAAAACGAAAAATGCTTTCATCAGCTGATCGATCTACCTGGAACGATCGCGGTTCTCGGATGTGGTCTGGATTTGGCGTGGCTTGGATCTGAAGCCCTCCGTAACAAAGCTACAGGCTACTGGGGTGACATGGATTCTTGGGGAATGCAGATGTTGGCTCGAGCAAGGGCCAAGCATGGTGGCATTACCTCCTTGCTCATGAATGAGGCCGTCTTTGATAAGTACAGGGGAGAATCCGCTGTGCCTGAGCCTGTACGGGCCCAAGAGATGCCCCCGGCTGGATTGACCGATTCTGAGTCAGCTCTGTTCAGACGTCTCGTAGAAAGCGCCAAAGGTCGGCTAGAACAGGAATTCATCCCGCACCCTGAGGTGCATCAAGCCCTAATGAGGTGGGTGGAAGATACGCGCACCTTCCAATCATTACGAGATGCCTAAATGCGACATAATTTGCATATTTGCGACGTGACCAAAGTGCCATCATTGAATGATTTTTTGAAAAACGGAGATCTATTGGTTTGAGATCAAAAACAAAGCATCAGTGGCCAAGCCACCTCATCCACTCAGATTGATCGCGCCGGCTGTGCGAATATTTATTGCTGTCCTCACGTTCTATCCGGCTATTTTGCTCAGATTTCGAGCAAATTTCGCCGAGATGGTGTGCTGCTACTGCCCCAGCCAGCAAGCTCGTCAGTTTGGGGCCGATAGGCCCCGGCTTTGTTTTTGCTCTCAAACAGGCACGTAAATAAGCCTGTTTTTTTTGTGGTTATTTGAACGATTGGCCATCATTCCAGGAGTATGTTTTGAAGCCTTCAAACGCCATTGCAGGCCGAACTCTCGAGATCAAGGCAGTGATCGAGGCCTACGGTTTTGTCTCTCCGAAGCTTTTCGGCTCAACGGTTCGCGGGCAGGACAGGGACGGAAGTGATCTGGATCTACTGGCGACCATTCCACCCTCGAGACAAGGGGCAATCTCTCTGTTCGACATTGCTGATCTTGAAGATGAGCTCGCAGCAATGTTAGGCGTATCAATCGATTTCAACATTGAAACCGACATCCCTGAGCATCTCCGATGCGCCATCATGGCCGAGGCCGTAGAGCTTTAGCTTGATGCTTTTCTTACACCCGCTACAGGTCGGGGCGGTGAGCCTATGCGAGGTCACCGTACATGCTCATGGCCTTCCGCAGCGTTTGGCAGATGTGCTCGCGCAGATAGCCAGGCTCCAGAACTTCGATCTCGTCAGCGTTACTCATCAAGAAGAGGCGCAGCCCTTGTGTGTCTTGGATGGAGCACTTCAAGATCGCCCCCGATTCTGTGGGTTCGATTTCCTGAGTTTCGCTGAGGCGATTTTCAGTGAGTCGGTTCAACAGGTTCGCCTCCAAGCGCAGTCTCAAGTTGATCGCTTCCTCGCTGTGCACGGTCATGAGGTCTTTCTGCACCTTGAATGACTTGAAGTTGTAGTGCTCCGGCTCAGGGATGTCGAGGAAGTCCGTGCGAACACTAACCACGCGGTGGAGCATCAGAACACAGGTCTTCCCTGGGCCGTTACTGCTGTATTTACCGCGCGGCTCATCAGGCTCGGGTTCCTTTCCTTCAGGCCACTCCTCTGAAAAAACATGGGCTGAGAGATAGATGTTTGAGTCCTGAAACGACAGTGCGAGTGGCTTCAGCACATACGTGCATTCCGCTCCGTCAGCGTCGCGAGGCAGGTAAACCACTTTCAGATTCCTGCCTGCGAGCATCTCAGTTTGAATGATTTCTAGGTGGGCCGGACTGTAGGCGCCTGGAAGGAGAGTCATGAAGCGCGTGCCAGACGTGATCCTGCCCTGGGCGACTAGGTCTTGGGTCGCGTTACGGTTAATCACGCCTTGCGCGTAGTCACGAAGCCGCACCATCTGCTCTGTCACCAGCTTGAAACCGAACCGTTCGGCGTGTTGCAGAATCGCGATCAGCGTCACCGACTCAGCCGGCTTCAGCACCAAGTCCAGGCTCACATTGTGCAGGCTCCAGTAATAGGATTTCTGGCCTTTGGGTTTTGTGCCAATGACCTGATCGTCATCCTGCAGAGATCTGAGGTCGCGCAATGTAGTTTTTATGCTGGGGACTCGATCGCGCCACTCTCGCTGCTCAGCATGAATCTCTTCAGTGGATAGTGATCTGCCTGCAAGGTGCAAAGCCCTCATCAGAGCGGTGCGTCTCAGCTCTCTGGAAGTTTTTCTAGGCATGGTGGTACTCAGGGACAAAAAGTGTCCCTATTGTCCTGCAGCATAGCTTTGCCAGCAACGAACCCCCGGATATTTCCCTGGAGCGTCCATGAAAGCCAAAGTGACACGTCGCACCTATCCCCCATACAAGCAACGTGCTGAGGTAAAAGCCTTCATCGAGTGGCTTGCTCAGCGCCTCGGATCGAATCAACCGTTGAAGCACGAGTACGTCAAACGCAAGACGGGTAAGCGCTGGCAGTTCGCTGACATCTACGACGCCTTCAAACAATATGAGTGGCATCACTCCGGTATTCCGCACCTTAAGGTCAGCGCCGGCAGCTGCGCAGCTAGTAATAACCAAGCGCTGAATGCTATGAGCACCGATCTCCTCACTGCGACCTGCGACAGCACGATGCTCCGAGGGACGAAAGCCATGATGTCCTGGGGTGGTGTGTCTGCTCACAACAATCAGTGGCTTGAGGACAATCAGGACGGCTTGGCCAAGACGATTGAGTTGGTCGCTGCAGTGCTGCGCGCCGGTGATCTCGACAGCCCTCAATTTGGGGCTGGCCTCCGGTTCAATGCAGGCATGACCAAGGTGTATTCGGTGATCTGTCAGAACTTCATCATTTACGACAGCCGTGTAGCTGCAGCCCTAGGCATGCTTGTAATCATCTATTGCGAGGAAAACGGGCTGCATGCTGTTCCTGATGGCCTGCGTTTCCCCTGGGCTCCTGCGAAGGAGGGTGAGAGCGCCGCTGTCCCTAAGCGTCGCAATCCAAGCAAAAACAAAGCATTCAAATTTCCTGGCCTGCGGCGGGGGAGCCATCATGCCCTTTGGAACATGCGTGCGAGCTGGGTCTTGAGCCAGGCGTTGGCTCACCCGCATGCAAAGAGCAGCCAGTTCCACGCGGGAGGTGGCAGCGCACTCCGAAAGCTCGAAATGGCTCTATTCATGATCGGATACGATCTCGGCAGTTCGGCAGCTTGAATGGCCATGAGCACCTTGCCTGATATCAAAGCGCTCATCGTCGAACTCATCGGACATGAAGTGGTGGACGCAACGTTGAGGGCGCTGCTGAAGGAACGATTGCCGTGCATGGCTGCAGACCAGATAGATGCGGCCCTCCTGGAGTTGCAGCGCACTGGTGTGATCACTGGAGCTGGCGGAATGTGGCTTCTAGGAGATGCCGAACTTGTGGAGTGCTACAACCCGGAGATCGTGGAGCAGTTGCTCAACCCGGGTGAATTCGTAGAGGTCGATGTCGATCAACTGATCGCCGAGCTCGAGGCCATGCTCGTTAAAGCTCGGTCGAAGAGCTAGCGTCGTGCCGAGAAACCGAGAACGTCTTCGATTTCGGATTTGGCGAACCTCTGCACCCACCGCATTACATGGCCCGCAGCGGAAAAGGAGCTTTTTTTCTGCGGATATTTTTGCGGATGTGTGTTCGGTCGGATCAGCATCGACGATAGGTTGCTCCATTCGGCAGCTAAACCACCCCATTGGCTTCATAAGCCTATGCTTAAAGGGTTGGACTGTCCCAGTGGAGGTACCGCCGCTATGTCCGATCCATTCACCAAACCGTATCTGAACCCTCGTACTGGCAAGACAAGCTCGGGAGGGGCCGCAAGAGAAGGGCGCATCAAGACTCTGGGAGGCGTTGACGAGATCATCAGCCAAGCCGTTACAAAGGCGCTGATAGCGAACGCTGACCAGATGCAAGCCACCACAAAACCTGGCAGGTGAGAGTAATTAGCCATGTTGGGTAAAGTGATTGAATTCAAGCCCGCTAACGCTAAGCAGCGAGAGTCCAAACCTCCTGTTAGGAGTAGCTTGGCAGATGCAATCCTTCAGCAGTTTCTGGCGGAGGCTGATGGCCCCACTAGGAACACCCATGCGCCGGCGCAAATCCTGGAGTTCAGCCCGGAAGGAAAGGGTAGGGCTTTGAGAATCATCTCCAAGGTTCAAATGCACCTTCCGTTGCCATTCACCTTGGCTTACTGGCTGAAAGAACTGATCGGCCACGTCGATCCCATATCTTAAGGGGAAAACAGCACAAGGAGTACAGATGTACTCCTTGCGTCTATTGGGGAAGATGTCGATCATCTCTGAGGTAGATATCAGGCTGCGCCAAGCCCTCAGCCGAGTGGCTAGCAATGAGACTAGGTCTTGCTAAGTAGCTGTGCTTAAGGCCAGGCCCGCTTTACTTGCTCAATCTTCAGGCTCGGGCATGCCCATCAATAGTTCGTTGAGCCCAGCAAGGCTTCGCTGGTGGCCAGCGAAATCTGGGCTCCAATTTGCTGGCAGCATGTAGGCTTCTGATTTGCCCAATCGGCGCTCCCGGTCGGAAGTCCAAATCTCCACAGAACCGTTGCAGTACATGAAGAATTTGAACTGCTCAAGGGAGATCTCGGACTGAATGTCGCTTCGGCTCTCGCGCCTTGTATTCAGCAGCACAAATCCATGGAGAGGGTCGATGATGAGGCGCTCATTTCTGAAGTCCATCCAAAATTCAATCGCCACTCTTCCATTAGGCGACTCGAGTCGGACGCCGAGCTTTCCTTCATTCATCCCGCCATCTGTCATGCGCATCCCGCCCAGGTGAACGTACGACTGACCTTTGCGAGCCATCACATAGAAATCATCAGGAAGCATGTACTCGCGGCCCTGAGCAAGCTCTCCTCTCCGGAGCGCCTCTAATTGCTCGTTGTCGAACAGGGCGCGAAAACCTTCTAGCTCGTAGAGGTGATCGCGCTCATAAGAGCATGGAGGCGGTACACCGAGCCGTTCATCCAATGCCAGCTCCGCGAGATGGCGCATCAACGGCTTGTCGAGATGGATTCGCTCGTGATCATCTGGATCGTCCGGATCGACGATATCTTCGCGCTCAGCGTGGGCGATTGCGTGACGCCCTTGGGTGGCAAGGTACTCGGAGATATCGGTTTCTTGCGCCCGCAACTCTTCACGCCGGGAGATTGCTTCTCTGTCCGTCATGCGGGGCAGGGCCTGCTCAATCCATGGCCCTCGTTCACGGCCATTGGGAAGAGAGCGTGCGAAGGCCTTGTAGAAGCCTAGGAAAGAATAAAAAGGATTACCGAGCGATAGACCTTCACGGTAATAGGCCAACGCCTTTCGTGCCTCATCACTCTGCGGAACATGAAGATTGTCGCTCGAGAAAAACTCGGTAAAAGCATTGTTGAGCATCCTGCCCACGCGGTGGGGGTGACTCCCACCACCCCACATCACGATGTCTACTTTCTTGCTTTCACGCCAAGCGATAGCCGTCGCCAAGCGCATGACAGCAGCACGGCCCTCGTTAACCGTCAGTCCAAAGCCATTTGCTCGAATCGCGATTGCAGGAAGGCTGCGGTGCTGGCCGTCGGCCATTGCCGGCTGCAGAAGGAAATCTAGACCCTCGAACCTGACGGTTTGAGGACGGCTTGGCCAGAAGACCTGGGTCTCCAATCCTCCTACCACCCATTGCCCTCGCTGATTCTGGTACTGCTCGGCCAGTTCGAAAGGATCGTCGGTTGCCAGCATTGAATAGCTCCTTGTTGGTAACGGGAACAATTGGGGGTCTAAAGCATCGACTTGGCTGGCAAAAACTCTGTCACTCAGGCCAGTATTAAAATTTGCAGCTAAAGCCCACTTAAATCAAGAGTGCTCTTTGGTCGCTCTTCTGCGAGGGCTGGGTACACGATTAGAAGCCAATCGATCGGTTTGTCTGTAGGGAATGATTTTGCGAATTCTTGAATTTCCGAAATTTCCGGATAGTCAAGCGTGGCAGATTTAAGTTTATCGATTGCTTTAGAATGTTCGCCGGATTCCCTGTAGCGCTCGGCAAGAGCTAGCTCCAGGCAGGCTTCTAATCTGCTCGGTATCTTTATTTCGGACGCCTTGTAGCGCTTTTTAAAATAACTCTCGTGGTGCTTTATTTGCTCGCTGATAGGCCAGCCTATGGATTCCCCAGTGGCTATGTGTGTGATAAGGGATTCAACTGAAGGCGCATTTATTTTGTCGAAATCTATCTTCTTCAATTTGGTTTGAGGGTGGTTGTGGGGGTGGGTAATCCTTGTAAAAATTAAATATAGTCCGACGAGTGATCTGTGTTGCTCCTGCTTCAGTTGGGCGCGTTGTTTTAGGCCTGTATCAAGCACGCCTCTCACATCGTAGGGCTTTTTGTTTGGAAAGCTTTCAAAAAACTGATCTAGAAGCGAAACATAGCCATCAAAATAAAGCCTGTAGCTGTTTGCTGACAAGCCGTCAGTCCTGGATATCCACGTGCTTGGGCACATTTTTGCCCTGATAATGTTTGGACTTTCTAGGGAGTAGTTGTACGGTTCTTTAATGATTTTCTCTTGATTAAGTATGAAGGATTGGATTACTGTTTTCGCTATTCTTCGCAAGCCCCTGATTGTGAATATAAGATCGTCACCTATGTGGACGGCTTCTCTAGAGTCCGAGAATGCCAAAAATTCGTTAGGCAGAGGTCTTAGAGTGTGTACATATTTAGAGCGAATGTCATACACATTGCCCAATGCAGTTTCAAAATCGCGCTTGCCCACAGGTGCGGATTCGCCAGATGCCTGAGGGGAGAAGTGATCATCAGTAATGTGCTTTTTTATGAATGCTTTGAATCTTTTGCTTGCTGCGACATGCTCCACCTCTACTATAGTATTTTTGATGATGTCGGCTTGAGCAGTGTCAACCCCTTCGAGTGCCTTTTCCAGTGGGCGGCGTTTACGTTCCTCGATGTCAGACCAGTTGCTTTCATATCCGTCAAAGTTTTGAACAAGTGTTTCAAGTGACATTACCAGCAGCGTGTAGGCCAGGTTTACATCTTCCTCCAGGCGGTGGAGTGCTGCTACATATGTCCGGATGGATTTCATTGCGCCTGTAAACTTTGCACGGGGCAGGCCTATTAGGTCTTTAGTCAATGCTTGAAATTGTGGGATTAGCTCCTGTCGTACATAGGTATTTTCTTCGAAGATCTTTGGTAAAAGTTTCTTTGCTGAATCGCGGCTGCGGCGGCTACCTTTATTTAAGAGCCTTTCCGCGACTGTTGAGCTCGGCGTGCAAATGCAGTCCAAAGCGAAAGAGATTATGTCGGCGCAATCGTCGATATATGTATCGATGCCGTTTGAGATTAAAACTCCTGGGCCATTTTCAGTCCCCTCTACCTGTTCTATGAGATTCCAGCTAATGGCGTTGCCGTGGCGAGAGTGAGCCAGAGGGGTGAACGTGCCTATAGCAGTTTCCACGCTAGTATCAGGAGGTAAATGAACATTTGTGTAGAGCACGCCCCTAAGCAAATTTGAGCGCGCGGGGTGGGTGAAAAGCTTGCCGCTTGCAACCTGAAGCATAACTACTCCATTAGTGTATGACCCAAGCATCGAGCCTATCAAACTGGAGGGTGTCAGGCGAGGTTAGAGCCGCCATTTGGCCGTTCTAAGCCTAGTGAAGTGTTTGATCAGCCTGGCTGGTAACCTAGAAGCCCGGGTTGTTAGGCACGTGAGGTATCGAGCTCACAGTGGTGGCTCTATTTTGCATACCGGTTTGCCGTGCTTTGAGATCACCACCGTCCAGCCAAGCTCAACAAGCTGGAGAATACGACGCCATCGGCGCCTAGCCTGGCTCATTCTAAAAACCTTATACATTACCTAACCTCCTCAGTCGTGTCGTCGCCGAAGCATGGGCTCAGTTTGGCGGCTGGCCTGCATGCTGCAAAGATCTGCCTTGGCGCCGAGCATACCGTTCGTCGAGGCCGGGACGTACAGCACGTCTATCAATAGAGTTTTCTACTGTCTCACTCTGAAGCTCCTACCTTGTCGGGTAGCCTGGACGGTCGAGATCATAGCTTCTAGTTTCTTAGCGTCTACGCAGAGCGGAAGACTTCTGGGTAATCAGTGCCATGCTAAGCATTTGGTAGCCCTTCTTCATGTATAGCGGCTGACGCACTGGCGAGGGTTAGGACCCAGCTCTATATTGATTTTGCACAAAAATGCACTGATTGGTGCGCTCATGGAGGGGTACAAATGCATTATCGAAAATTACTGACGCTGGCCTCTGTGTTATGCGTGGGTTGTTCGGCTACGAACCTTAAGGAAAGTCCAGCGCAACTCTCGTTCGAGAAGCTTGGTTCTGACTTCACTTCAAGGGGCGATTCGCTAGGGCATGAAAATCGGACTGTTATTAATGTGTCAGGTATGGGGCTGCCAGTTGGGGTTGGACAGACTGTGACATCCCCTGGTCGAGCAAATCCCGATCTTCTTGCTCTTCCTGTTTCAGCTACTTGTTCAAGAGTCGTCGTGACAAAATATGATACTGATGCAACGTATGACGATGTAAAGAGTGTTAGTGAGAAAATAGATGAGATCGCTGATGAAGCGGCGGAAATTGGGGCAGAAGAAGTAAAATTGGTGCTGATTGAGATTGCTTTATCTAAAGCATTTTCCGTAGATGCTCAAGCCTTTTCCAATGATATTTCGATAAGGTCAATTGCGGGATCGGTCGGTGCTGCCTCGGTTGACTCAGCGGGGTTCACAAAAGCAAAAACTGATGCGCTACAAAAAAAACTAGCGGCTATGCAGAAAGTTACGACGCTTCGTCGAGATCTGAGGGGGCTTTTGGGTAAGAAAAACATTATTGTGTCTAGATGGTCTGGCGATAATTCCGATTCGGGAGGCTTGTCTGTCGGTAGTATTGTATCAGTCGATGGGAAGGGAAGCTCGGCAGAGTCTGGATTTGTTGTGATGGCAGGGATTCGAGACGTTTCGCTGCAGTTGGGTAGGGATTTTATAACCAGGCTTAAAGTCGAAGGGAAGCAGTTTAAGTCCGGGAGGTATGGTGATGATGTCGAGACTATATTTGGTGATCCATATGTTGTTACCTTTTCTAGGTCTGCACAGTTCGTAAAATATTCGAGGCAGCTCGATGCTGCTGCAGCTCTGGCTTTGAAGTTGCAGCTAAGCCCTGAACAAATTACGACTATAGGTGGTGAGGGGCTTAAGGCGCTTTTGGCTCAGCAGAGTTTCCAGGTCGGATATGCTGTGTCAGCGGCTATTGCAGCATCGAATCAAGGCGGCCTTTCAACGCCAAGTCGTGAAGCATATGAGTATAGATTCTGGGCGCGAGAGGTTAGGTCGAGATCGCTAGAGCTTGAAAGCAAAAGAGGTCAAGGCTATGGAATGATCTATTATAATCGTGCTGATATTATTAAAGCTCGGGAAAGGATCGGGGACGCCAGTTCTGAGGCCGATGAATGTATGCATGTCGTACCGAAATCGGGAGCAGTGATGAACTCGGGGATTGAGCGGTTGGGGGATGAGTTTTGCCTGCCGATTAAGGAAGGAAATTGGAGTGATAAGACATGGAAGAGTTGGCGTCCGGACATTAATCACTGCATTAATTTAGGCGAAAATATCTTGTCCAGGTAAATTTACACAGGTTCGCCTTTTGTGAGTGCGCGCTAGGGCAGGTTCGGCTGTAATGAAGGGCTGGTGAGGAAACTGACCAGCTCTATTGCACTTCTAAATTTCACTAAAACAGTCTGCGAAGCAATCCCTCAGTCTGACTGCCAGCATGCTTCATGCAAAGCTCATCGAGCTTGGCGTTGCGCCCTTCACCATCAACCAGACTTAAGCCGTGAAGAGCATTTACCAGCTTCTGTTGCTCAACCATGCCCTCTTGAACCTCGAACCACATTGAAGTCACCTGCTTCAAGACCACGTCGACCGCGACGGCGTGAACCTGCGATTCGATGAGCTTGTTGCCGTTCAACGCTGTCTTCAGCTGTTGCGCTTTCTCTTCAAGTATCTGTAGCTTTTCAGTCAGACGCTCTGCTTGATCGAGTGATGCCGGCACCCCGTCAATGTAAGTCGTGTCGTCCTGAACGCAATAGATCGCTAGCGAACCATCCCCGCCACCGGTGATGTCAAGGGCGATGACGTTACCGAGCCTCAAGGGGCGGGGCACCCAAGTGTGGCCTGTGCACACTCTCCAGACTTCCGAGACGCCATCCCGAAAGTGCTTTTTCACCCGCTCTCGCCCCCAAAGTGCCACATCCTCAAAGGCTTGGTTATCCAGCTCTGCCAAGAACTTGGGCCATGCCACTCCTGCTGGCACGTCCGCGTGTACGACCCCAACGATCCCGTTCTCTGTTTCGATTTCGATAGCCAGAGGTAGGCTGCTCAGCTTATCGATGATCATGCTTTTTGATTCGTCAGCGATCGTGAGCCACCAACCTGCGCCGTGAGACGCATAGCGGGCCGAGGGGTTCTCACGGCATGCATCGATCAGCATTTGCTCGTGGTTGCCTCGTGCGCTGAAAAACCAGGGCTCGCCTAGCAGCTTCAGGCCATCTAGAACCCCAGGCCCGCGATCAATCACATCCCCTACTGCGATCACCCGATCTTTTGTTTTGTCGAACCCCAGAGCGTGCAGGCCACGGTGCAGATCCATCGTTTTAAAGTGAATATCGCCGACTACAAAATCTCGGCCGAAGTGGTTGACTGGAAGGCGAAGGATCTTCGAGCTCATAGAGGAGGGCTGGCTCCAGATTGGGTGTGCGGTAAATCCTTAGATAACCTATTTTCCGCTTGATTGGTGCATAGGTCTACCTTAAAAATCCCATGGGTAGCGCCTGCCATAATGTTCCCAAAAAGGATCATTAACACCCTTTTAGTGGCTTAATGTTCCCAAACGGGATCACTATGACGAGCGCTGATCGCCACGAAGGAGGGGGCAATGGATCACAATCCAAGGACTCCTCTGCTTCCGGACGACCCGCTGTATCAGGAAGCGGTTGAGTCACTGAAGAGGTATCACCAAGCCCAAATTGACGAGAGACCGGCTGACGAGATTGAGCGGTTGCGCTTGGAGGCTGAATAGGCGTTTCAGCCGGTGACGGATTACCAGATTGAGGCTCTGGGTGGCCCTTCTCCAACACGACAATAGAGCCCGGCCTCGGTGGCCTCGTGTGACTCGACTCAGGTCGATATGCGGTAGGATGCCGTAATCGCTGCAGACCACGTCGGGACTGCACCAGACCTGTTTGAGACTCGCTATGGCCAGGCAATCGGACGCCTTCATTGATCTTGATCGAACCTTCACCAAAATCCTTATGGATGGCGATGTTTCCGACGATACCGATTTGAGCAATCAGCTTGGCAGAAGCGGAGATCTACGTTGGCCTGATTTGCTCAACCATCACCGAGTGGTGCTGCTCTCGGAAGCGGGTTCTGGCAAGACAGCTGAAATTCGGAATGCGACCCGCCGGCTTCGGGCAGAGGGAAAAACCGCGTTCTTCCTCCGGATTGAAAACGTTATCGCTCAATTGGAGGATGCGTTTGAGGAGGGTGGCACATACGATGAGTTCGAGCGCTGGGTCAGTTCGGATACTGAAGGCTGGCTGCTTCTGGACTCAGTGGATGAGGCCAGACTCAGTGATCCCAGGGAATTCGCAAACGCAATCCGAAAGCTCGGCAGATTGACCAAATCGATCCGCGCCAAGGCACACATCATCATCACCGGACGTAGCACTGCTTGGCGTGCTGTCACAGATCTAAAGACTTGCGAACAGGCCTTTGAATTCGACTCTGCCCTTCGCCAGGCGCTACCCGCAGAAGACGGCGGAATAGAAAGCGCTGTGCAAACGACCTCAAATAAAACAGGGCCAGAGGCTTCGTTCCTGGTGGTGACCTTGGACGATATCCATGGGGAGCAAGTTGACCGGTTTCTCGAGGCTACTGGCGTTAATGACGCCAAGGCGTTTCGCACTGCAGTAGAGCGAAAGGAAGCGGAATCACTGACTACCCGACCATTAGATTTCCTAGAGTTAGTCGATTTCTGGCATGAGCACCATCGGATCGGGACACGGTTGGAGCTGATGCGGAGCAGCATTAATCGCCGGCTTGAAGAGCGTGATCAAAATCGAGCCGAATTCAAGCCAATTGCTCCGGAGCGGCTGCTTGAGGGGGTACGCCTACTTGCGGCAGCAACGACACTCGGTCAGACCGCCGCAATCTGTGTCCCCGATGGAGATGCAAACAAAAAAGGAATTCCCGTTCGTTCGGTGCTGATAGGTTGGAATGATGCCGACGCAGGAGCTCTTCTGAGCCGACCCATTTTCGAGCCTGGGATTTATGGAACAGTCCGATTCCACCATCGAACTGTCCGAGAGTAACTAGCCGCAGAATGGCTCAACGGGCTGATCCGGAACTTCGCTTCGCGGGTCAAAATCGAGAACCTGTTTTTCCTTACTCAATACGGTGTGCAGGTCATCAACCCCTCCCTGCGCCCAGTGTTGCCGTGGTTGGCAATCTTGGATGAGCGTATCCGTACTCGGCTCGAACAAGTCGCCCCCGAAGTCTTTTTTGAAGGAGGCGATCCTAGTGAGCTCCCGCTCAGTACCCGTCAGAGCATTCTGCGGAAAGCCTGCGAACAGTTAGCTCAACCTGCTCATAGCTGGGCGATGACAGACTATTCGGCTGTGCAGCGCTTTGCTCACAGTGACCTAACAGCTGACATCAATCAGCTGTTGGTGCTTTATCGCTCAAACGACGACATCGTCTGGTTTCTATTGAGAATGGTGTGGTACGGCGAGGTGGTGGGGGCGCTTGCAGAGGTCAAGCATTTCGCCTTGTACGCCGACCAGAAATATACGCGCCTGGCAGCGATGCGAGCCATTATTGACCTGGGAACGCCTCAAGATATCGCTGACGTCCGCTACGGCCTTCTAGCTGGTGAGGCCAAGCTCAGCCGGGAATGGTTGGCCGAAGTGATCGATGGACTACCACTCGATAGCGAGTGGCTGCCATGGCTTCTACACGCGATCGAGAGAACCACTAAAAAGGAGCGATTCAGCGGTAGGGACACCCTAGCGGTGAAGCTTTTTTCGTTAATAGCTGAGTGCGCCCTTGAAAAGCTTCCCGCCTTCATTCGAGGCCTTAGCGGTCTCTTGGACAAGCCTCCGCTCAAAGAGCAAGGCTTCAGCGCTATCTCTAAGAAACACCGGTGGCTAGCCGAGATCGCAGGAGCAGCGGTTCTTCGTCTGCTGGAAGCGCGAGACCCATTTACGCAGGACGATTCAGCGCTCTCGATTCTGAGCAAGCTTACTCATGGGCGTGATTATGATGATCGAGATGATCCAGGGCTTTGCGAGAAAATACGGGGAGTTGTTCCGACGTGGCCTGAGCTTGACTACAAATTGTTTTGGTATGAAGTTGCGGTTGCCCGTGGGGGCCGGGTGCACCGCGACCCCGTTATTCATGTATCGCAGTTGATGGGCTTCCAACCATTTTGGTCACTGAACAAAGAAAATTTCAACGTCGCCTGCGACGACATCATGAGGCTAACGGATCAGCAAGATCGTCTTATGGCGCTCAGCATGGCGTACAGAATTTTCGCAGAGAATGGCACACCTGACCCATGGGAGATTCAGCTAAGAGCTGCGACCGAACGGCAGCCAGAGCTGCGCGGTAAGCTTGAGCTTTTCTTGAATCCACCTGAGCATGAGGTTCAAGAGTGGGAGATTCAGCAGGCCGACTGGAAAGCGAAATCTGATCAGCGCAAAGCCGAAGCAGCGGAGCACCGTCGCTCTTGGCGCGAAGGGCTCGCTGCTGACGTAGACCGGATCAGAAGCCCAGAAGCAGGCGTCATGACACAAAGCCAGGCTTATCTGCTGGATCATATGCTCGAGCGCTCCTCGTCGAATAAATGGGGAAACAGCGATTGGCCTTTGCTGATTGATGAGTTCGGTCTCCCTGTCACAGAAGCGTTTCGTGATGGCGCTATGAGCTTTTGGCGCGGGTATCGCCCAACGCTGCCGTCAGAGGGCGCGGAACCCAACTCAACCCCGTATCAAGTGATCTTCGGACTCTCAGGGCTCGCGATCGAAGCCAGAGAGCAGCCATCTCGCTTTAACCAGATGTCCGCTGAAGATGCTCGAAATGCAGCTCGATATGGGCTGCTGGAGTTGAACGGATTCCCTGAGTGGCTTCCAAGGCTATTCAAAATTCATCCTAAACAGATCCAAGAAGTCGTAGCCAATGAAGTTCACTATGAGCTGGATACTCCTCATTCTGAGCCCGGCAGGTATCGGGTGCTACAAAGGCTGAGCAGGGGAGGGGACTGGATTTGCGATAAACTGGCTGCTTCCCTTTTGATCCGGCTAAAGCAACCTCTTAAGCATCTAGAAGCCCTTCAGCTTGCTCTCACCATTGTCCAGGAGTCTTCGATTGTTGATGACGCAATAGCTGCGCTCGCGAGCAAAAGGGCATTGGAGGAAAGCAGCAATTTAGAGGTCGCACCAACCTGGTACGCAGTGTGGGTTGGTACTCAACCCTCTCTCGCCATACCAGCCTTGGCTGAACGTATCGAATCGCTTTCGTCCGATGACGAGAAGGCAAAATTCGCCATGGTTTCCCTCATAGCTCTGGTGGGTAGCCGTACCGCCAGTCGCTGCCGACAGAACTACAAAGCTGTTGAGCATGCCAAGGCGCTGTACCTGCTCATGCACAGGTATGTTCGCATCGCAGACGACATTGATCGTACTGGCGGAGGAGTGTATTCGCCAGGCCTTCGTGATGATGCGCAGCATGCTCGTGACGGACTTCTCGCCATCATTCGAGAGACACCAGGTAAAGCATCATTCCTAGCCCTTCAGGAGATCGCGCAGGCTCACCCTGCAGAGAGCCTACGGCCATGGAGCGCTTTTTATGCCCAGCAGAAAGCTACCGCAGACGCCCAAACACCGCCTTGGAGCCCCGATAAAGTCATCGATTTCCATAACAACCTGGAAAGCACGCCCTCTACACATCGTGAGCTCTGGAATCTTGCAGTCGACCACCTTCTGGACTTGAAGCATGATCTGGAAGACGGCGATTCGAGCTATGCCGAGATACTGCTGAAGACGAGCCAGGAGACTGCGATCCGAAAATTCATCGGGAACTGGCTGAGAGATCGTACGGCAGGGCGCTATGTCGTCCCGCAGGAAGAGCAGCTAGCCGATGACAAGCGTCCGGATTTCAGGATCCAGAACAGCGACTTTTACGAGCCGGTGCCTGTCGAGCTGAAGTTGTCGCAAAACTGGAGCGGCCCTGCCCATTTTGAACGGCTCGAGAATCAACTGTGCGGTGACTACCTGCGGGGCATCAACTCCAGCTGCGGCATCTTTTTGCTGGTGAACCATGGTGGTCAAGCTGCGTGGGCGTCGCTGAGCAATGATCTAGTAAACTTCGAGGGCCTGGTCACTGCTTTGCAGAATCACTGGCTGGCGATTGCACCCAAATTTCCAAACGTTGAGGACATCAAGGTCATTGGCATCGACCTTGTCAAACGTGGTGGGCAAGCTGCTGCCAAAGCTGTCGAAAAGAATCGAGCAATGGTAAATCAACCGAATGAATGAACCTGCGGTTGGGCTCATGGAAGGAGAGCGCCAAAGGCGGAGGCTTCTTTGGGCACTTTCCGCCTTTCAGCCGGGCGACCCCAGAGCGACCGCTTTGCTTGACCAGCTGGATGCGCTTGAGCGCGATCTGGGTACAGTCGCTCATCCTTGTAAACATCTCCTAGACCTGGTCAAAACCTCAACGCCCTCCTCAGGGCGCAAAGTTTTTGACGAGCAGACCCTACCGTCGCCTTGGCGCGAGCGATTCGATCAAGCGAGCATTGGTTCGACACGGCTAGCTGTGGGCCCATACTGGGCCGACCTTGAAAAATTTGTAGATGAGTGGCAGCGCGAGATGACTCATCTACAGGCGCACCGTGACAGATTGAAGCCCCTCGGATAATCAAGCGCCAATCGACGAATGCATCTGACTTTGGCTTTGAAGCTGATGAGATGCTTTCATGTTGCTGGAATCGTGGGCGTGACTGTTGGCGAGCTATCGGGACTACATGCCGCCTTGGTCACCGTTGTAACGTAGTTTCTGGAATGTAACGCCACCGATGTTACATTCCAAAAACTACGTTACAACATGCGCCAGGCGGGCATTCCAGGCCGGTGTACGAAATGATTTCACACCAGTCGCATCGCTGGCGTGACCGGAGCGAGCGCGCCATAGAGATGAGCCGTTTCCAGGACATCAAGCACCTCATCATCAAGCTTTCCGTACCACATCAAGGCAAGGGTCTGCTTGGCTGCAACCTCCAGCTGCGCCAGGTTGGCTGACCTCCACTGAAGACAACTGATGGCCGTGTGAGAAACGCCACCTGGGGCAATTTCGACGTCTGCCTCAACCTGTAATAACGATGATCTGAGCATGATGGTTCCTCTCCCTGTCGGTAGCTTGAAATCAAGACGATGGGGGGAGGTTGGTTAAGGTGACAGCGGGGAGGTGAGAGTAAAATCCGAAGAAAAACAATATTTTATCCGCATACCCTTTGCGGGAAGCAGGTCAGATATGGCTGGTCTAGGCGTCGGATTTTGGCAAATTTTTGCGATGCATCGGTGAGATGAGATCCCGGTAGGACTCGCGACTCTGCAGTACCTGATCGCGAATTTCTTCTGGGTCGATCGCCATGCCTCCGCCGGGGGTGGTACGGAGGGTCTTGAGCTGGTTGACGGCTCGGATGAACTGACGCTCGTCCTCTTTCTCCGCTTCTGACCTCTTGTCCGGGGAGATCCAGTCGCAGAGTCGATTGAGTATTTTCAGCATGCCTGCACCAGAGTCGGATACGTGTTAGCGAATGGTAAAGGGCCCAAGCCTGCATGGCCATTGCTGTCTTGAACCTGGACGCAACGTCATTTCAAACACTTTCGGAAAGGGTGCAGATGTTAAAGGCGCATGCTGATCTCGCTATGGTAATTTCAGCCGGCTGAGAAGGCCGCATATGCAAGGGAAATCGTGTGGGCAAGATTTGGATTGAAGGTTTCATTGAGAACCTTTTGTCGGCGACTATCGGTGATATGTATATCCCAAAGCTGACGGCGAGGTGAGGTGATTTCACGTATTGTAAATCTCGTCATCTCTGGAGTCCCGCCTCAACTAATTGCGGTTTATTTTGGGCGGGATGATCGAAGCCTGACGACAATTTACTCAAGCGCTGACTGGCTTCCCGATCACATAGATAGGCGTCCAATTGCTGGGATAGTTTCTCGATTTCCAGGACGCCGTAAATCTCTCCAGTCCCAGTATATCTTCGGTGACATAAAATAGCGCGTAAAATTTTGTATAATGAGGATGTTTCCCATATCCTATTACGTCGTCACTAATTTCCGCAAATGCAGAGTCTAAGTTAGCCTTGGTTCTGGATAGCTTAACCTCTATTCCTATGCCTAACTCCTCAATGTAAATATCGCAAAAGTATTTCTTATTAATTTTTGGATGCGCTACGCTTGAGCCGATCGTTGTGGGGAATATGATCTGCAGGTAGTCTTTTAGAGCATCTTGTATGCATTTTTCTTTTTTTATTACAGTTTTAGTTGCTGCGCAGACTTGTACAGTTGAGCGTAAGACACGTTCTAAGATGGTTATCTGTAACTCATTTTGGGTTAGCGTGCCGGATCCATAGAAATTCAACCCTCTGAGAAAGCTTTTTATTTCGATTAAGTGATTGTTCGCGTATTCACCTGTTTCATGTATGTAAGCCATGGCCCTAGCTGCGCTAATGGCGTCAAAATCTTCTCCAAATTTTGAATAAAATTGCCTCAATAATGAATCCTTTTCAAGGAGGGATAGATAGGCGATGATCGCTATATGAAGCTCGCTAAGTTGCGAGTTCAAATAGTTTCCATGTTCCTCTTCTTCTTGGCAGAGTTGGGGCGGGGGAGGCGTTTCGCCATTTATTATCTCCCAGTTCACTAGATCGATCTGGAGGAGGGCTAGCGGCTGAACCAGTTGCTCTGCGCATTCGACCATGTTGAGAATAAGTAACTTCTGCTCCATCTTGTCCATAATTGCTCTTGGCTTTGAAATAATTGCTAATGGGTGTGTGATGTTATTGTACAAGGTGCTGAAGGTATTCTACCGTGCAATTGCTCAAACCACCTCAAGTTTGGCAAGATTCAAAAATATTATAGGGGACGAGCGGTGGCTAAATCGGGCGCGCAAGACGTTGCCGCCTCTCGCTCCTACGTCTAGGCTCTACGAGCGATACAGCTGCACGTTTCCGAACAGACCACCCCGCAGCATCCTGGGAGCCATCATGAGCAAAAATCCAGAAATTTTCGTATTCACCCGAGAGTCGCTTCGACAACGAGACCTGCAGGTGGCCGCGAAGGCCCACCAGGTTACTGTGATCAGTACCTTACGTAAGGCTGCAAGCATGAATTCTGGGCAGCTTGTCCAGGCCTGTAGCAACGGCGGCAAGAGCCTCTACTGGGAGCAGTCCAAGCTGGAGAAGTTTGTCGATTCGCTTGATTTGGAAGAGTAGTGCCTACGCGATGCTCATCTGGAGTGGCCTAGGCTCTGTACGTAAAGTCTTGATACTCGGTGATGCTGCGTTGAAAACAGCCTCGGAATGCTCATTTACAACCCGTAAACTCTGCTTCCTCGGCTGTTTTCGCCTTGTCTGACCTTCTTCTCAAGACTTTTCATACAGCCCCTAGCCTCCGATGACCCGATTGCAGCGGTGGTAGCGCTGGTATCGGCTCAACAGGCATGCCGTTCGAATGTCGATGAGTGGCTTCACAAAGTCGGCGTTTTGGCGCCCAATCAAAAATTGGGGCAGCTGCCAACCCTTACAGATGAGCTCAAAAGCAGCTGCGAAATCTGTAGCCTCAGCGAGCGTGTGGATTCGATGCTGATGTGGAGTCACTACGGTTGCAACCACACAGGCTTTGCCATGGAGTACGGCTTCACTAGCCTCCATCGGAATAAGTCCCCCATCTTCACGCTATGGCCGGTCGCCTACACAGAATAGCTAATCGACGTCACCCACATCCTGATAGCCCGTCGCGCTGGCAAGGACTACAACGAGTTTTTTGGCATTGCTGCATCGTTGTGCAAGGCTCTCGATTGGGAGTACGAGCGTGAATGGCGCTGGGTGATTCCTGATGGCGATAGGAGTGTCGAAGGTTTCAACCGCCCAGCACCTCTAAAGGCCGTGCACTTGGGGGCAAGAATCAGCGATGCTGATGCCCTGGGCATCTTGAGAATCTGCAGTGGGATCGACATACCGATGTTCAAGGTGATGCTCGAGTCCCACGAGTATCGTATGGTCTCGGTGCCTACTAGCTTGGAAGATTGGTGTTCGATACATGGACAGCAGCAGGGCAACATGCCCTGGTAGTCTTTAACTGTGAAGGAGAGGTGCATGGACGTGAAGTGGGAACCATTGGTGGTGCATAACAACGGATTGGGCGTGCTTCGAGGCCGTGTAACAGAGGACGGGAAGCTGCTCGTGGAGAACACGCCAGAAGCCAAACTCAGTGGCTTCATGCCTGGAGGTGTACGTCCGATGGGTGATGTACTGAGAAATCCTGAGAATGCACTCATAGTCGCGGGCCCTAAGGCTTTCGCAGGTGAGTGGCTGTGTGCAGGTAAGGACAATGAAAGCGCAAGCCCATCAACCCATGCGGCGTTCATCTTCTTTCGGAAATGAGGATGGCTGACTGGTTTCTGCTCATCGTCGTGGATACGCAAAGTCCCGAATTCCGCACAGTGATCCTATCCAAGGGGATGGTGAAAACAGGTGCGGAAAGCGGCTAGGGATAGCTGGGAATAAGGGGCGTAATGGCGAGAGTTCATGAGCCGCTCAGGCACGACGCTCGTGAAGCTAATCGGACTTTACCGCTCGAGCCCGAGCGCTTGTCTCATTTGGATGATCGCCATGTCCGCCTCTCCATTTAGCAACGTCTCTGCCCTGTAAGGAACGTCTACTCGAGAACCTGGCGGCACTTGGCTTAAAGTAATGTCGATTCCCGCTGTCCTCAGCGCGTGCACAATTACATCAACGATTGGATCAAGGCTGGCAAGGCCATCCCACGACTCTCGAGTTTCCCACGCATCTCTCAGTGCACCCAGTAGCTCATGGAAGTGTGGGGTCAATTCGTTGGCAAAGTGACAGCGCGAGTCGATATCGGCTTCTTCATCGAGACCATCCAGATGACCAAGCAGGTAGGCAGACATTTTCAGAGGCATGGCAATTTCACGTGCTGTCTCGACCAGAAGGCGAGCGACGTCGCTGTGCGTCCGATAGTCTTTGATCGCGGAACGAGCTCGGTCTATAGCACCCAGAATCGACGTTTCTAATCCTTGTGTGTAGCTGGCAGTCATTAACGACCCTTGGCTTATGAGCGCGCTAAGCCGGCACGCTGCATACTCTTCCCAGAGAATATGAGCTGTCTCCCGAAGCGTACTTGTGGCCCAGTCCCCCTCATGTTGGGCCAGCATGACACCTGGAGAATGTGCTTCAAACCATCCTGCGGTCTGCACATGGCCGAGCTCATGGGCAAGAATATTGGCTGCCCCCCAGAACTCGTCACTTGTCGGTTCATGCTTAACCAGATCGAGTAGGACATGTCCGTTCAGCACAACGTGCATTTTGATCTCGCCGTCTCGACGAACCCTCAGCGCTTTGCCTACGCCGAGAAGATTTTCCTGCTTGGTGTACTGCTTCGCAATCGCTGACTCGTAACCCAGATCGACAGAGGCGAGCGCGTCGTCGTAGTCGAGCCGATAGTCACGCCGTCTAGATTGGACAGGTTCATGTATCGGCCTGTGGTTTCGGTAAGCTTTTGGATAACTGCAATGAATTTATCCTTCCATGGCGCATCTTCGGGGATGCTTCGGAAGGATATCTGGCATGTTGAAGGTATTGAGCAAGGAGGGAGTTGATGCATCTCAGAAGCAGTGTCATTTGTCACGATCAGAATTCCTTTCATTGTCCGACACGTAATACGGAACCAAAACGCCCCAAGGCGGGGCGTCTGGAGTAGTAGTTTATTGAGCCAATCTGCGGCTCCAGCCGTGTTTTGCGTAGTCGAGGGTCACAATGGCTGCAGCTTCTGAAGCCACCTTGTGGAAGGTGTTGTCTTTACTTTTGTCACCGTAGTCGCTGATGCCGCGCACTACCAGGACGGGCACGTTCTGCTTTTCGCATGCGTCGAATACGCCGTATGCCTCCATCTCAGCGACCACTGCTTTGTCATGAAGGCCTTGGAAACTTTCGAAAAGCTTCGGGTCTCGGATCAGCAGCTCCCCAGACGCGATTGTCGCTGGCGATACTTTCAAATGGGCAGCGACCTCGCCGGCTTTGGACTCGGTTGGCATTGCAAAGCCAAGCTTGCTCGCTTGCTCTTGCAGCCGCTCAGGTAAGGACGCGGTCGCGAAATAGGCATTGAGGTCTTGCTGAGTGGAGAGTCCGGGCCGAGGCGTTTCTGGTCGAGGCGCAAGATTGCCACCCGCGAGGGCTGCAGCCCCTTCGTAATACACAACTCGTTCGGACAGAATGACTTCACCGAGGCTCAGTTTTTTACGCCGGCCTGCCGCGATCCCCATCATCAGTACCTTTTTAGGTTTGAGCTCTGACAGCAGGAGCGTGGTGATGGCGCTTGCGTTGACGTTGCCAGCATTGCCCAGAGAAGCAATGACGCAGGAGAGTGGGCCGTCTGCTCGCTGAATCGTCACCGGCCAATAGTGCACACCGTTTGCGGTGAATCGAGCTGGTACGTCTTCGCCAATCCCGAAGACTTTCTTTGCGGCAGCCAGCTCAATGGCGATGGCTGTGATCACCAGGAGATCTGGAGTGCGTGCGGCGTCCCGGGCCTCACTTTCAGCCTGGAACAGGCTAACAGAGAGATCTGCGATCTTATCCAGGCCGTAGATGGGCTCCTGAAGCGACATGCTATCCAGGCGTCCTTTCACTTGCTCGCCAGTGAAGGGGAACATGGTGAGGGGTTCTTTGAAGAAATTCGCCCGCAGTCCAAGCGCACCTTCGCCATCTTCGCTGAAGCCGCCGAGCTGAAGGTCAAATGGCAGCACTGGGAGCTTACGTTTGCGGAGCTTACGTGCTCGGTCGGAGACGCCTTTACCACCGCCCACGGCAATCATCGCCGTGGCGACTTCAACTTGCTCATCGCCGATATTGCCGCCGGTGATCAGGTCATCTTCCACATAAATGACCTCAGCGTAATGTTCTGCTGAGAGTCGTCGAATAAGCGTGCGCTGTTCGAGCGTCATTTTCTCTCGCATGGCCAACTGCGATGTGACGATCTTCAGCTGGTGGACGGGAGCGTACTCAGCCAACAGTTTCTCTGCCTCATAGGCCACCGTCCAATCGAAGGTCAGAGCATCACCGGCCTCATTGGTAGGTAAGCCAGCCAGGTAGACCACGAGGCCACCCTCAGCGGCCAAGACGCTTTTCGTTACTGCGCGAGTGAAGTCGTGCGCGAGGTCGATTGAGGCCTTCTCTGTCTTCTTGGAGATGCTGCCCGCAATCAGAATGAATTCATTTTCAAGCTTTGCCATCGTGACAATTCCGGTAGCTAAGGTGTTAAGTGTTGGCTGATTTTCTAGGTATCAATACTGAATGAGGTCTTTGATCTCATCCCTATTCTTCAGG
Organism: Pseudomonas sp. 5.2; assembly: GCF_059025405.1. Lineage (NCBI taxonomy): Bacteria > Pseudomonadati > Pseudomonadota > Gammaproteobacteria > Pseudomonadales > Pseudomonadaceae > Pseudomonas > Pseudomonas sp. 5.2. Next base: position 565,624 of record NZ_JBYBHH010000001.1, read on the forward strand.
GCCAGCTGGATGACCTCGGGCCTCTGATCGGCTTGGTCTTCATTCAGGTTGAGCTGGAACAGGAGATACAAGAGAAGGGCTCGGCGACACTTCACGTGCATCTCGCCGTTCTCCATCAGGAAGTCGGACTCGATCAATTTGCGCTGGGCTGGGGTGAGACCAGGGTGCGGGACGAGAATCACATTTACGATGGTGTTCCAGGCGTAGTCTTCGTCATCCCGATCCCGATCTTGCCCCACATATTTGCAGTGTTTGATGCGCGTCAGAGAGAAATCCCGGAAAGCTTTACGCTTGTGGCAGTACGCCCGGACGTGCCAGCGGTTACCGTCATGCACCAAGGCATGAGGAGACAGCATCCGCTCACCCCCTTCAGGGTCTGTCAGGGATTGGTAGAAGACCTCAACAAGTTCGTTCTCGCGAATCGCGCGGAGAATTACCCCAACGATGTCCGCATTCAGGCGACGCCCCAGCTTGGGCACGGCCGCGACAGGCGATTGCCAGCCCAGGAAGCTGCCGTAGGGGATCTCTGGCTGAACGGCGACGCGCAGCAGGTCATCCAGGTAGCGCTCAACTGAGGTGGACGAGAAAACCGCTTTGAATGTGTCGGTCGCCTTGTAAACCCTGGCCCTGGTGTCGTACTCCAAGTTGCTCTCAGCGAGCTTCGAATACTCAGTGATGTCCAGCGAAGCTTGTGGCACCGAGATACCAAAGAAGTCCGTGAGGCTGCTTCGGTTGATCTGGCCATCCCACCGCAGTCGATAGTCGATGAATTCCAACCGACGTTCCTGGCCCCAACGTGCTCCTTGCCGTCCCTTGCTCGTGGGGTGGTCGTCCGTGGGTTTGGACTCGTTTGTCATGATCGAACCTCAATAGCGTATAAATACTAGACTAGCGTAAAAAGTACCCGTATAGTAATTATACGCTAGCAAGCTGAGGTTCGCAATTTCCCTTTGCTGGATCCCCTAGGGGTTTATGGATGGTGTGAGGGAGGGGGGAACTGCAGTGAGCCGTAAAGGTGACCCGGGCCTTTGCCTCGAGTTACCGCGCCATCTCATCCGTCGGCATGTGGTGTAGCTGCTGGTAGGGATGCTTTGCGACTAACACAACATTTCTAGGAGGGGATGGCACATGCCACTCACCAACACTCAGATCAAGTATTACGACAGTAACGTCCTGCGCCTGCCGAAGGAGAAGCGTGAGACCTACAACGCCCAGGTCGACCGGTTGATCGCAGCGCTGAAGGACAGCCTGAAGAAGCAGGACAAAATCACCATCAAGAAGGTGGTGAAGGCAGGCTCCTTTGCCAAGCACACCATCCTGCGGCCTAACGCTCAGAACCCCGCCGATGTGGACGTGGTTTTCTACATCAGTGGTCAGAAGGTAGATGAAGAGACCTTCGCAACCCTCAGCCAGAAAATCTACGACGCGCTGGTCAACCTGTACCCCAACAAGTCTGTTGAAGACTTCGAAATCCAGCGTAAGGCAGCGAAAGTGACCTTCGTGGGTACAGGGCTCGAGGTGGATATCGTTCCGGTCATCGAGAACCCGAACAAGGAAAACTTTGGCTGGCAGTTCGACCGGATTGACGGCTCAAAGACTGAAACCTGTGCGCCGTGTCAGGTGAATTTCGTGAAGGTTCGGAAGGATGAGGATCCGGACTTCCGCACCCTGGTTCGCCTGGCTAAGCGCTGGCGCACTTGGAAGGAAGTGCCGCTCAAATCCTTCCACATTGAGCTGATCATGGCCCATGTGCTTGAAGTGAACGGCAAGGCTGGTTCGCTGGAGAAGCGCTTCCGGGACTTCCTGCTGTACATCGTTCAGTCCGGACTCAAGGAGGTCATCAAGTTTCCTGAGAACGGCTGGGTGCCTCAATTCCAGGACGCAGTAGTGATCATCGACCCGGTATCTGACACCAACAACGTCGCGAGTCGCATCACCGAGGATGAGCGCAAGGAAATCGTTCAACTGGCCGAAGAATCGTGGGAAACCGCGCACTTCGCCTCGATGGAGGATGACTTCGAGGTGTGGAAAGAGCTATTCGGTAAAGGCTTCAAGGTGGAGGACGCAGCATGAGTTCTACCTCCACCCAAACCAACACCTTCACCACGACTGATATTGAAGCGGTCATGCGGCGTATCACGGCTGACCTCGTGATGATAGCTTCCAGCAGCGGCGCGATCACCGAAGCCGAGGCTCGTCAGTGGGGGCACGACATTGAGGTTCTGGCCAAGTACGGCTACCTCGAGTACGTCGATATCACCTTGTTGAGTTACGGAGTCGAGTACAAGGCTGCGCGATTCTACGTCAATGAGTCTGGCTCGCTTGCGAACCAGCGGCCAGGAAATGCCCTCTGGCCAAGACTCTCGAGCCCAGAACTGCGGATCGTTCTCGGCACCGTTGACGCCTACGATGCGAATGCTCAGGAAAAGATGGCCAGCAAAATGAAGTGCAGTTGGTCGACCAGTTACGCGGACATTTCTCACTCTCAGCTGACCCAGAGTGGTGGGCGTGAATACTCCAGCAATGGCTACGGCATGGAACGTAAGGACTACACCCGATGAGCACTACCTCCGTTTTTGACTCGGCCATTGAGCTGCCGGACATCCAGCTGACTGATCGCGAGATAGTATTGCTCGGATTTGCTGGCCGCTATGAGCGTGTGCAGAACCAACTCCAGCTGCTGCTGAACCAAGGCCAGCTGTCCGAGTGGAGCAAGCAGCATCATAAAAGTGTGCTGCCTATCTGCAACCTCGTAGCCGATCAGTATCCCCTGGTGATCTTCCATGGCGACGTCGGTACTGGCAAAACCGCAACAGCGGAGTGCATTGCTAACCGTATCGTCCGAGATTCGCGTGCTGAGGACTCGGTGCTGTTCAAGCTGAGCAACCGCGTTCGTGGTTCCGGTAAGGTCGGCGAGATGGGCACGTTGTTGACCCAGGCCTTCGCAGAGGTTGCTGAGGCTGCAGGTAAGAAGCGCCGGGCAATTCTGATCATCGACGAAGGTGACTCGATTGCGGCCTCCCGATCGCAGAGCCAGAGTCACCACGAAGACAAGGTCGCAGTGAACACCTTGATTCAGGGTGTCGATGAGTTGCGTAAGTATGGCGGTCGCATCGTGGTGATCCTGTGCACCAACCGGCTTTCCGTGCTGGATGCGGCCCTTCGCCGTCGTGCTGCCATCGTTGAAGAGTTCACTCGCCCGGATGCAGCGGAGCGGAAGGAGCTGTTCAGCATGGATTTGGCTGGCATGGGGCTTTCGGACAAACAACTGACCGACCTGGCAACTGTCACCGGTGAGCGCAACGGTCAGCCTGCGTGGACTTACTCCGATATCCGGACTCGCCTGTATCCAACGGCAATGGCGAAAGCGTTTCCGAATCGCCCACTGGACTTCAAGGATCTGACCGAGTCGATTCTTTCGATGCGTCCTTCTCCAGTGATGGAAGATAAGTAATCGACCAGGCCTGCGCATTGTTCAATGATTCGGTGGGGGAGGGGCGAACTGCCCTTGCCCTCATCGAGCTTCGTTTCCGATCATTTCAGGAGTTTTGGTGTCTGCTAATGGACGCTGTGGTTGCCAGCCAGGCAGCTGCTCAAACGGAGTAATTATGAAAGCCGACAAAGAAATTTTCGTCTCCGTAGATATCGAGGCATCAGGCCCGATCCCGGGCAAGTACAGCATGCTGTCAATCGGCGCGTGCCTGACCTCCAACCCGAAGGAGCAGTTTTCTTGCTACCTGAAGCCAATCTCTGACGAGTTTGTTCCTGCAGCCCTGGAGGTTACGGGCTTGTCCTTGGAAAAGCTTCGCGAGGAAGGCTTGGAACCCGCTGAAGCGATGTCACAGTTCAAGGCTTGGGTTGAGTCTCTAGCGGGCGTTGACCAGTCGGTAGTGTTCGTGGGCTTCAATGCATCCTTCGATTGGAGCTTTGTGAATTACTACTTCCACCATTTCCTAGGTGAGAACCCTTTCGGTATCGCGGCGCTGGACATCAAGTCGATGTTCTTCGGTACCGCTCAGTGCACCTGGAAATCGACTCGGTCGAGTGAGATTGAAAAAGTTGTGAATCCTGAAAGCTCTGGCAATCACGATGCGTTGGACGATGCCGTGTACCAGGCTGAGCTGTTCAATTTGATTCGAGATAAGCTGGTAGCTAGTAAGCGGTCATAGGTTTTCTGGAAGCGCTGCTCGGTACCCTATGGTTACTTTTACGGGGAGAGCTAAAGCACATTCCTAGCTTGCAGAGCCTAAATGCAAGCGTGGTGACCGGGCGCACCCGAGCGCTACCATGGATTAGGTGGCCTCGGGTGCGAAGGCTTTCAGGGGATCCTAAAGTAGCTCAGCCTTGTTGTGATACTCGAAGAATTTCCGAATGATTCCAGAAAGCCGCGAACTGGGTTCAGCTCTCAAAATGCTTCGGCATGCCTTAACAAAGCGATCACCCACATCGCCAAAGTCCTGGTATGCCGTCTTGTGAAGCACAAACTGCATGCTTTGATTGAAGATCACTTCAAGATTACGACCTTTGGCCTTAGAAATTTCAGCTTGGTACTCAGTTGCCTTGATGTGCTTGAGCAGATGCTCCTCAGCGTCGCCCCACCCTTTGGTCTTGCGGATGTGAGAGCATGCCTCGGCAAGGGTTGTTGTGGAGGACAGGCGCGCATATGCAGCGTTCAACACAGCTTCCACCTCAGGGCGAATCGGCCGAGTGGATGGCCACTGTGGGGGTACTAACCCGTCGGGATGGGCGGCGTCTAGAGCTGTCGACCAGGAAGATAAAAATTCTTCGCTCAATTCCGGGCCGCCTGTAAGCTCCTCTGACAGATCCATGAGGTAGCTGAGAGTCGGAGGCTCGATAAATTCTGCGCCTGGAACCAAGCTGCGTAGCTCAGCTACCAGTTGCTCCGTTGAGAATTCAGGATGCCAGTTGTAGTGCTGGATAAACTGCGCAACGCTCTTGCTTGTACCCAAAATTCTTCCGTCGAGCTGGTAGCGCTCGATCAGCTCTCGGACAGCCTGCGTATCCATCAACCCGGTGCGAAGAACCTCAACGACCAGTTTTTCAAACTCACCACAGCTGTAAATATTCAAGGATCTCAGTAGAGAGTCCCACTGTCCATGCTGAGCATCATCTTCGCTTTCATCTTGATCGCCTTGCTGCGCTCGGATGGCTCTGAGGGTTGCTGACACCGTACCATTGTAATCAACCAGATACTCGAACGTAGGGCCATCCGGTAGCGATTTAAAATGAATAGTGCTCAGTAGGACGACTGAAGGGATAACTTTCTCGATGACCTCGGCCTGAAGATTGCCGTGGCCCTCAAGAAGTCGATTGGCAAGGCGTATAATCTTGCAAAGAATGCGGATGTTGGTGACGCCGCAGGTGATCGTGGCCTTTTCCAGTGCTTCAGTCCAGTCGGTCTTGACAATATCTTTGGCAATGTCGAACGCTTCTGCCGGAGATGTGTCGAGCCGTAGCTCTTGGTCGATTACCTTTTCCCGGAACTGCTCCCAGATTTCCTTATCCTTCAGCTTGTCATCGTTGAGCACGAGCAGTACCCGACATTTGTGCACTTGGACGCACTCATCAATGAATCCGAGGATTTCGTCAATGTGCAGCTTGTCGTGCTTGCGCTCGATATCATCTATGACAAGTAATTTACCCTTTAGGAGGGTAGGAAGAACGACGAGGGGCAAGTCATCCAAAGCGTTAAAGCTACGATGGAGTCCCTGCGCGACTTTTTTGAGCCCGTTGAGAGTGCCATTAACCGTAGCTGCGACACCCTCGTCATTCAGGCTAGGGAGTAGGGCGTAAGCTACTTTGCTCTTGAGGTCAGCTAGTGAACTCACCCCAAAGAGGGAGATGGAGGCTGCTTTCTTGATCGTATCGTCCTTCGAGGTGTCACGAACCTGCTGCCATAGGTGCGTCTTGCCCGTACCCCATTTGCCTGTGAGAGCGATGACTCGATTATCCTGAGAAGCAAGGGTCAACAGTAAATTTTGCTTGCAACGTTCGATGGTCATCTAAGCTCCGAATGATAAAAGGGTATCCTTATGCGGTGAGGTGGTGGCGGACTGTAGGATTTCAAGTGTTTTAAGAGGATTTTTTTGCAATGGTGTGGCGTGCTTGGCATCGAGGTTATTTATGATTGATAGGGAAACGGTTGTAAACTCTCATAGCAAGGGGATATTCAAAGCTTCTAACTGGAAGAAAGAAGGTGATGGCCTGTTGGTGGCAGCAAAAGCTCTGAGGCAGCAGTGGCTTTCAAATAGAGAGGAAGTCATCAGAATCATTACTGACCAAAGCCCTAGGTCTTCTGAAGTATTTACTAAGGACTCCGCTTTGGCTCGGTCATCAATGCTACTGCTTGGCTATGCGGTTGAAATGTTTTTGAAGGGCGGGGTGGTCAAACTTTATTCACACTGTCCAGAAAACCTGGTTGAGCGTGTAGTTCGAAAAATTGGGCATGACTACGAATGCATGGCCGAGCGGCTGGATATAAACCTTGAGCCTGATCAGTTCAAGCAATTGAAAGATCTGTCTAGAAGTGTCGTAAACGACGCGCGATACCCAATCACACCGTCACTGGGTACAGACTTTTTCGAACAGACCAACCAAGTCACCCGATTCAACAATCGACAGCCAAACTTTGAGAGCCTAGTAGGATTGGTCGAACAGATACGTGATTTCGCACGGAAGATTGACTCGGACAGTTCCAATCCTGCCTGGTTTCAGCATCGCTGGACAGACTGGGGTTACGTGGTTGTAAGGTCGGGTGGGAACTTGCCTCCTACCATCGTATTTAGACATGAAGATCAACTGGTAGGGTCTGATTTGCGCAGTGCGATCGAAGCAGTGGTAACGCTATCTGCAGACTTTGATTGCTTTCAGATTTACGAGGACACGGGTAATGGTAGGAGTCGTCGATGCGAGCGGTGGAGTCTGCAGGAGTGAGTGGTATGAGAAAAACTATCCGACATATAAGTTTGCGCCACACAGGTTTCTCGTGATGGCAATTCTTTTGAGACCGAGGCGCTCAAAGCTTTGTGTGCTTCAGCACTGGGGTCGAGTCTGTCTGGAAAGTTACTAACCGTATTTTAGCGATAAAAATTCGCTCAGGACTACCGTCAGGGGAGTACGGTAGAGGTGATTTTTCTTATTTTTTGGTGGCAAAACCCTTCAGATAAATTTTGGGGATTTCATAGCTTTGGTGCCTCATGATTTCTTTAATCTCTTCTGCCGAAAAGGTAGAGAGTTCGAGTGCATATGCTTTTGCCACGGCCTGTCTCGATTTGTGGTCGGCCGGCTGATGGAGGTGGTGAAAATATGAGGTTTCTGTATTGTCGTATTTCATTAAATGCCTCCAAGGTTAGGGCTCCATTAAAATAGCTTCATGGTGGTCGCGTCAAGGGGTTTAGGAATTTTTCGTGATCGGTCATATATATTAAGAGTACGCTATAAATGTACTCTTAATTATCGAGTTGTTGAGTTTTTGGTTTGACATTCCCCTTGGGATGCTCGGCGCATTGATGACATTTGCGTTGCCGTCAATTCTTCAAGAAATAGCGGGACTACCTACCCCCAGCTTCATCTAGCTCCATGTTAGGTGCTTGGTACAGGGGCGAAGAAGACAGGTGCCAGTGTATAGGCAGTAGGCAGCTGAAAATTGGTGAAAATTGATACCTGGCTTTCCAAAAGGTTGGCACTACACGTTGGTGCTCCCTTCGAGAGTCATCGTTGGGGCATAGCGCGGCTGACGGAGTCGGCTGAGTCATTTCTACAGTGGTGAAAATGATTGGGCGACAATGGAAATTGCGCCTGTGGTAGGGACGCCCACAAGGGTCAATAGGCAAGCGTCATGACAGGGCTTCAAGCGCTGCGGGCCTTGAAATAAGGCGCAACTGCTAAGGTGCAACGAATTGCATCTTGTGAGACGGCAAGGCTTCAGAAATGGGGTTTCGTTGGAGGCCGCGAATTATTTGGTGTTGACAGCTGAGGTGGGTGAGGTCATCATGTCGTCCAAGGAAAGGGTAATAGGTTGAACCAGATATAACCGTTCGAATCTCTACGCTTCCGCCATATTCAAAGCCCTGATTATTCAGGGCTTTTTGCGTTTTTGGGGCATAGAAAAATTTCCCATGGGGCACGCCCGGGAATGGTTATTTCGGAAGCGCTTCCGATACTTTCTCTATTTAGTGGGTTTCGCGAGCGCCCCTACTCGGCGGTAAACCCGCTCCGTTATGTCGCCCTTGGTGTGGCCTTGATGCAGGCTGGCGTGGTCGACATCGACGATCTCGGATGCTGTTCTCGGGTGGATGACGCACAGCTGGAATCGGCTGATGCGGCCAGCCAACACCCGGTCGCCTACGGCAACCGCTTCCTTCATTACTTCCTCAGGGGCATCGTCCCAGCGAAGCGAAGAGTCTGGCGTCAAAGTCGGTATGGGAGGCGGGGCGGCGGTGCCAGGGGCGTTACCTTCTCATATCAGCGCTCTCTCAACTCGACAATATGCATGGCTTCCAGAGCCCAAGCATGCCGTCGAGTCGTTACAGGTCGCGCGCTCTATTTTAACGTTACAGCGCCTGATTTGTGCCAGGCGCTGTGTGGCGGTGGGTGCGTGAGGGGGGCTTAAGCTTTGATAGGTGGTCTCTCGAGTACTGAGGCCGGTGGTGCATGATCTGCGGAGTTAGGCTCTAAGGAATCGCAGGAGGGTGCTGTGCCCGGCTTTGGTTTGAAAAGAGGGAAAATACCGTAGCAAAACAGTATGAAGCCCAGTCCGCCGAGGAGGGAGATGCGCTGGCCTGGGTCTACAGCCATGCATGCGATCAGTAGCAGGCAGACGACGATGCAAGCGACAGTTAAGTACGGGAAGCCCGGAGCCGCATATTTGAGGTCTTTGCTCTTTCCACCCAGGCGCTCATAGCCTCGTCTGAATCTGTATTGGATTACAGCAATCATCAGCCAAGTAACGGTACCGGCCAGGCCGGCGATGGCAGCTAGTAAAACAAACAAGGTATCGGCTGCGATTACACTGCTGAGCAAGCAAACCAGCGACCCTGCTATGGTTGCAGCGAGTGCGATAACAGGTACGTTACGACGGTTTAACCTTCCGAATGCCGTCGGTGCCATACCGGAGCGCGACATTGACCAGAGAACGCGGGTAGCTGCGTACAGTCCCGAGTTTGCAACCGATAAAATAGCGGTGAGAATTACAAAGTTCATGACGTCGGCTGCATAAGGGATGCCGACTCGGTCGAACACCTGTACAAATGGACTTGCAACCAAGCCGGCTTCTGTCCAAGGAATCAGGCAGGAAAGAATAATAATGGAAAGAACATAAAATATGAGGACGCGGTAAACCATGTTGCGTGCGGCGCGCGGTATGCTTTTCTCTGGATTTTCAGTTTCACCTGCTGCCACCCCCATGATTTCGCAGCCTTGGAAAGAGTAAACGACGGCCATCATCAGCGTCAGGAGTGCTCCGATGCCGTTGGGGAAAATGTCTTCAGTCACAAAGTTTTTAAAGTAGGGTGCTGCTTCGCCGCTGGCCATAGGAATAACCCCGATCATTGCCAGCCCGCCAATCACGATGAATGCCAGGATTGCACTAACTTTGATCGCTGAAAACCAGTACTCGACCTCGCCAAAGAGCTTGGTGGTCAGCGCATTGATGCCAAAAAGCATGGCGGCAAAAAAACCGGACCAGAACCACACCGGCACGCCTGGGAACCACCGGGTCATGAGCATGCCTGCAGCAGTGAACTCTAAACCGACTGTCACAACCCAGCAGACCCAGTAAACCCACCCGAGCATGAACCCAGTTGCCGGGCCAATATAGCGGGTTGCATGAGCTTGAAAAGAGCCCGACACCGGCATTTCTACTGAAAGCTCTGCCAAACAAACCATCACCAGGTACATCACCAGGCCCGCGAATAAGTAAGCGAGCACGGCGCCCATCGGGCCACCTTGATTGATTATCAAACCGGAGCCCTGAAAGAGCCCCGTGCCAATGACTCCTCCCAGGGAAAGCATAAAAATATGTCGGCTTTTCAGGACACGCTGAAGCTGTGTTTTAGAGGACATGCGATGCCTCCGCAAAGGAGGTCAGCGGAGTTGTAGCGATTGGGGTCATTATTCTTATCTCCAAATACCATCGCGTGCAGGGGTGTTCGCGTTGCGCGCCCGACAGCGTGGCTGCTTGCAAGGGTTTTAGACCGTTCTTGTCACCTTGAGGGCTGAGCGCCACTGTACGGTGCCAGGATGGTGGACAAAAAGTACACCTAGAGAGATTTTGTGTCTATATTCTTGTGGGTGTCTAGAGCGAAAAGGGATTGGAGATGGCCGCTGATTGAGCCTTAAGTGTCTGTAATCAATAGGTTTTTGTGAAAAAGCTTGGTAGCTGGAAATCAACCAGGGCTACGTTTTTGTTATACGTATTGTCGAAAAAAATAGACATTCCTCTGTCCGGTAGGTATGTTTTGGGTTCAATAGCACCCCCACACCAAAACCGATAACGAATGGAGTGTTGCCCATGGCCCATCTTCCCGATTTCCGGCTTGAAACCTATTTCTCAAAATGGGAGTTCACGGCTCGCTACCACATGACGGCCTCTGACGCCCAGAGCATGACCATTAAGGAATTGCTTGAATTGGGGACGGAGCAAGACAGGGAGGACTTCCTCAATCTAGGCCTTGGCTACACTCAGACATGGGGTGAGCCCTCGCTAAGAGAGCTGATTGCCTCCACCTACGACCATCAAGCGCGTGCCGACATCCTGTGTTTCGCTGGTGCAGAAGAGGGGCTTTACATTGCGATGCATTCGATGCTCTCTGCAGAGGATCATGCGATCGTCATCACTCCAAATTACCAGTCAGCTGAGACTATTCCGCTGAGTATCTGCGAGGTAACCGGCGTCCCTTTGGATCCGGAGCAGAATTGGACTCTTGATATCGATGCCGTGGCCAAAGCGATTAGGCCAAATACACGGTTGATTTCGGTCAATTTTCCACATAACCCGACTGGGAAAATCTTGGAGCATGACCGGTTCCAAGCACTTGTTGAACTGTGTCGAAAACACGGGATTTATCTGTTCAGTGACGAGGCATATCGCCTGTTAGGCGTCGGATCAACGCCACAATTACCTGCTGCAGCGGATGCCTATGAGCTGGGCGTCTCGCTGTCGGTTATGTCTAAGCCATTTGGTCTGCCGGGGTTACGTATCGGTTGGATCGCTTGCCATGATCGCGAGCTACTCCTGCGAATGGAGCGCATGAAGCATTACCTCTCCATCTCCAACTCTGGCCCTTCAGAAGCTTTGGCTGCCATTGCGCTTCGTGCAAAAGATGTGATCCTGGGTCGTATCCAAACCCTCATGAGGGCCAATCTGAAAAAGCTGGATAGTTTCTTCGGTGACTACAGCGATCTTTTCGAGTGGTATCGCCCAGACGGAGGCTGTATCGCTTACCCTCGTTACATGGGTCCAGGTTCGGTAGAGGCGTTTACTACCCGCCTAGTCGAAGCCTCCGGCGTGCTCTTGCTCCCCTCTACGATTTACACCTCGGAACTGGGTGAAACTCCTAACGATCGGTTCCGAATCGGTTACGGTCGAGTGGGTATTGATCAGGGCTTGAACGTGATGCGCGAGTATATCGAGAGGAACCTGCGATGAACCAGTTTCCACTTTATGATTTAACGCAAATCCGCGGTTTGCTGAGGCAGGGAGATGTTCTAGCAGCTGTGCGAAATTCTTTTATTATACACAGCCGAGATGAAACGATTTGCCCGCCGGCAGGAGAGCTTCTCTTTAGCAAGCCACCTGGGGATTGCCATATTAAATATGGGCATCTTAAAGACGATGACTTCTTCATTGTGAAGGTGGCAACCGGGTTTTATCATAATCCGCAGTTGGGGCTTCCCACCAACAGCGGTCTGGTGGGCGTGTTTAGTAAACTGACAGGCGAAACGCTTGCCATTTTCGACGATCAGGGTTGGTTGACGAGCTGGCGAACGGCCGCGTCCGGAGTGATCGCTGCTCAGATAGGTGCGCCCTCGGGCAAGAATCGCCTGGGCATCATCGGAACGGGGCACCAGGCTGAGTTGCAGGCGATGTGGATCGCCCAAAACATGGACATCGAGGATGTTGTGGTCTGGGGGCGAAGTTTTGAAAAGGCTCAAGAGCTTTGCACTAAACTCAAAGCTGCGGATATTCGTGCCACCCCGGTTGTCACTGTCAAAGATGTATTCCAGGTTTGTCGGGTAGTGGTCACATGTACACCGTCTTCTGAACCACTCGTGCGTGCGGAATATGTGCAGCCCGGTACACATATTGTTGCCCTGGGTGCAGATAGCGGAGGCAAGCAAGAAGTGGCAGAAGCGGTACTTGGTATTGCTGATATTGTATATGTGGATGACGTGAAGCAAAGCAGTGGCTATGGTGAGCTCAGCCACGCTATCAAAGCGGGCACTATTTCTCTAGATGCTGTTTTCACAATAGGTGAAGCACTGTCTGGAATGGGGCCTCAGCGAAAAAATCGTGAGCAGATCACAGTTGCCGACTTGACGGGGCTGGCTGCGCACGACATCGCGATGGCTGGCCTGCTGCTCAAGCGTTCCGAGCATATCAAAAAACTGGCTGGCCAATTCTGTGAGACAGCTAGATGAGTTTTAATTTTCGAGCCTAACTAAGAGTCGGTCATGAAACCAATTTCCAGCGATCTTATTGTTTGCGATATTAGTGTTACTGAGCAACTTTTACCTTTCGAGGAGTTGGTGTCAGCTCTTAAAATTGCAGTGGCTGAGCATGCGCGCGGAGAAATCCTTTGCCCTGGGCGCGTCAGTGTTTCTCTGCCAGGTAGCGGGCTGCTCTTGAGCATGCCGGCAACTTCGCATGATATTGCAGTCGTTAAATTAATAACCTATCAGCCGGATAACACGGTTATTGGTCTGCCAACCCTTCATGGCCAGGTCTCGGTGTATGACGCTGTCCGTGGTACTCCGCTGATGTCGTTGGATGGCCCTACCGTAACAGGGAGGCGCACCGCAGCTGTCACACTGCTGGGTGTGCAGGAGCTCAGTGTTCAGCCGCCGAAGCGTTTCGTTATTTTCGGGACGGGGGCTCAGGCCGCTTATCATTTACAGGGGCTTGCTTGTCTTTACCCCGAGGCAGAAGTCTCTATCGCAGGGCTGACACGAGCAGATGAGGCTGCATTCTGCGAACGCATGCGGGGCGTACACGCTGGGCTGGCTCCTGCTACACGCGATGCTATTGATGTTGCGGACGTTGTCATCACTGTTACGACGAGCCTGGAGCCGGTTTATGATTTGGAGGCAAAACCTGGGAAGTTGATCATTGGTGTTGGCGCATTCACGCCCGAGATGGCAGAAATTGGCTCCCGTACGTTATTAGGTAGCAAGGTTTACGTAGATGATATCAACAGTACCCGGGTTGAGGCGGGTGATCTAATCCAGGCCGGAATCCCTTTTGATGCTGTCAGCGCGCTGGCAGACTTCATTTCAGAGGGGCGCCGCGTGGAACAGCCTATCGTGTTCAAGTGCGTTGGTAACGCGGCGTGGGACTTGGCGGCCGCCAGGGTGGCTATGAAAAGGGTGGCGAATACCATCGTTACTGAAGAGCGCTGTGCCTCGTAGGTGTCGGCCTGCGGCAGGGTTCATTATACAGTGCACCCTGCCTGCATATTTATTCTGTCATGCAGTCAGGCGGCTGGGGTCGTCGCTGGGAGTTAATATGCATAACCTCCTTCATTGGAAGCTTCTACTCCTGGCGGTGGAGCTCAAAAGCATGTCAAAGGCGGCTGTTGCGATGGGCGTTAGCCAGTCGGCGACGAGTCAAGCGATAGCGCATATCGAACATGGGTTAGGGGTGCAAATTCTATGCAGGACCAGGGAGGGCGTTACACCAACGCTGGCAGGAATCACTGTCATTGATGATGCGAGAGTAATGCTAGATGTATTCGCATCGTTGAAAAGTAAAGCCGTTGCTGAAGTGGATTACTTTCCAAGCACTGAGAAGGCTGCCCGAGCCACCTCTTTGCATCATGCTGATGCACGCCAATCCACCCCTGCTCGCAAATGATTACAGCGTGCGATATACTATCTCGTACCCACGTGTATTTTTGAGTGCGCGTAAGTTTCTGAATTGCAAAGAGATAGGTGAATATGAGTCAGTTGGTATTACTGAAAAATGTTTCCGATGCAATCGCTGCGCTGCTTTATCCAAATGTGGAAGCAGTCGTGCATGATCGAGTCAGTGGTTCAATTGTTCATATCGCCAATCCACAATCAAACAGACGAGTAGGTGACCCATCGCTGATAACTGATTTTTCCGATGAGGATGCATACAAGGATGTTATCGGGCCTTATAAAACCATTGGGCTCGCCGGAAAGGAATTGAGATCTATTACTGTGGTTGCCAGGGGTGATGACGGTGGCGTGGTTGCCTATTTGTGTCTTAACTTTGATAATGGCGTTCTTGATCAAATTCAGGGTCTGCTTGCAAATTTCACTCGCGGTCATTCTCTTGAGCAAAAGCCTGCTCCGCTGTTTAAGGCTGACTGGCGCGACGCCTTTAATGGTATTGTTGGAGAAGTGGCGCGCGAGTGCTCAGTTGCACCGGCAGCATTTACGAAGCGAGAGATTTTGAGGGTTCTTGCTCGTGCTGATGGTCAAGAGCTATTTCAAGTTAGAGGCTTTGTGGAGTTTTTGGGTAAATATTTCGGGCTTTCGAGAGCTACCATTTATAACTATATAAAGCTCTCATCCAATAAACAGGTAGGTTAGTGGTTGTAGCTTATAGCCTCCGCTTGCACAGAGTGGTATTCCAAATCAAGTGCTTCTGAGCGAGGCAGGTGTCGTCAAATTAAAAGCTTTGGTGGCGGTGCCTCTCTAGGATCCCCTCACCACCAACGCTAGTTTTCTTCCTACCTAGAAGCGAACCCAGCAAACCGCTTGTTGAACCCGGCTACCCGTCCTTCAGTTTTGGCCTTACGTTCTTGCCCGGTATACACCGGATGCGACGCGCTTGAGACGTCGAGCGTGACGTAGGGATAGCGTTCGCCATCGCTGTGAACGTAGGTCTTGTCGGTATCAATGGTGGATCCGACCAACCAGAACGCGTTCGCCGATACGTCATGAAAAAGGACGGGGCGGTAATTGGGGTGAATGCCAGGCTTCATCAGAATCTCCATTTGCAATGATATAAAGTAACAACATAAATGATATCGATTCTGATTTCAACGGGCAAAACAAAGCCCGCCAAGGCGGGCTAGGGCGGTTCCGTCAGAGGGCGAGCGTTATACTTTTTGCTGTTGCCGGCGCTGGAAACGGGTCACGGCGATCTGCACGGCAGCCGCTACGACGCAAAGCAGGCCGATTTTCCAGCTGCCCTCCAGCCCGAAATGCTCGGAGGCCTTCCCAGCGATGAGTACGCTAAAGAAGATGGCGACAGGCAGGATCAATTTATTCATTAGGGCTTCCAGCAGAGAACGACAAAAGGCGTAAAAGGCATGCGGTTCGGATCATTAGACTTGGTCAGCCTTGGCGGAGTGCATCTTGCGCACGATCACATCGATCCGATGCCAATTCACGGATTCAGAATCGATGATCATAGGGGATTCCGTTTCACGCAACAGGATAACCTCAAGCCCTTCTGAAAGCCGCCGAACGTCTTCCACGCTTTGAAATGACATCTGCACTTGGCTCGCCCAGCTGTGCCTCAGGCCGAAGAAATGGCCCACGAAGACGCCACCTGGCAGTAGTGCATCGCGCACCTGGCTCCAGAGGTAATCGAATCGGCCAGGGTGGCAAAAAGGCAGTGAAAGGCCGGCGTGGATCAAGTTCGAGGCAGGCAACTCGGTGAGGTGCTCAAAGTCTGCGACTTTCGCGTCGAGCATGCGGGCGTCGCTCAATGAGCACTTGCGGATCGTCCTGGCGATGGCTTCAGGTTCTTTGTCTATTGCCAGAACCTGCCAGCCTGCCTGGATGAGTTGCCAAGCCTCATTGCCGGCGCCGCACCCCAGGTCGACTGCGTGACGGGGGTATTGATCTTTGACGTGGTCAATCGCGTAACTGAGCAGTGGGGAGGGGGCACGTTTGTCCGTGCGCTCATAGAAAGCGTTCCAGCTCGTCATCGATAAAGCGTCCTGACCAGTCCATTGTTCATCAGGCCATTGAGGGAGTGGCCCTGCATCATCGATGGATATTATCTCGGTAACTCACCCCGCCTGGGTTCGGTGTATTACCGCACGTTACCGAGTACATCTAGCTTGAGTTAACCCCTCACCCTCAGCGCGCCAAATTCAAAGATGGGTACGTATCCACCCGTCAGCCACGTCGCCCATCGTCAACGGCTCGCCGCTCTTGATCCAGGCCATGAAGGTGCGATCAAACTTGAATGCGCTTCCGCACTCATCCGTCAGGAACCGTCGAACTTTTTGCGTGCTCCGGTAGTGTTTGTCCAGCGGGGTGCTTCTGGTGATCGGCCCTGCGTGCCAGTCAACGCTCATTTCCCTATTCCCGTACGAAGGCATGAGCAAAGAGCTTACCCGCGCAGACGCTAGAAATCACTGATGCGCTGGCCGCTGGCTGAACAGGGGCTACTGCAAGGTCGGTGGTTTGACCGTGCCCGCCATCTTGCTCAACACCGCCTCTATTCGCGCGATCGACTTATCAAGGTCATCGGCTTCCTTGTCATAGCCCTCCTTTCTAAATCGATCACGCGACTGGCGCAGGGTGAGCAGGTTCTTTTGCAGTTTCAGGGCCGAGGCATCGAACGGGTCCATGCTTTTCTCATGCGGTGGGCATCCGTGCCGTTGTAGGAAAATGGGACCGTAGCAGCTCGATTTTGCCGATGAAACTGATGTTTCATACAGGGAAATGCCACTGCTTGGATTTCTCCTACGATGCACGGGTAAAGATCCTACAAACTTCGCATCAGACCGTTTCAAATCGTGTGCTGCAGAAGGTCCTCAACGCCCCAGGCTCAAGGGTTTTGAGCAATTTCGGACGCGCCGTCGCCCGCAGCGGTGTAAAGCAAGGTTACCGAACGTTGTGAAACCTTATGTAACAATTACAGCCCCTGAAGTAGGGGCTGCTGACGCGGGAAACACGTCGGTGACTACAGGTGGTCCGCGTCGATCACTGCTTGAGCGAACGCATCGGGGGCTTCCTGGGGCAGGTTGTGGCCAATGCCGCCACTGATCAGGCGGTACGCGTACTTGCCGGTGAAGCGTTGTGCATAGCTTTCTGCCGGTGGGTGCGGTGCTCCGTTGGCATCACCTTCCAAGGTAATGGTCGGCACACTGATGCTGGGGAAGGTGGCCAGTTTCGCTTCCAGTGGGGCGTAGCGGGCCTCGCCTTGTGCCAGCCCCAAGCGCCAGCGGTAGTTGTGCACGGTGATGGCAACCTGATCGGGGTTGTCCAGCGCCTTGGCACTGCGCTCGAAGGTGGTGTCATCGAAGGCCCACTTGGGTGAGGCGGTTTGCCAGATCAGCTTGGCGAACGCATGGCGGTTCTTGTCATAACCGGCTTGGCCGCGCTCGGTGGCGAAGTAGTACTGGTACCACCATTGCAGTTCGGCACTGGGCGGGAGCGGCGCCTTGGCGGCTTCCTGGCTGCTGATCAGGTAGCCACTGACTGACACCAGTGCTTTGACCCGCTCGGGCCACAGGGCCGAGACGATGTCGGCAGTACGGGCGCCCCAGTCGAAACCGGCGAGCACGGCGTGCTGGATGTGAAGGGCGTCCATGAAGGCGATGACGTCGCTGGCCAGGGCCGAGGGCTGGGCATTGCGTAGGGTCTGCGCTGAAAGGAAGCGGGTCTGCCCATAGCCCCGTACGTACGGCACGAGCACGCGGTAGCCTTTTGCGGCGAGCTTCGGTGCCACCGCCTCGAAACTGTGAATGTCGTAGGGCCACCCATGCAGCAAGATGACCACAGGGCCATCGGCTGGGCCTTGCTCGACATAGGCCACATCGAGAACGCCAGCTTCAACGTGCTTGAGTGGGCCGAAGCGCTCCGCTGGGGTGGCCGTTGCCTGAGCCGGTGCTGACGCAGCCGAACAGGCGGCAGTCGCCATCAGGCCAAGGGGAAGAAGGGCACAGGCGAGGAGGTGGCGGATGCGGCGTGTTGGGTGGCGTGAAGGTGTCGAGGGGTGGGCAAGCATCGGGCATCTCCTTGGCAAGGCCATAGGTATGGGTTGATGCAAGCCAGTAAAGAGGACCTCTGTATCGAGGGTATGTCCGATTTAACTGTAGGAAACGTTCTTGTGTATCAGGTCTCAGTTTGTACACATAAAGATACAACCATGCCGTCGCAGCGTGTCAGACCGCTTCTGCTACGATCGATAATTTCCCCCAGGCCAAGGAGAGGCCCTATGCATTACGTCGTGATTGAGCGCCACCGCAGCGAATACCCAAGGCCGATTCGTTTTGCCAAAGGCACGCTGCTGGATATCGGCCCGCGCTATGAAGGCGAGCCGGGCTGGCAGGACTGGTACTTGTGTTCATGCCCTGGGCAGGAGCCGGGGTGGGTACCGGCGCAATTGATCGAGCGGTTCAGTGTGGAGAAAGGCAGGGCGCTTGATCACTACTCGGCCCATGAGCTGGATGCCGACCCCGGGCAACTGGTGCAGCAGGTGCGCTCGCTCAATGGCTGGATGTGGTGCCGGCGCCATGACGATGATGAGTTCGGTTGGTTGCCGCTGGCAAAACTGGAGCAATTGAGTTGAGGTGGGTCGCGCCGCTGTGCTGATCACTGGCATCTGATCCGCTTTTTTTCTACAAACCTGCATCTGTAACCGTATCAGCCATGGACCGACAATAGGCCCATCCCCGCATCACACTGTAGAGGTTCCGATGGGCAAGCTGACGCTGTTCCTGGGTGGTTTTCTGCTCCTGACCATTCTGATAGGTATTTTGGGCACCATTCCGCCAAGCTGACTTTCACCCGACTCCTCCCTTCGCGGCCCGTCTGATTCGCCAGATGGGCCCACCCGCCTGCGCCCTCGGCTACTCCGTTCATTCACCATGACTGATTAGTGGTACCTGCAAGTAATTCTCAAGTGCGAATGGCTCGTGTAATCTCCCGCCGCCGTCCTGCGGCCCACGTTGATGGGCCGGTCTTTTGCCTTGGAGTCGAAACACACATGGAATGCAAGAAAGGCACTTCAGCCATGCTGGAGTGGCGTAGCCGTTTTCTCGCTGAAGGCACGCTCGATGAGGACGCGTACGACGAGGCACTGCGCAGCGCGGGCGTATTGGAACAGGCGGGTGAGATCAGCACGCTTGAGTGGATCGAGTTGGTCAGGCTGGCCAATACAGCGTTGCTGCATGTGCGATAAGTCGTTCTTTGCGCTGGGAAATCTGTCCACAAAAAACGTGGGTAGGTCTGTGGATAAAATGCTGCAAGCCAAGCCGGAAGCGGGCTCTGTTAAATTGAGCAGAATTTGAACAGTCCTTTTGAGCCGTCGCCGTTAGGCCGACAGGCCGGCGCGGCGCAGGGCCTGCAGCAGCTCACGAACCCGCGCGGGCAACTCGCCGGCCGGGTACAGCGCGTGCATTTGCGGGTCTTGGCCGGTGCTTGAGGTCAAGCGGTATTGCGGGCACACCCGCACCAGGCGCCCGGCCTTGACCTGAGTTTCGCCCACCCAGGCCGCCAGGCGGGCGATACCGGCCCCGGCCAGTGTGCTGTGGTACACCGCATCGCCGGAATCCAGCCGAAGCCGTGGCGTCGGGCGCATGTTGGTGATCAGGCCATCTCGGCAAAAATGCCAGGCTTTGAGTATGCGTGGGGCGGTATGCAGAATCAGTGCGTGGTGTTCCAGGTCTTCTGGGTGTTGCGGGTTGCCGGCCCTGGCCAGGTAAGCCGGGCTCGCATAAAGATGGCGCTGGTAACCCCACAGCGGATAGCCGATCAGTTCGCTGGATTGCGGAAAGGCACCGCGTACCACGAAGTCAAACTTGTCCAGCAGCGGGTCCAGGGCGGCATCGCTGTACTGCACGTCCAGGGTCACCTGTGGATGACGCTGGGAAAACTCAGCGAGCACCCGGGGCAACACATGCTCACCCAGCAATTGCGGCACGGCGAAACGGATCCAGCCTTGGGCGCTACCGCTTAGCGCGGCCAACTCGTCGACGGCATCACGTTGCACATCCAGCAAGCGTTCGGCATGGGGGAGCAGGCGCTCGCCAGCTTCGGTCAGGGTCACCGCGTTGGCGTTGCGGTTGAGCAGTTTACTGCCGGCGTTGTCCTCCAGCGTTTGCACCGCTCGGGTTACCGCGCTGGGTGAACGCCCTAGGGCGCGTGCCGCAGCGACGAAGCTGCGCTTGTGGGCGACACTGACGAACGCCTGAATCTCCCGCAGCATGTCCAAGGCCATTGCCTGCTCCTCATTGCAGTTTTCGCAATGTGGCATTTCAACACAAGCGCGGCACTTTGATTAGCCTTGCAGCCTGTCTTACTGCCTGGAGCCGCGTCATGATGGATATCGCTGTACTTTCTGTGTTCGCCTTTGCCGCCGGGTTGATCGATGCCGCCGTAGGCGGTGGCGGGCTTATTCAGATCCCGGCGCTGTTCAACGTGCTGCCCACCGCGCAACCGGCGGCCTTGCTGGGCACCAACAAACTGGCCTCGGTGTGCGGCACTGCCTTTGCGGCCCGCTCGTTCATCCGCAAGGTCACATTGGACTGGGGGCTGATCGTGCCGGCGGCGCTCAGTGCCTTTGTCATGTCGTTTGCCGGCGCCGCCACGGTATCGCTGGTGCCGCCCAGCGTGATGCGCCCCGCCGTACTGGTGATGATCGTGCTGATGGCGATCTACACGTTCTGCAAAAAGGACTTCGGCACGTTGCACAAGCCCACGCAGATCGGCCGCAAGGAGCAATGCCTGGCGGTGTTGATCGGTGGGGCCATTGGTTTTTACGATGGCCTGTTCGGGCCAGGGACCGGCAGCTTCCTGATCTTTCTGTTCATTCGTTTTTTTGCCCTGGACTTCCTGCACGCCTCGGCTTCGGCCAAGGTGGTGAACATCGCCACCAACTTGGCGGCGCTGGTGTTCTTCGTGCCGTCGGGCAACGTGCTGTATGCCATCGCCTTGCCCATGGCGGCCTGCAACATCCTCGGTGCATTGACCGGCACCTGGCTGGCGGTGCGCAAGGGCGCAGGCTTCGTACGTGGGCTGTTCCTGATTTTGTTGTGCGTACTGATTGCCAAGCTGTCCTGGGATTTGCTGGCCGGTTGAGTCAGACCACTTGGCGCTGTGCCTCGGCCTGTTCGACGCGGTTGCGGCCGTGGGCCTTGGCCCGGTACAGCGCTTGGTCGGCACGCGCCAGCAGCTCGTCCAGGCTTGGCGCCGGGGTGTCGGCAGCGCAGCCGTCCAGGCCGATGCTCACGGTGATCTGCAGGCGATGGTCGGCGTGCACCACGTGCAGGTCCTGTACGGCCCGGCGCAGGCGTTCGGCAGTGAATTTGGCGCGATCTGGCGCAAGGCCTGGGAGGATCACGACGAACTCCTCGCCGCCCATGCGCGCGAACAGCTCGCCTTCGTGCAACTGGTCTTGCAGGGTGCGGGCGAACTGGCGCAGTACCTGGTCACCGATTGCGTGGCCATGCGCGTCGTTGATCGCCTTGAAGTGATCGATATCCAGCATCATCAACGTCAGCGGCAGCGCTTGGGCATGTTGCTGGCGGCTATCGAGCAGTGCATTGGCGCGGCGGGTGAACGCGCTGCGGGTCAGCACCCCGGTCAGGTGGTCGATGGTGGCCTGGTGCGCCAGGCGTACCATGAGGCTGCGATTGGCCTGGCTGACGCAGGCCACCACCAGCGGCCCGAGCACCAGCATGGCGATGCCCAAGCGCGCCGACATCAGGGTGGTGACCCCGGGTTCGCTCTGCGGCACGCTGAAGTGCATGAGGTTTTGCGCGACTGCGACGATGAGGGTGCTGCCGGCGGTGAGCGTCAGCATCGAGACCAGAAACGGCGGGTAGGTCCAGGCACACCACAGCAGGGCGGCGATCGGGAAGGCAATCGCCCCCGGCCCACCGAAGGCGATGCTGAAGGCCAGCGAGCCAAGCAGCACCAGCAGCGGCGGCAAACGCACTGCCTGGGCGCCACTGCGCACCATTGCCCGCACCGAGGGCGCCGTCAGCAGCACCGGCAGCACCAGTATACTGGTCGAGAATTGTTCACTGAACCAGGCCAGCCAGGTGGCCTGCAGCGATTGCTCGAACCACGGTGCGGCCATCACCGAGGCCATGCTCGCGGCAACCATCGCGCCAGCGGCGCATGCGGCAAATACACTGAGTACGCCATGCGGGCTGCGCATGCGTCGGTGCAGGCGCGGCACGCGTGACAACAACTGCCACACGGTGAACACCATGCCGAGGTTGCACAGGTTGAACCACAACGCCGGCTTCCAGGCGCTGCCGCACAGCAGGTCTGCCAGCACCATGGCCAGCCACACCAGCATGAAGCCGAGGGCGTTGGCCTGGCGGGGGTAGCGCAACAGCACGCCGACCAATACCGCATTCACCGGCCAGAACAGGGAGAGGGACTCGATGGGGCGTGCCAGGATGCCGCCGAGGGTCAGGGCAAACGTGAGGCAAAGCAGCGCGACATAGGGCAACAAGCGCGATTGGGCTGGAAAAACCATGAACTCGACCGGCAAGCGGAAACGAAATCCAGGACAACGGCTTGAAGCACCTGGGGCAATTACGTGTCAGTGTGTTTCGACAGGGTACTTGATGTCAATCTGCCGCGATCCTGCAAGATAATGCCAAATTGCCGGTATCCCCAGTCGATTTCCTTACAAGCCGAAGAACCACGGGACCATCACCACAGTCACCAGCATCACCAGCAAGGTGAATGGCACGCCGACTTTGACGAAATCACCGAACCGGTATTGCCCCGGGCCCAGCACCAGGGTGTTGACCGGTGACGAGACGGGCGTCATGAACGCAGCCGATGCGGCGAGGGCCACGGTCATGGCGAAGGGGTAGGGCGACATGCCCAGTTGCGTGGCCGTGCTGATTGCCACCGGCGCCATCAGCACGGCAGTGGCGGTGTTGGAAATGAACAGGCCAATCACCGCCGTCACGGCAAACAGGCAGGCAAGAATGGCACTGGGGCCGGCCCCGCCCAGCACACTGACCAGCCCGGTCACGGCCAAGTCGATGCCGCCGGTTTTTTGCAGGGCCTGGGCGAACGGCAGCATGCCGACGATCAGTACCAGGCTCTGCCAATGGATTGCCCGGTAGGCGCTGTTCATGTCGATGCACCGGCCTGCGCCCATCAGCAGGCAGCCGATCAGCGCGGCGATCACATTGGGCACCGCGCCGCTGACCATCAGCCCGACCATCACCGCCAGGCTCAACAAGGCCTGCGGCGCACGCGTGCGGGCCGGGGCGACCTGGTCGATCTCGGCGGGCAAGCTCAACACCAGAAAGTCGTGCGGTTTGCTCTGCAGTTGACGCACGGCTTTCCAGGGCCCGACCACCAGCAGGGTATCGCCCAGGCGCAGCTTTTCTTCCACCAGTTGCTCTTCGATGGCCACCTGATCGCGGCGCAAGCCGACCACGTTGAGGTCGAAACGGGTGCGGAACGCCAGCTCGAGGATGCTCTTGCCGATCAGCTGCGAGCCGGGTGGCAGCGACACTTCGGCCATGCCCAGTTCCTGCGACTGATCGATGAAGTAGGCCGCCTTGAAATGCAGGGGCTCCAGTTGCATGGTCTGGCACAGGCTGCGCAGGTCGTCGCGGTTGGCGAACAGGTCGAGCAGCAGCACGTCGCCCTGGTGCAGCACGGTATTGGAGTCGGCGGTGATCACCCGTGTGCTGAATTTGTGCTGGCGCTCGATGCCGATCACGTTGGCGCCATGCTTTGTACGCAGCTCCAGCTCGCCCAGGGTGTGGCCAATCAGCGGTGAGTGCGGGCGGATGCGCAGGCGCCGCTCGCGGCCGCTGAGCTTGTAATCCAGTACCAGGTCAAGCAACGTGCGGCGGGTTTCCACCCGGCCGTCCTTGCGCACTTCGCCGTTGAGCCAGTGACGGGTGAGCAGCATGTAGCCGATGCCCAGCACCAGCACCACCAGGCCGAACGGGGTAAAGCTGAAGAAGTTGAAGCCCTGTTCGCCATGGCGCACCAGTTCGCTGTGCACCACCACGTTGGGTGGCGTGGCCACCAGGCTGAGCATGCCGCTGATCAGGCCGGCAAAGCTAAGCGGCATCATCAGGCGGCTGGGTGAGAGCTTGAGGCGTGCGGCGATGCTCAGCACCACCGGGATGAAGATCGCCACCACTCCTGTAGAACTCATCACCGACCCCAGGCCCGCCACCGCCACCATCAGCAGTATCAGCAAGCGCGCCTCACTGTTGCCGGCGCGTTCGCTCATCCATTCGCCGATGCGGTAGGCAATGCCGGTGCGTACCAGGCCTTCGCCGATCACGAACAGGGCAGCGATCAGTACCACGTTGGGGTCGCTGAAACCGGCCAGCGCCTGTTCCACCGTGAGGATGCCCGATAACGGCAGGGCGAGGATCACCATGAGGGCGACCACGTCCATGCGCGGGCGGTTGATGATGAAGAGGACGACGACGATGGCCAGCAGGCCGAGGACCCAGAGCAGCTCGTGGTTCATGGGGAGGGGGTGTTCCTTCACACAGGGGCACGGTAGACATTAGCAGCCAGTGTGCCAGCTTGGGATGAAGGGTGTGTTGATGTGTTGCAGGGTTTAAGACGCAAAAGGGGCCGCTATGCGGCCCCTGTTTATCACTTGGATCAGTGACGGTGACGGTGGTGCTTCTTGCCGTTGTTGTCGCCCATGTGGTTACCGATGGCACCACCGGCCGCGCCACCCAGGCCGGCACCAATGGTGGAGCCGGCAGAACCGCCGACTTTGCCACCGAGCAGCGAACCGCCCGCAGAACCCAGGCCACCGCCGATGGCAGCCTCGGTGCGGTTGCCCTTGCGAGCGCCTACCGCACTGCCGGCAGCGCCGCCGACACCGGCGCCGATGGCAGCGCCTGTGCTGCCGCCGATCTGTTGGCCGACAACGTTACCCAGTACACCACCCAGGCCACCGCCAATGGCGGCGGTACCGTCACCGGCGAAAGCGCCCTGGCACAGCAGCAGGCCGAGGGCAAGGGAAGGCAGAGTCAGACGCATGGTACGAACCTCAAAAGGAATCATCAGGTTAAGGTGCCGCGCAGCGGGCGGCGGGTCAGGGTTGCAAAGACGCTTCAGCGGTAGTAGCGGTCACCGCGGTATTGACGGTCGTCGTCATCGTCACGGTCATGCCGATGATGGTGGCCATGGCCACGGTCGCGATCACGCCAGCCATCGTCGTCGTCATGGTAGCGATGGCTGTGGCAGCCAGCAGTCAGCAGGATGGCGGCAATCAGCGAAAAGCTTGCAAGGCGGGTCATTACGATATAGGTCCTTGATCCGCAAAGGTTTACGGGACACTTCCTGAGACTGGGATCGATCCATTTGGTTTCCTGGGCGGGCAAAAAATTGTCCTGCCAGCGATGAGTGGCGTGCTTGCCGGCTGCTGTTCTGTCTCGCTCGGTCATGGCCGAGCCGGCCGTCGGCACCTAGACTGCACGGTAAGCCGCAGCCAAGACGGCAAACTGCCACACGGTGAATCACGATGATCGCCCACACCCCCACGCTGTTCGCCGCGGTCGCCCTGGTAGCGACCATTCTGGCTTTCTGCCTGCTGCTGGTCGGCCGCAGCAACCGCCGCGACAACCTGCTGCTTACCGGCTGCGGGCTGCTGGTGCATGCCTTGGCGTATGTCTGCTACACCGTTTACGCGCAAGCGCCGCTGTGGCTCAGCTATGGCCTGGGCAACAGCTTGCTGTCACTGGCCCTGGCGTTTTATTCGGCCAGCTTGTTCCGGGTGCGTGAGCAAGTGATCCCGTGGCGGCTGATCTTCATCATCCCGGCGTGCATGCTGGTCGGGCTGATGCTGCTGCTCGACACCCTCGAACCACGCATGCTGCTGGCGACGCTGGTGCTGATGTTGCAATGCTCGATGATCCTTTACTGGGCCAGGCGGTACGTCGAGCGGCCAGGCAGGGCGCACCTGCTGCTGCAGATCGGTGCGCTGATCAGCCTGGTCGGGTTGGGCATGCGGGCCGTGGCGGTGGCCAATGGCACGGCGGTGGAAATGCGCTATGACACCAGCAACCTCAAACAGAGCATTTCGGTGGCGATCGGCACAGTCACGGTGATGATGTATTCCATCGGCCTGGTCTTGATGGCCAAGGAGCGTAGCGAATCGCGCTTGCAGCACTTGGCCTTGCGCGATGTGTTGACCGGCACCTACAACCGCCGGGCGATCCTCGAACGCTTCGGCGTCGAGTTGGACCGCGCCCGCGAGGCGCAGAGCAGCCTGGCCGTGGCCATGATCGATATCGATCACTTCAAGCGGATCAACGACCTGTATGGGCACTTGGCGGGTGACGAGGTGTTGTGCCATTGCGTGCGTCAGTTGCAGCAGCGTTTGCGCCAGGGGGACAGCCTTGGGCGCTATGGCGGGGAGGAATTCCTGCTGCTGTTGCCAGGTACTGACAGAAGCGGGGCGATGGCCGCGTTGCAGGGCTTGCGGGAAGCGATTGCCAACAGCCCCGCGCGTTTTGCCGGTGATGAGATCGAGCTGCGTTTCAGTGTCGGGCTGTGGTGCGGTGTGCCAGGGCCCAGGGACAGCACCTCCAGCCTGCTGGCGCAGGCGGATGCAGCGCTTTATCAGGCCAAGGCCGCCGGGCGCAACACCGTGCACATGGCGGCCTTGGTGCAGGTCATTTGATTCAGCTGGCCGGGTGGATCGCCAACACTACCCCATTGGTGATCTGCACCAGCACGAAGTGCTCGCCCATGCGTACCCAATGGCTTTCCTTTTCTGGGGTGGGCAGGCCTTTGGCCTTCCAGTCTTTTACCGTCTGATCATCGCGCTTGTATTGGTCGGGGGCCTTGTCACCCACCTTGAGTTCACGGTTGTGGGTTTCTGGCCCCGTAATGCTTTCTTCGGCGGACGGGGCGGCAGAAGCGGCCAACGGCAGGCAGGGCAGGGCGGCGAGCAGCAAGGCGGGTATCAGGTGATGCTTTTTCATCGCGGTTTCCTTGTGACGGCATGTTCCTACTGCGACAGCAGCATGCGCCCGACAATTCACTCGCGGTGCCCGCCAATGCTAGAGTCGCCTTCTTTTTTGCCCTGAGGATTGAACATGCGAGCGATTCTGCCGATGGCCGCAGTACTGATGCTGGTCGGTTGCGCTTCCGCGACCATGGAAACGGCACGTGGCGGCAAGCCGACCGCGCAGCTCGATTCGCACAAGGCGCCAGAATTGGTAGCCCAATGCATTCAGTTCAGCTGGCAGGAAGAGGCGGTGTTCGGGGACGATGCCAGTGGCTACCTGGAGCCGCGCAAACAGGGTGGTTTCACCGTGTATACCCGCGAGGCCGAGGCGTTCGTGGACGTTTATCCGCAGGCGGGTGGGGCGCGGGTCGATTACTACGCGCAAAAAAATGACGGCGTGGCGCTGCAGCGGCGTGCTGCTGCGGCGACGTGCCTGTAATAAAACAGTACGAGCAGACAAGGACGTCAACCATGGACCGATCGCTGCAACTCAACCGCACCAGCTGGGACGAACGCGCCCCCTTGCACGCTGCCTCGAAAGACTATGAGGTCGAGTTGCTGGTCGAACGCCCCGCGCATCTTTCCGAAACCGTTCGTTTCGACTTGCCGCTGCTGGGCGATATCCACGGGCTCAACGCCGTTCACCTGCAGTGCCACATCGGCACCGATACCCTGTCGCTCGCGCGCCTTGGCGCGCAGGTATGCGGCCTGGATTATTCTGCAGCTTCGCTGGCGCAGGCGCGGGCGTTGGCCGAACGCTGCGCAGCGCCAATCGCGTATGTGGAGTCAGATGTCTACGCCGCCGACCAGGTGCTGCCAGCGGGCACGTTCGACCTGGTCTACACCGGCATCGGCGCGCTCTGCTGGCTGCCCCGCATCGAGCCGTGGGCGCGCGCTGTGGCGGCCTTGTTGAAACCGGGTGGGCGGCTGTTCCTGCGTGATGGCCACCCGATGCTGATGGCCGTCAACGAAGACCACCAGGACCGCCTGTTGATCGAGTATCCGTACTTCGAGCACGAAACCCCGACGGTGTGGCACACCGACCAGACGTACGTCGAAACCGACCAGCGCCTCGTCCATACCGAGACCCATGAGTGGAACCACGGCCTGGGCGAGGTTATCAGTGCCTTGCTGGCGCACGGGCTGCAACTGACAGGTCTGGTCGAGCACCCGAGCATCCCTTGGGAAGCGCTGCCTGGGCAGATGGACAAGGGCGCCGACGGCGAGTGGCGTTTGCGCCACCAGCCGTCACGCCTGCCCTTGAGCTACACCTTGCAGGCGATCAAGGCCTGATCAGGACAAGTAACCACCGTCGACGTTGAGTGCGGTGCCGGTGGTGTAGCTGGAGGCGTCGCTGGCCAGGTACAGCACCGCGCCGGCCATTTCCTTGGGGTCGGCTACGCGCTTGAGCGGGATTTGCTGCAGGGCGGCGTTGAGGATGGCCTCGTTCTTCACCAGCGCCGAGGCGAACTTGGTATCGGTCAGGCCGGGTAGCAGGGCATTGCAGCGGATGCCGAATGGCGCGCATTCCTTGGCGAAGACCTTGGTCATGTTGATCACCGCAGCCTTGGTCACCGAATAGATGCCTTGGAAGTGCCCAGGCGAAACACCGTTGATCGACGCCACGTTGATGATGCTGCCGCCGCCGTGTTCGCGCATCAGCTTGCCGGCTTCCACCGACATGAAAAAGTAACCGCGGATATTGACGTCGACGGTCTTCTGGAAGGCGAGCAGGTCGGTGTCCAGCACGTTGCCGAACTGCGGGTTGGTGGCCGCGTTGTTGACCAGGATATCCAGGCGCCCGAACTGTTCGCGTATCCCCGCGAACACCTGCTGGATCTGCTCCATTTCGCCGATATGGCAGGCCACCGCGGTGGCCTTGCCCCCGGCGGCGATGATCGCGTCGGCAACGTGCTGGCAGCCGTCCAGTTTGCGGCTGGAGACAATGACATGGGCGCCCTGCTGCGCCAGCAGATGGGCAATGGCCTCGCCGATGCCGCGGCTGGCGCCGGAAACGAAGGCGATCTTGCCGTCAAGGTCGAACAAGTGGGTCTTGGACATGCTGTTTTCCTTGTTATCTGTCGTCAGAGCGTGGAGGTGCGTGTCACCTGCAAGGCCATCTGCTCCAGCAGCCGGTTCATGTGGATGAACTGAGCGAAGCGTTTGTCCTGGGTTTGGCCGTGGTAGTAGCGGTAGTAGATCTGCTGGACGATGCCGGCGAGGCGGAACAGGCCATAGCAATAGTAGTAATCGAAGTTGTCGAGGCGAATGCCGGCGCGCTCGGCGTAGTAGTCGACGAACTGCCGGCGGGTGAGCATGCCGGGGGCGTTACTGGGTTGGCGGCGCATCAGTTGCACGGGCGCCGGGTCTGCTGCCTCGATCCAGTAGGCCAGGCTGTTGCCCAAGTCCATCAGCGGGTCACCGAGGGTGGCCATCTCCCAATCCAGCACACCGATGATGCGCATCGGGTTGTCGGCATCGAGTATCACGTTATCGAAGCGGTAGTCGTTGTGGACGATGCCGGGGCGTGGGTGGTCGGCGGGCATCTTGTCGTGCAACCAGGCAATCACATGCTCCCAGCGCGGGGCATCATCGGTGATGGCTTTGGCGTAGCGGCTGGTCCACCCCTCGATCTGGCGTTGCACATAGCCTTCCGGCTTGCCCAGGTCGGCCAGGCCGCAGGCTTGGTAGTCGACCTGATGCAGCTCGACCAGGCGGTCGATGAAGCTTTTGCACAAGGCTTCGGTGCTGGCTGCGTCGAGATTGAGTTCAGCCGGGATGTCCGAGCGCAGGATGATGCCGTTGACCCGCTCCATCACATAGAACTCGCCGCCGATCAGGGTCTCGTCGGTGCAGTGCACGTACGCCTTGGGGCAGTAAGGGAAGCCACTGTTGAGCTGATTAAGGATGCGAAATTCACGGCCCATGTCGTGGGCCGACTTGGCCTTCTGCCCGAATGGCGGGCGGCGCAGCACGAAATCTCGGCCCGGGTAGGTGACCAGGTAGGTGAGGTTGGAGGCGCCGCCGGGGAACTGGCTGATGCTCGGCAAGCCTTCGAGGCCGGGAATATGGGCCTTGAGATAAGGGTCGATGACGGCCGCGTCGAGTTCTTCGCCGGGGCGGACCTGGGTGGACTGATCGGTGAGCGTCATGCGTTTTCCTTATTTTCGTTCGCAACAACTATTGGCTAATCTAATGGCCTGCCGGCGTTGGAACAAGCGTGCCAGCCGTCATATAGGTAAGGGTGTTGCTGATCGATCAATGGCCTTGATGTGATCGGGCAAAAAAAAACCGAAGCCGGTCAGGCTTCGGTTTTTTGATCAATCGGCGTGCCCTTCACTCAGGACGGGAACAGCTCGCTGAGCTTCATCGACAGCATCATGTCGCCCTCGACGCGCAGCTTGCCGCCCATGAAGGCCTGCATGCCGTCGGTCTCGCCACTGACGATACCCTTGAGGGTCTCGCTGTCCAGCACCAGGGTGCAGTTGGCGTCTGGGTTTTCGCCTTCTTGGATGTCACACGTACCGTCCTTGATGATCAGGGCGTACTTTTTGTCTTCGTCGGTGATGTCGAAGCCGAACACCAGGTCCAGACCGGCAGCGGCAGCTGGATTGAACTTTGCTTTCATCGCTTCGACGGCTTTAGCTACATCGCTCATGGCGTAATCCTTATTAAGTTATATTCGCGTCCGCAGGGACACAACAAGCCGGGCTCATCGGTAGGTGACAAGCTCCGGCGCCCTCAACAGCTGCACGTGGGCTTGGCTGTTGAAGGAGGCCAGTGCCACGTCGCGGCCCCGAAACTTCAGTTGGCTGAGCGACGTGTTGATGATCTGCCAGTTCAGCGCGAAGGCTTGGCTGGGGGTAATGCCGGTAACCAGATGGAGCAGGGCCGCAATGGTGCCGCCGGAGGTGAAGATGGCGATGTTGTCGCCACTGCCTGCGCCTTCGAGCACACGTTGCAGGCCACGCTGGACGCGCGCGGTGAAGGCCTGCCAGGTCTCCAGGCCATCGTCGGCAGAATGATCGCCAGCGTGCCAGCGCTGCACCATCAGCGCGAACAGGCGCTGGAATTCGCTGCGATGCTGCGCGCCATTGCGCAGGATGTGCAGGGCATCGGGTTCTTGCGCCAGCAGGCCGGGCAGCAGGGCACGGATCACGCCATCGGCATCGAACTCATTGAATGCCGCATCGGTCTCAACAGCCGGAACCGGGCAGCCTGTGGCGTGCAAGGCCTCCAGGGCCAGGCGTGCGGTGTCCTGCTGGCGGCGCAGGTCGCCGGCCACGCAACGATCCAGCTGCACGCCGAGCAGGGCCAGGTGTTCACCTAGGGCTTGGCTCTGACGCACACCGATGGTCGAGAGGACGTCGTAGTCCTCGGCACCGAAGGAGGCTTGGCCATGTCGGATCAGGTAGAGGTTGCCCACGGAGGTATCCGGCCTGTTGGAGGTTGCTGCGAGGTTAGGATGTGCCACACAGGCTGTCAACGAAAAAACATACAAGCGTTTGAAAAGGTTGTTTGAACTGTGTTGCCAGCGTTTACACCGGCTGGCAGCGCCTCAGGCGCACCGGTATGCTTGCAGCAGTTACGCGCCGAACTGGCGCTGGTCTATGAAGGAGTCAACGTGGAGTTTCTTGCCGAATACGCAAGCTTTCTCGCCAAAACCGCCACCTTGGTGATTGCCATCCTGGTAGTGCTGTCGGCCATCGCCGGTTTGCGCGGTAAAGGGCGGCGCAAACCGGGCGGGCAATTGCAGGTCACCCGCCTCAATGAGTTCTATAAAGAGCTGCGTGAGCGCTTGGAGTCGGGCCTGCTCGACAAGGCCCAGCTCAAGGCCCTGCGCAAACAGCAGGCCAAGGCGGAAAAACAGCAGAAAAAAGGCAAGGCCGAAGAAAAGGGCCGAGTTTTCGTGCTCGATTTCGATGGCGACATCAAGGCCTCGGCCACTGAGAGCCTGCGCAACGAAATCACCGCGCTGCTGACCCTCGCCACCCCGCAGGACGAAGTGGTGCTGCGCCTGGAGAGTGGCGGCGGCCTGGTACACAGCTACGGCCTGGCGGCTTCGCAGCTGGCGCGTATTCGCCAGGCGGGCATCCCGTTGACCGTGTGCATCGACAAGGTGGCGGCCAGCGGCGGCTACATGATGGCCTGCATTGGCGAGAAGATCATCAGCGCGCCATTTGCCGTGCTGGGTTCGATTGGTGTGGTGGCGCAACTGCCTAACGTCAATCGCCTGTTGAAGAAGCATGACATCGATTTCGAAGTGCTCACAGCGGGCGAATACAAGCGCACCCTCACCGTGTTCGGCGAAAACACCGAAAAGGGCAGGGAGAAATTCCAGGAAGACCTGGACATCACCCACCAGCTGTTCAAAGACTTTGTCTCGCGCTATCGCCCGCAGTTGCACATCGACGAAGTGGCCACCGGCGAAGTCTGGCTGGGCGTGGCGGCTCTCAACCGCAAGCTGGTTGACGAGCTGCAGACCAGCGACGAGTACCTCAGCGACCGCGCTCGCAACGCCAACCTGTTCCACCTGCACTACGCCGAACGCAAGAGCCTGCAGGAGCGTATCGGCATGGCTGCCAGCGGCACGGTGGAGAACACCGTGGTGGGGCTTTGGAGCAAACTCGGCCGCTTGCGCTAACACCTTGAACCCCTTGAAATTTTTTTATGTTCAGGGGGTTGCAAGGTTTGATGATTGAAGACATAATGGCGCCCATCGAAACGCAGCGAACTTTGAAAAAGGTTCAGTGTTTCAAGGAGATAGCAAAGCGCAAGCAGCTAGATCCGACTTTGAGGCCGAGTAGCAAAGTGGTTATGCTCCGGATTGCAAATCCGTCTACGCCGGTTCGATTCCGACCTCGGCCTCCATTATTCGAAAGCCCCGCAGATTAACGTCTGCGGGGTTTTTCTTTGTGGGGCGGAAAA
The DNA here is from genome assembly GCF_059025405.1 of Pseudomonas sp. 5.2. Taxonomy (NCBI): domain Bacteria; kingdom Pseudomonadati; phylum Pseudomonadota; class Gammaproteobacteria; order Pseudomonadales; family Pseudomonadaceae; genus Pseudomonas; species Pseudomonas sp. 5.2. The sequence goes on from NZ_JBYBHH010000001.1 coordinate 598,700, forward strand.
TACAGAAGCCCCTTGAGGCGTGACGCCTAAGCTCAGCACGTGTTGGGCTTTTCCGTTTTTAGCGACAGGGTTATTTTTCAAGGTGTACCGACTGTTGCGATTCACAAAAAAGAAACTCTCCAGAGCGCTGCGAAAATGGTTCGTCTACCTCGCTATTGCAGGTGTCGCGGGCCATTCCAGCCGAGTGTTCGACCACCTTTCCCTGTGGAAACCCTGGCGTTTAGCTAAGGGCGTTGCCGCATACCTCATTGCCTTTTGATGACGTTTTATACTGAAAGGGGTACTGCAGCATGAAGCGGTGTGCCAGGGTACAAATTTATAAGTAGCGCTTCCGACCCTGGAGGAGTATTGATGGCTTCCCGGCGCAATGTCGGAGGGAGTCACCTCAATGGATCGCAAGCCAAGCAATCAGGAAGTCGCTGTGGCGATCGGCATTAGCGAAGCGGAAGTCATTCGGTACAGAAGCGAGACGTTGTTGCTCGGCGATGGGTCATGGCTCATCCACTTCACATTCTTGATGCCCAAAGAGCTTCGGTTCGGCCTGACCGGGAGCTTTACCCACATCTTGAAAGCGGCGCCGCCGGCCGGTGACCGGCGAGTGGAGGCCCTGTAAAGGTAGTCTCTGGTGGCAAGGGCAGGGGATTTCGCCCATTCTGTGGCCGATGCAGCGTATAGTGACAAACGAGTTGCTGCATTTCAGTGACTCCTCTATCGAGGTTCAGTCATGAATGCCTCCCATCAGTCCCCCACGCACAAAGCCCATCTGCGGCTAGACGAGCAGATCAAAGCATTCCTTTCTAAGGGCGGAGCCATCCAGGAAGTGGCGTCTGGCATTGGTGCATCCGATCGTGTTGGCCCCAAGCTGCCATCGGCGAGGTGGCCCAGCTCCAAAGTCGTCAGATAAGGCGAATGGGGTCGCACAGCGACCCCAATGACGGCTGAAGAAGCGTTATTGAGGTGGGTAGCGTGCCAAGTCCGCTTCCAGCTTTTCAGCGTCGCCTACCCGCTTGCGCACTTCGGCGTAAAACTGCTGGCTTTGGTTCTGAAACCGAATGTAGTCGCGGTCGCACGCTTCTTGCGCGGCCGTGAGTTCGTGGCCGGCAAGCCCTTGGATGGATTGGCGTGACAGGATGTAGGCCTGCCAGCAGTTCTCTACTTTGAGTAACCCGCGAGCGAACGCTTTTGTCTCGATTGTCGCCATTGGAGCACCCTCTTTGTGCCGAAAATCGGCACGTCGGTGTGAATCGCCAGAGCGACGATGGGCAATGTGTGGAAAAGCCGAATACCCGAGTATCGGATAGTGGAGCTTAGTGCGTTTTGAAGGGGGCGCTCGTTGGTCAGCCGGTCGGGCGATGCAATAGAAAAGAAAAGCCCGCCTACAAGGGGCGGGCTAAAAGAACGTACGGAGCAAGGTCAGTGTGCCGCCCCTATTGTCGGTAATACGTGAAGCGGGGGTCATTAGGCTGTCGTTTTGGTGTGGGTAGGGTTCAATTCTGGCGGGGGTATGTGGGCTGCGAAGTGTAAGGCGTTGGCGTTTCTGCGCTTATAAGATCGAGCGCCGCCCCCGCGGCGCTTCGCAGCACAAGGCTGCTCCTACATCTGTTTCGGGCCAGTTATTCCTGGGGCATTGGCGCGCGGCTCCTTGGCGCATGGCGCGATATCGGGTCGGGCAACCAAGGCAGATGCCATAGGCGTGACTGGCCCGAAACAGATGTAGGAGCAGCCTTGTGCTGCGAAGCGCCGCGCGGGCGGCGCTCGATCTCAAAGGCGCTAAAAATCTCAAGCCAGGCCCTTCGCCCCGCTATCAAAAAATCACCGCCCAAAAAAAGCCCGCCATGAAAAGGCGGGCAAATAACGTTTGAAGGGAGAGCCTGCAGATTGCGCCCGCTCCGTTAACTCAGCATTAAGTCGCAACCCATTGACCTCGCCCCCTGTTCAGCCTATACAAGCCTCCCGCCATTCCAGGAGCCCGCCCCGCATGCGCGACGAAGACGATCTGCACGAGCCCGAGCATGACCACCTGCTCGACCACGAATTCCTTTACGACGGCATCGACCCCGAGGCAGACGCCCAAGGCGCGGAAGACCCTGTCGAGGAGGATGAGGAAACGCTGGATGACCTCGATGACGAGGAACGTGATCATCCAGCCTGGTTCGACGACTGCGAAGACGCGTGAGTCAGCGACGGTCCAGTGAGAAGCGGCCGGGGCCACTCACGGCCAGCAACAGCAAGCCGCCAATGATGCTCAGGTTTTTCAGGAACTGGGTCATGTTGGCGCTGCGCTCGGGGTCGACCATGTTCCAGAACGGGTGGCCGATCAATGCGGTGCCCAGCACGAACAGTGCAAACAGGAAGGCCAGCGGGCGCGTGTAGAACCCCAGAATCAGCACGATGCCGACGAAAAACTCCATGATCACCGCAACGGCCGCGGCGATCGTAGGGGCGGGGGCGCCGAGGGAGGTCATGTAGCTGACCGTGCCTTCAAAGCCGGTCAACTTGGCCCACCCGGACACAACAAACAGAATCATCAGCAGAATGCGGGCAACCAAGATGATGAAGTCGCGTTGACCATCGAACAGGGAGTAGCGCATGGCGGCATACCAGTGGACGGGGACAAGCTCCACTCTAGCAGTTGCACCGGGGATTTCCGCTGGGCAGCAAAAAGGCGCCACCAGGGCGCCTTTTCGAAGGAATTTGGTGCGAGTGGCGGGACTCGAACCCGCAAGGCTCACGCCGGCAGATTTTAAGTCTGCTGTGTATACCAATTCCACCACACTCGCACTTGAATGGGCCTTGACGACCGACGGGCTTCTAAGCAGAGGTATCTAAGTAGAAAGCGCGTTGCATTCAAGCGCGCTTTATAACCCATTGTTATAGTTGCGTCAACCGCAGCACCTATGATCAAGGGAAGACAGCCCTCACCCGTGGCCGCAATGCCTGTACTCGTCGACCGAGAACGCTGACAATCAGTTGCCACAAGGGCGGCTGCAGAGGACACTCCTGATCACGCCCAATTCCTCCCCGCTGTGCCTGTGGAGTTTGCATGGTTTCAGCTGACTGTCTCGAACACCCTGTCATGCCCGCGCACCGCTACGAACAGCTGGTTCAGTCGGTGGTGGACTACGCCATCTACATGCTCGACCCGACGGGGCATGTGGTGTCGTGGAACGCTGGCGCCGAACGCATCAAGGGCTACCGGGCCGATGAAGTGATCGGCCAGCATTTCTCGTTGTTCTTCACCCCCCAGGATTGCGCGCAAGGGCGCCCCGAGCGCTTGCTGCGCCAGGCGCTCGAGCAAGGCGTGGCGCAGGATGAGGGGTGGCGCGTGCGCAAGGACGGCTCGCAATTCTGGGCGCTGGCCGCGCTGGATGTGATTCGCGATGACCTTGGGCAGATCATTGGCCTGGCCAAGGTCACCCGGGACATTACCGACCGGCGCGAATCGGCACTGCAGCTCGACGCTGTGCGTGCGCAGCTGTTCCAGGCGCAGAAGCTCGAAGCGCTCGGCCAGCTGACGGGTGGGCTGGCGCATGATTTCAACAACATGCTCACGATCATCCTGAGTTCCGCCCGGCTGGCCCTCACCTCCCATGACCCGGAGCGCGTCCAGCGCCTGTTGCATCACATCCTCGAGGCCGGCGAGCGGGGCACCGAGCTGACCCAGCAACTGCTCAGCTTTGCCCGCCACCGCAAACTGGATGTCACGCGCATCGCGCCCCTGGAATTGATCGCTGCCACGCGTGGCTTGCTCGAGCATTCGCTGACAAGTGAAATCGACCTGCAACACCATTTGCCCGCGAGTCTGCCCGCCATCGAAGTGGATGCCGGGCAGTTGCAGATGGTGCTGCTCAATTTGCTGTTCAACGCCCGTGATGCCATCGAGGGTAAAGGCAGCATTGGCCTGGCGGTCGATGTTGTTGAACTGGCCGGGGATGTGGAAGGGTTGCGGGGCCGTTATGTGTGCTTCGAGGTGCAGGACAGCGGCAGCGGGATTGCTCCCGACGTACTGCCACGCATCTTCGAGCCGTTTTTCACCACCAAGGCCTTCGGCAAGGGCACCGGCCTTGGCCTCAGCCAGGTCTATGGCTTTGCCAAGCAGAGCAATGGCGCCATCAGTGTCGACAGCGTGCCTGGCCAAGGCACGTGCATGCGTCTCTATTTGCCCGCGTGTGACCCATAAGCGGATCGCCAACCTACAGGTACACACCATGGCACAAGCACTCAAGCGGCTGGTGACGGGGATCGAAGGGCTCGATGCCCTGCTCAAGGGCGGGCTGGTCGCGGGCGCGTCCTACATCATTCAAGGCCCGCCTGGCGCGGGCAAAACCATCCTCGCCAATCAGTTGGCCTGTGGCCACGTACAGGGTGGCGGCAGGGTGTTGGTGGCGACGTTGCTCAGTGAATCGCACGAGCGGCTGTTCCAATACCTTGGGACGCTGGCGTTTTTTGATCCGACCCTGGTGGGCGACCAGATCCAGTTTGTCAGTGCCTTCGATACCCTGGAGCAGGAAGGGCTCGATGCCGTGGTCAAGCTGCTGCGCCAGGAAATCAACCGGCAGCAGGCCAGCCTGCTGATCGTCGATGGGGTGCTCAATGCCCGCGTGCGCGCCGAAACGACCCTGGACACCAAGAAATTCGTGTCGGAACTGCAAGGCCACGCGGCCTTTGCCGGCTGCACCCTGCTGTTGTTGACCAGCGCCCGGCTGGACGAGGGCAGCCCGGAGCACACCATGGTCGATGGCGTGATCGAGCTGGGTGAGCAACTGGTGGGCAGCCGTGCCGTGCGCCATATTCAACTGCGCAAGACGCGTGGTAGCGCAGCCCTGTCGGGGCGCCATGAATGCTTGATCGATGAAGTGGGCATGCATGTTTTTCCACGTCTGGAATCGCTGTTCAGCCACCCCAGCCACTTGGGCAGCGCCAGCCTGAGCCGTGTTTCTTCGGGTATTCCGAGCCTGGATGGGATGCTCGACGGCGGGCTGGCCACAGGCTCGGTCAGCCTCATCATGGGGCCCTCCGGTATCGGCAAGACGTCCCTGGGCCTGGCCTTCCTTAGCGCGTGCACGAAAGAAGCCCCTGGTGTGCATTTCGGCTTCTACGAAACGCCCGAACGCCTGCGCCTCAAGGCGGCATCGCTGGGCTACGATTTTGCCGCTCTGGAACGCGAAGGTGCGCTGCAGATGTGCTGGCAGCCCACCACGGAGGGTTTGCTGGACCAGGTTGGTGCGCGCTTGCTTGAGCATATCGAGGCACAAGGCAGCAAGCGTGTGGTGATCGACAGCTTGGGCGCCTTCAGCCGTCTGGCAATCGACCCGACTCGGCTCAACGCGTTTTTCCGCGCCTTGACCGGCGAGTTGCGGGCGCGAGACGTCAGTGTGCTGCTGACCTGGGAGATGCGTGACATGTTCGGGTCGGAAATCATGGCCCCGGCACCGGACCTGTCGAGCATCGTCGACAACTTGATGCTGATGCGTTTCGTCGAACTGGATTCCCAGCTGCGGCGCATGCTGTCGATTCTCAAGGTGCGTGACAGCCACCATGACCCCGCGCTGCACGAGCTGTTGCTCGGCCCGCAGGGCATTACCTTGCGCAAGGCCTTCGAGGGCGCCAGCGGCGTGCTCTCGGGGACGCCAGTGCAGCAAGGGGGCGGGTGACGGGGCGGCTGATGAACACCATTCTGATCGTCGATGACGAATACCTGATCGCCGACATCCTCGGCTTTGCCCTGGAGGATGAAGGTTATCTGGTGGAAAAGGCGAGCAATGGCCTGAAGGCGCTGGAAGCACTGAAGGAAAAACGCGTCGAGCTGGTGATCACCGACTACATGATGCCATTGCTCAATGGTGAAGAGCTGGCACGCAGGATGCGCGATGAGCTGCAGCTAAGCGACTTGCCGGTCATTCTCATGAGCGGCGCGCAGGCCAGCCAAGGATGCCCGGAGCTGTTCGCCGCGGTGTTCGACAAGCCCTTCGATATGGACAGGATGATCGCCAAGGTGCGCGAACTGCTGGGCACCTGAGGCGCAGGTCGATCAAGCGCGTCCGTGCGGCTTGAGGCAGTGTGTTCAGTGCGAGTCGTCGTGTTTTTCCGGGGCTGGGTTGCCAGCCTGGATACGCTTGAAGATCTCTTCGCGGTGCACCTGAACATCTTTCGGTGCATCGATGCCAATCCTCACCTGCATCCCTTTGACGCCCAGAATGGTGACTTTGATGTCATCGTTGATGACGATGCTTTCGCCAACCTTACGGGTGAGTATCAGCATGTAGTTCTCCTTGGTAATGTTGAAATCCGTCGGGCTAATTGCCGCGGCGGTGGGAGCCAGTCCCTCTTCCTTCTCATTAAAGACGCTTTCGGCGGATAGGAATTCCCCGACAGACAAATTCTGTTGCGTATCTTCAGGTGCAGGCGCCGGTAACTGCCGCAAGCGGTGTCCCGGCGAAGGTGCTCGGTGGCAAGAATAGGGGGGTTCAGCCCGGATGGGAAATTTCTCTGCATCATGGCCTAAATAGACAGTGTCAATGATCGTCCTGTTCCTCCAGCGCCTGTAGAAATAACAACAGCGCCACTTCTTCTGGATCCAGGCCTTTGCGATTACGTTTGCGGGGCAAGCTGGCCAGGCGGCCGAGGGCAAAGTGTTCCAGCACGGCTGGGTGGATGTAGCAGCGCCGGCATACCGCTGGGGTATTGCCCAGGCGCGTGGCGACCTGCTTGACGATGGCAGCGACCTGGCGTTTCGCTTCGGTTTCCGGCTCCCAGGCCAGCGGCCTGAGCAGGTTCAGCGCAAGGCTGCTGCCAGCCCAGGTGCGGTAGTCTTTGGCGGTAAAGTCAGCGCCAGTAAGCGCCTGCAAGAACTGGTTGATATCGCTGGAACCGATGCTGTGGCGTTGCCCCTCTTCGTCGAGGTACTGGAACAGCGCTTGGCCCGGCAGCTCCATGCAGCGCTTGAGTAGGTTGGCCAGGCGCCTGTCGTGCAAGGTGACATCGTGCTCGACGCCGCGCTTGCCACGGAACTGGAAGCGGATGGTGCCGCCTTGCACCTTGACGTGACGGTTGCGCAGCGTGGTCAACCCGTATGACTGGTTGTCACGCAGGTAACGCTGGTTGCCGATGCGGATCAGGGTGTGGTCCAGCAGGCTGACGACCAGTGCCATCACCTTTTCCCGGTCCAGGCCCGGTCTGGCCAGGTGGGTCTCCAGTTGCGAGCGCAATTTCGGCAGTGCCTGGGCAAATGCCAACATGCGCCCGTATTTGTGCTGGTCGCGCAGTTCGCGCCATTGCTCATGGTAGCGGTACTGCTTGCGGCCACGGGCGTCGCGGCCGGTGGCTTGCAGATGGCCTTGCGGGTCAGCGCAGATCCACACATCGCTATAGGCCGGAGGGATCACCAGTGCGGCAATGCGTGCGAGGGTGTCGGCGTCGCGAACCCGCTGCCCCTCGATGTCCAGGTAGATGAAGCGGTCGCGCCAGCGCCGTCGGCTCAGGCCCGGTTGGCTGTCGTCAACGTAATGCAGGGTGCGGGGCAGGGGGCAGTCGAGCATTGGCGGCAGGCCTCGATCAGGTCTCTGATCAATGGACAACGGCCGCGTCAGGGTTGCTCAGCCCAATAAAGCCACCGATTTGATCTGGGCGACCAGGGCCTGGCCTGGGTGTAGGCCAAGCTGGTCTGCCGAGAAGCGGGTGATGCGCGCCAGCAAGGCATTGCCCCCGGCATCCAGGCTCACCAGCACATGGGCCGGATTGTCTGCCGGGCGGGTTTCGCGCACCTGCACCGGTAGCCGGTTGAGAATGCTGGAGGCGCTGTCTGCCGTCAGGGCCAGGCTCACGTCGCGCGCCTGCACCTTTACCCGCAGGGTGCTGCCCATGACGTGAGCGGGGTGGGCGATGCGCAGTATCGGCGCGCCGCTGCCGGGCAGGCGCAGGTCGAGCAGGTCGTAGTTGGGGTCATGCCCGACTACCAAGCCTTCGAACACCACCCCGGCATCTTCGCCCTGGGCCAGCGACAGGTCCAGGCGTGCAAGCGTTTCGCCAATCGGGCCGCTGGCCACGGCCTGGCCTTGCTCCAGCAGCACCAGGTGGTCGGCAAGGCGCGCTACTTCGTCCTGGGCATGGCTGACATACACCAGCGGAATATCCAGCTCGTCATGCAGGCGCTCCAGGTACGGCAGGATTTCGCGCTTGCGCGGCCCATCGAGGGCAGCCAACGGCTCGTCCATCAACAACAGCCGTGGGCTGCTCAGCAGCGCGCGGGCGATACCGACGCGCTGCGCCTCACCGCCGGACAACGTGGCGGGCCGACGTGCGAGCAGGTGGCCGATGCCCAGCAACTGGCACGCCTGTTCGAGGCTGACCTTGCGCTCGGTTGGTGCGACCCGGCGCCAGCCAAATTCCAGGTTGCCGCGCACCGACAAGTGCGGGAACAGGCTGGCTTCTTGGAATACATAGCCCACCGGGCGCAGGTGAGGCGCTTGAAAATAGCCGCGGCTGCTGTCTTCCCAGACCTCGCCATTGACTTCGATGTAGGCGCTGGCGGCGCGCTCCAGCCCTGCCAGGCAGCGCAGGCAGGAGGTTTTACCAGACCCGGAGTGGCCGAACAACGCGCTGATCCCGCGCCCTGGCAGTTGCAGGTCGACATCCAGGGTAAAGTCGTCGCGTGCCAGTTTCAGCCGCGCCACAATCGATGCAGTCATTTCAGCTCCAGCCAGCTTTGCCGCGGCGCCCAGCGTACAGCAGGAGCAGCACCAAGAACGAGAACACCAGCATGGCACCGGCCAGCCAGTGGGCTTGCGCATACTCCATGGCCTCGACGTGATCGAAGATCTGCACCGAGACCACGCGGGTTTTGTCGGGGATATTGCCACCGATCATCAGCACCACGCCGAACTCGCCGACGGTATGGGCAAAGCCCAAAATGCTGGCGGTGATGAACCCGGGGCGGGCCAGCGGCAGCACCACATGGACGAAGGTGTCCCATGGGCTGGCGCGCAGGGTGGCAGCGACTTCCAGCGGCCGTTGGCCGATCGCGCCAAAGGCGTTTTGCAAGGGCTGCACCACAAAGGGCATGGAGTAAATCACCGAGCCGATCACCAACCCGCTGAAGCTGAATACCACGCTGCCCAGGCCCAATGCCTGGGTGGCCTGGCCAAGCCAGCCATGGGGGCCGAGGGCGATCAGCAGGTAGAAGCCGATGACCGTCGGTGGCAGCACCAGCGGCAGGGCCACCACCGCGCCCACCGGCCCGCGCAGCCAAGAGCGCGTGCGCGCCAGCCACCAGGCGATGGGCGTGCCGACGATCAGCAGGATCAAGGTGGTCAGGCTGGCCAGTTTGATGGTCAGCCAGATGGCACCCAGGTCACTGGCGTCCAGTGGCATCAGAGCTCATAACCGTAGGATTTGATTACCGCGGCGGCTTTCGGGCCTTTCAGGTACTCGACCAGCGCCTTGGCAGCGGCACTGTCCTTGCCTTTGTTGAGGATCACAGCGTCCTGGCGGATCGGGTCGTGCAGGTTGGATGGCACGATCCAGGCCGAGCCGCTGGTGACTTTGCCGTCCTTGTAGATCTGCGACAGCGCGACGAAGCCCAGCTCGGCATTGCCGGTGGACACGAACTGGAAGGCCTGGGTGATGTTCTGCCCTTCGACGATCTTGCCCTTGGTGGCCTCGGTCAGTTTCAGCTTGTCGAGCACCTGGGTCGCCGCCAGGCCGTAGGGGGCGGCTTTAGGGTTGGCGATGGACAGGTGCTTGTACGTGTTCTGCTTCAGCACGTCCCCCTTGGCATCCACGTAACCTTCTTTCGCCGACCACAGGGCCAGGGTGCCGATGGCGTAGGTGAAACGCGAGCCTGGGACGATTTCCTTTTCCTGCTCGAGCTTGGCCGGGGTGCTGTCGTCGGCGGCGAGGAACACTTCGAACGGCGCGCCATTCTTGATCTGGGCGTAGAACTGCCCGGTAGCACCATAGGCGGCGACCAGCGTGTGGCCGGTGTCCTTTTCAAAGTCTTTGGCTATGGCCTGGATGGGGGCTGTGAAGTTCGCTGCGACCGCGACCTGGACTTCGTCGGCCCAGGCAGTGTTAAGGCAGATCAGGCTGGCCAGTGCAGTGGCGGCCAGGTGGAATGGGCGGATACGCATGAAGACAGCTCCTTGGGTTATCGTTATAGCGTGAACTATATAGCGATAGGCCATTGGCCGGGAAGGGGGCTGGACGACGACGACGGTAATGGCCTGCAAGTGCTGTTCAACGCGATAGCGTTTGCAGTGCCTTGCTGGCAATTTCCTGGGTCAGTTCAGCTGCCGGCATGTGCCTGCCTAAGCGCAGCGCCTGGCCCGACCACAGGTTGCTGAAGTCGCTGTTGCCTTGCGGGTCGGTGATTGCACGCAGTGGCATCAGCGCGCCACCTGCCAGCGGGAAGCGCGGTGCCAGGTCGCTCATCGGCCCCAGCTCACGCATGATGCGGTTGTTGATGCCCCGCGCTGGGCGGCCGGTGAACAGGTTGGTCAGGGCCGTGTCGCTGGCGGGCGCGGTGTCCAGCGCGCGGCGGTGGGCCGCAGACACCTTGGCCTCGGGGCAGAACAGGTAGGCCGTGCCGATCTGCACGGCCGATGCGCCCAACGCAAGGGCCGCGACCAGGCCACGGTGGTCGGCGATGCCCCCGGCTGCAATCACCGGCACCGTGACCGCGTCGACGATCTGTGGCACCAGGGCGAAGGTGCCAATCTGGCTGGTGATGTCTTCGCTGAGGAACATGCCGCGATGGCCGCCCGCTTCATAGCCCATGGCAATGATCGCGTCACAGCCGTTGCGCTCCAGCCACAGTGCTTCTGCCACCGTGGTAGCACTGGACAGCACCTTGGCGCCACTGGCCTTGACCCGTTGCAGCAGGTGGGGCTCGGGCAGGCCGAAGTGAAAGCTCACCACTTCAGGGCGCAACTGTTCGACCAGCTGGCAGCTTTGCTCATCGAACGGCGCACGGTTGGAGACCGGCGTAGGGGCGTCGAAATCGGCACCCACCTCGCTGTAGTAAGGCTTGAGTACCTGCTTCCAGCGCGCCTCGCGGATCGCGTCGGGCGGTGGTGGTTGGTGGCAGAAGAAGTTCAGGTTCAGCGGCCGCCCAGGGCAGCCGGCGCGGAACGCTTCGATCTCATCACGTACCTGGTCACTGCTCAACATGGCGCAGGGCAGTGCGCCAAGGCCGCCCGCAGCGCCCACGGCAATGGCCATGGCCGAGCCCGTCGCACCTGCCATCGGCGCCTGCAGAATAGGCACTTCAATGCCCAGCAGATCGAGAATACGGCGGTCGGGCCAAGGGCTCATGCGGGTCTCCTTGCGGGCGGCGTGATCGGTGCGGCAGTACCTGCGGGGCGTTTACAGGGCCTTGCTGACCTGGATGTCGCTGATCTTTTCGGCGTCTTCGCCGTGGATCTTGCGCAGCGCTTGCAGCGCCTGCTCCTGGGAAGCATCGCTCATGAGTGCGAAATCCCAACGGCGCTCGCCGTCGATTTTGTATTTGATGACGTACTTGATGGTCTGGGTCATGGCGGTCTTATCTGAGTTTCGACGACGAGCGACGGATGATCTTGATCTTGTGGGTCAAGGTCGGCTTGCGCGTTACCGAGATCGGGCGCGTGGTCACGGTATCGAGGGTGATGTTCCAGAAACCGGTACTTGGAACGGTGATCTTGGCCGGGAACTTGTCGAAGGCACCACCATGGTAGGTGTGTCGACCGCCATTTTTGAAGCTGCGGAAGTTGGCGTCGTTCATCAGGCGGATGTTGCAGCGCTGGGAGCACTCGATGACGACGATATCGTCCTCGTTGAGGTGCTCGCGCTGGTGTACGAATTTCATGTGATGCTCCGCAAGGTTTGGATCTGCAAAGGCGAAAGATACCACGATGTCACGCTAAGCTGCCGCGCTCGATGGCCAGGCGTAGATAATTCTGCCAAAGCAGGGAGCAAACAGGCCTGGCTGTGGTCGAACTGGATTCTTGATGGCAGAGGTGCTGCAAATGAAGTGGATGGTGGCGGCGTTGTTCCTGGGGCTTGGGGGCTGTGTCAGCGTTTCGGAGCTTGAGCAGTCGCACGAAACGCTGGATGTGATGTCTGGCAAGACACCGCGTGAATACGCCGATTGCGTCAAGCAGAAGCTGGCCGATACCCGTGATCCGTTGGTCGAGGAGCAACGCGGTGATGGCTTGCGCCTGATCGTCCCGCAAAAGCTCACGGCCGGGGCTGGGCCGGCGGCACTGGTCGATATCGACTCGCGTGGCAGCGGCAGCAGCATCAAATTGCATGAACGGTTGAACAACTTCCCGTTGCGCCTGGGTGATGTGCGCACCGCAGCGACGCAGTGCATTTCTGGCCATTGATCTGGCGCAACGGATGCGCGGTTAAAAGGCCAATAGCTGTCACCTGGTAGGTGTTGGCGTTGTTGCGACTTGCCCTACGGGTCTAGTATCCATTTGCTTATGTTTTTTAAGCCTAAGCTTATAACAAAAGAAATGGAGATTCGTGATGACCCCGTTGAGTCGAGTCGTGATCGGCAGCCTGCTGATCCTGGCCTGGCCCACGGCGCATGCCGCCGATGGCCAGAAGATCTTCACCCAGGGCGGGGCGAACCCCGCCGCCATGGCCTGTATAGGTTGCCATGGCCCAGACGGCAAGGGCATTGCCGCTGCCGGGTTCCCTCGCTTGGCCGGCCTGCCGGCCGGTTACCTCAGCAAGCAATTGCAGGATTGGCGCAATGGCACCCGCAAGCAGCCGGTCATGGAACCGCTTGCCAAGGCCCTGAGCGACGACGAAATCAAAGCCGTCAGTGCCTACCTGGCCAGCCTCCCGGCTGAGCCAGCAGCCGATCTGCGCCGCCAGCAGATAGCCGATGACCCCACCACGCGCCTGGCACTGTATGGCGACTGGGGGCGGCAGATTCCGGGGTGTGTGCAATGCCACGGCCCAGGCGGCAGCGGCGTGGGTGAGCATTTCCCACCGCTGGCAGGCCAGCCTGCGGCTTACCTGGTAGCCCAACTGAATGCCTGGCGCGACGGCAGCCGCAGCAATGACCCCAACCAACTGATGGTCGGCGTGGCCAAGGCCATGACCGATGACGAGGTCAAGGCGATTGCCGCGTTCTTCGCCCGTCCCGCCCACCCGGAGGTCACGCCATGAAGCCGATGATTCCAGCCGTGCTGCTGCTGGCAATGGGCAGTGCCCAGGCAGCCCCGATCGCCATGGAAGACCAGTCGCAGTTGAAAGTGCCGGGCGTGCAGGCCGCGCCCCAGTTCGTGCCGCCAGCCGAGAGCGAGTTGCCGGACAATGCCTTTGGCAAGATGGTCCGCCAGGGCCATGCGCTGTTTGTCGATACCCGGCGGCTGATGCCCGAAGCCGTGGGCAACGGCATGAACTGCAGCAACTGCCACCTTGATCAGGGGCGCCTGGCCCACTCCGCGCCGATGTGGGGTGCGTATCCGATGTACCCGGCGTATCGCAAGAAAAACGACAAGGTCAACACCTATGCCGAGCGCATTCAGGGGTGTTTCCAGTTCAGCATGAATGGCAAGCCACCGGCAGCTGACAGCCCGCAGATGACGGCGTTGTCGGTGTATGCCTACTGGTTGTCGACCAAGGCGCCGACAGGCGTGGAGATCGCCGGGCGCGGCTACCCGGATGTCCCTCAGCCCAAGGGTGGCTACGACTTCAAGCGTGGCCAGCAGGTCTACCGTGACCAATGTGCGATTTGCCACGGCGACAATGGGGAAGGGCAGCAGGTGGCCGGCGAGTATGTGATGCCGCCGCTGTGGGGCAAGAATTCCTACAACTGGGGGGCCGGGATGCACCGTATCAATACGGCGGCGTCCTTCATCAAATACAACATGCCGCTGGGCAAGCCTGGCAGCCTGAGCGATGAACAGGCCTGGGATGTGGCGGCATGGATCAACCGCCATGAGCGCCCGCAGGACCCGCGGTTGGTGGAGGGCTCTATCGAGAAGACGCGGCTGAAGTTTCATGCCAATGACGGGGTGAACCTGTATGGGCAGAAGGTCGAGGGGGTGCTGATCGGGCAGGGAACCGGTAGCTGACGGGGTTGCTGTGCTGGCCTCTTCGCGGGCTTTCCCACGAGGAGGCCAGCACAGGCAACAACCGTTTTTGTCATCTACCCGTCACCGCCCTGCAACCACTGCCGGGTTGCAATGGCCGCCATCATCCTCAAGGAGCGCGGCCATGGAACTCTGTGTGATCGGGGCGGGGTATGTTGGTTTGGTGACGGCGGCCTGTTTTGCCGAAATGGGCAATCGCGTGGTCTGCCTGGAACGCGACCCGCAGCGCCTGATGCAACTGCGCCAAGGCCACTGCCCGATCCACGAGCCAGGCCTGCAGGCGCTGTTGCACAGCGCCATGCAGGCGGGCCGGCTGGCCTTCAGCGATGACTGGCAGCTAGCCCTGGCCGCCGCCGAGGTGGTGTTCATCGCAGTGGGCACACCGAGCCAGGAAGACGGCTCCGCCGACCTGCAGCATGTGCTGGCCGTGGCCGACAGCCTGGGGCGGCACCTGACCCACCCGTGCCTGGTGGTAAACAAGTCGACTGTTCCCGTAGGCACCGCGGAACGCGTAGCCCGGCACATTGCGCTTGGCCTGCGCGAGCGTGGCGCAGGCTTCGTTGTCGAGGTGGCGAGCAACCCCGAGTTTCTCAAGGAGGGTAGCGCCCTCGAAGACTTCATGCGCCCGGACCGCATCCTCATCGGCACCGACAGCGCAGCCGCCAGCCAGTGCCTGCAGCGGCTGTATGCGCCGTTTGTGCGTAACCGTGAACGCATCCTGTTGATGGCGCCGCGCGCCGCCGAATTCAGCAAATACGCCGCCAATGCCTTTCTGGCCACCAAGATCTCCTTCATCAACGAGCTGGCCGGGCTTTGCGCGCAGCTGGACGTGGATATCGAGCAGGTGCGACGAGGCATTGGCAGCGACCGGCGCATCGGCAGCCATTTCATCTATGCCGGGTGTGGCTATGGCGGCTCATGCTTCCCCAAGGATGTCCGGGCGCTGATCCGCACCGCCGAGCAGCTTGGCTACCCGGCGGGTATCCTGCAGGCGGTGCAAGCCCGTAACGAAGCGCAGAAGACCTTGCTGTTCAAGGCGCTGCACCAGCATTTTGGCGGCTTCATGCGTGGGCGTAGCGTGGCGCTGTGGGGGTTGGCCTTCAAACCCGGTACCGACGACCTGCGCGAGGCGCCCAGCCTGGTACTGATCGACGCCTTGCTGGCGGCCGGTGCGCGGGTACAGGCCTGCGACCCGGTGGCGCTGGGCGGCATGGCAGGGCGCTACCCGCACGCCTTGGCCACTGGCCAACTGCGCCTGAGCGAAGACCCTTACGCCTGCGTCGAAGGCGCGGACGCCCTGGTACTGGTGACCGAATGGAAGCAATTCAGGCAGCCGGATTTCCTACGGGTGCGGGGGCTTATGCGCATGCCAGTGGTATTCGATGGTCGCAATATTTACGATGCTCAGGAACTATCTACACTGGGTTATCTCTATCATGGCATCGGTCGGCCTCAGGTGGGGCATTGTAAGGTGACTGCCGCCTGATTAGACTGCGCCGAATTCCACAGGCCTAGCCTTCGTTAAGGACGTATATGATCAAAAAATGCTTGTTCCCGGCCGCCGGCTACGGCACCCGCTTCCTGCCCGCTACCAAAGCCATGCCCAAGGAAATGCTGCCGGTGGTCAACAAGCCGCTGATCCAGTATGGCGTTGAGGAAGCGCTGGATGCCGGGCTGAACGAGATCTCCATCGTGACTGGCCGTGGCAAGCGTGCCTTGGAAGACCACTTCGACATCAGCTACGAGCTGGAAAACCAGATCAAGGGCACCGACAAGGAAAAATACCTGGTCGGCATCCGTCGTCTGCTCAACGAGTGCTCTTTCTCCTACACCCGTCAGACCGAAATGAAGGGCCTGGGCCACGCGATCCTCACCGGCCGCCCGCTGATCGGCGACGAACCGTTCGCCGTCGTCCTGGCCGATGACCTGTGCGTCAACCCGGAAGGTGACGGTGTTCTGACCCAGATGGTCAAACTGTACAAGCAGTACCGCTGCTCGATCGTTGCCATTCAGGAAGTCGACCCGCAGGAAACCAACAAGTACGGTGTGATCGCCGGCGAGATGATCCGCGACGACATCTTCCGCGTTACCGACATGGTCGAAAAACCGGCCCCTGAAGACGCGCCATCGAACCTGGCGATCATTGGTCGCTACATCCTGACCCCGGATATCTTCGATATCATCGCCAACACCAAGCCGGGCAAAGGCGGTGAAATCCAGATCACCGACGCCCTGCTGCAGCAGGCCAAAGATGGCTGCGTGATCGCCTACAAGTTCAAGGGCAAGCGTTTCGACTGCGGTGGCGCCGAAGGCTACATCGACGCGACCAACTTCTGCTTCGAGAACTACTACAAGACGGGCAAGGCTTACTGATAAGCCTGGCAGGTCTGAGAGCCACCCTTCGGGGTGGCTTTTTTGTTTGCGGCGGCCAACGGCGGTATGCTGGGCGCCAGCCTAGGAGACTGAATAAATGGCCTACGATTTTGATCTGTTCGTGATTGGTGCCGGGTCCGGCGGTGTGCGCGCCGCGCGCTTTGCCGCGGGCTTTGGCGCGAAAGTGGCAGTGGCCGAGAGCCGCTACCTGGGCGGTACCTGCGTCAACGTCGGCTGCGTGCCGAAAAAGCTGCTGGTGTATGGCGCGCACGTCGCTGACGAGCTGGAACAAGCCGCAGGCTTCGGCTGGACCCTGGAAGAAGGGCATTTCGACTGGGGCACCTTGATTGCCAACAAGAACCGGGAAATCGAGCGCCTCAACGGCATCTACCGTAACCTGCTGGTCAACAGCGGGGTGACCTTGTTGCAAGGCCATGCACGGCTCACCGGCGCCAACGAAGTGGACGTCGATGGCCAGCGCTACACGGCCGAGCACATCCTCATCGCCACCGGTGGCTGGCCGCAGGTGCCAGACATCCCAGGCAAGGAACTGGCCATCACCTCCAACGAGGCGTTCTACCTCAAGGCATTGCCACGCCGTGTGCTGGTGGTGGGCGGTGGTTACATTGCCGTCGAGTTTGCCGGCATCTTCCAGGGCCTGGGTGCCGCCACCACCTTGCTGTACCGCGGCGACCTGTTCCTGCGTGGCTTCGACGGCTCGGTGCGCACGCACCTGAAAGAAGAGCTGGAAAAACGCGGCCTCGATCTGCAGTTCAACGCGGACATCCAGCGTATCGACAAGCTGGATGACGGCAGCCTCAAGGCCACCCTCAAGGACGGCCGCGAGCTGGTTGCCGACTGCGTGTTCTACGCCACCGGTCGCCGGCCGATGCTGGACAACCTGGGCCTGGAAAACACCGGCGTCGAGCTGGATGCCCGCGGCTACATTCGCGTTGACGACCAGTACCAGACCACTGCGCCATCGATCCTCGCCATCGGCGATGTGATCGGCCGGGTGCAGCTTACCCCCGTGGCCCTGGCCGAGGGCATGGCCGTTGCACGGCGGTTGTTCAAGCCCGAGCAGTACCGCCCGGTGGACTACCAGAACATCCCCACCGCAGTGTTCAGCCAGCCGCCGATCGGTACCGTCGGCCTGACCGAAGAGCAGGCGCTGGAAGCCGGGCATAAGGTGCAGATCTTCGAGAGCCGTTTCCGGGCCATGAAGCTGACCCTTACCGACATCCAGGAAAAGACCCTGATGAAGCTGGTGGTCGATGCCGAGACCGACAAGGTCCTGGGTTGCCACATGGTTGGGCCGGATGCCGGTGAGATCGTCCAGGGCCTGGGGATTGCGCTGAAGGCCGGGGCGACCAAGCAGCAGTTCGACGAGACCATCGGTGTGCACCCGACGGCGGCCGAAGAGTTCGTGACCATGCGTACCGTTACCCGCTGATAATCGCGTGTGACGACACCACCCTGTGGGAGCGGGTTTACCCGCGAAGAATACAACGCGGTGTATGGCACCGGCTTTGCCGGTGTTCGCGGGTAAACCCGCTCCCACAGGGTTCTGCTGCACAAGCAGCAGCTGCGTTGTTCAGCGCAATCTCTTCTATTAATAAACCTTGGTTATAGCCAAAACCAATCACCAGCATCAGCTTTGCCAATGAGCCTTCAATGGGATGAACGGTTAGGATTCTCTCCATCAACTGATTCCAACCCCATGAAGGAGCGTCTCTCATGCCTATCATCAACAGCCAAGTCAAACCGTTCAACGCCACTGCCTACCACAAAGGCGAGTTCGTCCAGGTCAGCGAAGCCGACCTGAAAGGCAAGTGGTCTGTCGTGTTCTTCTACCCGGCTGACTTCACCTTCGTCTGCCCAACCGAACTGGGTGACCTCGCTGATAACTACGCCGAGTTCCAGAAGCTGGGCGTCGAGATCTACGGCGTGTCCACCGACACCCACTTCACCCACAAAGCCTGGCACGACACTTCGGACACCATCGGCAAGATCGAATACCCGCTGATCGGTGACCCGACCCACATCATCTCGCGCAACTTCGACGTACTGATCGAAGAAGCCGGCCTGGCCGATCGCGGTACCTTCGTGATCAACCCAGAAGGCCAGATCAAGATCGTCGAACTCAACGACGGTGGTGTAGGCCGTGACGCCAGCGAGCTGCTGCGCAAGGTCAAGGCTGCCCAGTACGTTGCCGCCCACCCAGGCGAAGTCTGCCCGGCCAAGTGGAAAGAAGGCGAAGCCACCCTGGCACCGTCGCTGGACCTGGTTGGCAAGATCTAAGGTCGTGCGCCAGTCGCGGGCGGTAAGCAGCCGCCAAAGCTGAAGTACCTACCGCCCCGCCAAACGCCCGGGCGCTACTGCCTGGGCGTTTTTGTATCTGAAGATTGAAAAAGGAATCGCCCGTATGTTGGACGCCACGCTTAAATCGCAACTGAAAACCTACCTGGAGCGGGTCACCCAGCCGATCGAGATCGTTGCCTCCCTCGACGACGGCGCGAAGTCCCGCGAACTGCACGACCTGCTGGTGGAAATCGCCGGCCTGTCGAACCTGATTACCCTGCGCGCGGACGGAAGCGACGCCCGTCGTCCTTCGTTCTCGCTCAACCGCCCGGGGGCTGACATCAGCCTGCGTTTCGCCGGCATCCCCATGGGCCACGAATTCACCTCCCTGGTGCTTGCGCTGCTGCAAGTCGGCGGCCACCCGTCCAAGGCCAGCGCCGACGTGATCGAGCAGATCCAAGGGCTGCAAGGCGAATTCACCTTCGAAACCTACTTCTCGCTGTCGTGCCAGAACTGCCCGGACGTGGTCCAGGCGCTGAACCTGATGGCGGTGCTCAACCCCAACGTGCGCCATGTGGCCATTGATGGCGCGCTGTTCCAGGACGAAGTCGAAGCGCGCAAGATCATGGCGGTGCCGAGCGTTTACCTGAACGGCGAAGTGTTTGGCCAGGGCCGCATGGGCCTGGAAGAGATTCTGGGCAAGATCGACACCAGCGCCGGCACCCGCCAGGCCGAGAAGATCAACGCCAAGGACGCATTCGACGTATTGGTGGTCGGTGGTGGCCCTGCTGGCGCCGCGGCGGCGATCTATGCCGCGCGTAAAGGCATCCGCACCGGTGTTGCCGCCGAGCGCTTTGGTGGGCAGGTGCTCGACACCCTGGCCATCGAAAACTTCATTTCAGTGCAGGAAACCGAAGGGCCGAAGCTGGCCACCGCGCTGGAAGAACACGTCAAGCAGTACGACGTCGACATCATGAACCTGCAGCGCGGTGAGGCGTTGATCCCTGCCACCGACGGCGGTCTGCACGAAGTACGCCTGGCCGGTGGTGCCTCGCTCAAGGCCAAGACCGTGATCCTGGCCACCGGTGCCCGCTGGCGCGAAATGAACGTGCCGGGTGAACAGGAATACCGCGGTCGCGGCGTGGCCTACTGCCCGCACTGTGACGGCCCGCTGTTCAAGGGCAAGCGTGTGGCGGTGATCGGCGGCGGCAACTCTGGTGTGGAAGCGGCCATCGACCTGGCCGGCATTGTCGCCCAGGTGACGCTGATCGAGTTCGACAGCCAACTGCGTGCTGACGCCGTGTTGCAACGCAAGCTGCACAGCTTGCCGAACGTGAAGGTGATCACCAGTGCGCTGACCACCGAAGTGCTGGGCAATGGTGAGAAAGTGTCCGGTTTGCGCTACAAGGATCGCACCACCGATGAGCTGCATGACCTGGCGCTGGAGGGCATCTTCGTACAGATCGGTCTGCTGCCGAACACTGACTGGCTGAAAGGTACGGTCGAGCTGTCGCCGCGTGGCGAGATCATTGTCGATGCCAAGGGCGCGACCAACATCCCAGGCGTGTTTGCCGCCGGTGACGTGACCACAGTGCCGTACAAGCAGATCGTCATCGCAGTAGGCGAGGGCGCCAAGGCTTCGCTGGCAGCCTTCGATCACCTGATCCGCACCTCGGCGCCGGCGTAAGCCAAGCGCAAGCCTGAGGGTGTCTATGATTACCCCAGACACTCTCAGGAATCTCACCCATGACCCTGATCAGCCGCGAACCCTGGTGGCTAGTGCCACCCAAGCCCGGGCAAAAGGAGCAGGACCTGCACTGGGGCTATCTGGAAATCTACGCCGACGGCCGCACTGTGTTCGTCGACCAGCGCCCCAGCGATAAAGAACTGGCCGAGCGCAAAAGCTGCCGCAACTTCCCCGACCCCGAGCACTGAAGGGCTTAGCCTTCGAGTTCGGCCAGGCGCGCCTCCAGCGCTGCAATCCGGGCTTCCAAGGCCTCCATGCGCTCCTCCGAAACACTGCCGCCACTGCTGCGGGCGCCCCCCTCCTGCTGGCGCGCAGCCAAAATCGCCTCGATTTCTGCCGGGTCACCCAGCGCATGGGTATAGCGGTCTTCGCGTTGGCCTGCCTGGCGCGGCAGGTGCAAAGCTAAATTCCGTGAAATCAGGCGCTCCAGCTGGTGCTGGATTTGTTCAGTGTCGTCGAAGTCGTGCAGGCGGTTGCTGCGGCTGAGCAGCTCGTTGAGGGTTTGCGGCCCGCGCAGGAACATCAGGCCCATCAGCACCAGCTGCGCCGGCACCAGCTCCAGGGCCTTGTCCACGCGTTGCTCCCAGCGGTCGGCGCGGCTGCCCATCTGCAAGCGTGTCATGCCCTGGCCTTCGAGTGCGCGCAAGGCCTGGCCGACCTGGCCTTGGGTGAGGTTCATCACCGGCTCGCGGCTGGTCTTCTGGTTACAGGCCAGGACCAGGGCATTGAGAGTCAGTGGGTAGCTTTCCGGGCTGGTGGCCTGTTTTTCGATCAGCGAGCCGAGAATGCGGATCTCGGTGCTGTTGAAACGGCCTTCACCTGCGGGTTCGTGTTCTGACATGGCCCAGTCTCATTGCGAGGAAAAGGCCACTAGCGTAGGTAAAGCCGCTGCATTAGGCAATTGGCAGCGCTTGTTGAACGGCCTTGCCGGGGCTCCGGGCTGGTCGAAAGGGCCGCAAAGCGGCCCCAACACGCTTAAGCCCCGCGTCGCTCTTCAGCCTGGCACGCCGCCGCCGTGAACAGCACGTCGGTCGAAGAATTCAGCGCAGTCTCGGCCGAGTCCTGCAGCACGCCAATGATGAAGCCCACGGCAACCACCTGCATGGCGATCTCGCTGGGGATGCCAAACAGGCTGCAAGCCAGCGGAATCAACAGCAGCGAACCACCAGCCACGCCCGAAGCGCCGCACGCGCAGACCGCTGCCACCACACTCAGCAACACCGCAGTCGGCAAGTCGACCGGGATACCCAGGGTATGCACGGCCGCCAGGGTCAGCACGGTGATGGTGATCGCGGCGCCGGCCATGTTGATGGTCGCGCCCAGTGGGATCGACACCGAATAGGTGTCTTCATGCAGGCCAAGGCGCTCCGAAAGTGCCAGGTTGACCGGAATGTTGGCGGCCGAGCTGCGGGTGAAGAACGCCGTGATACCGCTTTCGCGCAGGCACAACAACGTCAGTGGGTACGGGTTGCGGCGAATCTTCCAGAACACGATCAGCGGGTTCATCACCAGGGCCACGAACAGCATGCAGCCAATCAGCACGGCCAGCAGGTGCAAGTAGCCGAGCAGAGCGTTCAAGCCTGACTGGGCCAGGGTCGCGCTGACCAGGCCGAAGATGCCCAGCGGTGCGAAGCGGATGACCACGCGCACGATCAGGGTCACGCCGTTGGACAGGTCCTCGACCACAGTGCGGGTGGTTTCGCCGGCATGGCGCAGCGCCACGCCCAGGCCGATCGCCCAGGTCAGCACGCCGATGAAGTTAGCGTTGAGCAAGGCATTGACCGGGTTGTCGACGGCGCTCAGCAGCAGGTTCTGCAGCACTTCCGTGATGCCGCCCGGCGCACTCAAGGCGGCGTCGCCGGCGCTCAGTGCCAGGTGCGAAGGGAACAGCATACTGGCGACCACGGCCACCACGGCTGCGGCAAAGGTACCCAGCAGGTACAGCCACAGGATCGGGCGGATGTGGGTTTCCTGGCCGTGGCGGTGGTTGGCGATCGAGGCCATGACCAGGATGAACACCAGGATCGGCGCCACGGCCTTGAGGGCGCTGACGAACACCTTGCCGAGGAAGGCCAGGTTGCGGGCGACGTCGGGCGCCAGCAGTGCCAGGGCGATGCCCGCGAGCAGGCCGATGACGATCTGCGTCACCAGGCTGGTGCGGTTGAGGAGGCGGAAGACAGGGGTCATGTGCAGCGCAGTCTCGGTTTTTGAAAGGGCGGGACTTTACCACAGACCGCTGTAGGGCTTGCCGGCAATGAAGTGGGAAAAATTACCAGTGGAACAGCTCCCGCCGCGCCCCCTCGGTAATGGCCACGATGCCCGGGTGCTTGACCTTGCGCTCCACTGAGATGGCATAGAACGACTCATGCACCGCCTCGGTCTGCCCGATCAACTGCACGCCATACTGGCGGCACACCTCCTCGGCGATGACGCTGGGCGCGACGAAAATGCCGCTACCCGATTGCCCGAATGCCTGCATCAAGGCGCTGTCGTCGAACTCGCCAACGATGCGCGGCTGCACCTGTTGCTCGCCCAGCCAACGCAGCAAGCGGCTGCGCACCACGGTTTCCTGGCCTGGAATCAACAGCGGCGCATCTTGCAGGCAGGCCGGGAAGGGGCCGGCATGGCGTTGTGCCAAGGCCTGGGTGGCGAAGAAACTCAGGCCGCACTCGCCCAGCTTCTGGCTGTAGCCCTTGATGTCTAGGTGGCTGGGCATCGGGCTGTCGGAGATGACCAAATCCAGGCGCTGGATCGCCAGGTCTGCCAGCAGCCGCTCGAGCTTGTCTTCGCGGCAGTTGATGCGCAGCACTTCGTCCAGCTCCATGGTCGGCGCCAGCAGGCGGTAGACGATGGATTTGGGGACCACGTCGGCCACGCCCACACGGAACAGGATCTGTTCCTGTGGGCCGGCACGCAGCAGGGCTTCGAGCTCGCCGCCGATCTGGAACATCTGCTCGGCATACACCAGCGTCTGGCGGCCGGTCTCGGTCAACTCCAGTTGCCGCCCGACCCGTTGAAACAGCTCCAGGCCATAGGTCTGCTCGAACAGGCTGATCTGCCCGCTGATGGTCTGGGGCGTCAGGTTCAATTGCTCACTGGCCCGCGCAATGCTGCCGGTCTTGGCCACGGCCCAGAAGTAGTGCAACTGGCGGTAGTTGAGCATCGGGTTTTTCTCGATTCGTAAAAATCGAAGTATAACCGCTGAAAATACGAATTTTCCTGATGTATTGGCCTCTTTAGAATGCGACCCCATCAGGCGCTGCGTGCGCCGCCGGAATATCGACAAGCGAGGAACCCATGTTGCAGCTTAAATCCATTGGCACGCCTTTGGTGTTGGCCCTGGCCCTGTTCACCCTGGCCGGCTGCGATCAGGCCGAGAAATCCGCCCAGCAGATGCTCGACCAGGCCGCCCAGTCCGCCAAGCAGGCCATCGACAAGACCAACGAAGCGGCGCAGCAGGCCCTGAGCGATGCCATCGGCAGCGAAGGCCAGCCGCCAAAAGACGTTGAAAAGCAAGAAAAGACCCAGGACATCTGACCCCAAGACCCGATGCAGGATTGATTAAATGGAATATTTGCTGGAACTCGCCGCAAGCCCGACCGCCTGGGTCGCCCTCGCCACGCTGGTGGCCATGGAGATCGTGCTGGGTATCGACAACCTGATCTTCATCTCCATCCTCACCAACAAACTGCCCCTGGAGTACCGCTCCAAGGCGCGGCGCATTGGTATCAGCATGGCCTTGGTCATGCGCCTGGCGCTGCTCAGCACTGTGGCCTGGATCGTCCAGCTGACCGAGCCTGTGGTCGATGTGTTCGGCCATAGCTTCTCGTGGAAGGACATGATCCTGATCGCCGGTGGCCTGTTCCTGCTGTGGAAGGCGACCAAGGAAATTCACGAAAACGTCGACCCGCACGGCGCCAAGGAAGAATCCAAGGCCGGTTCCACCATCACCTTGGGCTTCGCTGCGGCCATCGGCCAGATCCTGTTGCTGGATATCGTCTTCTCGATCGACAGCATCATCACCGCCGTGGGCATGACCGAACACCTGCCGATCATGATCATTGCCGTGATCGCTGCTGTGATCGTGATGTTGGTGGCGGCCGACCCGCTGGCCAAGTTCATCAATGACAACCCGACCGTGGTGATGCTGGCCCTGGGCTTCCTGATCATGATCGGCATGACCCTGATTGCCGAAGGCATGGGCGCTCACGTGCCGAAAGGGTATGTGTATGCGGCGATGGCGTTCTCGACCTTGATCGAGATCCTCAACATCATGGCCCGTCGGGCGCGGATGAAGCGCGAAGCGGCTGAGGGTTGATCTAGAAACAGCGGGGCCATGTGGGAGCGGGCTTGCCCCGCGAACACCGGCGAAGCCGGTGCCAACCACCGCGTGGCCCCATTCGCGGGTCACGCCCGCTCCCACAGGTATACATCAAATACGTGCGTTTAATGTGCCTCAACCTGCCGCCGCGCCCTGGGCACAGCCTGAGGTTCGGCCACACCCTGCGGTGGCAGGTGATGATGGGAATGACGCCGTACGATACGCAGTACACCCCACAGCATGGCGGCTGCGACGCTCAGCCACATACCTACCAGCATGAGGATTGCCAGGGTCAGGCTCATGTGTGCCTCCTTCTCTCGGGCCAGCGCGCTGTCAGCCAGGGCTCGCCTTACAGACACTTCATTAGTCTAGCCTGCCCCTTGTGACGTTCCATTGACCTTAGGTCTATTGCTGAGGCCGATTCGCTACAAGCCGGTGTCGGACTATACCCGCGCACCTGTGGGCCCTATGATCGGTGCCCAGAGCCGGGCGCTGCCTGCCTGGCATCGGAACAAGCGAGTGCCCATGGAGCAAGTTTCCTTCAAATCGCTGGCTTCAGCCCCACGCCGGTTGCTGCTGGCTGGCCTGGTGGCAGTCAGCCTGGCCGGTTGCGCCAGCGCACCGCCCGCTAGCCTCAAAGGCCTGCCGCAGCGGGTCGAAATCAGCAGCGTGCCGTTCTACCGGGGTAACGCCAACCACAGCGGGGCCATGGCGCTGGCGGCGCTGCTTTCGCAACAGGGCGCGCCGATCACCCCCGGGCTGCTGGATAAACCTTTGAACCTGCCCCAAGGCGCCGAGACCCTGGATACCAGTATCCCCCGTGTCGCACGGGACTATGGCATGGTGGTGTATGCGCTGGACAAACAACTGGACGCCTTGCTCACACAAGTGGCGGCGGGCAACCCGGTGTTGCTGCGTTACGAGGAGGGTTCGGCCTGGTGGAGCGAGCCACGCTACGCCGTGCTGATCGGTTATGACCGCTACAAGCAACGGGTGCTGCTGCGCTCAGGCATGCACCGTCGGCAACTGATGGCCTTTGATGACTTTGCCTCGGCCTGGGCCAAGCAGGGGAGTTGGGCGGTGCTGCTGCAACCGCCGCGGCAACTGCCCGCCCAGGTTGACCGGCAACGCTGGTTGCAGGCTGCCGATGAGCTAGCCCGCGCAGGGCAGGAAGTCGCCGCCAAACAGGCGGTGAACAGCCTGGGGCGGTAAGCCGCGCACCGGCCGCTTCGCGGGCTTACCCGCAAAGCGGCCGGTGCGATGTTACAGAGGGATCAGAAGCCCAGGCGGTCGCGCAGGCTGTAGTACCAGGCACCAATGGCGCTGAACGGTACACGCAGCATCTGGCCACCCGGGAACGGGTAGTGCGGCAGGCCGGCGAACGCGTCGAAACGTTCGGCCTGACCACGCAGCGCCTCGGCCAGCACCTTGCCTGCCAGGTGCGTGTAGGTCACACCGTGGCCCGAGCAGCCCTGGGAGTAATAGATGTTATCGCCAATGCGGCCGACCTGAGGCAGGCGCGACAGGGTCAGCAGGAAGTTGCCGGTCCAGGCGTAGTCGATCTTCACGTTCTGCAGCTGCGGGAAGGCCTTGAGCATCTTCGGACGGATGATCGCCTCGATGTTTGCTGGGTCGCGTGCGCCGTAGACCACGCCACCACCGAAGATCAGGCGCTTGTCGCTGGTCAGGCGGTAGTAGTCGAGCAGGTAGTTGCAGTCTTCGACACAGTAGTCCTGCGGCAGCAGGGTACGTGCCAGGTCTGCGTCCAAGGGCTCGGTGGTGATCACCTGAGTACCGCATGGCATGGACTTGGAGGCCAGTTCTGGCACCAGCTTGCCCAGGTAGGCGTTACCGGCGACGATGATGAACTTGGCGCGCACTTTACCCTGTGGGGTATGAACGACCGGGTTGGCGCCACGCTCGATGCGAACGGCCGGGGTCTGCTCATAAATGATGCCGCCCAGCGATTCGACCGCGGCAGCTTCGCCCAGGGCCAGGTTCAGCGGGTGGATGTGGCCACCGCTCATGTCCAGCATGCCGCCGATGTAGCTGTCGCAGGCGACGACTTCACGGATGCGCTTCTGGTCCATCAGCTCCAGCTGATTGTGGCCAAAACGTTCCCACAGGCGCTTTTGCGACTCCAGGTGGCCCATCTGCTTGGAGGTGAGGGCAGCGAATACGCCACCGTCTTTAAGGTCGCACTGGATGTTGTACTTGGCGACGCGCTCACGAATGATGCGGCCACCTTCGAACGCCATCTGGCCCAGCAGTTGTGCCTGCTTGGGGCCGACGGTGCGTTCGATCACGTCGATGTCACGGCTATAGCTGTTGACGATCTGGCCACCGTTGCGGCCGGATGCGCCGAAGCCGACCTTGGCCGCTTCGACGATGCTGACCTTGAAACCGTTTTCCAGCAGGAACAGGGCGCTGGACAGGCCGGTGTAGCCGGCGCCGATGATGCACACATCGGTTTCCACCTCACCCTGCAGCGCCGGACGTGGCGGCACCGGGTTAGCCGAGGCGGCGTAGTAGGACTGGGGGTAGGGGGTGTTGGCCATGCTCGAGGAACCTCGTGTTTTATATTTTTAACGAATGTAGCGATGCTATCAATAATAATAAACACCCGCTAGTCGTCCGTTAAAAATCCTTTACCCGGCTGTCGCCGAAGCCTTTCTATAAAGAGGTTAAGATTCAGTGAGTTAGCACGAAAAAAAGTGTTGACAGGGTTTTTGGATTGCGTAGAATGCGCACCACACGACAGGCACATAGCTCAGTTGGTTAGAGCACCACCTTGACATGGTGGGGGTCGTTGGTTCGAGTCCAATTGTGCCTACCAAATCGAAAAGGGGTGATCCGCAAGGGTCACCCTTTTTTATTGCGCACGCGTTTTACTGTAGGAGCAGCCTTGTGCTGCGAAGAGGCCAATCCCGCTGACATTGATCTGCGGTGACCACTCGGGCCCTTTCGCAGCACAAGGCTGCTCCTACAAAACTCGGTAGCGCAGCAAAGCTGAAAGTTTTTGATTTTTCTGAAAAAAACGCTTTACAGGTACGCATTCGATGTCTAATATGCGCACCACACGACAGGCACATAGCTCAGTTGGTTAGAGCACCACCTTGACATGGTGGGGGTCGTTGGTTCGAGTCCAATTGTGCCTACCAAATCGAAAAAGGGCGATCTACACAGATCGCCCTTTTTTATTGCCTGCTAGAAAGCCGCCGGCAACCACAGCGCCAGTTGCGGGAAAGCGATCAACAGCGCGATCAGCACCAGCAACGCCAGGCAAAACGGCAGCGCGCCGTACACCACGTCCATGAAGTTGCCCCGCCCACGAATACTCTGCACCACAAACAGGTTCATGCCGAACGGCGGCGTAATCTGGCCCATCTCGCACAACACGATCAACACCACCCCAAACCACAGCGGATCGAAGCCCAAGGCGACGACAATCGGCACGATCAGTGGCGCGGTGGTGATCAGCATGGCCAGTGTGTCCATGAAACAGCCCAGTACGATGTAGAAGAGGATGATCGCCAGCAGTGTGGCCATCGGCGACAGGTTCAGGTCGGTGACAAAATTGACCAGTGTGGTGGTCAGTCCGATGGACGCCAGCACAAAGTTGAGAAAGAACGCCGACAGGGTGATGAAAATAATCATGCCGGTGGTGCGCAGGGTAGCCTCGAACGCCTGGCCCAGGCTTTGCCAGGTGAATGCCCGGCGCCACAGGCCCAGGCCAAAGGCACTCAGCACCCCCAGCGCGGCTGATTCGCTGGCCGTGGCGAAACCGCTGTAGATCGAACCAATCACCAGGGCGAAGATGGCCAGCGGCGGCAGCAGGTCAGGCAGGCAGGCCAGGCGCTCGGCCCAGCGGGTAGTCTCCTTGCGGCCGCCCAACTGTGGCCGAATCAGGCACGCCACCACGATCAGTGCGATGAACAGCATGCTCAGGATGATGCTGGGAAGCGTCGCGGCCAGGTACAGCTTGGGCACTGACACATTGGCGATCAAGGCAAACAGGATCATGTTGATCGAGGGCGGAATCAGGATGCCCAGCGTGCCGCCGGCGGCAATCGAGCCGAGAAACAGCGGCGCGTTGTAGCCTTTGCGTTCCTGTTCAGGGATGGCCAGGGTCGAAATGGTAGCGGCGGTCGCCACGCTGGAGCCGCTGGTGGTGGCGAACAGTGCGCTGGCGCCGATGTTCGAATTCATCAGGCCACCCGGCAACCACGACAGCCACTTCTCGACGGCCTGGTACATGCGCCCGGCGACGCCTGAACACACCAGCAGCTCACCCATCAGGATGTACAAAGGGATCGCCACCAGCAGGAATTCGCTGCTGGTATTCCAGGCGATCTCGCCCATGGCGCTACTCAACGGCAGCGTCGAGAACAGCTGCGACAGCGACATCCCCAACAGGCCGACACTGACGGCCGCGGCAACGCTCAACGCCAATAGCGCCAGCAGCATGAACAGGGTAAGGCTCAGCATGGCGTGCGCTCCTTGCCCGGGGTGCTTTCTGGGTAACGTTCTGCCTGGATGTCCTCTTCCACCGAGTTGATGCCGATCAGTGTGCTGATAGCGTGCCAGCGGCCCTTCAGCAAGTGGCCCAGGCAGGTGATCGCCAGGCTCGACAGGGTCAGGGCAAAGAACAGGTAGCCGGCGAACCACAGCGACTGGGGTATCCATTGTGGTACCTGCAAGGGCGTGTTCGATACCGAGCGGTATTCGATGGAGTCCCACAGCACGTTCCCTGCGTGGTAGGCCAAGGTGCTGACCAGCAGCGCCATGCAGGTGAGGGCGAACAGGTCGAGTGCCACCCTGGGCCGTAGGCCTAGGCGCGTGTAGAGAATGTCCACGCGTATGTGCGCGCGTTTCAGCAAGGTGACCGGAAAAGCCCAGGCGCTGGTGATCGCCAGCACGTACCCGGCCATTTCATCGGCGCCGCCTAGGGAAACACCCAGGGCCTTGCGCAAGATCAAGTCGATGCTGATCAGCAACGCACAGGCGAGCAGGGCGAAGCCGCCGACCCAGGTGCTGGCTTTGGCAATGGTGTTGATGACACCCATGCCTGAGCGGGCGGTGTGCATGTCGGTAGTCTCCGGGGCAAGGTAACTCATGGGGCGAGGCGCATGCCGATGGCATCGCCCACGGTGGCATTCCAGCGCGCCACGCAAGGGCCGCCGCAGCGTTTGCCCCAGTCATTGGCGATGTGCAGCGCAGCCTGGCGCAGCGCCTGTTTTTCGCTGGCGGTCGGGGCCGAGGCGGTCATGTGCGCGGGGTGGTGAATCTGGCAATCAGGGCTGCCGACATTGCAGGCTTCGGCATAGCGGTTTTCATTGGCGGTCTCGCGCCACAAGGCGTCTTCCAGCACCTGCGATTGCGCCTGCAGCAATTGCTGCACCTCGGGCGGCAGTTGCTGCCAGCGCTTCAGGCCGATGCCATAAAAGCCGATCGACCAATCGACGGGCAGGTTGTAGAGGTAGCCTGCAACGTCGTACCACTTGGCGGCATTGCCAGAGCCAATACCGGTGATGGCGCAGTCGATGACGCCGGTCTGCATGGCGGTCACCACTTCGGCAAAGGGCAGGGTAACCGGCGCGGCACCGATGGCCTTGACCAGTTCGGCCATGTTGCGCCCGCGTGTGCGGATTTTACGGCCCTGCAGGTCGGCCAGCGCGTGCACGGCGTCGCGGCAGAAGAACACCTGCGCGGTATACGGCACGGTGGCCAGCAGCTTGATGCCGTGGCGCTCGGCCATGCGTTGTTCCAGCACCGGCTTGTAGGCGTCGGCGATGGTGTGGGCGGTGTCGATGGTATCGGCCAGGCCGGGCAGGTCCACGCCCTCGAAGGTGGCATCGTCGCCGGCCACGAAGGCGAACACGCCCATGCCGATATCGACTGCGCCAAAACGCATCAGGCGAATGATCTCCGGGCCCTTCAGGCCACTCTCCGACAACCCCAGCAACTGCGCGGTGACCTTGCCTTGCGATTGCGCTGGCAACGTCTGGTTCCAGAACGGCTGTTCAACCGCGCGGAACGTGTAGTTGTGGCTGCCACCGCCGACCACGTTGAAGCGGATCACAGGCGGCGCTTGTTGCGGCGCAGGCGTGTCCGCAAACGCAGGCGAATGACTGAGCAGCGCGCCGAGCGCCAGGGGGATGAGCAGGGAGCTGAACTTCACGGTAGTCCTCTTGTTCTTGTTCGGGAGCTACTTCAGGCGATGTTGAGTCAGCGTGGGCGGGACGCAGCCTCGATGGTCGACCGCGAGCCGACGATATCAGGGAACTTCTCACCCTTGGCCAACCGCGCCAGTGTGTGCTTTTCGTTGCGCTGGAAGTCGATGGCACGCTGAGCCAGTTCGATGACCTGGCCCGGGCGCAGAAACACCATGCCGTTTTCGTCGGCCACCACCGCATCGCCGGGGTGGACAATCACCCCCCCACATTGGATGGCCGTGCAGAACTCGCCCTCCTGGCCGATCACGCGGGTGGTGATCGCGCTGGCGCCGCGAGACCACACAGGCACGCCATGCTCGCGGATTTCGCCCAGGTCGGTGACATAGCCATCGACGATGATCCCGGCCACGCCAGCCTGCTTGGCGGCGT
This sequence comes from Pseudomonas sp. 5.2, assembly GCF_059025405.1. NCBI lineage: Bacteria > Pseudomonadati > Pseudomonadota > Gammaproteobacteria > Pseudomonadales > Pseudomonadaceae > Pseudomonas > Pseudomonas sp. 5.2. Next base: position 630,134 of record NZ_JBYBHH010000001.1, read on the forward strand.
ACGCCATGGCGCCGCCCAGTGCGGCGGTTATGCGCTCGCCGCAGCGGTCTACCACCAGGAAGTCGCCTGGGCGCACGCAGCCCATGGCGTAGTGCAAAATCCCGCCATCGTTGCCGGGCATCCTCACGGTGACCGCAGTACCGACGGCCCGCACATTCTGAAAGTGGGCCTTGATGTGGGGGTTGGCAATACCGTGGGTAATGAAGTGGCCGATCGTTGCCGGTTCGGCGTTGATCAGTACTTCAAGTTCGGTGGCGTTGATCGGGGCGGGCAGTGCTTCGATAATATACATAGGAAGTTCTTGTTATGCCGGATGCTTTTTCGAAGGGTTTCGGTCATCCTAACAAGCACGCCGAACGGTCGATAATAAAAATCCGTAAGCAGTTACCGGAGCAGTTTTTATCATGCGTATTACGCTGATGCAGATCGAGGCGTTCTACTGGACCGCCCGCCTTGGGGGTGTTCACGCGGCCTCCCGCCATCTTCACCTGACCCAACCTGCGGTGTCGGCGCGGATCAAGGAAATGGAATCGCTGCTCAGCGTCAAGTTGTTCGACCGCAGCAAGCAGCGCATGAGCCTCACCGCAGACGGCCATACCGCCTTGCGCCATGCCGAACTGGTGCTTAACAACAGCACCCAACTCGAGCAATTTGCCGCGCAGCAAAAAAAGCACCGGCGTTTGCGCCTGGGCGCGGACGAGTGCTCGGCCATGGTCGGGCTGACCGCGGTAATCAGCGATATAAAGGCGCACTTCCCGGAGATCACCCTGGAAATTTCCATCGACGTCGGCGCCGTGCTCAACCGCAAGCTGAACGATCACGAACTCGACATCGCGCTGCTGACCAACCCGGCCACGCGTGAGGATGTGACCGATGTGTTTCTCGGCTGGATGACATTCCAGTGGGTGGCCGCGCGGCACCTGGACGTGGCCCAGGGGCCTTTTTTGGCGGAGCATGCCCGGCAATATTCGATCGTGACCCACAGTGCGCCCTCGACACTGTATTCAGTGGTGGACCGCTGGCTGAAAGAAAGTGGCTCGGTCAGCCATGCCTTTCATTCAAGCAATTCGCTGGCCTTTATTGCCAAGATGGTCTCGGCGGGGCATGCCATTGGTATTTTGCCGGTGCCATTGATTCGCGACATGTTGGCCGTGGATATGCTGAAGACTTTGCCGTGCGATCCGCCGATTCCGCCAGCCAAGTTCTGCCTGTCGTATTTGACCGAACGCCCGGATATGCAACTCGATACCTTGGTGTCGATTATTCGCGCGACCTTGGTCAAACAGAATTTCTTGGTTGATTAGTTAGTCGCTTTTATAAGGCAGCAATAGGGCCGGCCGGGCACATGCACCCTGGCCGGCCGGCATTTAAGCCAATGCGTGTTTCACGGCCGCTATCTGTTGCCCGGCCTGGTTCAGCCAGGACAGGTCACTGCCCATCAACAGCATGTCGCTGCCCATTTCGATCAAGCGTTGCGCCGTGGCTTGGTCTGCGGGGAAGCACGGCACCATCACCTGGATCGAGCGGGCGTGGCATTTCTCGATCAGCAACTGCAAACGTTGCAGCACTTCCGGGTTGCCCAGGCGATAGTCGACCGGCAATTGTCGCGACAGGGAGTAGTCGGCAGGGCCGAAATGCACGGCGTCGATCCCCTCCACATCGAGTATTTCATCGATGTTGTCAAAGAACTCGTAGCTCTCGGCCATCGGCACGATCACGCTGCGGGTGTTCTCTGCCTGGGTATACGTGGCCCAGTCGAAGCCAGGCCCGGCGTAGCCTGCCGAGCGCACCGAGCTGTCACCGCCGCGGCGCCCCAGCGGAGGGAACTTGCTGTAGCGGATGATCTCGCGCATCTGCGCCGCGGTATGCACCTGCGGCACGATCACGCCCGCCGCGCCCATTTCCAGCGCCTTGCGAATGTCCCACTCCAGCGTGCCACGCACCCGCACCAGGCCGGGGATGGCGGCGCTGTTGGCGGCCAGCAAGAGTTTTTCCATCTGGCTGTCGACACCCAGCGCAGTGTGCTCGGCGTCGATGAAGACAAAGTCCAGCCCCCAGTTGCCGGCCACTTCGATGGCCATGCAGGCTGTGCTGTAGATGTTCATGCCAAAGGTGGTACCGCGTGCCATGCGGGCCTTCAGCGATGTGTTTGGGGTGTTTGGGTTCATGCTTGAGGTCTGCCTTTGGCGGGTATCAGATGCGGTAGGTTTCGGGCAGCCGGTCGCGGAACGGGTGCACTTCGAACACGCCAGGGTCGCGGATCAGCGATTTGTTGCGGGCCTTGGCCAGGTCGATCTCGACGCTGTACACACCGTCTTCGAGCCCTGCGCGTACCAAGGTCTTGCCGGAAGGTTCGATGATGTGGCTGGTGCCGATGAACTGCATGCCTTCATCCATGTCGTTGCGGTTGGGGGCGACGAAATAGACCATGTTCTCTGCCGCGCGGACGGTGCTGAAAATGTCCGGTAGCATGCGCGCCTGCTCGGGCCAGGCGGCGGGCAGCACGACAATGTCGGCGCCTTCTAGCGCCAGCGTGCGCACTACCTCGGGGAAGCGGATTTCATAGCAGATGGCCAAGCCGATACGGCCGATCTCGGTGTCGAATACCGGCGGTGTCCACTCGCTGGGGCGGTCGGTGAAGCGGTCGCCGATCATGAATGGCAAATGGCGCTTGCGGTGCAGGCCGATGATGCCCTGCGGGCCGATCAGCGCGGCGGTGTTATAGACCGAGGCCTCATGCCGCTCGTAGAACCCGACCACGATCAGGATGCCGCTCTGTGCCGATACCTGCAGCAATGGCGCCAGGGCGTCGAGGGTGATGGCGCCGCGCTCGAGGTCTTCGCGGCTGTCGAAGGCGCCACCGGTGATCAGGCATTCTGCGAAGGCGATCAGGCGTGAACCTTCGGCGGCGGTCTGGCGTGCCAGTTCGGCGACTTTTTCAAGGGTGCGCGCCGGGTTGCCGGCCACCGGGTGAATCTGGGCGACGGAGATTTTCATGCTGTTCCTTATTGGCAATAGAGGGCGCCGCGGGGGCGGCGCGGGTAGCGTCACTGCGCCTGGTAGCCCATGGCCTGGTAGACCTTGCTGACCAATTCGGGGTTGATCTGGGCGGCGTACTTGTCGACCACTGGGCGGATCTTGGCCTGGATGCGTGCGAGCTCTTCGGCCGGCAGGTCGTTAACCTGCATGCCATCGCTGCGCAGGTCGGCGATGGCCTTGATGTCGGCCTCGCGAGAGATCCGGCGCTGCTCCAGGCGCACTTCCTGGGCGACCTCGGTAAGCAGTTGCTGCTCGTCGCGGTTGAGGGTGTCCCAGAAGGTTTTGCTGATCAGCACGATCTGCGGGTTGTAGTTGTGCCGGGTCAGGCTCAGGTACTTCTGCACCTCGTTGAAGCGCGAGGCGAGGATCAGCGCCGCGGGGTTTTCCTGGCCATCCACCGTGCCGGTTTCCAGCGCCGTGTGCACCTCGGTGAAGGGCAGCGGGGTGGGGTTGGCGCCCAACGCCGCCCACACGTCGAGGAACAACGGCGATTGCTGGGCACGGATCTTCAGGCCCGCGATGTCTTCAAGGTTTTGCACCGGGCGCACGTTGTTGGTCAGGTTGCGCACGCCGAGCTCCCAGAACGCCAGGCCTACCAGGTTTTTCTCAGGCAGCTGATCGGTGAGCATCTTGCCCACTTCGCCATCGAGCATGGCATCCACCTTGGCGGTGTCGGTGTACAGGAACGGGAAATCGAGGATGCCGAAGTCGGTGACGTGGTTGATCATCAGCCCGGCGTTCCAGGTCATCATTTCCACTACGCCACCTTGCAGCGACGACAGCACCTGCACGTCGCCACCCAGCACGCCATTGGGGAAGGTGCGCACCTTGATCTTGCCATCGCTGCGTTCTTGCACTTTCTTGGCGAACAGCTCCATGCCGATGGCCGGTGGCGTGCCCTTGGGGCTGGTGGCGGCGAATTTGATCACGCGCGCGTTGTAGTCGGCGGCCATGCTCAGGCTGCTGGAAAGCAACAGGGCGGCGATGACGGCGAGCTTCTTCATGCTGTGTACCTTTTATTGTTGTGGGGATCAGTGGCCAAACCACTGGGCAGGGACGGTGACCAGTTCGGGGAAGATGACCAGCAGGAACAGCACGATGACTTCGGCGATCAGGAACGGGAACGTGCCCTTGAGCAGCGCTTCGTAGCGCATCCTGCCGATGCCACAGACCACGTTGAGCACCGTGCCCACGGGCGGGGTGATCAGGCCAATCGAGCAATTGATCATGAACAGCACGCCGAAGTAGATCGGATCGATGTTCGCCGCGGTCACCACCGGTACCAGGATGGGGGCGAGCAGCAGCACGGTCGGGGTCAGGTCCATGACCATCGAGATCACCAGGATCAACAGCATCAGCACCACGATCAGCAGGCGCGGGTTGTCCATCACCGGCTGGATCAGGTCGATGATCTGCCCGGGGATATCGGCGATGGTGATCATCCAGGCCGGTATCGAGGCGGCGGCGACCAGGAACATCACGGCGGCGGTAGTCTTGCCGGCGCGCAGCAGCAGGTCATTGAGCGACTTGAGGCTCAGTTCGCGGTAGATGCACGACGACACCAGCAGTGCATAGACGCTGGCCACCGCGCCGGCCTCGGTGGGGGTAACCACGCCAAAGCGCAGCCCGACCACGATGATCACCGGCAGCATCAATGCCCAGAAGCTGTCGACCAAAGCCTTGAGGCGCTCTTTGCCGCTGGCCTTCGGGCTCAGTTCGACGTCGGTGTTGCGCCGCGACATTAGCCACCAGGCCACGACCAGGGCGGCGGCGATCATCAGCCCGGGGGCGATGCCGGCCAGGAACAGCTTGGTGATCGACAGGCCGGACGCGACGCCCAGCACGACGAACCCGATACTGGGCGGGATGATTGAGCCAAGCACCGATACCGAGGCGATCAGGCCGCCGGAGCGGTCGCGGTTGTAGCCGGCGAGGACCATCATCGGCAGCAGCAGGGCGGTTAACGAGGCGGCGTCGGCCAGTGCCGAACCGGACAGGCTGGACAGCAGCACGCCGGCGAAGATGGTGACGTAGCCGAGCCCGCCGCGCAGGTGGCCGACCAGGGTGATGGCCAGCTTGATGATGCGCTTGGACAGGCCACCGCTGTTCATGACCTCGCCAGCGATGATGAATAGCGGAATGGCCAGCAGGGGGAAGCTGCCTGCCGAATTGATGATGTTTTGCGCGATGATCTGGCCATCGAACAGGCCCAGCAGCCACATCAGGGCCACGCCGCAGAGGATCAGGGCGTAGGCGATGGGGGCGCCGATCAAGATGGCGGCCATCAGCACGCCGACGAAGACTGACAGGGCCATTATTCGACTGCTCCGTGTTCGGCTGCCGAGGGCTCGGCCGGGGTGTGCGCGGGAAGGGTGCCCATCAGGTTTCTGACCAATTGGGTGAAGATCAGCAGCCCGCTGAGGATGCAAAAGACCAGGCCCGCCCCATGGAACAAGGCCATGGAAATGCCGGTGGAGGGGGCGCCGACATGCAGGTTGATCACGGTCTGCTTCCAGCTGCCGTCAAGGAACAGCCAGGTCACGTAGAGCATGAGTAGTTGCGTCAGTGCCAACAGGCACCTGGCCACACCGGGTGAAACCCGGCGGGTGACGATGTCGACACCGATGTGGCCGTTTTCGTGAAGCATCAGTTGCGCGCCGGCAAACACCAGCCAGACGAATGCCAGGCGGGAGATCTCTTCGCTGAAGAACAGGCCCGAGTTAAAGCCATAGCGCAGCACGACATTGGTGAAAATCAGGCAGGTGATGGCCACAAGGCAGGCGATCACCAGCGTTTTCAGAACCAGAAAGTAACTATCGATCAGTGTTTTCATGGCGCCTCCTGGAGCAGAGCTGCCCAGGGAGCGCCGAAAGCGCTTGGTGCGAGAGCGCGGACAGCAACATCCACCTTTAGGTGTAAGCGGGGCATGGGGTCACCTTTTTATTATTGGACATACGTCGTCGTACGACTGGCTGGATTGTTGTCTGAAACGCCCGGTTTCGGCTGCCTCAAGTTTTTTATCAGGGGGATAAGAAATGGCGATCAGTGCGCGGGCCGTGGCTGCGCAGGGGCCCGTGGTCGGCGCATCGCGGTAGCAGGGTGTAACGTATGGTCGCGGTCCTTGCCCGGGGGCGGCATGCTAGAATCCGCCCCTTCGAATCTGGAGGTACACGCGTGCGCAAACTGGCTGTGGTAATGGCAGTGCTCGCCCTGGCGGGCTGTGAGAACGAAGTCGAAGGCGTGCACAAACAGGTGGCCGAGCACCTGCACAACCCCAAGACTGCCAAGTTCGGCAACGTGCGGATCGACACTCATGGCACCATCTGCGGCCAAGTCCGCGGCAAGGACGACGCCGGGCAGTACGAAGCCTACCGCAGCTACGTGGCGATCAAGCGTGATGGCCAATACGAGATCATCGTCGACGACAGCGGCAACAACCTGCGTATCCGCGAGCTGTGCGGTGGTGCCGACTTGCAGCGCCGCGCCGAGGCGCTGGCCGGTGAGCCGGCCCCAGAAGGTTGGGATGTCGAAGTGGTGCAGGGGGCGAACATGGGCGCTTTGAGCGACATGACGGCGCGCCTGATCGAGAAGGGCATCCCGTCTTCGGTCGAATACCGCAACGGCAAGCCGGTGGTGCTGATGGGGCCATTCCCGACCAAGGAAGAAGCCGAGGCGCGCAAGGCCGAGGTGATGGCCAAGCTGGGCACCGACTCGGTGGTCATCCAGCATGGCGCCCAGCGCTAACCCCGCAACCCACACCGTGTAGGCGCAGCCTTGTGCTGTGAAGCGGCCGGTGCAGCCACCTGAATACAGGGCGTCTGCACCGGCCTCTTCGCAGCACAAGGCTGCGCCTACAAAGGCTGGGCGTATATGCCCGTGCGGGCTATGCTTGCACTGGGAGAGCTGAACGGGGAGGGCCTCATGTCTACACTGGAGCGGGCCATTGCCGTGGCTGCCAGGGCGCATGAAGGGCAATACGACAAGGGTGGGGCGGCCTATATCCTGCACCCGCTACGTGTGATGATGCGGGTTTCCACGCCCGAGCAGCGGATCGTCGCGGTGCTTCATGATGTAATCGAAGACACGCCGATGACCCTGTCCGACTTGGCGCGTGAAGGCTTTGCACTGAAAATTCTTGCCGCGCTGCTGGCGCTGAGCCGACGTGATGGCGAGTCTTACCAAGACTTCGTCCAGCGCCTTGGTGGTGACCCGTTGGCGCGCACCGTCAAACTGGCCGACCTGGCCGATAACAGCGACCTCTCGCGCATCCCAGTTCCTGGCCCCGCCGACTTGGCGCGGCTGGCCCGTTACCGGGAGGCCAGCGCCTACCTGCAGACACTGGCTTGAGCCTCAGCCGCAGGCCTTGAGGTTCACCGGCCCAACAAACGCATTGCCGTGCCCCATCACGCAGGCCACCTGCTGGTTGCGTTGCAGCTCCCATACCTGCGGCGGGTACGTTTTGTTCCACGCTTCGAACAGCTGCCGGTCCTGCTTCGACAAGCGCAGGTTGTACTGCTTGCTCATGTAGAAATACGTGCGTGCGATCATGCCGCGGATCGAAGGGCGTGGCATGACCTTCTTGGCCTTGAAGTCGACTTGGGTCAGGCAACTGCCGTACTGGCCCTGCTGCTCAGGCAGCCAACCGAAACTGAAGTTGCTGCGGTCGCCATTGACCTCACCGATGCTGGGCACCAGGTTGTGCAGGTCGGCCTCGGCGCGCTTGTACACCTCATCGTGCTGCGAGCACTGTTTGCGCCCACCGTTCTGCCAACACTGGCGCTGGTGGCCGATCTGCCAGGCCGGCACGATGTGCTCCCATTCGATGCGCGAAGCCCGTTGGGCATTCTTGCGCGGTGTATAGCCGCAAGAGGCCAGGTCGACCTTGTTGCCTTTGTACTTGCAGCCGCAATAAAACTCCGTCGATTGTGGTGCGTACAGCTTCCAGGCGACCTTCTTGGCCTCCTGGAACGTGCGTGGGGCATCGGCATGGGCGAACGGGGTGGACAACAGCAGGCAGGCTGCAGCGAAAAGCGAAACTCTCATGCGCAATCAGTCTTCCTTGGGCACGGTCCAGAAAATCTGCACGCCGCCATCGTCGCGATGGGCGAGGGTGACGTTGTCGTTCTCGGCGATTTCTTCGAGCAGGGTCTCCCAGTCATCCGGGGACTCTTGCTCCAGGCGGAAGATCAGCGCTGCACGGCTGCGTTGGGCGGTGGGGCTGTTGATGATCTTCTGGATACGTACGCCCAGTTGTTCATAGCTGCTCGGTGTTGCTGAGGAGGTGCTGGCCACAGGCATTTCCTTGTTTTTGCTGTATGTGCGTACAGTATTTCACCGTAAGTAAATTCGCAACTGCCTGTGAGGCAAAAGTGTGTGTGGCCGAGGTGAAGGATTGGTACCATCTGTGCCATCACCTCTCCGCTATCATTCGCGCGCTCTGTGCCTGGACACAGCAGTGACGCCTTGGGCATGACGCGAAATCGGTCAGGCCCAAGCTTCAGGAAGCTTCACATGTACCCATTCCGTTTGCATCGACCTGCCCCCTTGCGCACAGGCCTGACCCTGTTGCTGACCGGCAGCATCAGCCCGTTGATCCATGCCAGCAGCGAGGCAGTCGATGTGCTGATCACCGACCCGGTGGTGGTCACTGGCGCCTACGCGCCAACCGGCAGTTTCGACCTGCCTTTTTCGATCGATACCGTGGACCTTTCCCACGGGACCGACGGCCAGTTGGGCGTCAATCTTTCAGAAGTGCTGACCAAGGTGCCCGGCCTGGTGGTGCAAAACCGGCAGAACTATGCGCAAGACCTGCAAGTGTCATCGCGGGGTTACGGCGCACGTTCGGCCTTTGGTATTCGCGGCCTCAAGCTGCTGAGCGATGGTATCCCGGCCAGTACGCCAGACGGCCAGGGGCAGGCGGCCTCGCTCAACCTGGATGTGGCCGATCGCATCGAAGTGTTGCGCGGCCCCGCAGCGACCCTGTACGGGAGCAACGCCGGCGGCGTTATCCAGATGTTCAGCCGGGACGGGCAGGGGCCTGCAAGGGTAGGGGCCGAAACCACTTTTGGCAGCGACGGTTTCAACAAGAATCACCTGTCGGCCGAGGGTGGCAACGAAACCGCCGGCTTCGTGCTCGATGCATCGCGCATGGACACCGACGGTTACCGTGACCACAGCGCCGCCCGACGCGACCAGACCTTCGCCAAGGTGCACGTAAGGCCCGACGCTGACTCGCGCCTGGCGCTGATCTACAGCAGCCTAGAACAGAACAACACGCAAGACCCGCTGGGGCAAACCTGGGACGCCTATAAACATGACCCTCGCTCCACCGCAGCGGTGGCGGACCTCTACAACACCCGCAAGAGCATCGACCATCAGCAGTTGGGCATGAACTACGAGCGCTATTTCGGCGATGCCACGTTGCAGTTCAACCTCTACGCGGGGCAGCGTAGCGTCGTGCAGTACCTGTCCATTCCGAAGACAGTGGCCTCCAACAGCCAGCGTGGCGGTGGGGTAGTGGACTTCGACCGTGCGTTTCACGGCGGCACCTTGCGCTGGATACAGCCGGTTGTAGCCGCCCCCGGCAACCTCACGGTCACGGTTGGCGCCGACTATGACCAGAGCAAGGACGACCGCCGCGGCTACCAGAATTTCAGCGGCGACACGCTGGGCGTCAAAGGTGAGCTGCGGCGTGACGAGCAAGACACCGCCACCAGCCTGGACCCATATATCCAGGCGCATTGGGAGCTCGGCAACTGGACCACTGACCTTGGCCTGCGCCACAGCTCGATGCAAATGCGCGTCGATGACCACTACCTGGCCAATGGCGATTCCAGTGGCAAGAAGACGTACCAGCAGAACACGCCATCGCTGTCGGTGATGTATGCGTTTACGCCGGATGTGCGTGGTTACGTGAGTGTCGGCAAGGGTTTCGAGACCCCGACCCAGGCTGAAATGGCGTACGCCCCTGGCCAGGTTGAACGCTTTAACTTCGGGCTCAAGCCAGCCTCCAGCACCCAGTATGAAGTGGGCGTCAAATACCGGCTCGGCGAACGTACCCGGCTCAACGCCGCGGTTTACGAAATCCATACGGATGACGAAATCGTGGTGGCCAGCGCCACCGACGGCCGTACCAGTTACCGAAACGCCGGGAAGACCTTGCGCCGCGGGTTTGAGGCGAGCCTGCACAGTGACCTCAGCGATCAGTGGCAGACGACCGTGGTGTACACCCGCACCGATGCCCGCTACGCCGAAGACTTCGCCCAAGGCACGCAGACCATCGAGGATGGCAACCGCCTGCCGGGCGTGCCGCTCGACAACCTGTTCGGCGAGCTCGTGTGGAAGCCAGCGACGTTTGTCAGCATGGGGGTTGAAGGGCAGTACCGCAGCAAGGTGTATGTGGAGGACAGCAATACCGCAAAACCGGCGCCGGCCTATACCGTCTTCAACTGGCGGACGCGCTTCGAACAGCACGCTGGGCCGTGGACGTTCCACCAGCTGATCCGCTTGGACAACCTGTTTGATCGGCAGTATGTGGGGTCGGTGATCGTAGGTGACGGCAACGCACGCTACTACGAAGCTGCGCCGGGGCGGTCGTGGTATGCGGGCGCGGGGTTGGAGTATCAGTTCCGCTGAAGCACGGCTATGCAAACCGCTCGAACCGATAGGGGCTCGGGTCGATCAACGTGGGTGACTGCGAAACCAGGTCCGCCGCCAATTGGCCCGCTGCCGGTGAGGTGCCGAAGCCATGCCCGGAAAACCCGGTCGCCAAGGTCAGGCCGGGAATGGCCGGCACCGGGCCGATCACGGGGTTTGAGTCAGGGGTGACGTCAATCGTGCCAGCCCAGGAGGAGGCGATCCGGGCCTGCTCGAACACTGGCCAGGCTGCCTTCAGGTTACGCAAGGCTTCATCGTTCAATGCCGTGTTGGCCTGCGGGTCCTGAACCCTGACGCGCTCGAAGGGCGTCACCTGCGACGGACCCCAGCGCCGGGCCAGGGCCAGGTCCTTGAAGAAGTACTTGCCGAAGCTGATGCGCAAAAAGTCACGCTGTGCCCGCAGTTGCGGCAGGTAACGCCTGCCCAGCAGCAGGTGGTCCAGGGTCAGGAACGCATCGAGCGCCCCGCGCTGGGTAATGATGTAGCCGCCATCCTTGTGTTTGCGGAAGGAAAAGTCCGGTGCGCCCACCGCAATGTCGGTCGGGCCGTCCAGCGGGTGGGTGCGCAGTACAGAACAGGTCAGCGGCAGGGTGGGCAGGTCGATATTGAGGTTGCCGAGAAACTTGCGAGACCACAAGCCGCCGGCCAGCAATACCTGGTCGCAGCGAATCTCGCCTTGCTCGGTGACTACTCCGCTGACCCTGCCAGCGGCGGTGACCAGCGTGCGCACCGCGCAGTTTTCCACGAGCACCGCGCCTTTGGCGATCGCTGCACGGGCGATGGCGCTGGCGGCCAGGGTCGGCTCGGCGCGCGCGTCCGAGGCGGTATAGATGCCCCCGGCCCAGTCGGCACGGCCGCCGGGCACCTTGTTGGCAATCTCCTTGTTGCTGAGCAGCCGAGAGTCCAGGCCAAGGTGCTCGACGCTCTTGAGCCAGCTTTCGTGCATGCCCATCTGCGTGTCGTTGCGGCCGATGAACATGATGCCTGCTTGCCGGTAGCCGACATCGCTGCCGACCCGTTCCGGCATTTTCGCCCACAGTTGGTCGGCGGCCAGGGCCAACGGAATATCGTGCGCATGGCGGTTGGTCTTGCGCACCCAGCCCAGGTTGCGCGACGACTGCTCACCCGCAAGGCGCCCCTTCTCCAGCAGCACCACGGGGATGTTGCGTTCGGCCAGGGTAAGGGCCGCGGTCAGGCCGATGATGCCTCCCCCGATGATCACCACGCTCGTGGCCTGAGGGTGGGTGGTAGGGGTGTGCACAGGGTCGATGACGGGGGACATGGCTTCACTCGGCGGCAGTGTGAACGGAATGTTGCGGTTCAAGGCTGGCGGCGCATTACTCGCCCAGGCGGATCAGCGTGACCTGCGCGCGCGAAGCCCCCCGGTACGCCGTCACTTCCAGCTCGACTTTGTAGACGGTCGAGCCCAGGGGCGGGCAGGTGACGGTGGTGGCCGGGTCGATGCCTCGGAATTTTTCGCCGATCACTTCCATGACCGTTGGCACGTCGGCCGGGTCCTGGATGAACACACGCGAGCTGATCACATCCCCCAGCCCGGCATCGACTGCCGCCAGTGCGGTTTCGATGTTGGCGAATACCTGGTGGGTCTGTTCGATCACGTCTTCAGGGATGACCTGGGTCTGCGGGTTGCGCCCGGCGGTGTTGGAGACGTGGATCCAGTTGTCCACCGCCACCAGGCGGGAATAGCTGGCCAGGTCTTCGAATTTCGAGCCGGTTTTCAGTTTGGTGATCTGCGTCATGGGGGAGCCTTTTTTGAGTGGTTGAGGAGTCAGCTAAGGACAGGTTTTTCCCAGAGATTGAGCTTCACGCCGATGCCTTTCTCGAGCGCGTTGCGGTACACGACGGTGCCCCAGGCAACGTCTTCCACAGGCATGCCACCCACCGACATGAGGATGATTTCGTCGTCGTTCAGACGGCCTGGCGCATCACCCCTGATGATCTTGCCGATGTCCTCGACCTGCGCGGCGTCCAGCTTGCCTTCGGCGATCATGTCCATGAAGCGCACGCCTACCAGCGGCACATGGTTGTGCGCAGGCTTGGGCAGTTCTTCGAACCAGGCTTGGTACAGCCCTGTGTTGTCCACCACCTTGCGCACGTCCGCACGCTCCATGCCGTCATCGATGCTGCACGGGGCAGGCATGGCCAAGAACGCACCGGGCTTGACCCACTCGCGCCGCACCAGCGGGTAAGTGCTGGGGTCGCCGACTTCGCCCGAGCTGCAGTAGCTGACCAGGTCGGCGTCACGTACCACTTCTTCCAGGGTCTGCACGACCTGGATGTGGGTGATTTGCGGGAAGGTCGCCTGGACCCAGGCAACGAAGTCATCCAGGTTCTTCTGGCCTCGGCCCTTGATCTTGATCGTGTCGATCAGCGGGCACACCGCCATGAACGCGGCAACCGTGGTCTTGCCCATCACGCCCGGCCCGGCCAGGCCGATGACCTTGGCGTCCTTGCGGGCCAGGTGGCGCGCACCAACCCCGGGGATAGCGCCGGTGCGGTACGCCGACAGCAGGTTGGCCGACATGTGTGCCAGTGGGGCGCCGGTGTCGGCGTCGTTGAGGGTGAACATCAGGATCGAGCGTGGCAGGCCCTTTTCGCGGTTGGCGATGTTGGAGCCGTACCATTTGGCGCCCGCGGTGCGGAAGTTGCCGCCCAGGTACGCCGGCATGGCCATCATGCGACGGTCTGCGGTCGGCTTTGGCATGTGCGGAAACGGCGATTGCTCGGGGAAGGTGATCATCGCGCCGTGGGAGTCGTTGTTCGGGCCGGCCATGCGGTAGTCGCCTTGGTAGAGCAGGTCGAACATTTCTTCCATGGTATCGACACAGGCGGGCATGTCGGTCACGCCGGCGCGGATCATGTCCTGTTCGGACAGGTAGATGAAGTCAATGCGGGTATCGAGGGTCATGGCGGGTCTCGCAAGGCGGCCGTTGTCAGGTTTTGTTCTTGTGGGCGGGGGCTGTCATTCGTGGTGTCAGTTTCGCTAACGAGCGGCAGGCCGTCTTGCGTCAGCGTGCCAGGCGACTTGACCTGCCGTGCCACGGCTGAGCTTTGTGTGGAGCAGCCTTGTGCTGCGAAGAGGCCGGCGAAGGCAGCGGAGATCTACTGTGTTTTCACCGGCCTCTTCGCAGCACAAGGCTGCTCCTACAGTGGTTCATGTGCTGATCTAGAACGGCACCGCGACTGTCAGCGTGCCAGGCAATTTGACCTGCCGTGCCACGGCTGAGCTTCGTGTAGGAGCAGCCTTGTGCTGCGAAGAGGCCGGTGAAGGCAGCGGAGATCAACTGTGTTTTCACCGGCCTCTTCGCAGCACAAGGCTGCTCCTACAGTGGCTCATGTGCTGATCTAGAACGGCACCGCGACTGTCAGCTGGCTGTAGACGTTGGTGCCGTTGCCGCCCACCTGATTGCCGCCGTTGCGCTCGTCCTTGCGGGGCTGATACAGGCCCACCAGCGGGCTGATGATCAGGTGGTCGTTGACCGCCCATTCCAGGTAAAGGTCGAGTTCCCGGGCATCGAGGTTGAGGCTGTCGCGGGTACGCACCGTGTCGAAGTCGAAATACAGCGCACCGACCGTGAGGTTTTCCAGCGGGGTCGCCTTCACGCCGACATGGTGGATGCCGGTGTTGCTGTTGAAGGGCCCGGCATAGTTGGCGGCGACTTCACCCTGGAACCAGGTGCCATAGCCACTGGACAGGCCACTGAACAGCGCGTCCCAGCCTGCCGAGTAGCGGGTGTAGCGGTAGGTCACCTGGGGTGCCCAAGGCAGGTCGGCGAAGGTATAGCCGGCCTGCAGGTACCAGGCTTTTTCCGGGCCGCCTTGCTTGTCTTGCCACGCGTATTCGAAGGCGAAACTGGCATTGTCGATGCCTGCGTTGCCTTCGCCACGCAGGCTGTAGACGTCCATGCCCTCACGCGCTTTCTGAAACGCGCTGGCCCATTGGTCGGTGACGTCGATACCGTGCACCCAGGTCAGCCCCAAGGTGCCCAGAGCATGGGTGTAGTCCAGGGTGCCGGCGGCCAGTTCGGTTTCGGCCTGCGCGCGGTTATCGGACTTCAGCCACAGCAGGCTGCCATGCAGGCCATCCTGCCCGCCCAGGCGCAGTACTGCGGTGCGGTCGAAGGCGTGACGCGCCGCCAAGTAGTAGGCGCCGCCGCGGTCCAGGTGGCCGTCGGCCACGCCGTTGCCCAGGTTCGGGCCGTCGTCGTTGATCAGGAAGCCGCTGCCCAGGCGGACCACCTGCCGCCCTCCAGAAAGGTCTACGCCATCCTTGCCCAGCCAGGGCAGCAGGTCGCCTGAACGCCAGCCCAGGTAGGCGTCCTCGATCTTGGTGGTGCGCTCGGAGCCATCGGTGTTGCCGGCAGCATCCCCATCGCCCCAGGTGGCGGAGCTCACCCAGTTCAAGGCGCCATAGAGGCTGCCGTTGCCTGCCAGGCCCTGGTCACCGCTCAGGCCATACTTGATGAAGCCCTCGCGCCAGGTCGAGCCACCGGCCGTACCGTCATAATTCTTGCGGCTGTTGAACATGCCCCACACCGCGAGCATGTCGGCATTCACGTGGCTGTCGTCGTCGGCGTAGAGTTCGTAGGCCGGCGCGGCCTGGCTGGCCAGCAGCGTGGCCAGGGCCAGGATGGACAGCCGTTGCGGTTTGAACATTGCACTTCCCTCGATTGTTCTCGGCACCTCGCAAGGCGGCCTTTGTTGTTCGGGGGCAGCCTCGTGGAGGCGAGGCGCCGTCGCGGTTGGCTGCGACGGCCTATTAGTGCGTGGATGGCTGGGTGGGGTCTTGTTCGTGGCTGCCAAGGCGCTTGCCCGCCTTGGCCAGGTGCATGCAGCAGGGCGCTTCAGTAACGGATCATCACCGACTTGAGCTCGGTGAAGTCATCGATGAACGCCGAGCCGAACTCGCGGCCGATGCCGGACGCCTTGATACCGCCGAAAGGCACGGCGGGGTCGAGCAGGGTGTGCATGTTGACCCACAGCGTACCAGCCTGGATTTGCGGGACCATCCGCATGGCTTTGCCCAGGTCGTTGGTCCACAGGCTGGCGCTGAGGCCGTAGGGCGTTGCGTTCATCAGGTGCAACAGTTCGTCTTCGTCGTCGTACGGCAAGAAGGTCGCCACCGGGCCGAAGGTTTCCTGGTTGAGCAGGGTGTCGCTGGCGCCCTTGGCGAGAATCACCGTCGGCTCGACAAAGCAGCCTGGGCCATCGCCAATGTGCCCACCATGAATGATCTGGCTGCCTTCGGCGCGTGCGGTGGCGAACAATTCGGCCAGCTTCTGCTGGTGTGGCTTGTTGGCTACCGGGCCGAACTGGGTCGACTCATCCAGCGGCGAACCGACCTTCAGCTGGCCCAGGCGCTGGCACAGTGCGTCAAGCAGTGGGTCGATGCGCGAGCGGTGGACGAAGAAGCGCTCACCGGCGGCGCAGATCTGCCCGGAATGCAGAAAGCCAGCTTCAATGATGCCGTCGACGGCTTTGTCGAGCGCTACATCGGGCAGGAACGCTACCGAGTTCTTGCCGCCCAGTTCCAGTGTCGCACGGGTCAGCTTGGCGCCCATGGCGGCTTGGCCGACGGCGATGCCGGTGGGCACGGAGCCGGTGAACGAGACCTTGTCGGTACCGGGGTGCTCGACCAGCGCTTTGCCCACCAGGCCGCCGCCGGTCAGTACGTTGAGGGCGCCCGGCGGCAGGCCGGCCTCGCTGGCCAGTTCGGCGATGCGCAGCAGCGTCAGGGGCGTGAACTCGCTGGGTTTGAGAATGATGCTGCAGCCGGTGGTCAGCGCCGAGGCCAGCTTCCAGATGGCGATCATGGTGGCGAAGTTCCACGGCACGATGCCCACCACCACCCCGATCGGTTCGCGCAGGGTGAAGGCGCTGTAGCGCTCACCGGCGAACGAGGGCAGGGACGGGGTGATGGTTTGGCCGGTGATCTTGGTGGCCCAGCCTGCGTAGTAGCGCAAGAAATGCGCGGCCTGCTCTACCTCGAACGCGCGCGCGATGCCGATCAGCTTGCCCGACTGCAAGGTCTCTAGCTGGGCCAATTCTTCGCGGTTGGCTTCCAGCAGGTCGGCCAGCTTGAACAGCACGCCGGCGCGGGCGGCCGGGCTGGTGCGCGACCAGGTGCTGAAGCCTTGGCGCGCCGAGCTCACGGCATGGTCAATGTCGGCCTGGTTGGCATGGGCGATGCGCGCGAGGGTTTCGCCATTGGCCGGGTTGACCACGGCAAGGGTCGAGGCGGATTGGCTGGCGATGGAGTGGCCGTGAATGAACACGCCATGTTGGCGGGCCAAGAATGCCGTGACCGCGGGAAGAAGGGTAATGTCGCTCATGCTGGCTCCTGAGGCAGAGGAACGCGGCCTGACCGGCCGCCAAAGCGTGGAGCATAGTGAACGGGCACGGTGCTGATCTTGCATCTCCCTGACGGCGGCATGACGCTGCCTGCCAGGCATGCAGGTGCTGGCAGGCAGCAACAAGGGCCACGGCAGCCATGGGCAAGACGCCCCGCCGGCTGCGGCGCACAGTGATGACGCAGGGAGGCAAACAACAGCCGTGCGTGCAGGTTCACTTGCCGCGTTCAACGCCACAAAAACAAGCCGGGGCATAACGATGTCACTCAACAATAAGCTCACCGAGCATCTCAACCGGGGCAGTGTCGGTTTTCCTACGGCGCTGGCCAGCACCGTCGGGCTGATCATGGCCAGCCCGGTGATCCTCACCGCGACCATGGGGTTTGGCATTGGCGGCAGTGCCTTCGCCTTGGCCATGGTCATCGCGGCATTGATGATGCTGGCGCAGTCGACCACCTTTGCCGAAGCGGCCTCGATCTTGCCAACCACAGGGTCGGTCTACGACTACATCAACTGCGGCATGGGCCGCTTCTTCGCCATCACGGGCACGTTGTCGGCCTACCTGATCGTGCACGTGTTCGCCGGTACTGCCGAAACCATCCTGTCTGGGGTCATGGCGCTGGTGAACTTCGAGCACCTCAACACCCTGGCTGAGTCGGCGGGCGGTTCGTGGCTGCTGGGTGTCTGCTTCGTGTTGGCGTTCGCCGTGCTCAATGCCTTTGGGGTCAGTGCGTTCAGCCGGGCCGAAGTGATCCTCACCTTCGGCATGTGGACCACGCTGATGGTGTTCGGCGTGCTGGGCCTGATCGCCGCACCGGCGGTGGAGCTGGAAGGGCCGTTCGGGACGTCGCTAGTCGGCACCGACCTGATGACCATCCTCTCGCTAATCGGCATGGCCATGTTCATGTTCGTCGGCTGTGAGTTCGTCACGCCGCTGGCGCCGGAGCTGCGCCGTTCGGCCTGGGTGTTGCCGCGGGCCATGGCCTTAGGCCTGTTTGGCGTGGCCAGCTGCATGTTCATCTATGGCGCAGCCATGAAGCGCCAGGTGGAAAACGTCGTGCTCGATGCTGCCAGCGGCGTGCACTTGCTCGACACACCCATGGCCATCCCGCGTTTCGCTGAACAGGTGATGGGCGATATCGGCCCGGTGTGGCTGGGTATCGGCTTTTTGTTTGCCGGCGCCGCCACCATCAACACCTTGATGGCCGGGGTGCCTCGCATCCTGTACGGCATGGCGGTGGACGGCGCGCTGCCCAAGGCTTTCGCCTACCTGCACCCGCGGTTCAAGACGCCCTTGCTGTGCATTCTCGTGGTTGCCCTGATCCCTTGCCTGCACGCCTGGTACCTGGGCGGCAACCCGGACAACATCCTGCACCTGGTGCTGGCGGCAGTGTGTGCCTGGAGCACGGCATACCTGCTGGTGACGCTGTCGGTGGTGATCCTGCGCATCCGCCGGCCCGACCTGCCACGGGCCTACCGCTCGCCACTGTTCCCGCTGCCGCAGATCATTTCCAGTGGCGGTATCGTCATTGGCATGGCGTTCATCACCCCACCAGGCATGAACCCGGCCGACATCTATGTGCCGTTCGCCATCATGCTGGCCGGCACCGCTACCTATGCGCTGTTCTGGACGCTGTGCGTGCAGAAGGTCAACCCGTTCAAGCCGGCGCGGGTCGAGGATGTGCTGGAAAAAGAATTTGCGGCAGAGCCGGGCCATGCAGTGGAGCACCTGCACCATGATCAGACGTTTGCGTGATCGCCTGCTGGCGCCGCGTGCCCCGGCCGGCTACCGGCCCGGGGCCACGCTGGGGCTGCTGTCGCGTAACCTGGGGCAGGTGCACATGCAGTTGCTGGAACCCGCCCGCGGGGTGATCGACAACCCGGCGCTGGGCTGGCGTGCTGAGGTACGTGAGTGTGTCGAGGCGCACTTGCTGATGCATGTGGTCACCTGCGAATTCCGCCTGTGCCTGCCTGCCCTGCAAGGGGGCGGGGTAATGCTTGAAATGCGTCATGCGGGTGCAATCCGTCGTACCGGCCTGGCGTGCGTGTACCGCAGCGGCGACAAGGCGCGTTTCGCCCAAGTACGTGAGCAACTGCTGAACAATGCGCAACTGACCGCCGCCCTGATGCCGCTGGATTTCAAGCGCCTGACCCTGGAATGCCGCGATGGCCACTGGTGGCTGACCTTGGAACACATGGGCGGCAGCGAAGTGGTCAACCGCATGCCAGCGTTTCGTCGCTACATTCAGATCAGCCCGCCGCAACGCGCGCACCTGATGGCCTGCCTCGGCCTGTTCGGGCAATCGCTGCCGCGTATCTAAGCCTTTTTTGGCACGTGCCTTGCTCAAGCTTCAGACGAGAGATCACAGTTGTGCGGCCATTGATAACATGTTAACAATGGCTGCATAACAATAAATTCTGCGTCGAGGGCATCCATGCACACTCAACAACCCAACCGTCAGGGTCTGGAACGCTGGACCACGGAAATGCAGCAGATCTGCGGCCGTTTCGAGACCGAGCTGGCCTCCAACCCGGCGTTGTTCATCGGCGAAGTGTCGACGTTTTCCCGTGCGGGGTTACCACTGGCCAATCTGCGCACCAATGCCGGCAACATCCGCCGCCTGGGCGAAAACCCGACCCTCGACGATGACCAGCATTGCTTTCTGGTCAGCCAGCGCATGGGCTATTCGACGGTGGCGCAGGGCGGCATGCAGGTCAGCCTGGCGCCGGGCGAGTTGCTGCTGATGGACTCTGTCGGGCGTTGCGAGATCACCCCCAGTGGGTTGATCGAGCATGTTTCGCTGGCCCTTTCCCGCGAGCAGGTGCGCAAGCATGTGCAAGGCAGCGGTGCGATGTTCGGCAAGATTTCCTCATCGAATGCCTGCGGGCGCATGCTGCATGTTTTGATGGACCAACTGTGCAAGGACGACCATGCCAGTGGCGATGGTGCGCAAGGCGATGCGTTGCAGACGGCATTCATTGCGTTGCTGGAGCCCGGTTTCGAGCGCAATGGCGACTCGCCGCACACCCTTGGCCCGCTCAGTGGGGCCAACCTGCGTAGCTATGTGCAGCAGGTGATTGACGAGTCCTTGTCACAGCCCGGGCTGACACCGGCCAACCTGGCCGGCCGGCTGAACATTTCGGTTCGGCATTTGTACCGCCTGTTCGAGGAGGAGGGCGACAGCGTCTGCCGCTACATCCAGCGTGCGCGCCTGAAGCGCAGCGCGGACGACCTGGCCAACCCGTTCTTCAAGCGCGAGTCGATCACCTCGATCGCCTACAAGTGGGGCTTTACCGACTCGGCGCATTTCAGCCGCTCGTTCAAAAAGCAGTTCGAGCAATCGCCCAAGGACTTCCGCGCCCAGGCCATGGCCTGACACGCGCTTCAGCGACCCAGGTAGGAGCAGCCTTGTGCTGCGAAGAGGCCGGCGACAGCAGTGAAGATTCACTGTGTTTTCACCGGCCTCTTCGCAGCACAAGGCTGCTCCTACCCGGGTCGTGTCAATCCGGGGGCAAGCCTCAGGCCACTGCCAGGTAATGCTTGACGAACGATTCGCTCAGCACCTCCCACAGCACCGGCGTACCTTTGCTGACGAACCAGGCATCACCGGCCTTGAAGCGGGTGACTTGCCCCGTGGATTCATCGGTCAGCTGGATTTCGCCGGTGACGATCACCGCCTGCTCGTCGAACGGGTAGACCATGCGGAACTTGCCACGCGTGGTGCCGAAGTAGGCGCTGCTGACTGGGTCAGTCGGCGCGCCGTGGGTCATCTTGCCGAAGGCGTTGACGTCGCCTTCGAGAATCTCCGAGCCCAAGTCAGCAACGCTGCCCCACGGGTCGAGTTCGGACAGTTGGACGCCTTGTTTGGCGGCGGTGAGGGTCATGGCAGTGCTCCAGTGATGAGAGGGAAAGGTTCAACGGCGGCCGTTGAAATAGCCCGACAGCTGGTGCGCGGCCTTGCCGGCGGTGAGCAGCAGCGGGCGGAAATGGTCCTTGCCGAGGATTCGCGCATGCTTGACCGAGCTGAGCAGGCCATAGCGTGCGGACCCTTCGTGCATGCCTTCGGCGAGGATCTTGCAAATGATGTGGCTAGGCGTCACGCCAAAGCCTGAATAGCCCTGCACATAGAACGCATTGGGGCGGTTGCTCAGCGTGCCGATCTGCGGGAACAGGTTGGCGCTGGTGGCCATCGGGCCGCCCCAGGCCAGGTCGATGCGCACGTCCTTGAGGTACGGAAAGATCTTCAGCATCAGTGCACGGTTCCACGCCTTGAGGTCCAGCGGGATATGCTCGATGCAGGACGTGGCAGCGCCGAACAGCAGGCGGTTATCGCGGGTGACCCGGTAGTAGTCGATCACCGGGCGGATATCGCTGTAGGCACCGCGGATCGGGCTGATGCGGTCGATCAGCGCCTCCGGCAGCGGCTCGGTCATCATCTGGAAGGCGTAGGTGTTGATGGTGCGGCTGTGCAGTTCGGGCTCCAGCTTGTTGAGGAAGCTGTCGCAGGCCCACAGCAGCTTGCTGGCGCGCACCGAGCCGCGCCCGGTACGCACTTTGATGCGCTCACCGTAGGTCACTTCCAGCGCCGGGCTGTGCTCGAAAATGCGTGCACCGTGGCCGACCAGGGCCTGGGCTTCGCCGAGCAGCAGGTTGAGCGAATGCACGTGGCCACCGCCCATGTGCAGCAGGGCGCTGCTGTAGGCGTCGCTGCCGATGATCTGCCGCACTTCCGAGCCGCCCAGAAAACGGATTTCGTCATGTGGGTTGATGACCTTGAATTGCTTTTCCCAGGCGCGCAGGGTCTTTTCCTGCCGGCTGTTGAAGCCCATGTAGCCATAGCCGTGGCAGAAGTCGGCGTCGATGTCGTAGCGGGCGATGCGTGCCTTGATGATGCCGGCGCCCAGTTCGCTGATCGCGAAGATCTCCTGCAGGCCCTTGTCGCCGACACTGCGCCGGATCTTCTCAAGGTCATGGCCGATGCCCGCCATTATCTGCCCGCCGTTGCGCCCGGTGCCGCCGTAACCCAGGTAGCGCGCTTCGAGCACGACGATGTTGGTCACGCCTTTTTCCGCCAACTCCAGCGCGGTGTTGATGCCGGAAAAGCCGCCCCCGATGACCACGACATCGGCGTCGATGTCACGTTCCAGCGTGGGGAAGTTCAGGTTGTACTTTTTGGTTGCGGAGTAATAGGTCGGGCTCTCGAGGGTGATCATGACGCCGCCTGCTGAATAGAAGTGTGATAGGGCCGTTTGGCAAGCGCTCTGGCACATGAGGCCATTGAGCGCCTGACCACCGGCGGGTGTCTTGTCCTTGCCTGCCAGCGAGTGTAACCAGCCTGCCAGTGCCACTGGCAGCGGTTGCACAGGGCTGCCAGCGGCTGATTGGTTAATGTATTAATGAGCCCGTGCTGGCATACTGGCCTGCTCGCCACTTTCCATGATGCTCGGGCACGCATGACCACACCAAGACCCTCTTTGACCCTTACCCTGCTGCAGGCTCGCGAAGCCACGATGGCGTTCTTTCGGCCGGCATTGAATGCCCATGACCTGACCGAACAGCAGTGGCGGGTGATTCGTATCCTGCACCAGCAAGGCGAGCTGGAAAGCCATCAGCTTGCCGAGCTTGCCTGCATCCTCAAGCCCAGCATGAGCGGTGTGCTCAAGCGGCTCGAGCGCGATGGGGTCGTCGCCCGGCGCAAGTCGCCAGAAGATCAGCGCCGGGTGTTCATCAGCCTGACCGACAAGGGGCAGCAGGCGTTCATGGCCATGAGCGAGGAAATGGCCCGCAACTATGAACGGATCCTCAGCCAGTTCGGCGAAGACAAACTGCAGCAACTGATGCAGCTGCTCAACGAAATGAAAAAGATCAAACCGTGACCCGCCAGAGCCCACCGCACCTCGGTTGATCAACACCATGGAAAGTGCAATTTTCCCGCCGTAACGTGCATTTCGAGGCGCACTCGCACCTCACATACTGAACGCGTCTTTACCGACTTGCCGGCTGTGCCACAGCACCGTAACGCCTGCGCCACAGGGCGTGCGCAGCCGCAGCTGACTCTCCAATAATAAAGAGACCGTTCATGAAAAAGCCAAATCCCCTGCTGGAAGACCTCAAGTCGATCCTGCCGACAATTGCTGCGAATGCGGTGCGTGCAGAGCAAGATCGCAGTGTCCCGGCAGAGAATATCGCGCTGCTCAAGAGCATCGGCATGCACCGTGCCTTTTTGCCTAAACACTATGGCGGCATGGAGATCTCGCTGCCGCAGTTTGCCCAGTGCATCGCCTTGCTGGCAGGCGCCTGCGCCAGCACCGCGTGGGCCATGAGCCTGCTGTGTACCCACAGCCATCAGATGGCGATGTTCTCGCCCACGCTGCAGCAGGAGGTCTGGCAAACCAACCCGGATGCCACGGCCAGCAGTAGCATCGCGCCCTTTGGCCGTACCGAGGAAGTCGAAGGCGGCGTGACCTTCAGCGGCGAAATGGGCTGGAGTTCCGGCTGTGACCATGCCGAGTGGGCGATCATGGGGTTCCGCCGCAAGAATGCCGAAGGTACGCAGGACTACTGCTTTGCCGTTCTGCCGCGCAGCGATTACGAAATCCGTGATGACTGGTATGCCGTGGGCATGCGCGGCAGCGGCAGCAAGACCTTGATCGTGCGTGACGCCTTCGTGCCGGAGCACCGCATCCAGAAGGCCAAGGACATGATGGAAGGCAAGTCGGCAGGCTTTGGTCTGTACCCAGACAGCAAGATCTTCTTCGCCCCGTACCGCCCGTATTTCGCCAGTGGTTTTTCCACCGTCAGCCTCGGTGTCGCCGAGCGCATGCTGGAGGTGTTCCGCGAGAAAACCCGCAACCGCGTACGTGCCTACACCGGCGCCGCAGTGGGGGCTGCAACCCCTGCGCTGATGCGCCTGGCCGAGTCCACCCATCAAGTGGCCGCCGCCCGTGCCCTGCTGGAAAAAAGCTGGGATGAAATCGCCGAGTACAGCGAGCGCCACGAATACCCCACACGCGCCACACTGGCGTTCTGGCGGACCAACCAGGGTTATGCCGTGAAGATGTGTATCCAGGCGGTAGACCGGCTGATGGAAGCGTCCGGCGGCGGCGCCTGGTTTGAAAGCAACGAGATGCAGCGGCTGTTCCGTGATGCGCACCTGACCGGTGCCCACGCCTACACCGACTATGACGTTTGCGCGCAGATCCTCGGCCGCGAGCTGATGGGCCTGGAGCCTGATCCGGCGATGGTCTGACCCGCGCGCGGGTCAATTCCCCTTACAACCACAACAACAAACAGGGCGGGCCCTTGGCCTGCCCGGGAGTCTTGCATGTCCACTGAAAACACCACGGCCTTCGATAGCCGAGCCTTCCGCCGCGCGCTGGGCAACTTCGCCACCGGCGTCACCGTAGTCACCGCCGCTGGTGCCAGCGGGCGTAAGGTTGGCGTCACCGCCAACAGCTTCAACTCGGTCTCGCTGGAGCCTGCGTTGATCTTGTGGAGCATCGACAAACGTTCCACCAGCCATGAAGTATTCGAAGAAGCGTCGCACTTTGCCGTGAACATTCTGGCGGCGGACCAGATCGAGCTGTCCAACAACTTCGCGCGGCCCAAGGACGATCGGTTCGCAGGCATCGATTACCAGCAAGGGGCGGGTGGCGCACCGCTGTTGGCTGACTGCTCGGCACGCTTCCAGTGTGAGAAGTTTCAGCAATTGGACGGCGGCGACCACTGGATTCTGGTGGGCAAGGTGGTGGCGTTCGATGACTTCGGCCGCTCGCCGTTGCTGTACCACCAAGGCGCCTATTCGATGGTGCTGCCCCACACGCGCATGACCCAGCGTGCAGAGGGCCAGGCGCCGAGCAGCCACTTCCAGGGCCGCCTGCAGCACAACCTGTACTACCTGATGACCCAGGCGTTGCGTGCCTACCAGGGTGATTACCAGCCACGTCAACTGAGCACCGGGTTACGTACCAGTGAGGCGCGCATGTTGATGGTGCTGGAGAACGATGCCGGGCTCAGCCTCAACGACCTGCAGCGCGAAGTGGCGATGCCTGCGCGTGAGATCGAGGAAGCGGTTGCCAACCTCAAGCGCAAGGGCCTGATTGCTGACGATGAGGGGCGGGTGCGGCTTTCGGTGAAAGGCGTGGATGAGACCGAGGCGCTGTGGACCATTGCCAGGGAGCAGCAGGACAAGGTGTTTGGGCAGTTCAGTGAAGAGCAGCTGGATACCTTCAAGACGGTGTTGAAGGCGATCATTCAGATGTGAGCTGGTGATAACCAGGGGCCGCTTTGCGGCCCATCGCCCCAGGGATCACGCGGTCCCTGAGCGAGCTCGCTCGCGAAAGGGCTGCAAAGCAGCCCCATTGCTGTTCAGTAAACCCCGCCCCCGTCACTCACCGACGCCGACGTACCTTTGAACTTCCCCGCCAGATCCTGCAGCCCACGCATCAGCACCGTGGTATCCACCCCCACCGCCACAAACGCCGCGCCCAAGGCGATGTAGCGCCGCGCCAGCGTCTCGTCCGCACTGAGAATACCCGCCGCTTTGCCTGCCTTGCCGATGCGCACGATCGCGTCCTCGATGGCTGCCTGCACCTCAGGGTGCCCAGGGTTGCCGCGGTGGCCCATGGCGGCGCTCAGGTCGGCCGGGCCGATGAACACGCCATCGACGCCCTCGACCGCAACGATCTCATCCAGGTTGGCCAGCCCTTGTTTGTTCTCGATCTGCACCAGCAAGCACATCTGCGCGTCGGCTTGGTCGAGGTAACCCGGGATGCTGTTCCAGCGCGACGCCCGCGCCAGAGCGCTGCCCACGCCGCGTATACCCTTGGGCGGGTACTGCATGGCCTGCACCAGCTGGCGTGCTTGGGCGGCGGTTTCCACCATGGGTACCAGCAGGGTCTGCGCGCCGATATCCAGCACTTGCTTGATCAACGCTGTGTCACCAATGACCGGGCGAATTACCGCCTGGCTCGGGTAGGGCGCCACCGCCTGCAACTGCGCGAGCATGCCGCGCAGGTCGTTCGGCGCGTGCTCGCCGTCAATCAGCAACCAGTCGAAGCCGGCATTGGCCGCCAGCTCCGCACAGTATGCATCGGCCAGGCCGAGCCACAGGCCAATCTGCGGCTCGCCACTGCGCAGGCGTTGTTTGAAGCGGTTGACGGGCATGTCCATGGGCAAGTCCTCAAACGAAACGGCAGGCAATCGAGCCGAGCAGGTCATAATCGACGTGGAAGGTGTCGCCAGGCCGTGCGGCTACTGGGCGAGTGAAGGAGCCACCGAGGATGATCTGGCCCGGCTGCAGGGTGACGTCGTACGCGGCCAGCTTGTTGGCCAGCCACGCGACACCCTTGGCCGGGTGGTTGAGCACCGCGGCGCTGACCCCGGACTCTTCGATCACACCGTTGCGGTAAAGCACGGCCGGCACCTTGCGCAGGTCGATCTCGGTGGGGCGTACTGCGCGCCCGCCCATGACCACGCCAGCGTTGGCGGCGTTGTCGGAAATGGTGTCGAACACTTTGCGCGTGGCCTGGGTCTGCGGGTCGACCTGTTGAATGCGCGCGTCGATGATTTCCAGCGCCGGGATGACCCACTCGGTGGCGTCCAGCACGTCGAACACCGTCACATTCGGGCCCTTGAGCGGCTTGCCGAGAATGAAGGCCAGCTCGACCTCGACGCGCGGCACGATGAAACGCTCAAACGGAATATCGCTGCCTTCATCGAACAGCATGTCGTCCAGCAGCGCGCCGTAGTCAGGCTCGGTAATGTTCGACGAGACCTGCATGGCGCGGGAGGTCAGGCCGATCTTGTGGCCGACCAGCTTGCGCCCGGCGGCGAGCTTCTTGGCCACCCAGGCACGCTGGATGGCGTAGGCATCTTCGATAGTGATGGCGGGCTGGTCGAGCGAGAACTGGCGCACCTGTTCGCGCGAGCGCTCGGCCTGGTCGAGCCGCTCGGCGGCCTGTTGGATGAATGCGTTATCGAGCATGGTTGAAGTCTCAAGGTTCAAGGGTTGACGATGGCGGCGCGGGTACGCAGCACCAGCAGGCCGCCGAGGGTGATGAACGCAGCCAGCACATACAGCGCGAGGCTGGCGCTTTGCGTGGTGTCGCGGACCCAGCCGATGAAATAGGGCGTGGCAAACGAGGCGATGCTGCCCAGCGAGCTGATTAGGGCGATGCCGGCAGCCTGGGTGCGGTCATTGAGAAACGCCGTAGGCAGTTGCCAGAACATCGGCAGGGCGGCGCTTGCCCCCATGCCTGCCAGCACCAGGCCGGCCAATACGGGCAGTGCCTGGTTGGGCGCGAGGGCAGCGATCGCGATACCGGCCGCGGCCATCAGCAGGGGGATGGACAAGTGCCAACGGCGCTCGCGGTGGCGGTCGGACGAGCGTCCGCAGGCCAGCATGAACACGCAGCCGGCCAGGTACGGCACGGCGCTGAGCAGGCCGACACTGGCGTCGCTGCCGATGCCGGCGGTGTGGATCAGGCTGGGCATCCAGAACGCCAGCGTGTTCACCGCCAGCATGACTGCGCAGTACACCGCCACCAGTAGCCACACGGCAGGGCTGGCGAGGATGCCGGCGAACGAGGTGACCGGCTTGCGCTGGTCTTCCTGGCCGAACTGGGCGCGCAGGGCGGCTTTTTGCTGGGCGTCGAGCCAGGCCACCTGCTCGAAACGCTCGGGCAGGACCGCCAGCACCACCAGGCCGAGCAGGATCACCGGGGCGCCTTCGATCAGGAACATCCACTGCCAGCCACGCAGGCCCGCAGCGTCATGCATGAACGCCAAAATGCTGCCCGACAGCGGCCCGCCGACCACGCCTGCCAGCGGCACGGCAATGGCGAACAATGCCGTGACCTGGGCACGGCGGCCCGCGGGGTACCAGCGGTTGAGGTACACCAGAATGCCTGGGAAAAACCCGGCTTCCGCCGCGCCCAGGGCAAACCGCAGCAGGTAGAACGCGCTGCTGGTCTCTATCAGCAGCATGCAGGTCGACAGTGTGCCCCACACCACCATCAGGCTGGCGATCCAGCGGCGCGGGCCGACGCGGTCGAGCATCAGGTTACTGGGTACGCCAAACAACGCATAGGCGATGAAAAACAGCCCGGCGCCCAGCCCGTAGACCGTGTCGGACAGGTGCAGGTCCTGGCTCATCTGCATCTTGGCGAAGCCGATGTTGATGCGGTCCAGGTGGGCGAACAGGTAACACACCAGCAGCAACGGCATCAGCCGCCAGGTGACGGCCCGGTGTGTACTGTCCATGAGTGTGGCTTGCGCCGTACTGCGCGAAGCGTGCTCGAGTGTGCTCATATTTGTTGTACTTGTTGTGTGATGAGACGGTGAAAGGTGTCGGCCGTTGGCTCAGGCCGGTTTGTTGAACAGCGGGTGCAGGGTGCTGTGCTTGGCGTCGTAGACCTGCGCGTTGCTCTCGTCGATCTGCAGGGTGATGCCGATGGGGCGTTGCTGGAGCAGCGCGTCCAGGTGTTGTTTGAGCACGTGCAACAGGCTGTCGCCGACCGCTTTGTGAACCTCCGCGGAGCGGCCGTTGGCCATCCGCAGGTTGGCGTACAAAAAGCCATAGTCGCCGTTGCCATCCGCCACTGCGCAGTGCGCGGCGGGGTAGGCCAGCACGCGGGTACCGCCGGTGGGGAATACGGCCTTGCCGGCGGCATCGCGCTGTTCGAGCATGGTGTTGGCCAGGGCACGGCACAGGCCCGGGATGTCGGTGTCTGTTTCCAGGTCGGGGGTGTAGAGCAGAACCAGGTGTGGCATGAAGGGCATCCTCTTGGCAGAAACGCCTGGCCGCCCGGCAGAGCGGCCAGGCAGCGGAACTACAGGCGGCTGGTGGACACCACCGCGGCCGGGTTGGCGGCCTGCGCGGCGGGGATGGCAGCACCATCCTGCGGGGTGACCGGGAAGATCGCGTTGATCTGGCCGGTGCCCGACGAGCCGAAGTAGGGCGTTACCACGTCGGCCTTGCCGTCGTACTTCGACCAGCCCAGGGCACCGAGCAGCATCGCGGTGTCATGCATGAACCCTTCACCGTGGCCCTTGGCGGCGTATTCGGGGAGCATGCCGCAGAAGTCTTCCCATTCAGCGTTCTCCCACATCTTCACCACGCGGTGGTCCAGGGTTTCCAGGAACGGGCTCCACACCTTGGTGGCGAAATCCGGCGCCTGGCCGTTCTGCGCAAAGCGGTGTGACAGCGAGCCACTGGCCAGGAACGCCACGGTGCCGTCGTAGTGGTCTTCCACGGCCTTGCGCATGGCCCAGCCGAGGCGGGCGCTGTCGGCCAGGTAGTGGGAGGTGCACAGCGCCGAGACCGAAACCACCTTGAAGTGCTGGTCTTGGTTCATGTAGCGCATCGGCACCAGGGTGCCGTACTCAGGGCCCAGGGTAGTGGCGTGGTGGGCCATGGTCTCGACGTTGAAGCGGTTGCATTCGGCTGCCAGCAGTTGGCCGAGTGCAGTGTTGCCCGGGAACTCGTATTCCATGTTGCTGATGAAGTGCGGCAGTTCGTTGCTGGTGTAGACGCCCTTGAAATGCGGGCCGCAGAGCACGTGGTAGTTGGCATTGACCAACCAGTGGGTGTCGAACACGACAATCGTGTCGACCCCGAGCTCACGGCAGCGTCGGCTGATCTCGTAGTGCCCGTCGATGGCGGCTTGCCGAAAGCCCTGACGCGGGCCAGGCAGCTCGGACAGGTACATGGACGGTACATGGGTAATCTTGGCAGCGAGAGCGAGTTTGCCCATGGAAATCTCCGGTAAGAGGATGTTGTTAGGGTGTAGAAGCCTGTGGGAGCGGGCTTGCCCGCGAACACGGGCGCAGCCCGTGCCATGCACCGTGGGCTCCCACAGGGTTACCCGCTTGATCGAGACGGTTTTATACACCCCAGCGCGGGATGTGGTGGCTGCCCATGGAAATGCACACGTTCTTGATCTCGGCGAACACTTCGAAGCTGTATTGCCCACCTTCACGCCCGGTGCCGGAGCCTTTCACGCCGCCGAACGGCTGGCGCAGGTCGCGCACGTTCTGGCTGTTGATGAAGACCATGCCAGCTTCGATGCCACGCGCCAGGCGGTGCGCCTTGCCGATGTCCTGGGTCCAGATGTACGAGGCCAGGCCGTACTCGGTGTCGTTGGCCAGTTGCAGTGCTTCGGCCTCGTCCTTGAACGGGATCAGGCACACCACTGGGCCGAAGATTTCTTCCTGGGCGATGCGCATGCTGTTGTTCACGTCGGCGAACACGGTGGGCTGGATGAACTGCCCCTTGGCCAAGTGCGCCGGTAGGTTGGCCGGGCGCTCCAGGCCGCCGGCAACCAGGCGTGCGCCTTCTTCGATGCCGATGCGGATGTACCCGGTGACCTTGTCATAGTGCTGCTGGGTGATCATCGAGCCTACTTGCGTTTTCGGGTCGGTCGGGTCACCCACGATCAGGCGCTTGGCGCGGGCGGCGAACTCGGCGACGAACTGCGGGTAAACGCTTTCCTGGATGAAAATGCGGCTGCCGGCCGTGCAGCGCTCGCCATTGAGCGAGAAGATGGTGAACAGCGCTGCATCCAGGGCGCGTTCCAGGTCGGCGTCTTCGAAGATCACCACCGGCGACTTGCCACCCAGCTCCATCGAGTATTTTTTAAGGCCGGCGGTCTGCATGATCTTCTTGCCGGTGGCGGTGCCGCCGGTAAAGGAAATCGCACGCACGTCGGGGTGGCGCACCAGCGCATCGCCAGCGGTGGCACCGTAGCCTTGGATCACGTTGAGCACGCCATTGGGGATGCCGGCTTCAACGGCCAGGCGGCCGAGTTCGTTGGCAGTCAGCGGCGACAATTCGCTCATTTTCAAGACGGCGGTGTTGCCCAGGGCCAGGCACGGCGCAGTCTTCCAGGTGGCCGTCATGAACGGCACGTTCCAGGGGCTTACCAGGCCGCACACACCCACCGGCTGGTACAGGGTGTAGTTGAGCATCTGGTCGTCGACCGGGTAGGTGTGGCCATCCATGCGGGTGCACACTTCGGCGAAGAAGTCGAAGTTGTGCGAGGCACGCGGGATCAGCACGTTCTTGGTCTGGTGGATCGGCAGGCCGGTATCGAGGGTTTCCAGCTCGGCCAGTTTCGGCACGTTCTGGTCGATCAGTTCGCCCAGCTTGCGCATCAGACGGGCACGTTCCTTGGCTGGGGTGTTGGCCCATTTCGGGAAGGCTTCCTTGGCCGCCGCAACCGCCTGCGCGACCTCTTCGGCACCGCCGCTGGCGACTTCGCAAATCGCGTCACCGGTGGCTGGGTTGTAGTTGACGAAGGTGTCTTTGCTCTCGACCTCACGGCCGTTGATCCAGTGCTTGATCATGCTGCTCATGCCTTGTTGTTCTTGAAGAAGTCAGCTTCGCTGACGATGCGGTTGACCAGGCGACCGACGCCTTCCACTTCCACCACCACTTCATCGCCTGGCACCACATCGGCCAGGCCTTCTGGGGTGCCGGTTGCGATCATGTCGCCCGGTTGCAGGGTCATGAAGCTGGAGAAATATTCGATCAGGTAAGGGATGTCGAAAATCATGTCCGAGGTGCTGCCTTCCTGTTTCAGCTCACCGTTGATCCAGGTGCGCAGCTTCAGGTTGGACGGGTCTGGCACGTCGGCCGCATCGACGATCCACGGGCCGACCGGGGTGGTGGCGTCGCGGTTTTTCACCCGCAGGTTGGGGCGGTAGTAGTTTTCCAGGTAGTCGCGGATGGCGTAGTCGTTGCACACGGTGTAGCCGGCCAGGTACTGCAGGGCGTCTTCGCGCTTGACGTTACGTGCCTGCTTGCCGATCACCGCCACCAGCTCGCACTCGTAGTGCATGTAGGCGACGTTGTCCGGGCGCCAGGTGACCTGCTTGTGGCCGGTGTAGGTGCCCGGCGACTTGATGAACGCCAGCGGCTCGGTGGGCGGCGTGAAGGCGAGTTCCGCAGCGTGGTCGGCGTAGTTCAGGCCAAGGGCGAACATGCTGCCGGTGGCCGGTGGCAGCCAGGTCACCTGGTCTTCATGCACCAGGCGGCCGTCGGCCAGGCGCAGGTGGTCGTCTTCGACGGTGACGTTATGGACCTGGCCGTCGAACTGGATACGGGCGTGTTTCACAGGTGCAATCCTCATTCGGCGACGATGTGGTTGGTGAGCGTGCCCAGGCCATCGATCTCGATATCGACGCGGTCGCCTGGCTGCACATCGACGCGCCCCTCGGGGGTGCCGGTAATCAGAATGTCGCCCGCATGCAGGGTCATGAATTCGCTGATCTCGGCGATCAGCTGGGCAACCGTGCGCACGCAGTTGGCGGTGGTGTTCTGCTGGCGCACTTCACCGTTGACCCGCAGGCGCAGGCCCAGGGCGTCGGGGTTGGCCACCTGGGCTGCCGGCACCAGGGCGGGGCCGACCGGGCAGAAGCCATCGCGGCACTTGGCCTTGACCGCAGGGCGGTAGTAGCTGGTCTCAGGCAGGCTGACTTCGTTGACGATGGTGTAGCCCGCCACGTAGCCCAGCGCGTCTCCGGCGCTGACCCGGCTGGCGTCCTTGCCGATCACCACGCCCAGGGCAGGGCCCGGTTGCAGGCGCTCAACACCGGCCGGGAACACCACGTTGCCTTCATGGTGGTTGCGGGTGTTGGGCGTCTTGACGAACAGCACCGGCTTGACGGGCGGTTGTTTGTAGGGCGCTTCGTGAAACGCCGCTTCGTGCTGCTGCAGCAGACCCTGGTAGTTCAGCGCAACGCCGAACAGGGTGCCGGTCGCAACGTCATGCAGGGCATGGCTCATGCTTTTCTCCAGGCGGTGCAGGGCGAGGGTCGTCCTGCCGAGATTGTTAATGTGTTAATGTTATAGTTAATATGTTAACGAAGGTCAAGGCTTCACCCAGTGGCATCTGCCAAGCAGCCGGGGCACCATGGGTGATCGTCAATACGGGCAAGCGCTTTGCGGGTAAGCAGTCATGAGTGATCGGCATCCCATTCCGAACATCAACATCGGCCAGGTCTATGACCAGCGCTACAGCGACAGCGAGGTGCACTACGACCGGCTGGGCAACCTTGCCGGGTTTTTCGGGCGCAACATGCCCGTGCACCGGCACGACCGGTTTTTCCAGGTGCATTACGTGAAGTCCGGTACGGTGCGGGTGTACCTGGATGATCAGCAGTACATCGAGGCCGGGCCGATGTTCTTCCTGACGCCGCCGACGGTGGCGCATGCCTTCGTCACCGAGCCAGACAGCGACGGCCATGTGCTGACGGTGCGTCAGCAACTGGTCTGGCAGCTGATCGAAGCCGACGCCAGCCTGTTGCCGGCCGGGGTGCAGGTGCGGCCTGCCTGCGTTGCCCTGGCCAAGGTGCCGGCTGCGTACAAGGCCGAGGCGCGCAGGCTCGAACGCTGGCTGGAAGCGCTCAGCGACGAAGTTGCCACGCCTCATCCGGGGCGCGATGCGGCGCTGCAGTCGCTGACCCGGCTGATCATGATCAGCTTGCTGCGGCTGTGCCCCAACTCGCGCGAGGCCACCCCGGCCAGGCACGAAGACCTGAAAATCTTCCACCGCTTCAACGCACTGATCGAAGCGCATTACCTTGAGCACTGGCCCCTGGCGCGCTATGCGCAGCAGATCGGCGTGACCGAGGCGCGGCTGAACGATGTGTGCCGGCGCATCGCCGACTTGCCGTCCAAGCGCCTGGTGCTTGAACGCGTGATGCAGGAAGCCAAGCGTCTGCTGTTGTTCTCCGGCAGCACGGCAAACGAAATCTGCTACCAGCTGGGCTTCAAGGACCCGGCCTATTTCAGCCGGTTCTTCAACCGTTACGCCAAGCTCACGCCCGGCGAATACCGCCAGCGGCAAGCGGAGTTGTTGTGAGAGGGCCATGGCGTACCGCCCGGATCGCGTCGTTGTTGTTTGATCCGGATGGTCGCAGCTTGGCGGGCGGCCTTGAATGGGTTTTCCATGGAAGAGCTTGCACTTTCCAGGCGTCTTGTCCCTTTTTGCCTATGCCCCTAATCTTGCCAGTCGTACCCCAAACACAGGCGCCCACATGACCAAGACGCAACCCTCGCTGACATTGAGCCTGCTGCAGGCCCGGGAAGCCGCAATGGCATTTTTCAGACCGTTGCTGAACGAACACGACCTGACCGAGCAACAGTGGCGAGTCATTCGTATTCTTAGCCAGCAAGGTGAGTTGGAGAGCTACCAGCTCGCCCACCTGGCGTGCATCCTCAAACCGAGCATGACCGGGGTGTTGAGCCGTTTGGAGCGCGATGGCCTGGTGCGCCGGCAGAAGGCCGCGCAGGACGCGCGGCGCGTGTTCGTCAGCCTCACCGAACGCGGCGAGGCCTGTTTCGAGTCGATGCGCGAGGGCATGGAGGCCAACTACCGCAAGATCCAGGCGCAGTTCGGCGAAGACCAGTTGGCGCAACTGATGGGGTTGTTGAACGAGCTCAAACGCATCGAGCCGTAGGCCGGGCTGCGGGGGAGGGCCGGTGCAACCCGTGCACCGGCCTTGGCATTACAGCACTCAGTATTCCCAGAAAATCCGCTGCAGCTCTTTGCTGTCCTGAGTCTTGGTCATTGCGACCATGGCCAGGATGCGGGCTTTTTGTGGGTTCAGGTCATGGGCCACGACCCAATCGTTCTTGTCGTCCGGCTGCTCGGCGTTACGCAGCACGAAACCGCCTTGGTTGACGTGGGACGAACGGATGATCTGCACGCCGTTCTTGCGCAGCTCTTGCAGCGCCGGTACTACCCGCGACGACACCGAGCCATTGCCGGTACCGGCATGGATGATCGCCTTGGCGCCGTTCTGCGCCAGTGCCTTGTAGGCGGTGTCGGTCACGTTGCCATAGCCGTAGGCGATGTCCACGGCCGGCAGGCTGCTGATCTGCTTGATGTCGAATTCCGAATTGACCGTATGGCGCTTGGCCGGCAGGCGGAACCAGTAGGATTTACCTTCAACGACCATGCCCATCGGGCCCCAGGCGCTCTTGAACGCTTCGGTCTTGATGTTGACCGACTTGCTGACATCGCGGCCAGACTGGATCTCATCGTTCATGGTCACCAGCACGCCCTTGCCACGCGACTGCTTGTCGCTGGCCACGGCCACGGCGTTGTACAGGTTGAGCATGCCGTCTGCCGACATGGCGGTGCCAGGGCGCATCGAGCCGACCACCACGATTGGCTTGTCGGTTTTTTCCACCAGGTTAAGGAAGAAGGCGGTCTCTTCCAGGGTGTCGGTGCCGTGGGTGATGACGATGCCGTCGACGTCGTTGCTGTCGGCCAATTCGGCGACGCGCTTGCCCAGTTTCAGCAGGTCTTCGTTGGTGATGCTCTCGGAGGCGATCTGCATCACCTGTTCACCGCGCACGTTGGCCAGGTCGGCCAGCTCGGGCACACCGGCGATGAGCTTGTCGACGCCCAGTTTGGCCGCTTGGTAGGTGGCGCTGTTGGCCGCGCTGGCGCCCGCACCGGCAATGGTGCCGCCGGTGGCGAGGATGACCACGTTGGCCAGCTTCTGTTGGGTTTCGGCTTCTTTGGCGGAAACGGCGGTCGGCAGGATCAGCAGCAACGCGAGTGCGCTGGGGGCGAAGGATTTAAGTGCAGCATTCATAGTTATTGTTCTCTCTCTTCCTATTGAGGCGATTGCTGTATCGCACAAGAAACAACGCATGTTTCGTACCATCCCTGGCAAGAGCCCGTATTTGCCTGCGCAACCCTGCCCCTGTGGGAGCGGGCTTGCCCGCGATGGGGTGCGCAGCGGCCCTATTCATTCGGAATCCCGAACAAGCATAGGAAAACCTGTTCGGTTTTTCGGAAAAATTCCGGATAATCTGCGCCAGGCGTGACTCGCCTTTAACAGCCAAACGGATTTGACAAAACCAGGTCCTGTTTCCATAGTGAGTCAACGCAAACGTTTGCGATCCGATAAAAAACACAAGATTCGGAGTCATCGTCCATGAAACTGCCGTTCCCCGGTCGTCTGCTGGCCCTCGCTGTCGTCTCGTCACTTTCCCTGGCCTTGCCGCTCAGTGCTGCACACGCCGAAGAAAAGCCCAAAGTCGCCTTGGTGATGAAGTCCCTCGCCAACGAATTCTTCCGCACCATGGAAGACGGCGCCAAGGATTATCAAAAAAGCCACGCCAATGATTTCGACCTGATCGCCAACGGCATCAAGAACGAAACCGACACCGGCGAGCAGATCCGCATCGTCGAGCAGATGGTCAACGCAGGGGCCAAAGCCCTGGTGATTGCGCCAGCGGACTCCAAAGCCCTGGTTTCAGCCGTTAAAAAAGCCATGGACCAAGGCGTGGTGGTGATCAACATCGACAACCGCCTAGACCCCGAACTGCTCAAAAGCAAAGGCATCAGCGTACCCTTCGTAGGCCCCGACAACCGCAAAGGCGCCCGCCTGGTGGGCGACTACCTGGCCCAGCAGAAGCTCAAGGCCGGTGACCAGGTCGGCATCATCGAAGGCGTGCCGACCACCACCAACGCCCAACAGCGCACCGCTGGCTTCAAGGATGCGATGGAAGCCGCTCAGATGAAGATCGTTTCGGTGCAGTCCGGCAACTGGGAAATCGACAAAGGCAACGCCGTCGCCGCCTCCATGCTCAACGAATACCCCGAGCTCAAGGCCCTGCTAGCCGGTAACGACAGCATGGCCCTGGGCGCCGTGTCGGCCGTGCGCGCCGCAGGCAAGGCCGGCCAGGTGCAAGTGGTCGGTTACGACAACATCAATGCCATCAAACCCATGCTCAAGGACGGCCGCGTACTCGCCACCCTCGACCAGGCCGCCAGCCAGCAGGCGGTGTTCGGTATCCAGGCGGCGCTGAAGATGATCAACGGTGAGAAGCCGGGCGTGGATGCCGACAATGTCATCCAGACCCCCGTCACGCTCATCACCCAGCCCTGATACCCGCCAGGAGAGAGGGCCATGCCTGCAACGGCCAATGAAGTGGTGCTCGCCGCCAGCGGGCTGGGCAAGACCTACGCCCAGCCGGTGCTCGGTGACGTCGGCCTGAGCCTGCGCGCCGGTGAAGTACTGGCCCTGACGGGCGAGAACGGTGCTGGCAAGAGCACGTTGTCCAAGCTTATCAGTGGCCTCGAGGTGCCCACCACCGGGCACATGACCTACCGCGGCCAGCCCTACGCGCCCGGCAGCCGCAGCGAGGCCGAGCGCCTCGGTGTGCGCATGGTCATGCAGGAACTCAACCTGCTGCCGACCCTGACCGTGGCCGAAAACCTGTTCCTCGACAACCTGCCCAGCCGCTTCGGCTGGATCAGCCACAAGCGCCTGCGCCAACTGGCCACCGCTGCCATGGCCCAGGTCGGGCTGGACGCCATCGACCCGGACACCCCGGTCGGCGAGCTGGGCATCGGCCATCAGCAGATGGTCGAAATCGCCCGCAACCTGATCGGCGATTGCCGTGTGTTGATCTTCGACGAACCCACCGCCATGCTCACTGCGCGTGAAGTGGAGCTGCTGTTCACCCAGATCGAACGCCTGCGCCAACGCGGCGTGGCCATCGTTTATATCTCCCATCGCCTCGAAGAACTGCAGCGCGTGGCCCAGCGCATCGTCGTGCTGCGTGACGGCAAGCTGGTGTGCGACGAGCCGATCCAGCGCTACAGCAGCGCCGAGCTGGTCAACCTGATGGTCGGCCGTGAGCTGGGCGAACACATCGACCTGGGCCGCCGCGAGATTGGCGCGCCGTTGCTGAAGGTCGACCGGCTTAGCCGGGGCGACAAGGTGCGTGAGGTGTCGTTCGAGGTCAGGGCAGGGGAGATCTTCGGTATCTCTGGCCTGATCGGCGCCGGCCGCACCGAGCTGCTGCGCCTGATCTACGGCGCCGACCGCGCCGACAGTGGCAGCATCGCCCTGGGCCAGCCGCCACAGGCAGTGACCATCGACTCACCCAAAGCCGCCGTCAAAGCCGGTATCGCCCTGATCACTGAAGACCGCAAAGGCGAAGGCCTGCTGTTGACCCAGTCGATCAGCGCCAATATCGCCTTGGGCAACCTTGGCGCGGTATCGCGCGCCGGTGTCCTCGACAGCGAGGCTGAAATGGCCCTGGCCGAACGCCAGATCCAGGCCATGCGCATCCGCAGCGCCGGCCCGCACCAGGCTGTGGGCGAACTGTCCGGTGGCAACCAGCAGAAGGTGGTGATCGGCCGTTGGCTAGAGCGTGATTGCAAGGTGCTGTTGTTCGATGAGCCAACCCGAGGCATCGACGTTGGCGCCAAGTTCGACATCTACGGTTTGCTGGCCGAACTGGCGCGCCAAGGTAAGGCCTTGGTGGTGGTGTCCAGCGACCTGCGCGAACTGATGCTGATCTGCGACCGCATTGCCGTGCTCTCGGCTGGCCGCCTGATCGACACCTTCGAGCGCGACCATTGGAGCCAGGACCAGCTGCTTGCCGCAGCCTTTGCCGGCTATCAGACACGTGACGCACTGCTGCATGACGCAGCACCCAGGATGGATGCATGAAAACCACTCCCCTCGACAGCCAAAACGCCGCCCCCGTGCGCCGCAGTGGCACGTACTTCGGCCTGGGCACTTACCTGGGCCTGGCCGGCGCGCTGCTGGCGATGATCGTGCTGTTCTCGTTCCTCAGTAGCCACTTCTGGTCCTATGCCACTTTCAGCACCCTGGCCAACCAGATCCCCGACCTGATGGTGCTGGCGGTCGGCATGACCTTCGTGCTGATCATCGGCGGCATCGACTTGTCGGTCGGCTCGGTGCTGGCGCTGGCGGCCTCGACAGTCAGCGTGGCCATCCTCGGCTGGGGCTGGGGCGTGCTGCCCTCGGCGCTGCTCGGCATGGCCGTGGCAGCCCTGGCCGGTAGCATCACCGGCGGCGTTACCGTGGCCTGGCGCATCCCCTCATTCATCGTTTCGCTCGGCGTGCTGGAGATGGCCCGCGGCCTGGCCTACCAGTTCACCGACTCGCGCACCGCTTATATCGGCGACGCCTACGCCTGGTTCTCCAACCCGATCGCGTTCGGTATTTCGCCGGCATTCCTCATCGCCTTGCTGGTGATCGTGTTGGCCCAACTGGTGCTGACCCGTACGGTATTCGGCCGCTACTTGATCGGCATCGGCACCAACGAAGAGGCCGTGCGCCTGGCGGGCATCGACCCGCGCCCCTACAAAGTGCTGGTATTCGCCCTGATGGGGCTGCTCGCCGGCCTGGCGGCGCTGTTCCAGATTTCGCGCCTCGAAGCCGCCGACCCCAACGCCGGGTCCGGCCTTGAACTGCAGGTGATTGCCGCCGTGGTGATCGGTGGCACCAGCCTGATGGGTGGCCGCGGTTCGGTCATCAGTACCTTCTTTGGCGTGCTGATCATTTCAGTGCTGGCCGCAGGGCTGGCGCAGATCGGCGCATCGGAACCCACAAAACGCATCATCACCGGGGCGGTCATCGTCATCGCCGTGGTGCTCGACACTTACCGTAGCCGGCGTGCAGGCCGGCGGAACTGAAAACATGGCAACCATTAAAGACGTCGCGGCACTGGCGGGTATTTCTTACACCACCGTGTCCCATGTGTTGAACAAGACCCGCCCTGTCAGTGAACAGGTGCGGCTCAAGGTCGAGGCCGCCATCGTCGAGCTCGACTATGTACCCAGCGCGGTGGCGCGCTCGCTCAAGGCGCGCAGCACCGCCACCATCGGTTTGCTGGTGCCCAACAGCGTCAACCCGTACTTCGCCGAACTGGCGCGAGGGATCGAAGACGCCTGCGAGCGCAACGGCTACTGCGTGATCCTGTGCAACTCCGACGACAACCCGCAAAAGCAGCGCAGCTACCTGCGTGTACTGCTGGAAAAACGCATCGATGGCCTGGTGGTAGCGTCTGTAGGTGAAGACAGCGACCTGTTGCAAAGCCTGGCCTGCGTGCGCACGCCCATGGTCATCGTCGACCGCGAGCTGGACGGCGTTGACGCCGACCTGGTGCGCATCGACCATGAGCACGGCGCTTACCTGGCCACCCGGCACCTGCTGGAGCTTGGCCATCGCGACATCGCCTACATCGGCGGCCCGGCCGAAACCGGTGTCAGCCAACTGCGCCTGGCCGGTTTCCGTCGCGCCCTGCAAGAGGCTGGCGTAGCGGTGGAGCCCAGCCGCGTGCTGCATTGCGATTTCACCAGCCCAGGCGGCCACGGCGCGGCCGCACAGTTGCTGGACGGCAACCGGCCGACGGCGATCTTCGCCGGTAACGACATGATCGGCTTTGGCGTGCTGCGCGCCGCCGCCGAGCGCAACATCAACGTACCGGGTGAACTGTCGGTAATTGGCTTCGATGACATCGAGCTCAGCCGTTACGTTTACCCGCCGCTGACCACCGTGGGCCAGTCGATCCGCGAGCTGGGCGAAAACGCCGCCGCGTTGCTGCTCTCGCGCATCGCCACGCCTCGGCAGGGTTCGGCAGAGCAGCGCATCGTTGCCCCGCGCATCGTGCAGCGCGAGTCCACCGGGCCACGCCCGGACCTGTTCAATGATTACCGCTAAGGAGCGCTTATGCATGCCAAGGTAGTGGTGGTCGGTAGCCTCAACATGGACTTGGTCGCCCGCGCCCAGCGTTTGCCACGGGCGGGCGAAACCTTGCCTGGCGAGGCGTTTTTCACGGCGCCCGGCGGCAAGGGCGCCAACCAGGCGGTGGCGGTGGCACGGTTGGGAGGCAGTGTGGCGATGGTCGGCAACGTCGGTGATGACGCCTATGGCCAGCAACTGCGCAAGGCGCTGGAGCGCGAAGGCGTTGATTGCCAGGCGGTGAGCGTGTGCCAAGGGGTTTCCAGCGGTGTGGCGCTGATCACCGTCGACGCCTCCAGCCAGAACTGCATCGTCATCATCCCTGGCGGCAATGGCCTGCTGACGCCGCAGTCGGTGCAGCGTTTCGACAAGTTGCTGCAGGCGGCCGACGTTATCATCTGTCAGCTGGAAGTGCCGGCCGAAACCGTGGCCTGGGCCTTGGCCAGGGGGCATGAATTGGGCAAACGTGTGATCCTAAATCCGGCGCCTGCTACAGGCCCGCTGCCCTCAACCTGGTTCGGCCATATCGACTACCTGACCCCAAACGAAAGCGAGGCCGAAGCACTGACCGGTATCACCGTCACCGACCAGGGCAGCGCCCTGCGCGCCGGTGAGCGATTGCTGCAACTGGGCGCTGGCAAAGTGATCATCACGCTCGGCGCCCAAGGCGCCCTGTTGGTGACCGCGCAGGGCCATCAGCACTTCCCCGCGCCCGTGGTGCAGCCGGTGGACACCACGGCCGCTGGCGACACCTTCGTGGGTGGTTTTGCCGCAGCTTTAGTGCGTGGCCTGGAGGAGGGCGAGGCAATCGCCTTCGGCCAGCGCGCCGCCGCATTGTCGGTCACCCGCGTGGGGGCGCAACCGTCGATTCCCTACCTCTCGGAGCTGCAGCCATGAAGAAGACCGCGCTGCTCAATATCGCCCTGTCACGGACCATTGCCGGCTTGGGGCATGGCGACATTCTGGTGATTGGCGATGCCGGGCTGCCGGTGCCGCCTGGCGTCGAGCTGATCGACCTGGCGTTGACGCCGGGCATACCGGACTTTGCCAGTGTGCTGCGGGTGGTGCTGAGCGAGATGCAGGTAGAGCGGCATGTGCTGGCCGAGGAAATGCAGAAAGTGGTGCCACCCGGGCTGGTCGAGATTGAGCGCTTGCGGGGTAAGCTGGGCAAGCGGGAGTGGATGAGCCATGAGGAATTTAAAGTGCTGTCGCGCAGTGCGCGTGCCGTGGTGCGCACGGGGGAGTGCCAGCCGTACAGCAACATTGCCCTGATATCCGGGGTGACCTTTTAGCCGAGGGCGCTGCCCTCGATCGCCGGCAAGCCGGCTCCCACAGGTCCTGTGCAGTTTGCCGAAGTATTCACAATCTCTGTAGGAGCTGGCTTGCCGGCGATTGGGCTGCAAAGCGGCCCCGCAACCGTTACCAAGGCAACAGGAGTGCCCCATGCTCAAACCCCTGCTACAAGGACTCACCCTCATGGCCGCAGCCACCACCACCAGCCTCCAGGCCGCCCCGCGCGATCTGATCATCGACACCGACCCCGGTGCCGATGACGTGGTCGCGCTGTTCCTGGCCATGGCCTCGCCCGATGAGCTGAACATCCGCGCCATCACCACCGTGGCCGGCAACGTGCGCCTCGATAAAACCTCGCGCAACGCCCGCCTGGCCCGCGAATGGGCTGGCCGTGAAGACATCCCCGTGTACGCCGGGGCCGGCCGCCCGCTGGTGCGCACGCCCATCTACGCCGCCGAAGTGCATGGCGAAGAAGGCCTGACCGGTGTGCAAGTCCACGCGCCGCAAAAGCCGCTGGCCCAAGGTAATGCTGTGCAATACCTGGTCGACACCCTCGGCAGCGCACAACCCCACAGCATCACCCTGGCCATGCTCGGCCCACAGACCAACCTGGCCCTGGCACTCATCCAGCGCCCGGAGATCGCCCAAGGCATCAAAGAAGTCGTGGTCATGGGCGGCGCCCACTTCAACGGCGGCAACATCACCCCTGCAGCCGAATTCAACCTGTACGCCGACCCGCATGCCGCCGAGGTGGTGCTGGCCAGTGGCATACAACTGACTTACCTGCCGCTGGACGTCACCCACAAGCTGCTGACCAGCGAAGCAC
Source organism: Pseudomonas sp. 5.2 (assembly GCF_059025405.1). Lineage (NCBI taxonomy): Bacteria > Pseudomonadati > Pseudomonadota > Gammaproteobacteria > Pseudomonadales > Pseudomonadaceae > Pseudomonas > Pseudomonas sp. 5.2. The sequence continues at coordinate 672,846 of NZ_JBYBHH010000001.1, forward strand.
GCCTCAAGCAACTCGCGGCGGTCAACAACCAGGCCAGCAAGCGGGTCGTGGATATTCTCAATGCCTACATCACCCACGACATGGACCTGTACGGCATGCCTGGCGGCCCGGTGCACGACGCCAGTGTCATTGCCTACCTGCTAAAACCCGAGCTGTTCAGTGGGCGACGCATTCACATGGCCATCGACAGCCGCGAGGGCCCGACCTTTGGCCAGACCATCGCCGACTGGTATGGCGTGCTGAAACAGCCCGCCAACGTCATGTGGGTAGAGGAGGGGAATGCTCAGGGCTTTTTCGACCTGCTCAGCGCGCGCCTGGCTCGATTGCAATAGGGGAATGCCTGGCGAAGCGCTCGAACGCTTGGTCCATAAAGCTGCGCGCCGCTTCGCTGCCGCGGTCGCGCACCAGCAGGTCGATGGCAATCAGTAGCAACTCCTCCGGCGTGCTGGGGCTGTAGGCGCTCTGGCCCTCCGCCCATTTGACCTTGATATCGGCGTCGATGCTGTGGCTGCTCATGAAAGGCTCTCACTGGGGGCCTGGGACGAAGGGGCGAACACCGGATCCTGATGTTCGAGGGAGGCACGGCGCGCTCCACTTCTTGCAGTAAATCATGCCTTTGCGTCAATGACTCTGCGACATAAGAATAAAAAGCTTTGCGCGGCAAACCAAGCGTATTGTGCAAAATCCAGTCACGATTCCATTTCGCCTCCACCGGCATGTTCAGGCAGACTTGTGCGGTTTTGCAACAAACAATGCGCGCAGCTGTCGGATCAGACAGTGCCCAGATCGATTTTAGGAGGATTCATGTTCCGTACCCGTGCTTACCTGGCGACCCTGGCGGTGGCTGCTGTGCTGGCTGGTTGCAGTACCGGTGGCAATTCTGCTGGCAGTGCGCCTGCCGCACCGGCAGGCAACGACGGTCGCTGCGAAGCCAGCGGTGCCAATTTTGCCATCGGCAAGCCGGGCAGCCCAGACCTGCTGGAGCAGGCCCGCAAGGCCAGTGGCTCGCAGATGGCCCGTATGCTCAAGCCGCACGATGTGGTGACCCTGGAGTACCGCTCCGAGCGCCTTAACCTGAATGTGGATGAGCAAGGTGTGGTAACCCGCGTCAACTGCGGCTAAGCCGTTGCGAACCCCATAAAAAAACCCGCCACTTGGGCGGGTTTTTTTACAGCTGTCCGAATTACTCCGGACGAACCTGTGCAGCCTGCATGCCTTTCTGGCCTTTTTCGGCCACGAAGGAAACAACCTGGCCTTCTTTCAGGCTCTTGAAGCCGTCAGATTCGATGGCCTTGAAGTGTACGAAGAGGTCGTCGCCGCCGCTTTGTGGGGTGATGAAGCCGTAGCCTTTTTCATCATTGAACCATTTGACGGTGCCGTTTTGGCGATTGGACATGGGGTGAATCTCCAGACATTTGATTTTTTCAGTGGTGCGATGTTGCCGAGGCTCCGAAGCACCGGCAACATCATAGTCTAATTCTGCGCATCTAGCGCCTTTTACGTTCGCCAGATGTTGATCCAGCGCAAACAATGGGTGTCGAATCGCGGCTTTATGGTTTCAGCCCTTCATGCATGCTTGCTGCACAACCGTTTGTGCTTTCTGCATCAGCTTGGCGTCAACGCCATCCTTGCTGTCTAGGTCCTTGATCTGCTCATCGCTGAAATTCTTTTCAATAGCCGTTGCGCCACAGCTGCAGTGCTGCTGCGCCGCCTTGGCGTCCAGGCCCTGGGCGGTGGCGGCCTCGATGCACTGGGACATGTAGTTTTGCTTCGCGCCAGCCGGGAACGAACCCGCGTTGGCCGCAACCGGCAGCAGCAGGGCGCCAGCAACGCTCAGGGCCAGAAGAGACGGAAATCTCATAACCAGACACTCCTTGGTTTAGGTCTCATCAAGAGTAGGATGCTTCCCAAAGTCTGATAGGAATTTTTCCGCGTAAGTTCACCCCGGTTGTGTAATTTCCAAATATTTCTGCATCGTGCCCAACCCCGCGTGCTAGCATGCTCGGCTTGTAGCTGACAACGTGCAGCTCACCTGTTTTTTACCTTCCAGTCACTCTGGTTCGCCCCTGGTAAGCCGAAAGGCTTCTGCCACTGTGAGGCAGGCTTTCTCTTGAGAAAGACAGCGCGGATCTTGTACTGGCTCATCCCAACCCACGTGACCTTTGGTAGGGGTCACCACTAGGAGAGGAGGCGCCATGCCCACTATTACTCTTCCCGATGGCAGTCAACGTTCGTTTGATCACGCCGTATCCGTAGCCGACGTCGCCGCCTCCATTGGTGCCGGTCTGGCCAAGGCCACCCTGGCCGGCAAGGTCGACGGCAAGCTGGTCGACGCCTGCGACCTGATCACCCGCGACGCCACCCTGCAGATCATCACCCCTAAAGATGAAGAGGGACTGGAGATCATCCGTCACTCGTGCGCCCACTTGATCGGCCACGCGGTGAAACAGCTGTACCCGACCGCCAAGATGGTGATCGGCCCGGTGATCGACGAAGGCTTCTATTACGACATCGCCTATGAGCGCCCCTTCACCCCAGAAGACATGGCCGCCATCGAAAAGCGCATGCTGCAGCTGATCGAGAAGGATTACGACGTCGTCAAGAAGATGACCCCGCGCGCCGAAGTCATCGACGTGTTCAAGGCCCGTGGCGAAGACTACAAGCTGCGCCTGGTCGAAGACATGCCGGATGAACAGGCCATGGGCCTGTACTACCACGAAGAATACGTCGACATGTGCCGTGGCCCGCACGTGCCGAACACGCGCTTCCTCAAGGCATTCAAGCTGACCAAGTTGTCCGGCGCCTACTGGCGCGGCGATGCCAAGAACGAGCAGCTGCAACGCGTCTACGGCACCGCCTGGGCCGACAAGAAGCAGCTGGCCGCCTATATCCAGCGCATCGAAGAAGCCGAAAAACGCGACCACCGCAAGATCGGCAAGCAGCTCGACCTCTTCCACCTGCAGGAAGAAGCCCCAGGCATGGTGTTCTGGCACCCGGACGGCTGGACCGTCTATCAGGTGCTCGAGCAGTACATGCGCAAGGTTCAGCGCGACAACAACTACCTAGAAATCAAGACCCCGCAGGTTGTTGACCGTATTCTGTGGGAGCGTTCCGGCCACTGGTCCAACTACGCCGAGAACATGTTCACCACGTCGTCGGAAAACCGTGACTACGCGGTCAAGCCGATGAACTGCCCGTGCCACGTGCAGGTGTTCAACCAGGGCCTGAAGTCGTACCGCGACCTGCCGATGCGCCTGGCCGAGTTCGGTGCTTGCCACCGTAATGAGCCGTCCGGCGCCCTGCACGGCATCATGCGTGTACGTGGCTTCACCCAGGACGACGCGCACATCTTCTGCACCGAAGATCAGGTGAAGAAAGAAGCCGCCGACTTCATCAAGCTGACCCTGGACGTCTACAAGGACTTCGGTTTCAGCGACATCGCCATGAAGCTCTCGACCCGCCCAGCCAAGCGCGTGGGCTCTGAAGAGCTGTGGGACCGCGCCGAGGGCGCCCTGGCCGATGCCCTGAACGAATCTGGCCTGGAGTGGGAATACCAGCCGGGCGAGGGCGCGTTCTACGGTCCGAAGATCGAATTTACCCTGCGCGACTGCCTCGGCCGTAACTGGCAGTGTGGTACCCTGCAGTACGATCCGAACCTGCCAGAGCGTCTGGACGCCAGCTACATCGCCGAAGACAACAGCCGCAAGCGCCCGGTAATGCTGCACCGCGCCATCCTCGGTTCGTTCGAACGCTTCATCGGCATGCTCATCGAGCATTACGCGGGTGTGTTCCCGGCATGGCTGGCGCCGACCCAGGCAGTGGTCATGAATATCACCGACAAACAGGCCGATTTCGCCCTTGAGGTTGAGAAATCTCTGAACGGTAGCGGTTTCCGTGCCAAGTCGGACTTGAGAAATGAGAAGATCGGCTTTAAAATCCGCGAGCATACTTTGCTCAAGGTCCCGTACCTTTTGGTTATAGGGGACCGCGAAGTCGAAACGCAAACCGTCGCTGTGCGTACTCGCGAAGGCGCAGACCTGGGCTCCATGCCCGTCGCGCAATTCGCTGAGCTCCTGACACAAGCGGTTTCCCGGCGTGGTCGCCAAGAATCGGAGTAATGACTATTAAGCGTGAAATGAGAAACGATAAACGTGCTGTACCGAAGGCCCCGATCAACGAGAATATCTCGGCCCGCGAGGTTCGGTTAATTGGCGCAGACGGCGAGCAGGTTGGCATCGTCTCGATTGATGAAGCGCTGCGTATCGCTGATGAAGCGAAGCTGGATCTGGTGGAAATCTCTGCAGACGCGGTACCGCCGGTCTGCAAGGTCATGGACTACGGCAAGCACCTCTTCGAAAAGAAGAAGCAGGCTAACGAAGCCAAGAAAAACCAGAAGCAGATCCAGATCAAAGAAATCAAGTTTCGTCCAGGGACGGAGGATGGGGATTACCAGGTAAAACTACGCAACCTGGTACGTTTCCTTACCGATGGGGACAAGGCCAAGATCTCTCTGAGATTCCGTGGTCGTGAGATGGCCCACCAGGAGCTGGGCATGGAGCTGTTGAAGCGGGTTGAAAATGACCTGCTTGAATACGGCACCGTTGAGCAGCATCCTAAGATGGAAGGACGCCAGCTTATGATGGTCATCGCCCCCAAGAAAAAGAAGTAATCTCCCGGGCACGGCAGGCCTGATGATTATGTGTAATTTTATCGAATGCGGAGTTCCAACATGCCAAAAATGAAAACCAAGAGCGGTGCTGCGAAGCGTTTCCTGAAAACAGCTTCGGGCTTCAAGCACAAGCACGCTTTCAAGAGCCACATCCTGACCAAAATGTCGACCAAGCGTAAGCGTCAACTGCGTGGTAGCAGCTTGCTGCACCCGTCTGACGTCGCGAAAGTCGCGCGCATGCTGCGCGTTCGTTAATTCTGGTCAAAGATAGAGGAAGTTACTCATGGCTCGTGTAAAGCGCGGCGTTATCGCTCGTAAGCGTCACAAAAAAATTCTGAAACTGGCTAAAGGTTACTACGGTGCACGCTCGCGCGTATTCCGCGTAGCCAAGCAGGCTGTCATCAAGGCCGGTCAATACGCCTACCGTGACCGTCGCCAGAAGAAGCGTCAGTTCCGCGCACTGTGGATCGCTCGTATCAACGCCGGTGCCCGCACCAACGGTCTGTCTTACAGCCGTCTGATTGCTGGCCTGAAAAAGGCGTCGATCGAAATCGACCGTAAGGTTCTGGCCGATCTGGCAGTGAACGAAAAAGCGGCGTTTGCTGCGATTGTCGAGAAAGCTAAAGCCGTTCTGGCTTAAGTACCCGCGACAATCACCCGGCGGCGCTAGCGTCGCCGGGCATTGAACGTCATCGATAGGGGAAGAGCCTTCAAAGCTCTTCCCCTATTTTCGTATCTGGAGTCTGTACATGGAAAACCTGGATGCGCTGGTCTCCCAAGCCCTTGAGGCCGTAGAGCGCGCTGAAGACATCAATGCCCTGGAACAGATCCGGGTTCAATATCTCGGCAAGAAAGGCGAGCTGACCCAGGTGATGAAGACCCTGGGCAACCTGCCAGCCGAAGAGCGGCCGAAAGTCGGCGCGCTGATTAACGATGCCAAGGAACGCGTCACCGAGGTGCTCAACGCACGCAAGGCCGCCTATGAAGAAGCCGAGCTCAGCGCTCGCCTGGCTGCCGAATGCATTGACGTCACCCTGCCAGGCCGTGGCCAGACCACCGGTGGCCTGCACCCGATCACCCGTACACTCGAGCGCATCGAGCAGTTCTTCACCCACATCGGCTACGGCATTGCCGAAGGCCCAGAGGTCGAAGACGACTACCACAACTTCGAAGCGCTCAACATCCCCGGCCACCACCCGGCGCGGGCGATGCACGACACCTTCTATTTCAATGCCAACATGCTGCTGCGCACCCACACCTCGCCGGTGCAGGTGCGGACCATGGAGTCCAGCCAGCCGCCCATTCGCATTGTCTGCCCGGGCCGCGTCTACCGCTGCGACTCGGATATCACCCACTCGCCGATGTTCCACCAGGTCGAAGGCCTGCTGATCGATCGCGATATCAACTTCGCCGACCTCAAGGGCACCATCGAAGAATTCCTGCGCGTCTTCTTCGAAAAAGAACTGGCTGTGCGCTTCCGCCCGTCGTTCTTCCCCTTCACCGAGCCGTCCGCTGAAGTCGATATCCAGTGCGTGATGTGTTCTGGCAAAGGCTGCCGCGTCTGCAAGCAGACCGGCTGGCTCGAAGTCATGGGATGCGGCATGGTCCACCCGAACGTGCTGCGCATGTCCGGCATCGACCCTGAAGAATTCCAGGGCTTCGCCTTCGGCATGGGCGCCGAGCGCCTGGCCATGCTGCGCTACGGCGTCAACGATTTGCGTCTGTTCTTCGACAACGACCTGCGCTTCCTCGCGCAATTCCGCTAGGTCAATGCCCGACGCAACTTTCAGGAGAACAGCATGAAATTCAGTGAACAGTGGCTGCGCGGTTGGGTAAACCCGCAAGTCTCCCGTGACGAACTGGTCGCCCGCCTGTCCATGGCCGGCCTCGAAGTCGACAGCGTGACCCCCGCTGCCGGCCAGTTCAGCGGCATCGTCGTGGGCGAAATCCTCGCCACCGAGCAACACCCGGACGCCGACAAGCTGCGCGTCTGCCAGGTCAGCAACGGCCAGGAAACCTTCCAGGTTGTCTGCGGCGCCCCCAATGCGCGCCCGGGCATCAAGATCCCGTTCGCCATGATCGGTGCCGAACTGCCAGGTGACTTCAAGATCAAGAAGGCCAAGCTGCGCGGCGTCGAGTCGTTCGGCATGCTGTGCTCGGCGGCCGAGCTGCAGATCAGCGAAGAAAACGACGGCCTGCTGGAACTGGCGGCTGACGCCCCGGTTGGCGAAGACATTCGCCAGTACCTGAGCCTGGACGACGCCAGCATCGAAATCGGCCTGACCCCGAACCGCGGCGACTGCCTGTCCCTGGCCGGCCTGGCCCGCGATGTCAGCGCCCTGTACAACGTCCCGGTCACCCGCCCAGTCGTCCCGGCTGTACCGGCTGCCCACGACGAAGTGCGTCCGGTCGAAGTGACTGCCCCGGCTGCCTGCCCACGCTACCTGGGCCGCGTCATCCGCAACGTCGACCTGTCCAAGCCGACCCCGCTGTGGATGGTCGAACGCCTGCGCCGCAGTGACGTGCGCAGCATCGACGCTGCCGTCGACATCACCAACTACGTGATGCTCGAACTCGGCCAGCCGATGCACGCCTTCGACCTCGCCGAAATCAACGGCGGCATCCGCGTCCGCATGGCTGAAGAGGGCGAAAAACTCGTCCTGCTCGACGGCCAGGAGGTCGCCCTGCGTGCCGATACCCTGGTCATCGCCGACCACACCCGCGCCCTGGCCATTGCCGGCGTCATGGGTGGCGAGCACAGCGGCGTCAACACCGAAAAAACCCGCGACCTGTTCCTTGAAAGCGCCTTCTTCGAGCCGATCTCCGTCGCTGGCAAGGCCCGTTCCTACGGCCTGCACACCGATGCCTCGCACCGCTACGAGCGCGGGGTCGACTCGCAGCTGGCCCGCGAAGCCATGGAACGCGCCACCGCGCTGATCCTGGAAATCGTCGGCGGCGAAGCCGGCCCGATCGTCGAAGCCGTCAGCGAACAGCACCTGCCCAACGTCGCCCCGGTAACCCTGCGCGCCGAACGCATCACCCAGATGCTTGGCATGGAGCTGGAAGCCGCCCAGGTCGAGCAACTGCTCAACGCCCTGGAACTGACCACCACGGCGAACGGGGCAGGGCAGTGGACCGTCAACGTCCCAAGCCACCGCTTCGACATCAGCCTGGAAGTCGACCTGATCGAAGAGCTGGCCCGCCTGTACGGCTACAACAACCTGCCGGTCCGCTACCCACAGGCGCGCCTCGCGCCCCAGGGCAAGCCGGAAACCCGCGGTGACCTGCCGAACCTGCGCCGCCTGCTGGTCGCCCGCGGCTACCAGGAAGCCATCACCTACAGCTTCATCGACCCGAAGTTGTTCGAGCTGTTCACCCCTGGCGTCGAGCCCCTGCTGCTGGCCAACCCCATCTCCAGCGACATGGCCGCCATGCGCGCGTCCCTGTGGCCGGGCCTGGTCAAGGCGCTGCAGCACAACCTCAACCGCCAGCAAGACCGCGTACGCCTGTTCGAAAGCGGCCTGCGCTTCGTCGGCCAGCTCGGTAACCTCGAGCAGCAACCGATGATCGCCGGCGTCGTCACCGGCAGCCGCCTGCCAGAAGGCTGGGCCAACGGCCGCGACGGCATCGACTTCTTCGACGTCAAAGCCGACGTGGAAGCCCTGCTGGGTTATTCCGGCGCGCTGAGCGACTTCACCTTCAGCGCCGGCAAACACCCCGCCCTGCACCCAGGCCAAACCGCCCTCATCGAGCGCGACGGCAAGCCCGTCGGCCACCTCGGCGCCATTCACCCCGAGCTTGCCAAAGCCCTGGGCCTGGATCGCCCTGTGTTCCTGTTCGAGCTGGTATTGGGTGACGTGGTCGAAGGCCGCCTGCCGAAGTTCAGCGAACTGTCCAAGTTCCCAGAAACCCGTCGTGACCTGGCGTTGATTGCAGGACGTGATGTAGCTTCTAACGCGGTGCTTGAATTAATTCGTGACAATGCAGGCGAATGGCTCACAGACCTCAGGCTGTTTGATGTCTACCAAGGTAAAGGCATTGATCCTGATAGAAAAAGCCTGGCCGTCGGCTTGACCTGGCAGCATCCATCGCGCACTCTTAACGACGATGAGGTGAACATTACCCTGCAAAATATCCTCACCTCGCTCGAACAAAGGTTGAACACCACGTTAAGGAAATAACGGCATGGGTGCTCTGACGAAAGCTGAGATGGCCGAAAGGCTGTACGAGGAGCTGGGGCTTAACAAGCGTGAGGCCAAGGAGTTGGTCGAGCTGTTTTTCGAAGAAATTCGGCACGCACTTGAAGAGAACGAGCAGGTCAAGCTGTCCGGTTTCGGCAACTTCGACCTTCGCGACAAACGCCAGCGGCCGGGCCGCAACCCCAAGACAGGGGAAGAGATCCCGATCACCGCTCGCCGCGTCGTCACCTTTCGTCCAGGGCAGAAGTTGAAGGCCCGGGTAGAGGCCTATGCTGGAACCAAGCCATAACGACGAACTGCCCCCCATACCGGGCAAACGCTACTTCACCATTGGTGAAGTCAGCGAGCTTTGCGCGGTAAAGCCGCACGTGCTGCGGTATTGGGAGCAGGAGTTCCCTCAGTTGAACCCCGTAAAGCGGCGGGGGAATCGGCGGTATTACCAGCGCCAGGACGTGCTGATGATCCGCCAGATTCGAGCGCTGCTGTATGACCAGGGGTTCACCATTGGCGGGGCGCGGTTGCGGCTCTCCAGTGATGAGGTGAAGGATGAGTCAAGCCAGTACAAGCAGCTGATTCGGCAGATGATTGTTGAGTTGGAGGATGTGTTGGTGGTGTTGAAGAAGTGATTTGCTCCGACGAATGGAAATTTTTTTGAGAAAAAGCTTTCATTTATCAAAAGGTTAGGGTAGATTCTTCAACGTTCTCAGCGGTATCGAGAATAGAGTCGGGGCGTAGCGCAGCCCGGTAGCGCACTTGCATGGGGTGCAAGGGGTCGAGTGTTCGAATCACTCCGTCCCGACCAATAATCCCAATGGGAAAGGCCAATGTTCAGAGCATTGGCCTTTTTCATTTGCGTGACTTTTGCGTGACTTCTCCGTTTTTCATGCCTTCCTCCTGGTCAGCATCGTAAGTACCGGTCCGCGCGAATCGGTTGCGGACACCTTGTTGGCTGCCTCGATCAGTTGACCGATCTCTGCGCCAGAGTAGTGACTGGTGATGCTGCCGTTCTTGTGTCCGAGCAGCGCCTTTCGATCTTCCTCCGAAACACCTGCAGCCTTCAGTCGCCGACCGAACGTGTGTTTGAGATCGTGCACACGGAACGATGCGAACCCGTCGTGCGCTGGCCTCAGGTTCTTCTCCTGCCAAACCTTGGCCGCCCTGGCCCTGGCCTTCTTCCATGCCGAGTCGTTCATTCGATGCATCGGCGTCTCATCGTGGTATGGGAATACCCATTCCTTGCTGATCCCTCGCTGCCGGTTGACGATCAACCTGGCAACGCTGTTCAGCACCACCAGCCTCTCGTCGCCGTTCTTGACCCCGGACTTCTCCGTTCGACCACCGAAGTCGGCAGGGATCAGGAACACGGTAGCGTCGATCTCGGGCACATGAATCTCCCAATCCCAGCGAAGCTTGCACACCTCCTGCTCCCGGCAGCCCGTGTTCACCTTGAACAGGGCCATCTTGTGCAGGTGGTCCGGCAGTTCCGCAAAAAGCAGCGCCTGCTCTTCCCATGACATCGGGTAGGGTTTCCGCGCTGACCGTTTCTCCTCCAACATCGAGATCATCGGCACGTTGTCCAGCCACGGACGCTGCTCGGAGTCCCGCCACTTCCTGGCGCACAAGTTCAGAACCCTGACCACTCGCTGCAAGGCGATGTTGATAGTCCTGTTCGATGCGCCCGGCTTGATCTTCCCGGTTTTCGTCTTCCCTGGCATCTTCCGGTCCTTGATGTACTGAGCCAGCGTCCCGTCATCTACGTGACTGACGGGAAGGTGGCCGATGTACGGATCAAGCTGCTCCAGATAGGTGGCGGTCAGCCAGATTGATGGCTGGTCGGCAAAATCCACCAGGTACTTCGTGGCGGCCTCTCGCCACAACCTGACCTGCTTGACGCCGTAGATCTTCCGCTGCCGCAACTGCTCCAGCCGGAATATCAGGTAGCGCTCCGCTTCTTCCCTTTCGCGAGCGCCAGTGCTTTCGTAAAGTCGCTCACCGTTGACCCTCTTGTCGATGTGCCAGATTCCGTTCCTCTGCGAGAGGCCCGTGATGGTTTTTCGCGCCATGTACTTCCTCCAACCTGGCGCTCGCTGCAGGGGGATTCTGTTCCCTTGGCGCCTTGTTTCGCAATTGCTGTGGTCAGGATGTAGTCAGTTGCCCAGGCGTCGAGCTCCTGCCGGTCGAAGCCGATACCGCGCTCGCCGATGGGGAACTCGCTGACGTAGGGCCTGACGGTCTTGTTGAACTCGGCGCGGCTCATGCCGAGATAGGCGGGGGCCTTGCCGGCGCGGAGAATGCGCGGCAGGGCAGGCGCGGGCTGTGCCGCGCTGGCTGCTGTCATGTGGTGATCTCCAGGCTAGGCGGCCAGATCAGGCCGTGAATTTGTGCCCGACCTGCGCCGCGCGGGCGGCTTCCTCGGTGCGGAGCATGAGCCGGGTGGTGCTCACGCTGCCCCAGCTGTTGTATTCGACGTCGACCCACCAGGCGCCGAACTTGCGGTACGGCTCGCCGAGGATCTTCGTGACGTAGCAGTCGATCAGGTTCATGGATAATCTCCACGCCGCCGGCGGCGGCTGTTTCGTGGTCACGCTGCCGGGGCAGGCTCTACGCGGTAATAGCTGGTGCACCGGCAGCGAGGGCACACCATGGTGCTGGCGCCCTTGAGCCATTTGCAGGGAGCGAGCACGCGCTCGCTCTCCTTGTGCTGGTTGCGGCACCTGCTGCACTTCACGGTGTTATCGGACATAGGTCATCCTCGCCCGCGCATGTCGGCGGGCTCATGTGATTAAATTGGAGCTCTAAAGGAGAGGTGATATGGGCAAGGAAACCAGGAAGCCGTTCGGCTACGTAGCGGTCACACTGATACCCACTGGTATCGGGTTTGTAATGGGCGGTCTGCTGTCAAAACAGCCTGCATTCATATACAGCGGCCTTGGCTTGGCTATACCGGGGGTGTTGCTGGCTGCGACGCACTTCTTGGCGGTGCGTCGGCGGGCTTGAGTTTTAGGGGATGCGGCTTTGCTTTTGGCTGCAATAGCGCTTTTAATCCACCCCTCACCATAACTTGAGGGATCTTGAAGTGAATGATTGGGTGGACTTTTTCGAGGATTTTCCGGAATACGACGATTCCGATCCTAGTAGCAAAAAAAAGGGGCCGGCTTTGGATAGGGTGCAGGTCCAGCACAGGAAGAACGAGAGGGACGAAGTTCAAGCAATGCTTGATGCCGCTCTTCTTCAGAATCCTCTGAAGAAAGTAAGGTAGTTCGAGCTTGGGCGTCCGCATTAATGGGTTGCGGACGCGACCAGTTCCTTCGGCACCTGGACGGTATCGCCGAGCTTGGCTTTGACCAGGCCTCGACAGAAGGCAATTAGCGCAGTTGGGCCATAGCACCAGAATCCGGACCTTCCCGGGCCGGAGCTGTATCGGAAGGCTTCATCAGCCAGGTGGGCCTCGTAGTGCAGACCGCCATTGTGCTTGTCGATCAGCGGGCCGCCCTGGTCCCAGTTAGTGGATGGTCGAAACCCGAAGCCTTCGGATGCGCCGCGAATGCTCACGCTGGTGAAGACGCCCCGGGGACTGATAATCGTCAGGTGGTTCTCGGTGTCCTGCTTGTAGCCTTCGGCCATGGCCACCGCCCAGTCCAGGGGCGCGCCGATCAGGTTGGAAACCCTCACGCTGATCAAGTCGGTCATGCCCGCTGCTCCTTCCGACGCTCCACATCGATCTGCTCGTAAAGGGCATCCACTCGCTTCTGCTTGCGGTTAATCGCCTCGGAGCGGCTCAGATGGTCCCTCATGGCCTTGTCATATGGCTCGATCTTCTCGATCAGCCGAAGGCGCTCATTCGGGTCTTTTGAGGCGTTGAATTGCTTGGCCAGGCGATCACGCTCTCCGAAGTCGAGGTGATCAAGTGCGCGGTTTTCCTTCTCCATCTCATCGATAACGGCGGCTGATTGCCGATGCCAGCGCAGGTACAGAACATCGCTCTTCTTGGGCTTGATGAAAAAGTGCTGCGACCTGATCCAGTCCACCAAGTCTTCCTTGGTCATTTCGTCCAGAACATCTTTGCGGGCGGCTTTGCTCACAGCTGATACCTCTCATCAATACAGCGCCCAGGCGCCGTAGCGGGTGTAGGTTCGGGTTGGGTTTCGTGCGGGGAGAGCTGGCGCTCGTTGCCGGCCTGCAGCTGGCTGTCGGGGATGCAGCTGATGCCTTTCCCGTACCAGCTACTTGCGACCCAGCACGTAACCTCTCGGCGATCGTCGTGAATGACTGTCACGCCATCGCCAAAGCTCATGTCTTCACGCTCAACCCGGCGAATTTCTGCATCGGGAGTTGCTGCGCTGGCGCCGGTGGCCAGCAGCAGGAGGCAGAGGGCGAGGCGGGTCATTCCTTCACCTCGATGGCTACGTCGTCATGAATCCACTCGATGTCGAGTAGGTCGTCTTCGGTGATCTGGTCTTCCCGGGTGTCGTTCATGCTCACCAGGTCCTGGACCTCATCGTCAGGTACGTTTTTCATGACCTTGCGGAAGTTCACGACCGCTTTCCCGGTCATGATGATTGTTTTGCCCACGGCAGATCCTTGGCCGCCATATCGCGGCAGTGAATAGAGGGGGTTTGTTGGCAGGTCTTGGAGGAGGTCGCTAAAGCCTGGCCGACATTGGGGGAAGTCCCGGCTTAATGATGGTGTTAAAGCAAAATCGGAGTGATTTCAGAAATGTTGATTCATTTTCGCTTAGGCGACCCGCACAACTGCTGGTCGCCATTAGTTATAGGGTGTTGATCTGGCTAGTCATTTAAAACTTTCTGTCAATATATAAATTTATTGCTCGTCTTTATCTTTGTCCTCATTTTCCTTTGAGGATTTTTTGCTGATGTAGGATTTGGTGTGTTTAAGTGTATTGGCTATTATTTCGTTCTGAAGCTGGGTGCTTTTACTAATGTCTTGCGCAAACTTGATAAGTTGTTCGGAAGAGTTAAGTTGGATGTCTGCTAGAGAGGGGAATGATAACGTGGTTTTTCGAATGTCCTCGCTTATCGAATTTATGTCGATAAGGCTGGACGACCATTTTGATGACTTGGAGGTGGCATCTCGGTCCGAGTTTGTTTTGAGTTGTTGCAAGTCGCTTTGGAGTTTTGCAATTGTTTCTTTGTAGCTTTCGCCAGTGTCTTTGGCTTGAGCAAGCTCTTCAACTAGAAGGCTCATCTTCAGAAGGGTCTGATCGCGCTCTTCAGTGAGTTTTGCGACCTGCAGATCGTTGATGCTCATGGCTAACGATAGATTTTTAACGAACGTTCCCATCTCATCAGCGCTCCCGGCCATCCTGTTAAAAATAGTCAGAAAGTATACAACTAACGGATTGTCCGAAAAATTAGGGTATCTAATCTTGTGGTCAATTTCGCTCCAGCCTTCTTCAAATATTGTCCGTACCTGAACCTCTACCAAGTTTTCACGAATTGTTGGCTGCGTCCTCAAGACATAGTGGATGGATCTGTAGCCAGCTGGATGGGGTTTTTCGTCAAATAAGTCTTTTTTGAAATTATCTGGAGTTGTGTCTCCGGTGCGTATGTAGTGAATAGGCGGAGATTCATGCAGGTTCCATTTTGCACGAATTGCCTGGTCTATGCCCTCGTACTCATGCTTGAATAAATGTAGTACGCGGACTCCGATTAGGTCGGTTATGATGCTGTTATAATTATCGAGGTTGATGCTCTCGTATTTTTCTGACTTTTCAATTCTTTTTCTAATGATTTTCGCCAGTAGGTGCTCAGGATCTTTAATGCGCCAGCGTACGGAATGCACCCCTGGGGTTGCTTGGAATGCAGACGCGAAGTAGCTCGCTGTTGCTCGCAGATCCTCAGATCGATCAATGTGGTCTATGGCGATGGCGTAGAGTAAATCCCAATCAATACGAGCCATATCCCATTCGTCCGTACTGATGTTCTGAGAGCTCAAAAACGAATCAAGAGAGTTGTCCATGCTCTATTCCTGCAAGTTTTGTTGGCGAAAGCATAATGCTTCAATTTTAGATTTTGTTACAGGGCTTAAGCTGCTGCGGACTGAAAGCGTTGACGCAGCCAGGGGTCATTGGCTCTCGCCAATGCAGCCATAGGCGGTGGACTCACACTATTGCCGCACATGTGAACCTGCTCAGTCTTGGTGAACGGCTTGCCGTCGGCGCCTTTGTCGATGATGTAGCTGGCAGGGAAGCCTTGAGCGCGGTAGAGCTCGTGCGGCTGCAGCATCCGCAGGCAGATGTCGACGATCACATAGGGCGCTCCCTTCACGAACACGGTGACCAGGCCTAGGCGGTCTTTGGTGGTCACCGTGGGCGCTGGCGAGTCGCAGGCGCTGATGTTTTCGGTTCCGTAGTAGCTGATCAGGAACGCGGCGACGCGTAGGGCGCCTTCCTCGTGCTCTGGCGATAGCTTGTACTCGACCAGGGCGTGATGCTCGGCGCCGGCGGTCATGGTCGGTACCGGCTCATCTGCTGCCCGTCCTACGCAGTTGCGGCGGAGCGTGGCCAGGCTGGCCGTTACGAGGCGCTGCTGGCTGCCGGTGTTGGTGACCGTGGTCAGCGGTTCGTCTGCACCCTTGGCCGGGGTGGCGTTGAAGCCGCCGTTGGCCTGTTCGATGAATGCAGTGACCAGGGCGCGGTGATTCTGCGTCATTAGCGTGCCCACTGGTTGATCAGCTGGCGCAGGCTTGCCGGCATACACAGGCCCACCGGCCCCGATCATCACTGGGCTGGCCATCATCAGTTCGCCACGATTGGCTGCAGTTACCGTTGGCAGCGGATCGCGCGGGTTGTTCACACGGTCGGCGCCCTGGTGCGTTGCTGGAAGAATCACTGGGCTTGCCACGGCGAAGGATCCGCCACGCGGCCAGGAGGTGACGGTGCGCAGCGGCTCATCAGCCGACTGGGCTAGCTCGCCCGACCAGTTCGCGATCGGCACGATGAAGGGTTGCGGGTTATCCAGCACAAACTTCTTCATGCCCTTAGCCACACGGCGCAGCGTGGCATCGGCCAACGCCTTCTTGCGGCCGAAGATGCTCTTGCTCGGCACGCTCCAATCGATGCAGTCGGCGGCGGTGCGCCACTTCTGCTGGCCCTTGGCCGGGCTCTTAACGTGGGTTGGCTCTGGCCACACAATTGGCTGGCCATCGCAACGGGCGATCATGAACAGGCGTTCCCGGCTGGTGGGTGCGCCGAAGTCGCAGGCCTTGATGATCTGCCATGCCACCTGGTAGCCCATGCCTTCGAGCAAATGCACGAACCTGCGCCAGGTGATGCCGCGCCGCTTCGGGTCGGGCACCAAGAACTGCTGTTGCACTGGTACGCGCTCGCCGACGGCGGCCACGGTGCCGTCCAGCTTCATCACCCGGCCAGTGGCCTTGTCGCGCTTCGCCAACAGCGGGCCCCACTGCAAAATCTGCTTCACGTTCTCCAGGCTGATCACCCGCGGCTTCTTCTTGCCGGCCCACTTTAAGCCGATCCACGACAGGTTGCGGATCTCGCGTTTGCGCGGCTGCCCGCCGGCGGCCTGGCTGTGGTGCGTACAGTCGGGGCTCATGTGGAACCAGCCCACGGCGCGGCCCTGGCATTCTTCGTCCGGGTCACCCTCGAACACGTCGGTAGTGAAGTGGCGCGCCGCAGGGTGATTGGCGGTGTGCATGCTGATGGCCGCGGGGCTGTGGTTCTTGGCCACGGTCACCGGGCGGCCCAGTCCCATTTCCAGCCCGGTACCGGCGCCGCCGCCACCGCAGAAGAAGTCCACCACGATCTCGTCGTCCTGAGGGTCGAAGCCAAGGCCGTACTGGGTTTTGAAGTCGAGCGGGTTCTTTTTCTGAAATGCAGACATGTGCGGTCCTCGCCGAGAGCTCTATATCTCGGCATAATCGTCAGGATTGTGGTTAGGGGGATGTAAAATGGATCGTATGGTGTGGGCGGGATGTCTGCTGTTGTTTCTAGCGGGTGGGGTTTGGTTTAATGTTGTTCCTGAGTTTACTTGGAAGAAAGAAGTTTCAGTAGCTGACTTTGTAGGCGGAGTGTCAGCTATAGCTGCCGCTTTCGCTGCATACGCGTCTTGGAAGGCTGCAAATATTTCGAAGGCGTCGGCGGATGATAGTAAGTATTTTGCTAGGGCGCAGCTTTATATGAGTCACCGTAAAGATTTTTTTGAGCTCATAGATTATGTGGCGTCAGAATTGAAAGTTGTTTTTTTTAGAAAAAACGACCTGTATAGGATGCTGTTTCCCGCTAATCATTATTCTGGCAGGTCCTTCGATACGATAGGTAACTTGGATGTTGTTAATGAGTGGCGATCCAGCTACGCTGAGTTGGTTTTGATTACAGGTCAAGCGCCAAGCGACTTAGCGCTTGTTCGCTGGATCATTGAGTGCTCGAACTTAAGTGACAGCATGCATTTTGCTTTTCCGCGCCTAGATGATATAGAGCCTGAACTGTACTTGTTTGTTAAAACCGACCCAATTCAGACCCAGTTTTCAAGAACTCCAGCGAGGCCGGTATTCCTCTTAGGGGAGGTTTTGAATCATCTACTTTCGTTCTGCGGTCATGAACGCATTGAACCGCTTCTGATGGACCGGCATCCATTTGAAGATCACTACCTGAGTTTTTTTGATAGGGTCGATGCGGGACATTCTGAACACTATGTAATACATCGCGTTAGAGAGCCGCGACCAGCCTAGTTGTGAAGGTCACGCCTCAATCACCGCAGAAGCAATCTATATCCTCTGAGGTGTAGTCGAAATCGAAATCCCCCTGCCTGGCGCGCTGGTCCGCTGACCAGGCCAGCGACCGATAATTGGGGCGGTCTTGCCGGAACACCTGGCCAAACCGCTCTTCGGTGCCGGACCACCAGATCACCCGGGATGGATCTTCCTGAATGGTCCTGATCAGCTTGGCCTCGTTCTTTTTCCAGCATAGGTCGCAGTTGCCGTAGTCCGAATCCATGCCCAGGTCGAAAGACTGTTCGGCCCAGAAGGCGGCCACGTCCTCTTTGATGATGCCGGCGACGTAGGATGGGCAAACGCTGTCCCATCGGGCGTTGCCGCGCTCGTTGGCGGTCATCATCCGGCTGTAGCGGCGAGGCTCGTCGTAGCGGATGCCGACGATGCAGTCCCATTCGTCGTAGCCCAGGGCGCGCATGTGCTTCTCGCCGATCTTCACCTTGAGGTAGGCGGTGCACATGTTGTTGCTGAAGTTCGGCAGCACCGCCGGCAGATTCTTCTCTGCCTTTCGGTATGCCTGGTAGTACTCCAGCATCATGGTGAAGGGCTCGCCGTTGCGGCTGGCCGTCTCGAAGTCGACGATCTTGTACCAGGGCGCGTCATCCGGCTGGCCGTACACTCGGCACCACTCCATCCAGACGATGTTGACGCCCCAGTGCTTAGCCATGGCGTCGATGAAGACCAGCGTCTCCTCGCGCTCCTTGCCGGTGTTCTGGAAGAAGGCGTGCACGTCTGCCGGTAGCTTGCCGCCGTGGGCCTCCAGTATTTTCCAGAGCATGTGACCGCTGGTGCGGCCACCACTGACGCCAATCTGCGCCGGCCCCGTGATCTGGTAGGGGTTCATGGGCAATCTCCATTGCAGGCGCCGCCATCGCCGAGGTGGCGTTATTTGTTGAAGTGGGGTAGTTATGATTCGCCCGGCACGGAGCCGGATGGGGAGCAGGTTGTGGGTGAGCGTAAGTACGAGTACAGACTGGCAGCACAAGATCAGTCTTTGCACAAGATCGATTGTCGGCAATGTTGCCGTGAAACCAATCACCGGATCGCGGCTGCTTATGTTGAAGATGGCGCTGATGAAACTGATTCTCATAACCACTACTATTGGAATTGTGTTAGTCAGATTATTCAGTGCGTCGGCTGTGACCTCGTTTCATTTCGCACGATCTCATCAAATTCGGAAGACTACGATTATGATGAGGACGGTCGGTATGATGTCGAGACTGTGAAGTTTTATCCGGGGCGATCGACTGGGCTGAAGGGGTTTGATCGAAGATACGTGCCCTATAGGATTTCTCAGTTATACAATGAGACCAAATCCGCTATAGAGAACGATCTGTCGATCGTCGCCGGTATAGGAGTACGGGCAATATTAGATGCGATTTGTAAGGATGTTAAGGCTGATGGTAGGGATTTATACAAAAAACTCGATGATCTGCATAAAAGATCTCTGGTTACTAAAGAAGGTCTCGCGGCGCTTCACAAGATAAGACTCTTGGGTAATAAGTCTGCTCATGAAGCAGAGGCGCATTCTAGGGACCAGTTGTCGTTGGCTCTAGAGATCGTTGAATACATACTGGTTGGTACCTATGTAATGCCTAAAAGGGTAGAGGACACGTTTGTAGATGCAGATCATCACCCTTTGCAGACTCTCCCCGTTCTTCCAGGCCAGTAGCTAGTTACAGGTGCTTTGGCGATCGTGGGCTGGCTAAGGTATGGTGGCAATTTGGTTTTGAATGGGGTATTACGGGTGGCCGGCATGGGGCCGGATTTAGGAGAAGCGATGGGGCGTTCAAGCAAGCCTGACGAACTCAAGAACCCGAGGCGAGTCATGGCGGGCAAGATGGTATACATGCAGAAAAAGGCAGCTCAGGACGCGGCAGATAAAGAGGACTTTGAGAAAATTGTCGCCGGTGTTGTCCTTGTTGGTTTTTTACTGGTAGCAGCGCTTGTTTTCTTCCGCTACGGATAGATCACTTCATCCCCTGGATCCTGCTGAATCATCAGCATGCTCTTCCGGTCGAAGGCCAGGGCCAGGCGCGGTGAGATGCTGATCTCATGTCGCGGCGGGGCGAGAAACTTCGCCGAGTGCAGCCTGCCCAGGGCGTGAATTCCATGGATCAGCGCCTCGATCATCTGGCTTTATGTGGCGTCAGCCCATCCGCAGATCGCGCGCAGGTGCTGGCCCGTTCGCTTCCTGGCTGAAAGCCTCAACGGTTCAGTCCGCGCCACAACCCGATGACCTTCTATTTCGTGGCGCGCGATCCTAAACAGCGCGTGATGGCCGAGCGCCTCGACGTGATGAATCATCAGCGTCATCGCCTCGCCCTGCTCCTCGATACCGGCCCACTCCATCAGCTCCAGCAGGGCCTGTTTAGTCCCTGGTCGAACCTTCAAGCGCAGGTCTTCTTCCTGCAGGCGCTCGGCCTTGGCGCGGCGCTTCTCGTCCCGCTCTTGCTGAGTCATCGCCATACGGCACCTCTTTCAATCCGCTGGGCGGTAGGTTGAACTGTTCACGCCGCCTGTGCAGTTGCAGCGATCGGCGGATTTTTCGGTTCATGGGATAACTCCATATCGCAGTCATGCCAGCCCGCGAGCCACCAGGCGCTATCGACCGACATTTCTGGGTGAGGCTGGTAGGCTCGGCACCGGCCAGCAGCCCGAGTGGTACGCCCGTGGTAGTAGGGCGGTGGGTGGATCTTCTCCGGCTTGACTCTTGGCATGGCTACCCCCGGTGCCGCTGAAGCGGGAAGTTGATCTTGAATGCCACCAGGATTCGCTCGAGCTTGCGATTCCCGATCCCCAGCTTCGCGGTTACCCGGGTCCGAGAATCACCGGCGTCACGGAGAGCGATAATCTGATCGGCGAGCGCTCGATCTTCCTTTTCCTGATCAGCCGCAGACGTCGTTGGCCGGGCCGCCCTGGGCGGGGAGAAGAACTTGAAGCCCTCCCGCGCAGCCACGCCCCACAGCGCGCCTTTGGTTTCCCCAAGGAGCTCCGCAACCTCACCGCAGCTCATGGTCTTGGCCAACTCGGCGATCTTTACGGCGCGGGTCCTGGCTTTGGTTACCTGCTGTCTTTCGGCCTTGCGCGTAGAAGGCTTGGCCGGCTTCTGCTTGGGGTCTGGGTGCTTGCGCTCGGGCAGTGGTCGGTAGGTGTAGCCATCCAGCACGACAAGCTGGCCACCAGAGGCAAAGAAGGCCGCTTGTGCGGCCTCTAGGTCGATTGATGGGTTCATGCGAGCTACCTCATAAGGGCTTTCCGAACGAACGGGTCAAGGTCAGGTTGGTTGAGCAGCCAGCGCCGGTAATCGGCCGGGAGGTCGCTGAACTTGGCTCCCCGATGCTTACCGAAGCCGATCACGGTAGGGATGCGTGCGTCTTCGGAGATGGTCCAGAGTTCTTCCCAGTCGGCCACCGGGCGTCCCAGTTCGGCGGCCAGGGCGTCGAGGATCTTGATCAGCAGCAACCGGCAGTTCTTCACGTCGTCGAGCGCGGCGTGCGCGTTGCGGAGAAGGCCCGGCGCCTGGTCCCGGTAGTGCAGATAGATCATCGCCGATTGCGAGTGGCTGTCGGCGTCAGGCCAAAGGCGGCGGCTCAGTGCCGCAGTGCAGATGCGCTTGATCTCTGGCCGGCCAATGACACCCCAGTCGTAGTCGACGTTGTGGCCGACCAGGTACTCGATCTCAGATGGCAGCTGAAACTCGGTGTGATCCGGGCAATCCGCCACTTCCTCGTCAAGGATGTGGCTGGTGGCCAAAGCACCAAGTTCGATTGGCTTGCCCGGCTTGTAGCGCTGGAGGAACTCAGCGGCCACCGGCAGCCCTGGAATGGCTGCCAGTTGAAGGTACGCGGCCTCGACCAGTTGAGGGTCATTCAGGCCAGTGGTTTCGCTGTCGAAGATGCAGGCGTTCATGCCGATTGCTCCTGAGGGGTGAGTTCATACTTGCGCCGGTCTTTGGCGGCATTCAATTGCGCAAGGAGGTAAGGCGACTGTTCAAGGACGCGGTAGGCTGCCGAGAACACGCTCTGCAGTTCTTGCATCGTCTCCGTGAGCGGGATCTTCGAAAGGGCCTCTTCGAGTGCTGCGGCCTGCAGGTCTGCCTGCGATTTGCCGTCGTCCAGCCAGGCTAGAAGCCGCCTGCCGGTGTCCGAGCTTACTACCTCGGGCTGTTCAAAGAGCCTGGTGCGGTCCTTGGTGGCTACGGCTACGTTGCCGTCGTGCACCAGGTCGAGCACCACCGTGAATTCGTAATCTGATCCATCACGCTGCTCGGACTTCATGCCGAGCTTGAGGATCTTCTTGCCTTCGCCCTGGACCGTCTCGGTCTTGCTGCGCATGGTGCAGATGATATGCAGCGGGCTAGTGAGGATGGTGTCGACCAGCTTGCGGTGGCGCGGCGTCGTCTCGTTCCAGGCCGACCACGTGTTGCCCTTGTAGCGCTGCTTGGCGATCGTGTCGTTGATCTCCAGGCAGCCGCCGGACCCGACCCACTCGTGGGAGTAGCTGTCGATGATCAGCGTTGAGTAGCCGCCGGCCTCTGCAGCCTTGATGGCGTCGATGTACCGCTCTGGTGAATACGGAGCGCTAAGCCCCATCACGTCGAAGTCGGTGAGATCGGCGTACAGCGAGGCGCTTTCGTGCTCGGTGTCGATGACCGCGATGGGGCCGCCCAGACCCATGGCAAGCAGAAGGGCGGAATAGGTCTTGCCTGATCCAGATGGGCCGGTAAGTGCTAGCCGTAGCCTTGCCTGCTTACGTTCGGCTTTCTTGAACATGGGGGTGCCCTCAGTTCGGTTGGTTGTCCCATTGCCGCTCAATTCGAGCAGCCTCTTCTTCGTACTCTTTGCGCTCGTCGCCCTGGTACCGCTCAGGCGAGAACGATCCGACCATCATCCAGTCGAGCTGGGCGGCCAAGCGGGGTGTGGTGTTCATGGGCACCTCAGTAAGAAATGGCGATGTTCGGGATCTTGCGCTGAGCGATCAGGGTGATCGCTTGCTTGGCGCATGCTTCAGGCATGCCCTCGGCCATGAAGGCTTCCAGGGCGGCGCGGTTGATGCTCGCCCGGTGCGCTTTGTCGGCCTCGCGGGCTTCTTGCTGGCGGAGGATCTCGGCGGCCGCTGCATCTGCCCGGCGGCGCTCGTCCTCGCGGGCAAGCTCAATATCGCACTCAGCCTGCAATGCTGCTGCCTGGCGCTCCTGCTCCATCCGCTGCTCAGCTGCAATGCGGTCTGCTTCGGCCTGGACTCGGGCGCGCTCGGCCTGTTCGGCCTGCAGTTTCAGTTCCAGTTCTCGGCGCTCGGCAGCGGCCTTGTCTTCCTGCTCGCGTCGCTCTGCAGCTTGGCGTTCAGCCTGAGCCTTCCGCTCAGCCTCCAGCCGGGCACGTTCAGCTGCTTCACGTGCGATTCGCTCCTCGCGCTCCTTCTGTTCGCGGGCGGCAGTTTCGGCGCGCAGGCGCTCCAGTTCTGCCTGCTCAGCCTCGTGCTTTTCCTGTTTGGTCAGGGATGCGCGCAGTGACTCCAGCGTTTTGGCCTTGACCTGATGCGCCTCTGCTTCGAACTCTTCGAAGCCTTCGTCAATAACGACTGCTTCGGCATTTTTGATCTTGAAACGAATTCCCTCGGCAAACAGCGTTTCAACGTCCACCAGTTCCCGCAGCTGCTGGATGCGCGCTTGGTGCCTGTCAACCCGGGCGTCCTCGGCGGCTTGCCAATCGTTCAGTGGCCGGCGGACCTCTTCCTGCCAGGCATCCAGGATGTCGCGCATCCGCTTTCGCTCGGCGTCGATCTTCTTTGGGATCTCCTTGAGATCGGCCACCAGATCCTTGCCGACGGTATCCAGCGCGGTCTTGGACCGGGCCACCTTGTACGCGATCGAGGCGATAGCCTCGCGACCCTTGCGGGTGGAAACGTCCGGCACGAAGGCGTCGATCTCGTCGCGGATCTTCTGCAGGTACGGCTCCAGGCCGTTTGGCGCTTGGAAAACCTGCAGGGCTGTTTCTTTCGGCGGCACTGCAGCCAGCTCAGTTTGTGCGGACATGCGAATCTCCCGCGCCATCCGTGCGGTGGGCGCTGATCAAGGGTTATTGGGTGATGGTGCCGGCCAGAGCGCTCAGGAGGAGCCAGCCGGTGCAGAAGGTGAGGGCGATGAAGCTGCCGCGCCAGGTGGCGAATCGGCGGGCCCGCCGGTAGCTGGTCACGCCCGGACCTCGTAGGCCAAGGTGCAGATGCCGCAGAGGTAGGCGCGGCCCGACCAAGCTTCGGGGTTCTCGATGTGAGCCATGCGCGCCTGATTCATGGCGTCCGCCATGGTCAGGCCCTTGAAAACCATGAGCATGCGGCCGTCTGGTAAGGCCTGGGCCACCTCGGCGACCTGCTCATCGGTGAGTGTCTTAACGATTGGCGTCGTCATGCGGCATTCCCCTGCAGTCTGGAGGTGTGCACCTGGTGGATGCGGTTCACCTCGGCGCTAAACTCTCGTTTCTCGTCGAGCGAGATCACGCGAAGCAGGGTTGCCAGATCGATGACGGAGCGAACCGCGGCGCTGGCATTGGGCTGTCCCACGTTCGCGGCGAAGATCTTCATCTCCGTGGCGATCCAGGTGGTGGCCGTCTGGTGGTCAAGCTGCTGCTGATTCATGCAGTCCTCCGGGCGGCACCTGTGCCGCACATGGATTCCATCTTGTCGAGTGCCGAGGCAATGACCCGGCGGCTGGTTGCACGCTGGCGCTCGTCGCGCTCGCGGATCATCGTGTTCCAGGCTTCGTTGTTCGCCCTGGCCTGTTTCGAGGTAAGGTGGTCCGCCCAGTGCGTATCGCCAAACAAAGCCATCTGGCGGTCGACCTCGCGCGCCTGGGCTGTATCTGCGTAAAGCTCATGCTCGCGAGCCATGGTCGCCTCCAGATGGTGGGTTACTCGGTGGGTGGGGTGAGGTGTGGCTGCCAGTGCGTCACGCGGTGCTCGAAGCGCGAGCCATCCCCGTAGCGCCAGTCAACTCCGTTCCAGTAGAGGAAGCGGGCGCCGTTGAAGGCGCTCTGCGCTTTTCGTGCTGGCGTGTAGGCGATTACCCAGGCCTTGCCGCCGCCCTTGGGCAGCTCAGGCATGCGTTCAGAGCACTTGATCCAGTCGCTCATGGCTCTTCTCCACGGCGCCGGCGTTCGGTTGCCATTTCCATATCCAAATCATGTCGCTCCTCGCTGATCAGCTCGGCTACGGCATTTTCGATTTGGGCCATGGCCTGCTTCTCGTCAGCGGCGCGGCGAATCATCACGCGCAGCAGCTGAATGGCAGCATCAAGGCGTGTTGGGTAGACCTGAGCCGAAAACCCGCTGCCTGACGGCTCCTGAATCATGATCTGGCCGGAAACGTTCATTCCGCTCATGGCTTAACCCGGGCGGCGAGCATGGCGTCGGCCAGCCTGTAAGCCGTGCTTGCGGTTTCGTTCTCGCTTCCGCCCATGCCCAGCAGGCACGGAGCGCCGGCGGTTGATATGAGCCCCTGCAACGCCTTGGCCGCGAAGTAATCGCGGATGCTCATGCCGAAGCAGGTTCCGTGACCGCCATATTCGTTCGCGGCTACAGGGAAAGCAGGCTGCTCACCTTCCTTGAGGGCGTCGTCGTATCGTTGCTGGGCGCCTTCAATTTGGCGATCCATTTGAGCTGCCATGTATTCCATTGTGTGGACCTCAGTAGGACCGCATTGGTCGGATGCCAGGCGCAGTGACCAAACTGGGCGTGAAAAGCCAGCCTGGCACCCGCCAATGCGGTCGATTCATAGGGAAGGGTGCAGGCGGTGAGCGCTACCTCACATGCATCTGGTCTGGCCGGGTAGGCCCCGGATTCGCCTGCTTGTACGTCGATTAATGTTGACTGCGGTGATCCTTAACTTGCATAAGACTCACGGTGATGAGCTTTAAATCGATGAAAGCTGCATCGGTGATCCACATTCCGGGGCAAACCGGGTGACCGGACGCCTCACCAAAGGGCGAGACGCTACCCAGGCTCACAATTCGCGGCGATCAACTCGCGTTCAATGTGGATCACCGATGCAGCCTGCGATGGGGAGCAGCGCATCGGGCCAGTCTGTTCCTGGCAGTCAAGGGATGGTGTCAGCCAACAATGGGGCTTTCCAAGGCCAGGCACAGCGCGTGGGACTTTGCGTCCTCGCTATCCAGAAATCGGATCAGCCAAGGCACCAACGTTTGTACGGTGCCGTCGGGCATTTCAACGATGGCAACGGTATGGTTGCCCGGGCCGGCTTCGAACTCTTCGTACTCAACGCCCCAGCCATGGAACTTGCCTTCGGCTGCATCCTCGATCCCTGTGCGGCGCCCACGATCATCGTGCAGCGCCTTCATGGTCATAACTGGTCGCATTTGGTTGCCCTCCAGGGCGGTTGATTTCCCGTCTGGCCCTGTCGCCAAGGCCAGCCAGTGAAATCGTTCCCTCATTACCGCCGGGGTGGCGGGGCGCATTGCATGCCCGGGTCGTTCTCTCGGTTAAGGCGTTTCACCTTCGTCAGCCGTACAGGGTGATCCCTGTCGTGGGCAGCCTTTCGGGGCTGTCTGGCGCCGGTCGCCGGTAGAGGCAATGCGGTCTGTTGGTTGTTGCGCTGGTTTTTAAAGAGCGGTGAGGCTTGAGGGCCTCCGCAGTCCCTGTTCGGTGACTGCTTGAGGTGAAATTTAGCCTTACGCTAAAATTACGTCAATAGCTCAGGGCTAAATTATTTTCGCTGGGCGACAAATTACCTCGGAGCGAAAATTTTCCGTCTAGGGCTTTACGCTGGATTTAGCAGTGAGATATTCTTTCCTAAAGCACTGTACGAATATACAGCAGTCAAGGAGGGAAAATGTCCAAGCAGAAGAAGTCCACCCCCAAGCCGCGCCAGGAAATGACCGGAGTTGAGCGGCTAGGGCTCCGCGTATCGTCGATGATTAATCACCCCCTGGCGCAGACACAGCGCTGGGTGACGATCCATCGACTCGACACGGATGGCGACCTGGAGTGGGAAGAGGTGATGGGGCTGCTTTCTGAGACGCCCGAACTTGACCTGACCTTCAATGACGACGATAGCGTGACAGTGAGGTGGGAACTGCAGAGTGCCGAGGACCGCGATGATCTGGTCGTGGAGCGGGATTGGGAGCAGGAGAGGGAAGAGGAGGGGGCTCCTTTCTGAAGGGCACAAAAAAAGCCCGCCAAGGCGGGCTTTTTTAGAGAATTCTCGTTACTGCACCGCGACCTTTGTCAGCATTTTCACAACCTCATCGAATCGGTTGTTGATGATCCATGCAAAAATCGCAGCCACAACAAATCCAGCGCCGCCGAGGTAGGCCATGCGGCGCTTTATTGAAGTCAAGTCGGTGTGCACCTCTTTGAGGTCTGCACTCATCACATCCAGATCGCGCCGGATGTATTCGACATGGGTTTCGAGTCGGGCAACACGAGCTTCCAAGTCAGATCCTCCTCCGTTGCCCCCAGTATGATCCCCGCGGCCTCGGTCCGTCCAGCCGCCGGATTGCTTTCCGTCTACTAGGCGGAGCTTACTCATCAGCTTTCTTCCTGAAGTAATCGCGCACTGCCACCAGGCTAAGCATGGGCATAAATCCGCAGCCAGGGCACTCCATCAGAGCTACTGGGTTGAAGGCTTCAGGCGAGCCATCGCGGGGAACGCTATGAATAGCGATCTGGTTGGTTCCAGCAACTGTGTGAAAATACCAATTGCCATTATGGGGGCATAAGGGACACTGAGGTGACCTTCTCGCAGCCGCCAAAAACTCGGAAAGTTCGCTGACTGTAAATTTTACCTGGTCGGCAGAAACCATCGGCTGTGCTTCATTGCTACTCATGATGTGATCATGACTCCAGTGTCAGGTATCTTGGGCAAGGTCAAACCAGATGGGCATTCCACACCAGCAGCACCCGGGCCTGAATGTAGGTCTCCTCCCGGCGGATCATGCGATCCTTGTGCTTCGGGTTGTCAGAGATCATCTCGAAGTGCTCTTCGTCCGCGATCTGCAGTCGCTTGATGTATTCATGGCCGCCCCAGGAGAAGTAGTAGATCCCATCGCCTACGAAATCGCGGATGCTGACATCGACGATCAGGGGGTCGCGGTTCTTGATCGTGGGGGCCATCGACTGACCCCGACCGGTGACCAACTTCAGGTGGAAGTGCTCCTTGAACTCGATACCCAGCTCGCGCAGGTGAGTGGGGCTCACCCTCACGTCCTGCAGCATCTCAGGGAAATCGTGAGTGGTTTCCCCATCGCCCATGGCCCCGCGCACGTCGTAGTGCGCAATCCAGACCTCGTCACCCACTAGGCCAGGCCGGGTGAAATCGCCCGTCACAACCGCATTATGGCGCGCGGTTTCGGCATCTTCGGGTTCTTCGGCGGCAGCCAGGAGCCTTTGGCGGGTTTCTTCAGAAATACCTCTCCCGCTTTTGGCGAGCATCTGTTTAACGAGATCGGCAGCAGACATAACTGGATCGGCCGCCGGCTCGAATCCATTGAGGTTCGAGTTCGGAATAGCGTCATCCAGTGTTATCGAATCGAACCAGCCGCGAGGCAGGCCCTCGATGCCCTCAATTCTCCGGGCTACATCATCGCCTAGGTTCTTTGCCGTCTTGTCCGAAAGGATCTGACTCAGGTGCGCAGGAGCCATCCCCCAGCGCTCGGCGCAGGACCCTTTCCTCTGGCTGCCAATCAGCCTGACCAGGTTGTGCTTGCGAATTTCGTAGATATCCATGCCGCGAAGAATGCCAGCGTTTAGCTCGATGCTAAATGTGCGCAAAGCTAAATTCTCCTTGCCCAAACATTAGCCATAAGCTAAATTTCGCAGTATGTGTAAGGAGAACCCACATGAATGATCACCTCCGTGAATGGTTGGCCACCGCCACCAACGATCGCCGGCGGGATGTAGCAGTCGCAGCGAAGACCACTGTCGGCCATCTCTGGCAGCTCGCAGGTGGTCATCGGAAGGCTTCTGTCGATCTTGCTGAACGCCTGCAAGACGCATCCAACGGCGAAATCACCATCGCCGGACTGCGCCCAGACCTCATTCCGTTTGCACGCAAAGCGCTGAAGGGCGCTGCGTAACCAATTCCATAGCCGCAAGGAGCCACCAAAGCATGTACGCCAACCCCAAGCACCTGCATGACCGCGAGATCAAGGTCCGGGTCGATGAGGACACCTTTGAACTGATCCAGGCGCTCGCAAAGTTCCACCGCACGCAGCGCGCTGTTCTCTGCCGCGAGCTTTTGGAAGCTCAGCTGGCTGCCCTGGCTTCGGAGAATACCGGCGATCAGCACGTGGCCTGAAGGCCCGTAGGAGGCCCCATGCCGATTGAAGAAGTCGGATTGGACCAGGGGCAGATGGAGCAGCTGGAGAAAGAGGCGAAGAGAAGGGGTGTAAGCCCTGAGGCGCTGGCAGCTGAGCTGATCCGTCGAGAACTGGCCAACCGAACAAAGCCTCGCAATCCGCGAGGTGTCGTGACCCCGTTTCATCGAAAGGCCTGAGCAGGCCCTGATAAGCCCGAATTACGGGCACAAAAAAGCCGGGGGTGAAGGCCCGGCTATCTGCAAAACAAAACTCTGAAGGGAATTATGCATATGCAGACCCAAAGTGTACAGGCCCTCAACCGGGCCGCGCCACAAAATGCGAGCCACCATTCTGTGGCGCGGGAAAAGAACAGGCCTCGGCTTGTCTGCGGAGTCGGCCTAAACGATTCCGAAACCCCGATTGCTTCTGCTGTCCGCGTGAACGGGAAGACAAGAATCACCTGGAAATGCCCGGCCTATTCCGCCTGGGCAGACATGCTCTATCGCTGCTACAGCGAAAAATTCCAGAAGCGCTACCCCAGCTATCAGGGCTGCTCCGTATCACCTCGGTGGCTTTCGCTTTCTTCCTTCCGCGATTGGATGTTCAGCCAGGACTACACCGGAAAGCATCTGGACAAGGATCTTCTGATCCCCGGTAACAAAGTCTATTCAGCGGAAACGTGCGTGTTCATCACTCCAGAGCTGAACAACTTCCTGACCGAGGGCCATTCCAAGAGCGGAGGCCTGCCAATCGGCGCCTCGCGACACAAGCAGGGGCGGATTGATGCGCAGTGTCGTAACCCGTTCACAAAGCGTAATGAGCACATAGGCCTGTTTGACTGCCCGTTCGAGGCCCATGAAGCCTGGCGAGCACGCAAGCATGAGCACGCTTGTGCCTATGCAGACCTGCAAGATGACCCCCAAGTAGCCAGAGCCCTGCGAGCCAGATACCTGAACTTGGACGGCCTGCACACCCACGACAAGGCTGTGCGGGGTGCAGCATGAGCAAACCTGATTGGAGGCACGCCCCAGAGTGGGCGGAGTGGCTTGCAGCAGATGGCAGCGATGGTTACTGGGTTTGGTACGAGTCCGAACCATCTTGGATGTCCGGTGGCTGGTGGTATAGCTACACGGGCGAATGGTTCATGGACAGGCGCTTCTCGGCTGCGGGGTATGAGTCAGAGCACTCGCTGGAGCGCCGCCCATGAGCAAATCGATCTCTCCATTCAAGCGCGTCAAGGTCTACGCAAAGACCCGCGGTCACTGCGCGTACTGCGGCGATAACCTGTGCGAGGAAGACTTTGCTGTCGACCACGTTTATCCGAAGTCGCTCGGCGGCTCGAACCACATCGACAACCTGATGCCCTCCTGCCATTCCTGCAACGCCTCCAAGGGCACGAAGACGCTCGACCACTACCGCATGTACCTGACAGCGAAGAACGTCACAGGGGTGGCCGTTTTCGGACATTCCCAGCTGCTCTATCTGCGAGATGCGGGCGCCTTTCCAGTCCTGGGCTTCGACAACGAGCACAAATTCCACTTCGAGGTGATGCCATGAGCAAGCCTGTGAACGTGGAGAAGGCCACACCAACGCTTTTTTACGCCAAGCAGGCGCCGTACAGCTCGGTCAGCAACGACGTGGTGGCCATGATCGCTAACCCCGACGCCCTGGCCATCTGGATCTATCTGCAGACCCGTTCCAGCGACTGGAAGGTGATCGGCTCGTACCTGCAAGACCGGTTCTCGATTGGCCGTGATCGCTACTCGAAGGCCATGGCCTACCTGAAGGAAATCGGCCTGGTCAGCCATGAGGTTGTGCGCGAGGAGGGCACCGGCAAAGTGCTTGGCCGCCGCGTGATCGTCCACTACGAACCGAACCTACAGGTTTCCGAATATTCGGTTAACCGAAGTGTGGGTTCTCCGAATGGTGGGGAAACCGACAACTACTCAATAAAGGATTCTTCTACTCAATCAAGGAGTAAACCCGATGTCGCTGACGCTCCTGAGCTGGTGGACTTCGAGCGCTTCTGGAAGCTCTACCCGCGCAAGGTGAGCAAGGCCGACGCAAAGAAGGCCTGGGCGAAGATCAAGGTCACCGCAGACCTATTCGACCTGATGTCCAAGGCGTTGGCTGCCTGGACCGTGTCGACCGACTGGACCAAAGACGGCGGCCAGTACATCCCGCACGCATCCACCTGGCTGAACGGCAAGCGCTGGGAAGACGAACTGCCTCAGCCAGCAGGTTCTAGCCAGCCCGCAACCCGTCGCCAAAGCAACGAACCCGACTTCAACGACTCATCCTGGGCCGAAGGGCTGATGGTGCGCACATGAAATCAGCAAACCAATTGATGGCTGCCATGCAGAACCGTCCGCCAGAGCTTCATGGTGGGCCGGTGGTGGTCTCCCTGGAGACTGCCGAGGTGGTCAACGGCCTGTTCCGCCGCCTGCGCGGCATCTTCCCGGCCTGGCGCCAAGCCTGGCCATCCACCGAGGCCCTGGCCGCTGCCAAGGAGGAGTGGATCAAGGAGTTCGCCGCCGAGGGCATCCGCACGGTCGAGCAGATCGAGTTCGGCATCGAGAAGTGCCGCAAGCTCAAGAAACCCTTCGCGCCGAGCGTGGGCGAGTTCATCGCCATGTGCCAGCCGACGCCTGAGGATTTCGGTATGCCGGCTCCGGCTGCTGCCTGGGTTGAGGCGCTGATGGGCGTCTACAGCCACGAGGGAGTGAAGATCGCCGCCGTGGCCACCGGCCTGTTCGACCTGCGCTCTGCCCAGCAGAACGACAAGGGTCTGCAGGCGCGCTTCGACCGTGCCTACGAGATCGTGCTGCGCCGGGCGAAGGAAGGCCAGCCACTGGGCGGAAAGATCGCCACCGGCATCGGCCACGACAGCCAGAAGAGCCTGATCGAGCAGGCCGACGAGTACGCCAACCAGCGCCAGGCCCGTCTGCTGGACCTCCAGCAGATCCCGTCGAGCGCCGCTGCGTGCCGTGCACGCCTGCTGGCCAAGTTGAACATCAAGCGCGCCGGGCATCCGGCCGGGGAGGGGGTGTGATGCGGAATTACCTCAAGGCAGTGGCAATGATCTTCCTGGCTTCGACCGTGATTATCGCGGCATCTGCGGCCTTCACCCTGTGGATCAAGTTCGCCGTGGAGCTTGATCTTTCGTGGCCCGCGAAGCTGGCCCTCATGGCGGGGCCTTCGATCCTACTGGCCGCCATCCCTACAGTCTGGCTGATGAACAAGATCGAGGGGAAGCACTGATGGACACCAGCAAGATGCGCGAGCAGTTCGAAGCGGCATACACGGCCTACTGCGAAAAAAATGGCGTCTTGTCTTACACGGCATTCAACAGGACCAGACAGGTTTACATCAACACTCCAACTGAACTTGCTTGGCAGATGTGGCAGGACTCCCGCGAGGCTGTGGTGGTGGAGCTGCCGCAAGGGCTGTGCATGTTTGATAGGTCGGGTGGTCGAGCCCCTGGCGGACTTCCTCTCATTGAGCTCAAACAAGCTGCCGATGCTATCGAGGCGGCCGGGCTGAAATATGAGGTGATGCCATGACTGAGTTCGCCATTCGCAGCAGCCAAGACCTCAACCGCCTGTATGGGGCCCTGCACGCCATCGACCTGACCAAGCCCAAGGTGGTGGTCATCAAGGACGAGAAGCGCCCAGACGTCTGCAACAGGAAGATGTGGGCCATGCTCCGCGACGTCTCCCAGCAGGTGGAGTGGTACGGCCGCAAGCTCACCGACGAGGACTGGAAGCACATTTTCAGCGCGGCGGTGCAGAAGCAGGACGCGGTGCCGGGCATCGACGGTGGCTTCGTCGTCCTGGGCGTCTCGACCCGCAAGCAGTCGCAGAAGTGGTTCAGCGACCTGTTCGAGGTGATGCACGCCTTCGGCGCTGAGCACGGCGTGCGCTGGACTGAGCCAGATCGGTGGGGAGGGCAGTACTGATGAGCCATCAATTCAAGCCGGGCGACTTGGCACTGGTGATCAATCACACGTACCCGCCCGCCATCGGCCTGTGTGTAGAGCTGGTGTCGCGGCACCTAGTCGGCGCTGTGGATCGGCGCGACCCAATGGACCCTGGAGTGTATGAGCAGGAAGGGGGCGATCCCGTGTGGGTGGTTTCCGAGATGCAGGGCGAGTCGAACTGCATTGTTTGGGAGAAGTGGATCATGCCCCTGCGCGGTGACTTCACCCCTGAGCAGCAGAAAGCCAAGGAGGCCGAGCCATGCGCGTAGCTGAGATCAAGCCGAAGAAGTGCAAGGCGCCCGGCTGCGGCCAGCGCTTTAAACCGGTCATGTCCACACAGTCGGTTTGCAGCATGGCCTGCGCCCGAGCCATGGCGAAGGATCCGAAGCTTCAGAAGATCGCAGCCAAGGCGATTGCCAGGCAGGCCCGCGAGGACCTGCAGGAGCGCCGGGAGAAGCTTAAGACTCGCCGCGAGCACATGGCCGAGGCGCAGACCGCGTTCAACGCCTACATCCGCGAACGCGACGCCGGCCTGCCGTGCATCAGCTGCGACTCGAAACCGAGCGACCACGACCTCATCACCGGCAGTCGCTGGGACGCCGGCCACTACCGGTCGGTGGGCGCCTGCCCTGAGTTGCGCTTCGAGCCACTGAACGTCCACCGCCAGTGCGTGAAGTGCAACCGGAACCTGTCGGGTAACGCGGTCGAGTACCGCATTCGCCTGGTGAAGCGCATCGGCGCTGATCAGGTTGAATGGCTCGAAGGGCCTCATAAGCCCCAGCGCCTGACCATCGAAGACCTGCAGGCCATCAAGGCCCTGTACAGGCAGAAGCTTAAAGACCTGAGGAGGGCCGCAGCATGACACCGGCATGGGGATTCCTGATTTTGGCCACCCTCATGGTGGTGGGTGGTGTGGCGTTGTCCTGGGCGGGCGCAGTGCGCCGCAAGCGCAGCTACGAAGAATTCATTTTGAGAAAGGCCAAGCGGGCAGGGGGTGGGCAGTGAACTATCAGAACGTGGTATCGGCAGTGGTTCGCGCCTTGGCGGCCGAGACGATCAACAGCGCAGGCGGATGCAACGTGGAACCGCGGGTGCAGACCAGCAAGCTCAAGGGCGAGATCTCAGGAAAGGATGCCGCCCTTCTGGCTGACTCCATCGTGCACAAGCTGCTGCACGCCCAGCTCAGCCCGCGACACTGGAACGCACTGGTGGCCAAGTACAGCACCCACCGTGGGCGCAAGATCGATTCCATCGGCCGCCTGGTGGCTGTGGTGCCCACCCCGGCGCCCAAGCGGTTCACCCAGCAGGCCGTGTTGGTCTGGGCTGTGCCGGAGCAGAAGAAGGGTGTGCAGCGTGTTGCGACCCAAGCCAAGCCGGTCAAGCCACTGGAATGCGCTGAGGACTGCGGCTGCAAGGGGGGCTGCAAGCTGGAGTGGCGCAACCGTGCGGCCCAGCAGGCGGTGGAGCGGGCCAATACTCACGCCAGGGCTGTAGCTGAGCAGCGATCTGGCGAAATGATCGTGCTCGCCGAATCGAACTACGACATGACCGACTGGGATTCCCAGGGCCTGACCGCACGCACTTATCAGCGTTGGAACAGAGCCATCAAGGGTTCTTTGGAGGCCATGGTCAACGAGGCGCTGGTTGAGGCGCAGCATATGTTGGAGGCGGTCGGGGTGCTGTCCGGCGAGGCTGCGTGAAAGAGGCCCTCAATAGGGCTTGCAATACCATGTCGTTGTGTCGTAAATTTACCCCATCCTGTCATTCCTGCGCGTGTTGAGGAGTGACAACAAAAGCCCCGCCAGAGAAATCTGCCGGGGCTTTGTCGGCTTTGGCTTAGGAGAATCAAATGTCCAGAGCACAACGCCGACACGATACACGCCGAATCAAGGCCCGCTTTCACCTCAAGCAACGAGCCCAGGAATGCTGGGCTACTGATGCTCGCAACGCCGGCCTGTTCGCCAATCACGGGAAAGTCTGCTCCTGCTGGATGTGTGGTAACCCGCGCAAGCTTGGCGAACTCACCATGCAAGAAAAGCGAGCGGACCTTTCTCGCGCTACCGACTAAAACCCAAACCTGGCCCAGCCGTCGTGCTGGGTTTCCATTTCAGGCACAAACAAAAAAGCCCCGTCATTGATCGGGGCTTTTGCGTTTCTGTCGCGTAATAAAGAGAGGGCGACTCCAGAGGGTGCGGGAACACCCAACGGAGACGCCAGATCGCAGACTGTACCTGCAAGCCAGCCAAGGCCCTCACTGCTCGCGCGAGCGGGGCGGAGCCTAGCAGAAAAACATAAGGCTTTGCAGATGCTTAGAGACATTCGTTGCGGAAAATGCAACCGACTTCTCGCCCGTGCGGCGGGAGTTACCCAGCTCCAGATCAAGTGCTCCCGATGCGGGACTCTCAATCAAGTCCAGGCCGCGAGCCAAGATCACATGCTGGATACTAAAGACGCGAAGGACTCTCGCGCTTAGATGAGCAGTAGTTTCGGAAGATCCAGAAAGCCTTGAGCTTCGAGCTTGTCGCCCTATGGCGGCAGAGAGCGACCTGATCGCTTCAAATAACTCGACCAAGGAAGTTTTTATGATTGTTAAAACTAAGCCAATCAAAAGTTCAGATGAAAATATTTGCGGGGCAGAGTTCTCTGCTTCAGGCGGTGGTGCGGAAGTTGAAAGTGGCGTTGGCAGTCAGATGCTTACGTTCAACGCTTTCAATAGTGATGACTACCCGAGTGAGGCCTCTGGACAGTTTGCTTTTGGAAAGAACGTTGTCTCTTCAACCATTCAGGTTGATTACAATATTTCAACATCTTTCATGGTCACCGAATTTACCGATTATGCCCTCCCTAAGCCTAACCCTGATCCGCAGGTACCCCAGAAACCAATTGTGCCGCATAAAAATGCTCGCGTTACTGCGATTGTTATGTTTCGGGGAGAGGTTCTTTTCACTAAAAATTACCAACTTGAGGAAGTTGATGAAGAGGGTAACTGGCATGCCACTGGTGAACGCGGCGTCTATGTAGGTGGTGGTTTTTCCATCAGCATGCCAACCAAAGTCGGAGCCCCCTACAAAGCCACCTTCCAACGTACAGACCTGCACTCTGTGCAAATTCGTATCACCGCTTCCACGAGTGCAATCACTGCAACCGCTAAAGTGGGCTTCCCGCTTCAAAATAAATCCAGCGGATTCACTACTCGCGAACTTGCGTCTATTCAGGAAATCCTGCGGGAATATGAAAAAGAAAAGGACTTTTTTTATTTAGATTCCGAAGGTTATGTCACTACTGGTGTGGGGTTCAAGCTAGCTAATGAGAATGCTGCTGCGGCACTATCGCTTCTGGATTTTGATGACAATCCAGCCACTGATTTGCAGAAGCGACAAGAATGGCGGACTATTCATGGCCTAGCAACCGGTTATGTGGCGGATTGGTACGAGGACTTCACTTCACTTTATATGCCGGATGACGCAATCAATGACAAGTTGAACTCTTTGATCGTTGAGAGCTACCCTCAGTTGCTTGGTGTGTTTGAAGATTTTGGTAGCTATCCATCCGCTGCTCGAATTGCCTTGCAAGATATTATTTACAATGTGGGGATCGGTCATTTCCGGCAGTTCGTTCGACTTCAAGCTGCGGTCCGACGTCGCGACTGGGCAGAGGCTGCGGCTGAGTCTCATCGCGCAGGTATTGACGAGGCGCGTAACAACAAGGTGAGAGACCTCTTCCTTAGCGCGGCAGGTTCAGGTGAGTTCTAGCTTAAGTAATTGAGATATTAGTGCCCGCGCAGATCTGCGGGCACTTTTTTATCGAGACTGCGTAACGTACCCAAGATGAAGCAGATTGGAGACTTTTAATGGACCCGACCGACCTCGGCCCAGGCACAGCCACCTGGCTGGGCGGAACGGGCACGGTATTGCTGGGCGGCTTTCTATGGCTACGGAAGTGGCTGTCCAGGGATGCGACCGACAGGGCGATGGATACGGCTGACATCGGCGTCGTCCGGCGTCTGAATGAACTACTAGATATCGAGCGCGAGGCACGGAAAGAAGCTGAGGCCCGCGCCGACCAGTTCGCTAAAGAGCGGAACGACCTCGCGGCCACTGTTGGCCGAATGGAGGGGAAAATCGAGGCCTTGACCAGTCAGGTGGTCAGCCTGACAGAGCGGGTGACGCTGCAGAGTGATGAGATCGCCCGCCTGCGCACCAAGCTTGGAGGTACGTCGTAATGGACAGATGCGCATTGGAGTTCATTGCTCGCCGCTGGTGGCACCAGGCAGAGGTCTGGATCATCGCTGCTCTGCTGGTTGTCGGCGGCGTTGTGCTGGGCTGGCAGTCAGCCTACTGGGTCATGGCCATCACCCAGGCCGGCCAAGTGGCCCAGATCCGCGAAGCCTATGACACCGCTATGGCCGAGCGCGATAAGCGTTTGGACGAGCTGACCCGGAAGGCCGAGAGCGCCGCGGCCCATGCGTCGAAGGCGGCTACCACCGCCACCCAGGCTGCCGACAAGGCTGATGAGGCCCTGAATCGGGCCGCGCCTTAAGAGGATGAACCCTTGATGGAGTAGCGCTAGGCTTTTTTTTTCGCCATCATGCAGCCCGCGAAAAGTCAACTCAAGGAGCGAGGCCTGTGAAGCGTTTGTTCAAAGCAGTCTGTGTTGGATCTCTGCTGGTAATGGGTGCTACCCATGCTGATGTTGGTCGGGAGGATGCATTGGATGCGGTGGTGCGCCAGTTCGCGGCGAAGCTGGAGTCCGATTGGCAGCGGTGTCTGAACGGTTCGGAAACGGTCAAAAAATGGGGCTCGGAACGTTGCGCTTATTTGATGCTGCAAACGGCTAAAGATGCGGTGACACAGAAATACCGGGAGAAGCTTGCTATTGCTCAGGATAACGCAAACAAGGATTGGCTTCCGAAAGATGTACCGGCCATGTTGCCGAAGGCGCAAGATGCGTGGGAGCAGTACGTCAAGAAGGACTGTGGTGTAGTTGCCGCGCAAACAACAGGAACCGCTAGCACTACCTACCAACTGGTATGCGAGTACAAGCATCAAATTCAGCGACTGCACGCCTTGGACGAGTGGTGAGCCGTGCCGGCTTCTGTGCCGTAGGGTAGGTGTGCCGCATGTGAGTGCGGCACTATCTTCATTTCTTGGCGCCAAGCGCCTTTTGAATTTCATCCGCGTACGCCGACAGGTTGGTCATCGCGTAGCTGAGATGGTTAGCGTCAGCGGAATGCGAAACGCTCGAGACGATTACTTCAAGTGCAGCTGCAACTGCTAGAGCGCGTTTCTGCTCGTCAGGTAGTGCGCTGTAGCGGTGACCTCCCAGTTCAGTGAGTTTGTCAATAGCTATGGCCATGTATCCATCCTTGCGTTGAGTTGATCCCTACCAATACCGGCAAACCGCCACCATTTCAAGTAGTAGGTTTTCCATGA
The DNA here is from genome assembly GCF_059025405.1 of Pseudomonas sp. 5.2. NCBI lineage: Bacteria > Pseudomonadati > Pseudomonadota > Gammaproteobacteria > Pseudomonadales > Pseudomonadaceae > Pseudomonas > Pseudomonas sp. 5.2. The sequence goes on from NZ_JBYBHH010000001.1 coordinate 711,186, forward strand.
CCAAGCAACCCGACTGGGAGGCGATCGAACGAGCCTACCGGGCAGAGTGCGGTCAAGCGCACCCCGCCGGCACTCCTCTCTAGAGCTTCCAGATTTCGAACAGGGCTAAGGTCCCCAACCCGAGTATCACCAGGGTAGTGGTGGACCGGATCCGTTTAGTCGCCAAGTAAGTCGCGAATAGTCCGAGGGTGGTAATGGCTAGGGCACTCATTGCGTATCTCCGTTTTGGTTTGAGCCCCTAGTGTTCCTGATTTTTTTTTGAACAAGCCTCAGTTTGCGACGGATTTTCGTCAACTTTCGAATTCCTCTCTTTTTTATGCTTTTCTCGGCGGTGATCTATGGGGCGGCCAAATCCACCGGAAGACCTGCTTGAGTCGGTCTGGCTTGCTCTGCTGCCAGCGCCTGAAGTCTGGGAGTGGATACAGAGCGAGATCCTGGCTGATACCGGCAGCATCCATAACCCCGAGCATGCACACCTCATCGATGCGAACATCGGCGTTCTATGGGCATCGTCATCCTTCACCAAGAAGGGGCGCCACGTCCTTGGCCAGGCCGAGCAGCTGATGATCCGGGCTGGAGGGTGGCAGAAGGCGCGTCAAGAGCAGCAGATGCGGGACTGGTTCGGAGAGGAGCCAGAGTTCCTGATCACCCTGGCCGGCGACTACTGCGCCCAGTGCACCGAAGCCGAGTTCTGCGCCCTGGTCGAGCACGAGCTGTATCACATCGGCCACAAGCTCGATAAGTACGGTGCCCCGGCATTCGGTGATGACGGCATGCCCAAGCTTGAGATGCGGGGGCACGACGTCGAAGAGTTCGTCGGGGTGGTTCGCCGGTATGGCCCGAGCCATGACGTACAGCAGCTGATCGACGCTGCAAGCCGGCCGCCTGAGGTGGCCAAGATCAACATTTCGAGGGCCTGCGGAACCTGTCTGCTCAAGTCGGCCTGATGTGAGACAGGCATGAGACGGAATCCAATCTATGGCAGCCCTGAAAAGCGATGTGAAAGCCTTCATCGTTCAGGCTTTGGCGTGCTTTGACACGCCTAGCCAGGTCTCACAAGCCGTCAAGCAAGAATTCGACATCGATGTAACCCGCCAGCAGGTGGAGCAGCACGACCCAACTAAGCGTGCCGGGGCCAACTTGGCAGCAAAGTGGCGGACGCTGTTCGAAGACACCCGCAAGCGCTTCCGTGAGGAGGTGGCCGAGATCCCCATTGCCAACCGGGCGTTCCGTCTGCGCGGTCTTGGGCGAATGGCCGAGAAGGCCGAAGGGATGCGCAACCTTGCGCTGACTGCCCAGCTGTATGAGCAGGCTGCCAAGGAATGCGGCGACGTGTACGTCAACCGCAAGATCGAACCCGACAAGCCCCTGGGCTCCCAGGCGGATCAGCAGCACGCCATTGCTGAGTACAAGCTGGAGCCAGACGAAGGTGTCCCGACTACCCCGTACCTATGACCCGCCGGTGAAGCTGACGCCGAAGCAGGCGAACATTTACGTCTGGGGCTTCCAGCCTGAGGCGCGCTTCCGTGATGCGGTATGCGGGCGTCGATTCGGCAAGACCTTCCTCGGCAAGGCTGAGATGCGCCGCGCGGCCCGGTTGGCTGCGGAGTGGGGGGTGAGTGTCGAGGACGAGATCTGGTATGGCGCGCCGACGTTCAAGCAGGCCAAGCGGGTCTTCTGGCGCCGGCTGAAGCAGGCCATCCCAGAAGCTTGGCGTGCAGCCCGGCCAAACGAGACTGAGTGCTCGATTACCCTCAAGTCCGGCCACATCATGCGTGTGGTCGGCCTGGACAATTACGACAACCTGCGGGGCTCTGGCCTGTTCTTTGTCCTGGTGGACGAATGGGCGGACTGCCCGTGGGCAGCCTGGGAAGAAGTTCTCAGGCCAATGCTCTCGACCTGTCAGTACACGATCCCCCAGACCGGGGAGTCGAGAAAGGGCGGGCATGCGCTGCGGATCGGCACGCCGAAGGGCTTCAATCACTGCTACGACACTTACCGCGACGGGCAGCCGGGCGGTGAGCCTGACCACAAGAGCTGGCAGTACACCTCGCTGCAGGGCGGCAATGTCCCGGCTGAAGAGCTGGACGCTGCCCGCCGCAAGATGGACCCGCGCACGTTCCGGCAGGAATACGAGGCTGGGTTCGAAAACTACGCTGGGGTGGTCTACTACACCTTCGACCGAGCCGAATGCCGTACGAGCGAGCGCGTCAAGCCAGGCGAGGCCGTGCACATCGGCATGGACTTCAACGTCATGAAGATGGCCGCGGTGGTCTATGTCGTCCGCGACGGCCTTCCGCTGGCTCTGGATGAGTTCCACTCGGTGCGTGACACGCCGGAGATGATCGAGAAGATCAAGGTTCGTTTCTCTGGCCACAGCGTTTCCGTGTACCCCGACGCCAGCGGCCAGAACACCAGCAGCAAGAACGCCAGTGAATCGGACCTATCCCTACTCAAGAGGGCCGGCTTCACCGTGGTGGTCGACTCGCAGAACCCCGGCGTCAAGGATCGCATCAACGCGGTCAACTCCATGTTCCTCAACACCTACGGGGAGCGGCGCCTGAAGGTCAACATCGACCAGTGCCCGCAGCTTACGCAGTGCCTGGAGCGGCAGACCTACACCGACAAGGGTGAGCCGGACAAGGACCCAAAGAAGGGGCACGACCACATGAACGACGCCGCCGGCTACTTCATCGCCAAGCGGTTCCCGATCAAGACTCAGTCCGCCGGCACCCGCCGCATCGGAGGTTTGGCGTAATGCCTGTTCAATCCACCAACCCAGACTACGACGCTCACATCGAAGAGTGGCGGATGATGGACGACGCCCTGGAGGGTGAGGGCGCCATTAAGCGCAGCCCGCGCAACCTGCCAAAACCGAGCGGCATGACCGAAGCCGAGAAGCTGGACGGCGCCGGCAATGCATACCTGTACCAGAACTACACCGCCCGGGCTCAGTACGAGCACTGGGTGCGGGATTCGCTGCGCTCGATGATGGGCCTGGTCTCTCGGCTGATTCCCGAGGTAAAGCTACCGTCAGGGATGAAGAGCCTTGAGGAGAACGCCACGGCCGATGGCTTTGGCCTGACTCAGCTGTTCCTGCGGATCGTGCGCCAGGCCATTTCTCACGGCCGGGTGCCGCTGGTGGTCAACATCGATGACGCTGGCCAGCCTTATTTCGCCACTTACGCAGTGCGCAACGCCATCAACTGGGACACCGCCGATCAAGGAGGTCGTCAGGACCTGGTGCTGTCGGTGTTCCGCGAGTTCAGGCGTAAGGAGCAGGACCGCTACAGTCACGAGTGTGAGACGGTGTATCGCGAATTCTACATGGACGGCGCGGTCTGCCGCACTGGCGTGCGCAACGAGGCCGGTGAGCTGATAGAAGACGACCGCCCGCTGGGCACTGTCGACGGCAGCAACAACTTGGTGCGCGGCCTGGACTACATCCCGGTCATCTACTGCGGGTCCACCGACAATTCTCCGGATGTGGACGAGATCCCGCTGCTGACCATGGCAAGGGCTGCGCTGAAGTCGTACCAGCTCAGTGCCGACTACTTCACCGCGCTGCACCAGACCAGCCACCCGCAGCCGTGGGTATCTGGCCTGGACGAGAGCGTGGAACTCAGTGTGACCGGTCCTTCCGCAGCCTGGGATCTCGGGCCGAGCGGTCAATGCGGCTACCTGGAGTTCCAGGGCGCCGGCATCCAAGCCGTCCGCACGGCGATGGAAGACCAGAAGAACGCCGCCCTTGAGGCGGGCGCCAAGGTCATGGATGTGTCGGGAACCGAGTCGGGCGAGGCCCGCAAAACCCGCCAGAACGACCAGCATGCCACGCTGCACAGCATCGTCATTACAGCGGCTGCCGGCATCGAGCAGGCCCTGCGCTACGCGGCGGAGTGGATTGGCTACAACCCTGACGAGGTTGTCTTTATGGTCAAGCCAGAGTTCGTGATCCCAGAGGTTGACGCCCAGGTGCTGGCAGAGCTGCAGAAGAGTGTCATGGCCGGCACCATCAGCGCCGAGACCTATTGGCAGTACCTCACCACCGGCAAGCTACCCGAACACCCATACGACGAAGAGGCCGAACTGATCGGCGACGATCACGGCTCGAGCGGCGTCAACCTGGACAAAGACGATGGCGACGAAACCGGAGCAAACGGCGGACGAGAAGCTGCTGGAGCAGGTAAGCCGCCACGCGGTCCTGCTTGAGCGGCTGAAGGCCGGCGAGGTCGAGAAGTTCGAAACTTACCTGCGCCGGGCTGACAGCCATGTCCGCGACCAGCTAACCCGCAAGGAGCTGACTACCTACGGCCGGAGCCGGTTGGAAGAGTTCCTGGGGCGGGTGGGCGGCAAGCTGCTGGAGATCTACAAGTCCTTCAGCGACCGGATGCAATCCGACCTAGTGGACATCGCGCAGTACGAGGCTGCATTTGAGGGCCGCAGCCTGGCCAAGGCGTTGCTGATCGACGCGGTAATGCCGGCGGACTCCCTGATCCGGGCTGCGATCAACACGCAGCCCCTGCAGGTTGCCGGGGTGGATGGCGGCAAGCTGCTCAAAACCTTACTGAACGGTTGGACGCGCACCGAGGCGGATAGGGTAACCAACGCCATCCGTATGGGTGTCGTGCAGGGCCAGACCAACGCCGAGATCACCCAAGCCGTGCGCGGCACTGCGGCGCAGAACTTCACCGATGGCGTGCTGGCGGTCACGAACCGGAGCGCCCGGGCAGTCGTTCAGACCGCAGTCCAGCATGTGGCCACCACCGCGCGCATGGAAACGCTCAAGGCGAATGCCGAGGCGGTGCCTGGCTATCGGATCGTCGCCACCCTGGACCGGAAGACCAGCGTGCAGTGTCGGAGCCTCGATGGTCGCGAGTACGAGATGGGCAAGGGACCGGTGCCGCCGTTCCACATTCACTGCCGGACCACCATCACGCCGATCACCAGGTTGTCGGTGCTGTCCGGACAAGGTGCCACGAGGGCAGCCGTGGGAGCTGATGGCGGCGGGCAGGTCTCGGCAAGCCTCAGCTACTACCAGTGGCTTAAGACGCAGCCAGCGGCGTTCCAAGATGCCGCGCTAGGGCCGGTGCGCGGCAAGCTGTTCCGTGATGGTGGCCTGACGGCTGAGCGCTTCGCCGCTCTGCAATTGGACAAGAACTTCAAACCGCTGACGTTAGAGGCACTCAGAGAGCTTGAACCACTTGCGTTTACTAATGCGCGGCTTTGACCTCAGCAGTCCTGTCGAGCCTGGTCAAACAGCATCAAATGTTCGAAATAGAAATTGTGCCATGGGATGACTTCACTCGCGTAGTCCTGCAGGTTCTTGGCGTTTTCAGCTTCGTTCGAGGTCGGGTTCACCGCCTGAATGTACTTTCCCGTCAGCCTCATTGTTGCGGCCGCCAGTCGAGGCGGCGCATTCGCGATCAATGCCTGCGCTGCCACCACAGATGATTCGTAACGTACTGCGAGCTCCTCCCCATTGGGCTTGGGGTAGTACGGGTAAGCCATTGCTTTCGACATTGCGGTGAGGAAGGTCTCGGCCCGAAGCCGCAGCTTGTCTTCCCGCTCATCTACCCGCTTTACACAAGCGATTTGTTTTTCCTTCTTCACGGTTAGCTCGGCGGAATGGTTCTGCATCCAGGTCGCTGCGGCGGTGAAAAGGCCGGTGACGAGCGCGACTTGAACCGTGATGTGGAGCTTTTTCAATAATGACAATGTTGTTTCCGCAATTTTTCGAGGGGATCTTGTCGATCCAGACTCAGGGTTTCCGTTAGGGCCGCATGGCGGCGTAAATCCTACCGCTTCAAGCATCAAAAACAGATCCGTCGATACGAGTTTTTCATGCCCGCCAGGCGGGCCGACCAATCCCAAGGGGAAATGCAATGCCTTTCGACTTCGACCCGGCCGCCCACGGCCTTACCCTCGACGAAACCCAAACCGCAGCGCTGAAGGCAGCGCTGGGCGGCGAGGTGCAGAAATTCCTGGACGGCGAGGTCTCGGGCCTCAAGTCCAAAAATAACGAGCTGATCGGCTCCAACAAGGCCATCAAGACCGAACTGGACAAGCTGAAAGGCCAGTTCGACGGCCTGGACATCGAAGCGGTCAAGGGTCTGCTGGCCAAGGCCGGCCAGGACGAAGAGACCAAGCTGATCGCCGAGGGCAAGCTGGACGAGGTCATCAGCCGCCGCACTGAGCGCCTGCGCACCGACCTGGACAAGCAGGTCAAGGCCGCCAACGAGCGTGCGGACAAGGCCGAAGCCTTCGCTGCCAAGTATAGCGACAAGGTGCTGGCTGACTCCATCCGCGCTGCCGCCATCATGGCCGGCGCGCTGCCCGAGGCTGCCGAGGACATCATCCTTCGCGCTCGCGGCACCTTCAAACTGGGCGAAGACGGTGAGCCTGTCGCTACTGACCGTGCCGGCGAAGTCGTGTACGGGAAAGACGGCAAGACACCACTGTCTCCCCTCGAATGGGCGGAATCGCTGCGCGAAACCGCTACCCACCTGTGGCCAAGGGCTCAGGGTGCCGGGCAGACCGGCGACAACGGTGGCAAGGCCACGAAGAAATGGGGCGAGTACACCGAGACCGAGCGTGCTGCGATGGCTCGTGACAACCCCGACGCTTTCAAAAAACTCCAAGCCACCCGAGGAACCTAACCCATGGCATCTACCCAACTGTCGGACATCTTCGTTGCCGACTACTACGGCACTCTGGAGCCGGTGAACTCTCCAGAAAAGACCGCCGTCTACGAGTCGGGCATCATCACCCGCTCGGCCACTCTGGACAACATCGCGAAGAACGGCCAAGGCACTTCCGAGATCAGCTACTGGCAGGATCTCGACGCCGACGAGGCGCCGAACATCTCCAACGATGATCCCGACGACCTGGGCGCCGTCGGCAAGGCCGAGCAGGGCAGCATGCGCGCCCGGACCCTGTACCTCAACAAGGGCTACGGCGTATCCGACCTGACTGCTGAACTGGCCAACTCCGAGCCGATGCAGCACATCCGCAACCGCTTCGGCACCTACTGGACCCGCCAGTGGCAGCGTTACCTGATGGGCGCCGGCCGCGGCATCATCGCGGCCAACATCGCCCAGAACGGCGGCGACATGGTCAAGGATGCGGGCGCCTCGATCAGTGCCAATGCCTTCCAAGACGCCGCCTTCACTGCCGGCGATGCTGCCGACATGTTCGGTGCCATCGGCGTCCACTCGGTCGTCATGAACCAGATGGTGAAGCAGGACATGATCGAGTACCTGCGTGACTCGCAGGGCAAGATCATCCTGGCGACCTATCTGGGCAAGCCGGTATTCATGGACGACGCCCTGACCTACGCGCCGGGCCAGTTCCTCTCGCTGTTCTTCGGCCAAGGCGCCTTCGGTTACGGAGAGGGCGACCCCCACATGCCGGTCGAGATGCAGCGCAACGCCGCCGGCGGCAACGGCGGTGGTGCCGAGGTGCTGTGGGAGCGCAAGACCTACATCCTCCAGCCGGCCGGCTTCAGCTGGCAGGGCAGCGAGAACCGCAACCTGAGCCCCACTGCCGTCCAATACGCCTCGGCGGCCAACTGGAAGCGTGTCTTCGACCGCAAGCAGGTTCCGTTTGCCGCGGTCATCAGCGGCACCGCCAATCCTTGACCAAATGATGCGGGGCGCCGGCCTGGCGCCCTGCGCAGGAGATCTTCATGAAAGTCATCTACACCAACACGCCGGGCAACGAGCGCGGCACCTGCTATCGCCGCCTGGACCAGTTCTTCGGCGTGATCGACGGCGCTGTCTCGGTGTCCGTGCAGGGCGATGCCCCTCACATTAGCGAGGCCTACCAGCGCCAGGGCATCAGCGTCAGCGAGATCGAGGAAGGTCTGCGCGTGGACGGCCCCACCATCGCTCAGTGTGTAGCGGAGGGCTATAAGGCGTCGACCTACCCGCCGAACGGCTATGCCTCGGTCAGCAGCCAAGCGGAGATCGACAAGGCGATCGAGGACGAGACCGGCGGTGACGATGAGACCGACCCGCACAAGATGAAGGTCCCGCAGTTGAAAGAATGGCTGACTGCCAAGGGCATCACCTTCGACGCCACCCTCTACAAGCCCGAACTGCAGGCCCTGATCCCGAAGGAATAAGCCATGACCGACTTCATCACCGTCGCTGATGTAGACCAGGCACTCGGGCAGGGCTGGGCAGGCGACGGTGATGCGGTTCTCGCCGTCTCCATGGCTAATGCCTGGCTCACGGCCAAGATTAAGCGGGCGGTGCCAGACCCGGTGCCGGATGCCATCATGACTGCCGGTGCGCAGATGGCCAAGCTGGCTGCGGCCGGCAAGCTCTACAAGGACACCCAGCGCGAGGTGCAAAGCAAGTCGGTATCTGCCCAGTCGGGCACCTCGACGAGCAAGACCTACGTTGCGGGCTCCGTCGATCGCTCCGCTGGCGAGAACTTCGCCCTCGACCTCATCGTCCCATGGATCCGGCGCTCTGGCACCGTGATGCTGAAGCGGGTGTAACGGCCTTCAGTTTCGCCAGGTCTGTTTCAGCTCCTGATCAAACCACTGCTCAGCTACATCGTTCGCGGGCATCACGCTCTTGAACTCTAGGTAGTGCCCATAACCATGAGTGCGAAGCCAGTCTTTGAACTCTCCGAAGCTCGGGTGCCAACCTGGCGGCTGCTCCTTGGTTCCCGCCCAGGTGTGAGCAAGTTGGCGTATCGCCATTTCGCATTCAGCTTTTTTTGTCATGTTCGATCTCTGTCAGGGGGGTTGGCTGGAGTTTATTTGAATGGGCATGCGAGAAGAAATCCAGGCCGAGCTGGCGGAAGCGTTCGATGATCCAGATGGCCTGGCCGACACGGTGAAGCCTGTTGCAGGTAGCCGCACGGTCAAGGGCGGATATGACCCCGAGATCGGCGGCACCGTCCCGGCCTCGACCATCCACTACGCCGGCCGCGGGGTGTTCGGCAGCTACTTGGCCAAGGAAATCGATGGCTCGCGTATCCAGACCGAGGACTTGAAGCTGCTGGTCCTCCAGAACGAGCTGTTCGAGGAACTGGCCGGCGTTGTCACCGACATTCCAGCGGCCCCAAAGATCGGCGACCAGGTCAGCGGCTACCGGACTCTGAACGTGTCCGAAGATCCCGCCCAGGCCACCTGGACCATCCAGCTGAGGAAGTGACATGGCGCGCGGCTCCCATATGACCCAGCGATACGGCGGCCAGCAGGGCGGCTTCGCCGAGGCTATCCGGGCATTCGCCGAGCAGGCGGGGCAAGCTCTGGAGGCTACCTTCCGCGAAATTGTGATCGAGATCGGCAGCAGCGTCATTCGTATGTCGCCGGTAGGTAATCCGGAGCTATGGGCGGCCAACGTGGCCCACCGAGCCAAGGCCAACAAGGCAGCTGATGATTACGATTTCAAAGTCGCGGTCCGCAACACCCTGATCAACCTGAATCAGGACAACTTCACCAAGGCCGGCAAGCTGCGGAAGGGCTTGAAGTACGCCAAGCCCCTGACCAAGACTGAGCGTGTACAGAACTTCGCCACCAATCGCCTAGTCGCCGGCCAAGGCTACGTCGGCGGGCGGTTCCGAGGAAACTGGCAGTTCTCCATCGATTCGCCGGCGACCGAAGAGCTAGATCGAATCGACCCGTCCGGCAGTGAAGCCATTACCGAGCTCATCACCCAGGTACAGGCGCTGACCATCGGCCAGACAGCGTTCATCGTGAACAACTTAATCTACGCGGTTCCGTTGGAATATGGACATTCAACCCAGGCGCCGCACGGAATGGTCCGTGTGACGCTGGCTAACTTTCAGCGCATCGTCGACGAAGCCATCAGGAACAACCGCGTATGAGTCAAGCAAGGGCCCGCCAGGCCATAGAGATCAAGCTGATGGCTTGGGCGGAGGCTCGCCCGATCCGCGTGGCCAATTTCGAAGAGGGCTTCGAGCCCATGCAGGATGAAACCTACCTAAGGGCCTTCCAGTTGCCAGGTGGCACCACCTGCCGCTACCTGGGCGGCGAAGCCTATGAGTACACCGGAATCTACCAGGTCAGTATCGTTTGCCCGACAGGTCAGCCGCTGGAGGCAGCCGAGACGCTGGTCCAGGAGCTAACCGGCTTGTTCCGGGTCGATTCCGCCCTAAGTCGCAACGGCTTCGAGGGCATGGTCACTGAGCCGGTGGAGCAGGGGCCAACCATCACCGAGTCGGCGACCTATACAGTCCCGGCCAGCTTCACCTACAAGGGTGAGGCAAGCGCTGACTGAACCGCCCATTGGGCAACCCATACCCGCCATGAGCGGGTTTTTTTATACCCGCAGAGGAACCCCACATGGCGTTCAAACTCCCCAATGGCGCGATCATGGAGATCGGCGTCGCGTTCGCAACCGCTATCCTGGCCACGGCCATCAGCAATGCCAATCCGGCCGTAGTGTCGGCGACTGCACATGACCTGGAAGATGGTGATGTAGTCGTCGTAACGTCTGGCTGGGTGCGCCTGGATGGCAAGGTCGCCCGGGTCGATGATGCCCTGACCAGCACCTTTGCCCTGGAGGGCATCGACACCACCCGAACCCAGGTCTACACCGCCGGTGCGGGCGCGGGCTCCGTCAAGGCCGTGACCAGCTGGGCCCAGATCTCTCAGATCACCCAGGTGGCCATGAGCGGTGGCGAGCAGCAGTTCTACACCTTCGGCTTCCTGGAGGACGACGACGATCGCCAGCTGCCGACCACGAAGAACCCGATCACCATGACGTTGACCGTCGCGGACGACCCGGCGAAGCCCTACGTTCCGATCTGCGAAGAAGCCGACGAGGACAAAGAGCCGCGGGTGGTCCGCTTGAAGCTGCCAAACGGCTCGGTGATCTACTACAACGCCTACGTGTCCATCTCCGCCACCCCAACCCTGGACCGCAACAGCCTGATGACGCGTTCCATCACGCTGTCGCTGGCCGCCCGCCCAACCCGATACGCCGCCTAAGGAGCCAACATGGCCAAGTCGTTCAAAATCGCCCAGCCTGCCAGTTTCAAGGCTCCCGTCGAGATCCCCAAGGTTGGCGGTGGAGTGCTGAAAGTGGACTTCACCTTCAAATACCGTGACCGGCTGGCTCTGGCCGACCTGTTCGACGAGTGGAATGAGAAGGGGAAGGAGCTGATTGAGTCGGCGCGCAAGGAAGGCGCGACTCTGAAAGAGGTGGCTCAACTGGAGATCGACATCCAGGTCGAGCAGGTCAAGGAGGTGGCCGAGGGCTGGGGCTTCGATGAGCCATTTGACGATGAGTCGATCCGCCAGCTGGTCACTGGCCTGAATGAGGCGCCGCGGGCGATCCTGCGAGCCTACTCCGACGCCTTCCAGGCGGCCCGCTTGGGAAACTGAGTGAGGCCGCCGCCGCGCTGTACGAGCAAGACGACAGCGCGGCCTTGGCGGCCTTTGGGCTGAATCAGGATGATGTAGGCGGCGAAGATCAGCAGGTGTGGCCGGAGAACTGGCCAGCCTTCTGCGTCTTCGAGGCATTGACGACGCAATGGAGGGTGGGTCCTGGCGGGGCCTCCGGCCTGGACTATGGCGCAATTCCAGCCGTCCTCGACCTGGTAGGCATCCGCAAGAAGGAGCGGGCTGGGGTTTTCGGTGACCTGAGGCACATGGAGGGGGTGATTCTCAAGCAGTGGGCGGACGAGAGGCCGCCTTCATAAGGCGTGGTGGTACTGGTTTTCCGTTCAGGCTGTATGACTAGACAGGATGGCCTGTGGGGCGGCTTTGGGAGAAGATGGCATATTGCCTTTCTCAAGGAGTCGAGCTATGGCGCTACGTTTTCGAAAAAGCATCAAGGTCGCCCCCGGCGTACGAATCAACCTTAGCAAGAGTGACGTTAGCACCTCGCTCGGCGTTAAAGGGGCAACTGTCAATCTCAGCAAACGCGGTACTCGCGTTACGACAGGAATACCAGGAACTGGCATTTCAAGCTCAACGCTTTACAAGGCCAAGCAAAGCCGAGCGAGCTCGAGTGGAGGGCCCAGGGAGTACTCGACGGGTGAGTGGGTGCTTGCATGGATAATTGGAGAGATTCTTGCGATTGTGGGTTGGCTGAAGCTGGATGGTGGAGTAAGCATCTTTTGCTTGGTAATCGCGCTTTTGATCCCCGTCAGCTTGTTTCTCTATTACCGGCCCAAGCGCAGTAGTTGGTAGGTCAAGGCAACCAGTCCAGCCCCGCGCTGGGCTTGTTGCATCTGGAAGACTTCAATCTCACTGCTGACGGAGCTCGTGCCGGCGAACGCGTTGCGTTGAGTGGATCATTTCCTCGAAGGTTTTCGCCTGTGCTAGATCACCACCACCATGAGTCCATCCGATGAGGTAGGCCCGAGCAAGATGGAAGCGGTTATTTAGGTCCTGATCTGATTCTGCCAAGGCGATGTAGCTCTGCAGCTTCACGAAAAACTCACTTGCTTGCTGCGGATCAAGCGCATTGGGTTGTAGCGTTTCCTCGAAAGGGTTCATATGGGTAGCTCCAAAAATTTAACTTAAGACTGTCGAGCAGCCAGTTTTAATTAACGTGTCATCGAGAGGGATGGCAGGAAGGGGACCGGAGGCCTGCGCTTGGTCGGCTTTGGCGAGAAGCGCGGCACTAGTCGTTCCAATCGCGAGTGGTCTGCCAAACGTCCCGTTTCGGGTCGAACTCAAAGAGGACGCTGGTGCTTCCATTCGGGAAGAAGAAAGTGATCTCGCCTTTGTACTTCCCATTCTCCATGCCGGTGATCACATCATAGTGATCCACTTTGAGTATCTGAGGACTGCTCTCGGCGTAGTGACGCTCCAGTCCTTCCTGCTTTGCTTTTTTGTAACGCTCCTCTAGGTGATCAGGAAGCTTCACTGGCTTTCTTTTCGACATAACTACTCCTGCCTGAGGTGAGGTTGCATGGTGAACATATGTTAGAAATCCGGCGCTTGGCCGGGCTTATGCTTACTCGTACGCAGATTCGAGAGTGTTCATCTCCCCGTACGCCCACACTCGATGCGCTTCTGCAGTGTGGCCATTGTTTTCGTCGAAGCCGAGTGCAGCGGCAGCGTGCCAGCGCACACCCAAGGCCTTCTCTTTGGCATAGCCATTGAGTTGATCGTCGTTCTCGAGGTCCTCTACAACGCCCCGAATGGCAGCGAATAGCGCAGCACGCTCGAAGATGCTTTCAGCATTCTTGAGTTCGTCGATGAGCTCCCGTAGCGCTTCGACGCGGGCTTTGATGTGGCTCATCGCTCACTCCAGTAGATGAAGGTTACCTGGACGTTGGCTTCCTTGATCTTACCTCCGTCGAGAATGCGGAGTGCGTGACGAGGTGGATTCACGTTCACCGATACCAGGTTCTCCTCGGTGATGTCGAGCTCCGAGGCTCGCTCGTTGAACTCTTGAAGGATTTCATCAACGCTCAGACCAATCACTTCACGGCTGCGCAGCTTTCGCATCGTTCTTCCTTGATGTCTCATTTATGTGGGAATCCGGCGCTTGGCCGGGCTTGAGTTTATCTGTGTCTGAGGGCGAGGTCGCAGGCCCAGGATTCGGACGTCATTGCTCCTCTCGCGGCGCGCGCTGGTTCAGCTTCAGTACTGCCCTGAGCTTTTCATATTCGCTTAGGAGTTCGCTTCTATGGGTAGAAAGACTATCGATTTCAGACTGAGCAATAGTTGATGCAGCAAGCAGGGCCGCTTTCTCTTCTGGGGAGTGTGATTCATTGAGTTCGGCTTTCAGGGCGACCAAGGCTCTAATCTTGGCGATCTGCAATGCAGAAATTGCAGCTTGCTGACTGTACAGCTCATTGAGCTCTGAAACGCCGTCTTCGGCTGATATGGCCGTGGACTGAGGAATGAAGTCGTAGCTTGCCTCAAGCCTCGCAACGATTTCAGCGTTGAGACTGCGCTTACCCTCTGATGCGGACGCCTCCAGTTTCTCGCGCAGATCGGCTGGCATCCGTAATGAGTATGGGGGCAGGACGTGGCGGTCAGTCATGGGTTTCCAAGGTGCAATGATATTAAACAGGGATTCTGTTCGTGCATTCAAAAAGATTCAAGAATCCACTTGACGTCACATTTGTGTGACGTCAATATGAATCCACATGCCCAGGGAGGAGAGCCATGAAAGGCGAACATCAATGTCCCGCATACAGCTTGCGGATTGCGAATGAATTGAAAGAGAAGGCAAAGGAGGAGGCGGGAATCAACCGTCGCAGTCTCAATGCCGAGCTTGGCCTTTTAATCGAGGAGGGGCTGAAATGGCGGGCAATGCAGAGGCAACAGGCGGAAGCCTAAAAACGAAGAAGCCCCAGTGCGGGAACACTGAGGCTTCGGAGATCAACGCAGTCATCGATCAGGAAAACAACGTCATGGGCGATAATAGCACAAACGTAATCCCTTTCAATTTTGGCAAGCAGCAGGTGCGCACGCTGCTGATTGATGATCAGCCGTGGTTTGTGGCTGCAGATGTTTGCGCGTCCTTGGCAATCGGCAACGTCTCCCTCGCCGTGAACGGGCGCGCTGACCGCGAAACCGACGGTCTGGATGAGGACGAGAAGGGTATTGCCACTGTCAATACCCCCTCAGGCGCCCAGGAAATGCTTGTGGTGAATGAATCCGGGCTCTATGCCTTGATCTTCAAGAGCCGCAAGGCCGAGGCCAAGCGCTTCAAGAAGTGGGTGACTTCTGAGGTGCTGCCAGCGATCCGTAAGCATGGTCGCTATGAAGACTCAAAAGGAGTGATGGTGCCGATGGTCGATGACATCCTCGGTAAGCCTGGCGCCTTGCGACTCAGTAACATCATGCGTTGCCGGGTAGCCAAGATGAGCTCGGAACACCAGCGCAGCGCTACGGCAAAGCTTGCGTCTGCGCTCCATGCCTGCTTCGGAGTGCCACGAGTTGAGCTTATCCCTGCGTGTCAATTTAATGCTGCCGCCAACTTGGTCGCGAGCTACGCAATTGAGGGCGAGTACCTCGGACCAGAGCAAGCTAAGCCAGAGTTGGATATTCACTGTCCAGTTGAAGCGCTGACCCAGCGCCGCCCTGAAATGCTTGAGTATCGAGGCATGGGCCAGGCCTGGCTGGATGTAAGTATGAGCGACATCTGCTCTCGCCCTCAGGATCTGTCGCTGTGCGAGAAGATCCTGTGCGAGCTCCGCCAGGCTGGATACGAAATTGATGGAGCCTGGTACGAGGTTCGCAGCCTGCGAAACCGATTGCATCAGCTTAATTCGTTCCTGACTGGATTAGGGGCTGCTATGCGGCAGCCGACGCGTTACGCGGTTTAAGTATCAGAGGGGAGGGCTGCCGCATGAGCGCGCTGATGATCGCAGGTATCGAGATTCACCAGGACCATGATGGCCGCTTCAGTCTGAACGATTTTCACCAAGCAGCTGGGGGAGAAGACCGTCATAGCCCTTGGCGCTGGACGAGGACCGACAGCTATCAGGGTTTGGTTGGGGTGCTAACACCAGAAATGGAGTTTGCCCCAACAGATGTCCGTCGCGGCGGTTCGGCGCCAGGAACCTACGCCTGCAAGGAGTTGGTTTACAGCTATGCGATGTGGATCAGTCCGGAGTTCCATATTCGGGTTGTCCGCACGTTCGACTCTGTAGGCTCTCAGGCGTCGAACGACCCGGTGATTCCAATAGAGCGGCGTCTCCCGGCTGCTGCCGAAAGTTTCGACGCCTCCTTGCGGATCATTCACAGCCTCGGCCTTGAGGGAAACCAAGCCAAGCTCGCGGCCAACCGGATGGTCAAGGAGACCATTGGCGTGGATGTTATGGAGTTGGCTGGAGTGAAACGCCTGGTCAACGAGGCCCAGGAACTGAACTACACGCCAACTGAGCTTGGCGCGAAGTTCGGCATGAGTGCTGCCAGCATGAACAAGCTGCTGGCCCAGTGCGGTCTGCAGCATCATGTGACGTACAAGCCTGGCAAGAAGCGCTGGGAGGTAACGCCGGATGGCAAGGAGTTCGCCGTCATAACCGACACTGGCAAGAAGCACAGCGACGGCAAGCCTATTCAGCAGATCCTCTGGAAGGAATCTGTGGCCAAGCCGTTGAAGCGACTGGCTGAGAAGCTCCAGGCTGAAATGCCCGAGGTCGTGGCGCACGGTTTGTCGCGGTAGCTACCCACTTAAAGCCGAACCCCGCCAGCGCGGGGTTTTGGCGCTGCTGAATTGCGATGCTAAAGTGACGCCATTACCAATGGAGGTGTCATCGATGCGTTTGGCTTTGTTAGGCATGTGCCTCGTTTTCTCATCGTTGGCTCTCGCGGATAGCCTTGCCGATAATTTTTCATCGGCATTGGCGTCGGCCACTGTAGCCTCAGAGCAAGGTGAACTATGCCAGAGCGAGCTTAGGCGAACGGGATCTACGCAGGAGTGCAAACTGTTCTCCAAGGCGTACGGCGCCTATAGGGAAAGGCTGAAACTTCTGAAGTCTGCGCTTGATCAGTCGCCCGGCGGACCCGAAGCGGGAGCAAGCACTATCCCTCATGAGGATTGGTTGGAACTCAACCAGAAAGGCAAAAAAATTACCTTCACAATTGACTACGTTGATTCATTTGCAGAACTGCATAAGTGAGTCTCTTTAATTAACTAAACCCGCTCCGGCGGGTTTTTTTATGCCCGGAGTACAGCATGGCCAACTTCGCCGAGCTCGGCATCAAGATCGATTCAGGCGACGCCGTTGAGGCAGTAGACAATCTGGGCAAGCTGGTCGATGCAGGTAAGCGAAGCGAGGAGTCAGCCGGAAAAACAGGCAGGGCGTGGGAGAACGCGCTAAGCGGGCTGCAAGGGGATACCCGGCAGATTGTTCAAGAGCTGCGGGCACTCAATGCCAGTCAGGCCCAAACGGCTCAGTTGATGGCCTCTGTTGGCAGAGCTGTCACATCTGCGTCCGACTCCTTCACTTCGGCGGCCAAGGGCCTGAATGCCATGCGATCTGGAGCCGACCAGGCAGGTCAGGCCCAGACGAAATTGGCTGGATCTACAGATGCTTCGGCGCAGTCAGGGCGAAAGGCTGCTGAGACCGCCGAACAGCAAAAGGGCCGCTTGCTGGCCATGGCGCAGGCTTCACTTGAGGCGAGCACATATGTTCAGTCGTTAAATAGTTCTCTTGAGCGTCAAGCTACCGCAACAAGTCAGGCAAATGCCGTCCTTTCCGACCGCGAAGCCCGACAGGCAGCAATCAATACTCGAGCCCAGTCTCTGCTTGAGACCGAGGAAAGACTATCGCGATCCTCGAAGGAGTCGACAGAATCTCGTAAGGCGGAAGCTGCAGGCCTGCAAGAGCTGCTAGGAAAAATCGATCCGACGGTAGCCGCTCTAGGGCGCTTGGATGAGATGGAGTCCAAGCTTCAGGGCTATCGCGACAAGAAACTTTTGGATACCGAGTCCTTCGGGGAGTACAAGGCCAAGATAGATCAGGCAAGGTCTGCCTTAGGCGGTATGGATGCCGCAATTAACAAGACTGGCATGAGCGCCAAACAGACTGCTGCCGCTATGCGCATGCTGCCAGCGCAATTTAGCGATGTGGTGGTGAGCCTGCAGGGCGGTCAGGCCCCGTTGACCGTTCTGCTTCAGCAGGGTGCTCAGGTCAAAGATTCTTTTGGCGGTGTCGGGGCTGCGGCCAAAGCGATGGGCGGTTACATTGCTGGGTTGGTAAATCCCATAAGCGTCGCTGCCGCAGGCATTGCGGTCCTTGGCGTTGCTTATTATCAAGCTGGAAGAGAGCAGGACGCTTTTAATCAAGCAATCATCCTGACTGGAAATTACGCGAATACTTCGGGTGCTCGGCTTACTGATTTAGCGAGACAAATCAGCAGCACCGTTGGGACAACTGGCGCGGCAGCATCCGTTTTAGCTCGATTAGCTGGCGCAGGAGATCTAGCCGGAGAAAGCTTCAAAACCGTTGCCCAGACTGCCCTTGAAATGGAGAAGGCGACCGGGCGGTCGGTGGAGCAGACCATATCCGAGTTCAGCAGAATTGCAGACGACCCTGTAAAGGCTGCAGAGACGCTCAATGAGCGGTATCACTGGTTGACCGCGGCCACGCTTGAGCAAGCGAGAGCACTGGTTGAGCAGGGCGAAAAGACAGAAGCGGTACGCCTGATCACCGAACAATTCGGTGAAACAATGAGTCGGCGCGCTCAATTAATCAGGGAGGAAATGAGCGGGCTTCCCAAGCTCTTTGACGATATTGGTTCAGCCGCAAGCAAAATGTGGGATGGCATCAAAGGCGTTTGGAGAGCCCCGTCGTTGGATGACGTTGCCGAAAAGCTTCGATTGCAAATCCGCTCCATGCAAAACATCCGACCTGAGTTTCGAAACGAGGGTAATTACGACCTCGAAAAGATAAAAGCTTGGCAAGCCCGTCTTGACGAAATTGTCGGTGTTTCGAAGCCAGATAAAACTGTGGTTTCTCCAGAAGGCCAGGGTGCTTACAAGTGGATTCAGGATGAGCTTGATAAGACCGCGCCAAAAGCCGAAAAGCTCAAGAAGGCACTTGAGGAGGTCGATCGTCGTGTAGCTAAAGCTCGGTCAGATGGCTTTACGGTCACTGATTCAGACATCGTGAAGCTCAAACAACAAGAGCGTGAAAAGTTCAAGGACCCAGCAGGCCGGACCTCCTCAGTTGACCTCACCTCTGTCAACGACCAGCAAAACGCCCTCAAGGCCATCGTCACCAGCTCCGCCAACAACCAGAAGGAACTGGACGCCCTTCAGAAGGCCGGAATCGTCTCGCAGGAGGCCTACTACCACCAGCGCGTTGCTCTGGCGAACTCCGAGAAGGAGCAGGTCACTGCCGCCTACGAGGATCAGATCAAGGCCCTGGAGGATGCGAAGAACCGCAGCAGCACGACTGCAGTGCAGCGTATCCAGCTGGATCAGAAGATCGCAGATGCCCGGGCCAACATGGTCAAGGCGCAGAAGGATGCTGACAGCGATCTGGCCGTCCTTTCGGCCAACGAGAAGGGCCGGCTGAAGTCTGAGGAGCGGGCCATCACCAGTTACACCGAGGCCCTGCAACTGCAGCTCGACACGCTCCGCCAGTCGGGCGCCCGGGCAGTGGCAGGCGTGGGGCAGGGTGGTCGTAATCGTCAGATCGCGGGAGAGCTCAACGCTCGTGATGATCGCTATACCCAGGACCAGCGCACGCTGGCTGACCAGTATGGAGACGGCTCTCGCGGCATGTCGAAAAACGAGTTCGACACCAAGAAAGCCGATCTGGCGAGCAATCACAATGCTGCTACCAAGCAGATCCTGCAGAACTACCGCGACCTGGCAGACGCCGAAGGGAACTGGCTGAACGGGGCGAATTCGGCTTTCGAAGACTATGGCGATAGAGCGCGCGACATCGCCGGCCAGACCTCCGACATGATCTACAACACCATGGAGTCGGTGACCCAGGGGATCGGCGATAACGCGGCAGCGGCCATTGTTCAAGGGAAGAACCTTGAGGAGTCGATGGCTAGCCTCGGTCAAACCATCGTCACTGAGGTGCTGAGCTCGCTTATTCAGATGGGCACCAGGTATGGCATCAATACCGCCCTGGAGCTGGCTGGCATTGCCACCACCACAAGCGCCAAGGTGGCGGCGGAAGGCGTCAAGACCGCAGCCGAGGTTACTGGAATCGGCGTTGTTACCGGCGCTTCCCTCGCAGCCACCGCAACAACCACTACTGCACAGGTTGCAGCGGCAGGGACCACCTTGTCCGCCTGGCTGCCGGCGGCATTGGTTGCCTCGGTCGGTACGCTTGGTGCCGCCGCGATCGTGGGTGGTGCTGGCCTGCTGGCGGCGTTTGCGCTGTTCAAGGGCTTCTCCGGCGGCGGTTACACCGGTGATGGAGGGGTCAATGAGCCTGCTGGCGTCGTCCACAAGGGCGAGGTGGTTTGGAGTCAGGCTGACATCAAGCGGTTCGGTGGGGTTGCGTCGGTGGAAGCGCTGCGCAGCGGAAGAATGACCACCAGCGGTGCCGCCGGCGCGAGCAGGGCGGTTGCCAGCGACCGTCCATCCTCCGCCCCGGCTCAGCAGGGTGCTCAGGTGAACCTCTATGAGGACGCCAGCCGGGCGGGCCAGGTGCAGAGTCGAACCGGTACCGATGGGAAGCAGATCACTGACCTGTGGGTCTCCAACATCCGCAGCGGCGGCAGGGAGGCCAAGGTTCTCGAAGAAACCTATGGA
This sequence comes from Pseudomonas sp. 5.2, assembly GCF_059025405.1. Taxonomy (NCBI): domain Bacteria; kingdom Pseudomonadati; phylum Pseudomonadota; class Gammaproteobacteria; order Pseudomonadales; family Pseudomonadaceae; genus Pseudomonas; species Pseudomonas sp. 5.2. The sequence goes on from NZ_JBYBHH010000001.1 coordinate 731,363, forward strand.
CTGAAGCGGAGGGGTCGATGACGGCTATCGAGACGCTGTACGCATCTGGTGGCCGGGCGGTAATCATCCCCACCCTTGAGTTGAGGTGTTCTGCCTGGGTGGCCCCGCTGTACCTGTGCAGTGGGTTCGACGACATCGTGGCGACTACAGAGGGTGGTGTGACAGCCACCTTCATCGCCACGGCATTCGATGCAGCTTTGCCGAAGCGAGACAACAGCGGCAACCAGTCGCTGACGTTCGCCATCGATAACGTGACAGGCATCGCCCAGCAACTGATCGACCAAGCTTTGGAGGCCCGGGCAAAGATCACCCTGGTGTTCCGCACCTTCCTTTCCACTGACCTCTCTGTGCCTGCTGATCGCCCTTACCGAATGACGGTGCTGAGCGGTTACATGGAGGGCACCACCGTGCAGCTGCAGGCTGGCTACTACGACCTCATCAACCTGGCATGGCCACGGAAGAAGTACACCTTGGACTTCGTTCCGGCACTTCGGTACACCTGATGTTCGACCAATATCTAGACGCCACCTACGAGGATGGCGCGCGTGGCCCTGCGCGTTTTGATTGCTGGGGCTTGGTGCGTGCTGTCCGCCACGAGGTCTTTGGCCTGCCGCTGATGCCCAGTTGGGGCTATGTGCGCAACACGATGCCCAGGGAGTTCACCCGTGCCGTCAACCAGGAGGCCGGCGCGATGGAGCGTTGCGAGCCAGAGGTGGGGGCGATCGCTTGCGTATGGCGGGGCGATATCTGCATCCATGTCGCGCTGATCGTTGAGGTGGACGGCCGGCTGCACGGCCTGGAGATGAAGCCCGCCGGGGCCACGATCAAGCCGCTGAGGCGGTTTCAAGACCAGTACCTAAAAGTGAGCTATCACCGTGATCGAATTCTATCCGAGCAAGCTTGAGGGGGCTCCGCTGGAGCGCCACAAAACCAAGCAGGTGATGACGATCGAGTCGTGGCTGAAGGACAACGTGCCGAGCTACCGCCGGCGTGAATCTCCGCCAATCAGCATCGAGCTGAATGGCCTATTCATCGCTCCCAGTCGCTGGCACTTCGTAGAGTTCGGACCCGAGGACTTGGTTTGCATCTATCCGGAGCCTAAAGGAGTAGAAGTGGCTGTTTGGGCTCTGGTCGCGGCCGTCGTTGCGATAGGCGTCGTACTGCTCACCCAGAAACCACTTTCCACTCCGAAGAGCCTAGCGCGAAGCGGGCGAAACCTGGACTTGGCGAAGACGACCGGCAATCAGGTCAAGGTTGGTGATGTCATCCGCGAGGTCGCAGGCCGAACCCGGATGTTCCCTGATTATCTGGTGCCGCCGCGCCGATATTTCGTGAACGCCACTGAGCAGTGGGTGGAGCTGCTGCTATGCGTGGGTGTTGGCGAATTCGAGATCAAGCCAACAGACGTCAAGATTGGCGATACGCCTATCGCATCCCTAGGCAGCACAGCAAGGCACGCCATTTACGGCCCGGGCGAGTCCCTGGCGGCTGAGCCGGCTCGCTTGTGGTGGCACAGCTCGACCGAGGTCGGTTCGACCAGCACCGGTGGTTCAGGCCTGACGCTCACGACGACTACTGAGGTGCTGCAGCAGTTCTCTGGTAATGCTGTGCTGGTGGCGGATACCGTCGTGACAGTTCCCGAAGGGGCCGGGTGGTTCCCAGTAGGTTGGGACGGCGGCATGATTGCGCGGGTTGAAATCTTCTACCCGTACACCTTCACCGCCCCAGGCGATGGCGGCGCAACGATTGTAAGCGGGCCGCATGTTCCGATGCTGAAGCCATCCGTTGGGATGCGCATCGAGATTTCCGGCGCCAACGCCGGCGAGTATGTTGTCTCTAGCTACGCGCCAGAAATTCCTGGGACGCCTGCAGTCCCTGGTAGCGCCTCCATGATCACTGGCAGCGCTGCTCCGGCGCGCTTCGACTTCGACGTGACGCCGGCCAGCTTCACGGTGTTCCGCGGGGCCAGTGAGTTTCCGGTCAATCTGACCGCCAATGCCACAGATCTTGCAGGCCTGGTCTCTGCGATCAATACGTCACTGGCAGGTACTCCGATGGCCGCCAGCGCCATCAGTGGCCGTGTGCGCATCGCTGAACAGGCCGCGCCGTACATGGGAGTCGGGCTGTCTATCACCGGCTCTGCAGCCGATATCCTGGGTGTTTCCCCGGTTTCGGTGGCGGGCGTCAAGTCGGAGGCTGCAACCGAAGGCCAGGATGCCCGAATGACCATGGCCTATGACGGCGGCGCGCCGGCGATCGGACTTCAGACGGGCGAGCTGCTGTCATCAATCGGATATCGCGACCTGCGGTACCGAATAACAGCAGTCTCCGACGACTCGGAAGAAGATGACGAGGAAACTCCGGAAGACGAGAGCCATGGGCCTTCAGCAATTACTGTTGCCCGCCTTACTGATACGGGAGCGGTAGATGATGCATGGGGTGGTTTTGATGCAATCGAGACTAACAACTTCTCAATAACCCTGGACGAATCCACCAAGGAGGGCGACTGGTCCGGGCCGTTCTATGGCTGCCCAGAGGGTGAGGTGATACGTCGTTTCGAGTTGGACTTCTTCTTCCCGCAGGGCCTTGCCCGTTTCACGGAAAAGAACGGCAACATCCGATCTCACTGGGCGAAAGTCGAGGTGCAGTTCCGTGACTCGGCATCTGCCGGGGACTGGGAAACTCGTACGTACACCTTCGAAGCGATGAGCCAGGATCAGCAGGGCTACACCAGGGCGGTTACTGCAGCGACCTACATCCGTCCCGAGATCAGGGTGAGGCGGATCGGTGCCGAGTCCACAGAGAACTTCAAGTTCAACCGGGTGCAGTGGTATGGCTTGCGAGGCCGGATAGATAAAGCGCCTACCAGGTACAACGGGGTGACTACGATGGCGCTCTACATCCGGGGCGGATCGCGACTATCAGCGCAAGCAGAAAGTCAGGTGTCGGTAATTGCCACCCGAAAACTCCCGGTCCTGGTAGGCGGTGAATGGACCGAACCCGTGGCCACACGCGATATCACCCCGTGGGTGAATCACGTCAGTAAGTCGGTAGGGGCAGTGGACGATGATCTCAATATCGAAGAGCTTGCTCGCTATGGCGAGATTTGGTCTGCGCGCGGCGACTACTTTGATTTCTCGGTAGAAGACTCGAGCACGGTCAAAGAGTGCATTAACGATGCGCTAACGGCAGGCTTCGCCGAGTTCACGCTGGAGCGAGGGCAGATCACGCCTGTTCGTGACGAGCCGCGAACCCAGATCGGCAAGATGTACACACCGCAGAACATGACCGCGCCGCTCAAGCGGTCGTTCACGTTGCCCGCGCCGGACGACTACGATGGGGTGCTCATTAAGTATCGGGATGGCACCACCTGGGCTGAGGAGCCGGTGAAGTGCAAGCTCCCTGGCGATGCGTTCAACAGAGTCCAGGAAATCACGCTCGATGGCGTCACTGACCGTGACCGGGCCTGGCGGTATGGAATGCGCAAGCGCCGGGCCCAGGTGTACCAGAACAAAAGCTACAGCTGGAGCACTGAGCTTGACGCATTGAACAGTGGCTATCTGAGCTACGACGCTGTGGCGGATGACATACCGGGCTACGCCCAGTCGGCAATCATGGTTGATTACACCTCGGGAGAGGGGCCAGTAATCATCGAAAGCACAGAGCCATTCGAATGGACCGAAGGCCAGAGCCATGTTCTGGCCTTGCGCCGTCCAGACGGATCGGTAAGCGGGCCTTGGGCGGCATCGCGAGTGGACAAGTTCCGTATCGCAGTACCGATTATCGACTTCGTGCCTGACCTGTCCTATGAGATCGAGCCGCCGCACCTGCTCTTCGGCACAACCACCAGGTGGTGCTACTCGGTGCTGGTGACTTCGATTGAGCCGGGCGATTACGCCGCTGATGTCGAGGCCGTCAACTACGACGCCCGGGTCTACGCCGACGACAACAACTTCGCCCCTGAGGATGCCTGATCATGCTCTCTTATCCAGACGGCCTGCCACTCCCTCTGCGGGATGGGTATGCCATGACGCCAACGAGCCCGATTCGCCGGACTCGAATGCAGAGCGGGCGCTCAAGATCTCGCAGGGCATTTCTCAGCGTTCCCACGCAGGTGACGGTTTCGTTTCTCTTCAACGCAAGGCAGGCGCGACTGTTCGATGGCTGGCTCAAATGGGGGATTGGTTGGGCGGATTGGTTTTTGTGCCCGCTCAAGAGCCCGCTTGACGACCATGTCCAGCCAACGCGAGCGCAATTTGTAGATATACCGGTCGGGCCGGAGTTGGTCGGTACACGCCTGTGGCGCTACACCGCCACGCTCGAACTGTTCGAACTGCCAATCATTGATGAGGCCGAGTTTACTTCACTCCTCGCAGGCATGCCGATTGTGCAGATGACAGCCCAACTGCGCTCGCTGCTTGAGCGCTGGTACACCCGAACATGGCCTGGCGCCACGGCCACCTAATTCCCTGCCCACTTCGGTGGGCTTTTTTTCGCCTGGAGTAAACATGAGCGGAGCCGAAGATCTCGCGCGCTTGACACAAACGATCGATAAGGCCGATGAGCTGATGCTGTCCGATCAAATCAAAATGATGGACGTTGGTGGCGGAGTGATGCGCCCGACCAATGCCAAGATCCTGGCCGACCTCGCAGTCCAGATGAGCGGTGCACTCATCTACACCAGCACTGCCCTGGGCCTGGCCGGCACTCAGCCTGGCGGCTATTTCAGCGTTATCTCTACCAGTGCACAGGAATACGTCAACCTCTACCGAAACGAGAGCGGTACGGCAGCCTACATCGCCACATACCCGAGCGCGCTGGCCACGCAGAATGCTGATGCCATGGCGCGCACAGCGCTCAGCCAGACCCCGCCGCGCTCCCTCGATGACGCAATGCCATGGGCGATCGTGGATGAGTTTTTCCGAGCGATCCTCGGCGTCAAAGCTAACGGTGCTGTGCACGCCATTCTCGACACCCTCCCAGGCCTTGACCTGCTGGGCGACTACGCCTGGGCGGTTGTCGATTCGCAAGGCGTGGTGCTGCTCGGCATCAAATGGAGCGGGGAGGTGGTCACGTTCGGCCAGAGCACCGGCGCCGTGGCTGCTTATGCTGACGGGCCGGCGGGCGGCCAAGACATCTGGGTGTTGGTCGATGGCACCCCGTACCAGGTCACCTCCAGCGGCGACAACTTTTCACCGCAGGTATCGAGCGGACGGCTGTCCTACATCAGGCGCAGTGCCGGCGTTTCCTCGGTTACGGTGGATGTGCCCATTCCTGGTTCAGTTGCGTCGTTTGTTCAGACCCTTCTGCATGTGATTGGCTACGGCCAGTCCCTGAGCATGGGGGCAACCTCGAATGTTCAGACGACCCAGCCACCGACGGCCAACCGTCTGCTCACCATTCAGAGTGGTGTGATTCTGGCTGACCAAGAGGCCACCCTGACGAATGAAATGGTGGTGCCGTTTAAGCCCCTGGTCAGCGTTGAACGCGAGGTGCCGGTGGTCCAGCTCTCAGCGCAGTTGAACCGGATTCGCGGCATTCCGTCGGATGTTGGCCTGCTGACCAGTGCCCACGGTCGCAACGGTCGCGCTATCGCCCAATTGAGCAAGGGTACTCTGTATTACAGCAACCTGTTGACCGCGGTGACTTCGGCGAAAGCCGAGGCAACGAGGCTTGGCAAGGCCTACCGGGTGCCATTCGTTGACTGGATTCAGGGCGAGGCTGACCGGACGATGGCACAGGCCACATACCTGGCCGCCCTGTTGCAGCTTCAGTCGGACCTCGACACCGATATCCGCGCGGCTGCGGACCAGGCGGAGCCAACGCCAATGCTACTGGACCAGATCAGCAACTTCACCGCCTACAATATGACCAGCAGCTTTGTCCCGCTCGCACAACTGCAGGCCGCCCTGGACTACCCCGACCGTTTTGCGTGCGCCGGCCCTAAATACTGGGTGCCTAGCAATACTGACGGCATTCACTTGACGGCTGATAGCTATACCCGGATCGGGTGTATGCACGCCCGTGCCGGCGAAGCGCTGATCCGAGGCGGTCGATGGCTGCCGACTCATGCACTCTCGGCGATCAGAACCGGATCTGTGGTTGTCGTTCGGTTCCACACCCCATCCGGGCCGCTCACTGTTGATACCGGTAATGTCAGCGACCCTGGCAACTGGGGCGTTCGCTATGTGGATGACGCCTTAAGCGCAAGCGTCTCAAAGGTTCGCCTAATCGGCGACAACCTTCTGGAAGTCACGCTCAGTGCTGTGCCTACCGGCGCAAATCCCTACATAGGAATCGCTGACGCTGGCGTAGCTGGTCAACCACTTGGCCCAACGACCGGCGCGCGTGCGTGCCTCCGCGATAACAGCCCTGACCGAGACGGCCAGGGTCGCCCTGTTTACAACTGGGCCTGCCACCAGCGCATTGCAATTCAAGCCGCTTGAAACCATTCACAGACTGAAGGAACAAATACATGGCTGGTCAGCTTATTCGACTACCAGGCGTCACCGCGGCTGCAGCTGCAGGTGCTCCACGAATCATCATGACTGCCCCTGACGCAGTTGCTGCGCGAATTGCATCGCTCAAACATGTGGTTAGCGCGCGTAGCATGCGCGCACTCAACGGGGGCGGGGTTGAGGGCCGATGCCGTCTTACGGGGCAGCCGCTGACCCCGATGGGCATCAATACTGACCGGTGGCAGATCGTGACCGTTGGCGGTCGTGAAGGCCTCTACTCTGGACCAGCAGCATCAGGCGGGCAGGGGGCTGCGGCATCGCTCGCCCTGCCGCCGGGAAGCCTCACCCAGTCCTACACCCTGGTTGGTGCGTTCGCCTGGGAAGCGGCAGACCGTGCGGGTAACTACCTGACCAACTTCGTTGTCGGTTTTGACGGGGCTATAGCCACCCGGCGCGCATTCCGTGCCTATGGTCAGCAGTATTCGGTGGTGGAGGGGCGAAACAGCATCGCCACGGGGTCTGGTGAATTCACCTCTATCTATGAGCCCATTCCCCTCACTGAGTGGGGAATCTTCGTGGCCGACTACAACCATGCGACACGCATGATCTCCTTGTCGGTGAACGATGCCGACACGTTTACGCAACGCACGGAGACTGTAGCCACGCCGACCCTATCTGCCGCCGCATATTTGGAGCTTGGCTATCACAACAGCAACAACGCGTTACGCAACTCGAAGATCGGGGATTTGTACACCTTCAGCGAGTCACTGCTTTCAACCGAGCTCGGTGCTGCTCAGCTTAAGCAACTGGTGGCGGAAATGAAGACCTACTACGCGGTTGCGTGAGTAACCCGGAAAGCAAACGACCGCCTTCGAGCGGTTTTTTTTGCCCACAAGATGAGGCCCGCCATGCGCGGGCTTTTTTGCGCCTGGAGAAACTTTCCAACTCACGAATTCTTCGGTGGTATTTGTCAGTGACTACGATTGAGAGACCAAGTGTTTGCTGGTTGGGGAGTTATTTCGGTGTTCATGTCTATGGTCTCTCAATTGTTATTGTGGGAAGGCTTCTTTTCAATTTATCTGGTTGAAAATGCTCTCTATTTCCATAGGTAAGAATAATGGAAAGTCAGCGATTGTCTCAATAATCGCCAGCTTAAGGCCAGAGTCCCCTTTCCCTTTGGATAGCGCATTTAGCTTTGGTATTCTAGATTTAATAAGGCTCTCATATGAGTGCCCTTGGTGGTAAAGGAATTCTCTGGGGTAGTAAACTATGAAGCCATTGATTAAGGTTGCAGGTGCCAGATCTTTAAGTGCAATGCCTATAATGCTTAGAAAGTTATCAATCAACTGTTGGCATTCATCTCTTGTTAACTGGCTGGCCTCAGGATATCGACTTTTGTTGTTGATTCCAAAATCAGAAAAGCTAAGTGCTCGCTCTCGTATTAGAGAAAGTGCAATGTACAGAGGGTCAAGGATGTAGTTTTCGATAGCGTATCGATTCCCATCTCCTATTACTAATATTTTATTGCTGCGAGAGTTTATGTTGTCGTGATCAATTATCCCCCAGGCAGTATCGCATCCCGAACTTATTAGCTGGTCGATGATGGTCTTGACATCGCTGGAATTTGTGTTTTTTTCACGATGAGGATTCATGAAAAACGGTTGGTATTTGTAGCTGTTTTTGCGATTTAAGATCTGAAATATTTTATCATAATATTGCGCGTCATAGTTGCTCTCGACAAATATTTGACGTCGATTTTCGTATCCTACTCTGAAAAACTCTAAGCCCTCCGTTAGATTTGCTATTGCAACTAGGTTGCTTACTAGCTCTGGTGTCTTTTTTATGCGATCAACTTGGTAAATACAGTTGGCTGGCGCTAACGCAACAGTTGCCGGAGAGTGAGTTGTCATGACTACTTTGATGTCTGCTCTTATCACAATAATTTCGACAATTATTTCAATTAGCAGTTTTGAGTAGCTCGGGTGGAGTGCCGCATCTGGCTCGTCTAGGAGGAGAAGGTCAGGCTTTTCTGCCTCCTCTGATGTGTTGTAAATGGCTAGAGCAAGTGACATCAGAACTTTTTCGCCTGTTGATAGCTCAGAGGGTGATATGCACTGCTGCGTGAGTGGATTGATAAGGCGTAATTCAAAGCCTACGTCAAGGTTGTCTAGTTTTGGTTTCTCGAATCTGTAAGGGAGTTGTGATTTCGCAAGTATTTCGTTTAGCACATCCCAAGGCGCCGGACCGAAACGCTTGAGGAATTCATCTTCTTGAAGGTATTCAATTGCTTCGCCTTTACTAGCCCTGTATTCGCGAAATTGATTTTTGTGCTGCCTTGCATGATATGCTTGGAATATAACTGCAATCTGCGATTGGAATAGAGATCTTCCTGTTTCGCTTGTGAAGGACATGTATTCATGTACATCCGGTTCCGTTATTTCTGTGAAATGTTTTCCGGTTGCTTCTGTGATGTCTCTTATTAATTTATTGCGCGGTAAGTCCACGCCCTCTTCAATGTTTAAATATTGTGTGATCATTTCCTCAGTGCTTTGGTGCGCTCTACCTAATCTGCGGTAAGGGCCTATTGATTCATTGAGTTTCGCCCAGGTTGCGCGTGAAATAGTAGCTAAGTGATTTGGTTGGCATTGCTCGGTAATTTGTGGGGATAGGCCGTTAAATGGGATTAAGGCTTTTCGGTTAAGTATTTTTCCGGAAGCTTTTACTATGTTCTGATTCATTGCTTCCAAGATGTGGCTCTTTCCTGATCCGTTCTTTCCTGTGAGTAGGCAGAAGTCGGGAAACATTATTTCCATTCCTTCTGGAAGTGATTTATATTGCTGGGTGAGTTTTGCTTCTATAGGCAATTGATGCTTCCTTTAGCATGTTTGTTTAAAAATTATCATTAAGGTTGTCAGTAGTTTTTTCTGTTCTGGGAGTTTCTGCTTGACCGCTTGTACTTGCCGTCTACGGGGTAGTTTCCATTCGGCTTGATTGAATCTAAGTTTCATCGTTGCTTGCTGTGAAGGTGATTTGATCGTTTGAGGTCGAACACTCTTGGTTGGTCATCAAACCTCAATCTCCTGATTGCTTATCTTCGATGAGAATGGCGGGAGGCGCAACGTCCATGAGGGCAAAGCGTAGTGAATCGACAAAATCTGGCTCGTTCAAGGCGGGCTTATTTGATTGGAAGAATTATGACAAAACTCACTGAGTTACAGGTGGGCGGTGCGAAAGTGCACCGTTTTCTGGACCTGATCGCCTTCTCGGAAGGTACCTCTACCATTAAAGCGAGCGATGACGGCTACGACGTGTTGTATGGCGGCGGCCTGTTCCAAGGCTACGACGACCACCCGCGGCGGAAGCTGACCTTCCCCATTAACGGCAGGCCGGTAACCAGCACGGCGGCCGGCCGGTATCAGCTGTTGGAGCGCTACTGGGACGCGTACCGAGTCAGCCTTCGCCTGGCTGGCGGGTTCACGCCGGAGAATCAGGATCGCATTGCGCTGCAGCAGATCCGGGAGCGCCGGGCGCTGGAGGACATTAAGGCCGGGCGTATCCAGCAGGCGATCGCCAAGTGCTCGAACATCTGGGCCAGCTTCCCTGGCAACACTTACGACCAGAACCCGCATCATCTGGACAAGCTGCTCGGTCGCTGGGTGGAGCTGGGCGGGACGCTTGCATGAATTGGCTCGGCGCGGTGCCGGCCTGGTGCTGGTGGCTGATAGCTCTAGTGCTGGTGACCGGTGGGCAGCAGTACCGGATTGTGGTGGCGCATGGCGATACCGCGACGGCCAGGCGCGAGCTGTCCGACTACCGCCTGCAGGTTGCTGAGCGCGACAGGCGCACCGCGGCCCAAGCCCGACAGGAAGAACAGCGCCGCCAGGCTGTGGCGGATGAGGAGGGTGAGAGTGCACGACAGAAACTGGAACTGGCCCAAGGTCGCGCCGCTGCTGCTGAGTCTGCTGCTGGTGGGCTGCGGGGTGAAATCGCTCGACTGCGCGCCGGCCACCGATCCACCTGCGACACCATCGCTGCCCAGCAGCACCAGGCAGGAACCTCTGCCGTCGTGGTGCTCGGGGGATTGCTTGAAGAAGCTGACCGAATGGCGGGAGACCTCGCGACAGCGCTTGAGCGAAGTCGAATAGCTGGGCTGGCGTGCGAGTCGATCTATAATGGCCTCTCCATCAAGGAGAGAGAAAAGTGAGCAGCCCCTACGATAACGCCCAGCCCGGCGAGTTCTTGCCAGGCATCATCATGCCGCCTGAGATCCATGGCCTTCTCCGCAGAAGATTGGCGCAGATCGAGGTAGCCGACAGTGCCGTCAATTGCCTGATCGCCCCAGGCGAGGGCTGAAAGCTTGGTCGAGGCGCTCGAGGTGTTGAAGGCTATCCCGGCTCAGGCCATCGAGCGGCTCTACAACCTGGTCGAGCATTCAACTCAGGCCCGACTGGCCGAGATTGGAGACCAGGGTTAGGGCCTGGCCTGTGAGTAGCTGTATAAAGGAAGGGAAACGGTCGGCAGAACGCCGAAGGCGGGCGCAGGCGAGTAAAATGCCTGCGTGATTTTTGCGTGACACTCTCACGCAGCTGTTGGCACCTATGAGCAGTCGATTGCAGCGAGCGCCAAGAAAAGTGCCGTGTTTACTGTGTGTTGCTAGGTCCTGCATGCATGGGGTGCAAGGGGTCGAGTGTTCGAATCACTCCGTCCCGACCAAAAATCCCTAAAAAATCCAGTCACTTCGCGGTGACTGGATTTTTTTATGGGCGGCTCTGCGCAAAATGGGCGCAAAACTATCCGGCGAATTCGCCACTATCCAGCTTCTGGTAGTTCCTGGTCATACCGTCAGTCGTATGTCCCGCGATCTTCTGGCCATCTTTCTCCGCCCGCTTGTTCAGGCCGGCCGCCACCAGCACATCAAGGTTGTTCGAGTCCTCATAGCCTGGGCTTTTGAGGAAGTGGTTGCGGCTGATGCTGTGTCGGTCTGAGCATTCAGCGCACAAGCCAAGGGTGAGCCAGAGCAGGCCGAGCTGCTTCTCGGTGGCTTCAATCATAGCTTTCTCCACGCATGCGCCGCCCTCGCCGGGGAGGCGTTATCGTCGATAGGAAAGGTTGTCTGAACTGCCAAACGCGCTGGCTGCCCAACGGAAGGCAATCCAGAGGCTGCTACGGTAGCAACAAGGGGTTGTGGCACAGTGGCGTGTTACGGATCGCTGAGGGTTCCAGCGCGGGATGCGGCGCTTTTCGATACTCATGAAGGAGAAACAGAACATGGCGACACTTTCGAGATTGTCACTCATCTGCATCAGCACAATCTTCGTCAGCTCGTTTAGCCATGCTCAGGCTGGCTCGGCTGCGGCAATCGCTGCCCGTTCTCAAATCATGAGCGCGTTCGAGGCGTCGGTGGCGACCCATGCGGAGCCCAACTTTTCAATCTTGAAAACGCTGGACTTCAAGTCCCAAAGCTATCAGGAGACGGTTCAGCGTCTTGGTGTTAGGTTCACGTACCCACAAGGCTTTGAAATCGATGAGCAACGTGACCTGCTGTACGTTCTGCGGTACTCCAATGGTCGGCCTGCTCGCGCCGTGATTGAGAAGTACCGGTGGAGCTCTGGTGAATTGCTCTCGACCTACATCATTCCCGAGCCTCAGGCCTCGGTGTCTGAGGGCCTTGTGGTAACCCAGGAAGAGGGGGGTGATGTAGCCTTCCTGCGATCCGATAGCGCCCTCACGCGCTATCGTCTTGTAGATGATCAATCCGGTTTCGGCACCACGCAAAAGCTTGAGGCGGTTGCAAGCAACGTTGCCCAAAGTTTCTATCACAAAGGTGGCGAGTGGTATGTCGAAAAGTTCAAGACGCCGGAAGACGCGCTTGGGCAGAGCCGCGGCCAGTACTCGGTGCTCGACAGCAGCTTCAAACACGTTCGGGACGTGAGCTTTGCGCCGCAGTACTCCGGCTACCGAAACTCCGAGCAGCTCAATCTACCCAAGCACCAAGGCTTCGCGGTAACAGATGACGGCTATGCAATGACCATGGGCGGCTATTGGTCATCGCGCATGAAGGCAACGCCTTACCACTATTTTGGCGTGAACCTGTTTGACCGGCACGGCAAGATCGTCAAGTCGGAATACATTGCCCCTGAGGCCCTGGTTTCACAGCTATCAGCGATGGGGATTCAGGCTGACACCGTCGAGAACGAGGGCATTCAGGCCTTGAGCAACGGCAAATTGGTGACCCTGCAGGTTGTTCGCACCAAAGGCGAACGGAGCGGGAAACTGCTTTTCCTCACCCTGAGCCCTTAATCCCCATTTTTTGGGCGTGATCTGCGGCAAGGCAATTTCGACTGAGGGCGCCGCCCTCGCCGGGGTGGCGCGATTCTGATTGGGCTAGAGTTGCGTCACGTTTTGCGGGAGGGGTGGATCTTTGCTATAACGCCCGGCCATTTCACAGGAAGGACCCTCATGAAACTAGCCATTGCTCCGCTCTTCGTTGCCGCACTCGCTATTGGCTTGGCCGGCTGCAAAGAAGACACCGCCGACACTGCCGCCTACGAGCCCACTGCAGAACACTGCCAGCCCGATTACCTGAAAACGCTTCCGGACAACAAGGCTCGCGAAGACTTGGTCGAGAAGTGCATGACCGGTGGCTCATACAAGAAGTCAGAGCCGAAGACCTGGTAATGTCCGATCTTCGTCAGTCAGCGCCGCCTCATCAGGCGGCGTTTTCGTAAGCGTGGATGGCGCTGGCGAGGAGCGCCGCAATTCGTGGTGGTAAGCTTCGCCGCTTACCAAACAAGGAGCGTGGTAATGGGGTTGCGGGAGAGGCATAAGGCGTTTCAGGAGTGGTTCACGCCTAAGCGTAGGAGGCGAGCGGGCGGAGCGTTGCTAGCTATCTGGGCTGTCGGTATCTGCCTATACCCTGGCAAGCACTGGATCTACGTAATGATGCCGGGAATCATAGGGTTCTTCAGCGCTTGGCCACCAGAGCTGCACGATAAGCGTTGAGGCGCTGGCGGGCCGCGCCGGAGGGGCAGGCGGCTTTGCGCTTGATCAGCGCGGCCTTGTAGCTGGCCTTTGCAAGCGGGGCGGTCGGACACTACTCGCCAACCGCGTCCCGGTCATAGGCCGATTCGCGACCATCGCGCGTGCGGTACATCCGATATTGGCATTGACCTTCATGCTTGCGCTTTTCGCGGTGAGGCCGGTTGATACCCAAAAACGCGTGGAAATCGCAGTTCCACTCTTCTTGGTAATAACGGTCAAAGTTAGTGCGGCGCGGTGGCTTTGGCAGCGCTTCAGCCATCTCGTCGTACTCGATGCCGTCGACGGGGTGGTATCGGCCTGGATGGCGCTTCGTGCTCTCGTCGAGGGTGATACCGATGTGATTTTGTCATTCGGCATTAATGGGGAAGTCTGCGATTGTGCTTGGATCGATGGGGCCGCTACGCGGCCCTTTCCGACCGGTCCGGCGCCTCGGCAAGGCCGCTCCTACAGAGGGAGCGTTGGGCCTGTAGAGGGGGTTGTGATCAAGTGGTGGCCATCATTCCAAGTTCAGCATCGTCGAGCAGGGCCTTGGCCAGGGCGCAGAGGTAGTGCGAGGCCCAGAGCAGTTGGGGTTTGTCTTCCATCAGGCCGTCGATGGACAGGTCGCGGGCGTAGCCCATCAGTTCCGAGGCTTGTTCGCGGGCGCTCTGGCAGGGGATGCCGGGTTCGATGCGGAACAATGGGTGGGTCTGGTTTTCACCTTGGTAGAAGGTGGTTTTACCGACAGTGAATTTGGTTTCTTCGGTGGCCATGGTTTGATCTCCCTTCAGTGCTGGCTCGTCGGACCCGTCGGCATTTGCAGCTGTGCCAATGCCACTTCAAGCATTCTGCGCAGGGCTTCGAGTTCATGCACTGAGGCCATGATCAACAAGGTGGAGGGCGATTTGGGTTGCATCATCATCGCCTGCTGGGCGACGGCTTCGGCACAGAGTGCGTAGTCCGCAGCCATCATTAGCGTGTCTTCCAGGGAGTGGAAGTTGTGGGGTGGATCGGGGACTATCTTCAGCATAAACCCTCTCAGTACCTTCAAGGGCTGCCGCAAACCCGCTGTCAAACGGAAGGGTGGCAGCTGTGTGTGGGTTGACAGACCGAGGGTACTGAGAGTCCCGGCGCACACAAAGGTGCCCCACGCACAGCTGCCATAACTGGCATTGCACATGCACTCAGTGACCCACGGTCTGTCAAAACCGTATCGCCGATTAGCAGCGACAGGCCGAGACTATGACTCACGTTTTGCGTGCGCAACGAAAAACAGGCGTCGCGAGTATCTTTGGGAAATGCCCTACAAGAAAGGGGCTAAATCTGATTTTTCAGCGGTTAGGCGTAACTACATGTATCGCGCTCACCGCACAGGGAAACGTAACGCCATGTGAGTGCACGGATATTCAGAATTAGTTAAAATTCGCGCCTCTACCATCTCAAAGGACTGAATTTGTGGTAAGTCAAAATGCCATCACCTGCCCACACTGTCAGGGTCAAAACGTACAGCTTCTTTCTGTCATTCATGCCGCCGGAACCTCTCATTTCCAAGCCACTCATGAGGCGCACTCAGGATTCGGGCCGCGTGTAACTGTTGAAACGACCGGGCGCCAGCAGACTAACTTGAGCGCTAGCGTCGCACCTCCAGGCGCTAAACGTCTGCGGGGCCCGATAGTGCTTACAGTGGTGGGCGGCATCATCCTTTACGATGGGCTCAAATTGTCCTGGGAAGTGGACTGGACCAGGTTCTTCATTGGTGTGACGTTCATCACCATCGGTGTGATCGGATTTGTGCGGCACTGGCGGCACAACGTTGTGCAATATGATCAGTACGAAGAGTGGCGTCGTACCTGGCTGTGCCATGCCTGCAACACGAGATTCCAGCCTTCCTAACGTACACCTCAATAGTCGTTAGAGCCCGCCTAGTGCGTAATGCTGTTCACTTAAGTTATTCATCGCCTGTAGTGGGGCCGCTTTGCGGCCCATCGCGGCACAAGGCCGCTCCCACCCGAACTGTGTAGCCTCAAAGGCTAGCGCCGCACCTGTGGAAGCTGGCTTGCCAGCGATGAGGCCGGCACAAGCACCACAAGACAGTTGCTCCCACAACGATCGCTTCATTCTCCCCGCGCCCCTTCAGGGTGCAAAGTGGCCTGAAATAACAGCCTTTATGCACCATCAGTAAGCGTCCAGTGCTAGCTACTACCCCTCAATACGCTTGGATTACAGTTGGCGTAGAAGTTGCTGGCATTTTGGCATCTGTGTCGCTTATGGTGAACTTAATGTCGCTTTCAAGTAGTTCCATGCAGTTGTCATCGAGCGAGCGGGGCTGGCTGCCCTGGTTCGGCAAAGCCGGCAAGTTCAGCATGGGGTGGGCGTGCCGCCTCAATCGTTCGAACTATGGAGAAATCGAGCAGACGTTCGAAGCCATTGCCCAAACGCGGGTGCAGTTGCTGCACAACTGGGCGCGCGAACAATGGGATCACCTGGCAGAGTTGGCGGAATACCTGGCAGCAGACTTCGCTCATGTGCAGCCCTCGGCATTACTCGACAAGCTGGCACAGGCCGAAGACTTTTCCGAACTGAGTGTGATCGACTGCACTGGCAACGTCAGGGTATCCACTTGGCCAAAGCGTGGCAGCACGCAGATCGAGCAGCTCGCGGCGTTGGCCCATGGTTTGAAAGCGCCGTTTCTTCACGGGCCCTACAGCGACCCGATGACCTTGCAGATCGGCCCATCCTCGTCGCGTTTTCACGATGAGGTGACGCTGATGTTCTACCAACCGATCAGGCACGCGGGCAAAGTCCTTGGCTGCCTGTGTGGTCGGGTCCCTAATGATGTGCTGGGCGACCTGATCCAGCGCGAGGCCGGGCATATCTATGCCGAGTCGGGCGACAATTATCTGTTCATGGTGCAGTCACGCTTCGACCCGACTGTGCAGCCAGGCACCGCCTTGTCCCGTTCGCGCTTCGAAGACGGGACGTTTACCCATGGTGAAAACCTCAAGAGCGGCGTGCGTACGCCCTGGAGCACTGTGCAGGTGCAGCGCCATACCGAGTTGGAGTTGCGCTTCACCGACCCCGCGACGCGTGAGCTGCACCCCGGCGTGCGCGAAACCATCCGGTGTGGCGTCAACCTGTTCGTGACGTACCCGGGTTATTCGGACTACCGCCATGTGCCGGTGGTCGGCAAGGGCGTGACCTTCCAGTTGCCAGGCTCGCTCGACCGCTGGGGCATGATGTGCGAGGCAGACTTGGAGGAGGTCTACCGCCGCCGTTCGCTGAGCTACCGGTTGATGAAACCCTACGTGGCGACCATGGTTGGGCTGTTCGGCTGTAATTACCTGGTGCAGCATTACGCCGGATTGCCTCAGGGCGTGAACGACGCCATCCAGGCCCTTAGCATGGTCGGCGCTACGCTGCTGTTCGGCGTGCTCGGGCCCAGGCGCCTGGCGGCCAGGTTGAACGGCATGAGTGGTGTGCTGCGTACCATCGCCGAGGGTGAGGGCAACCTGCGCCAGCGCCTGGACACGGGCGCCCTGGCCAATGACGAGAGTGGCGACATGGCGCGCTGGATCAACAGTTTCATCGACCGCCTGGATGCCGTGGTGGGGCAGGTGGTCAAGGCCAGCCGCACGGTTGGCAGCACCAACCAGATGATGCTCGGGCGCAGCCAGGAAGCGAGCGTGAGCTCTGTCGAGGTGGCCGATGCGGTGCACCAGATGATGATCATCATGGAGGAGCAACTCGGTGAGCTGCAGCAGGCGTCGGTCAGCGCTGAACAAATGAAGCAGGCCATGGACGAGGTGGTCAGCCGCGCCCGCGAGCAGTACCTGGCTGTGCAGGCTGGCACCCAATCGATTCGCGATGTGGTGGCCCGCTCGGCCTCCAGTGTGCAGCTGCTCGACAGCCGCATGGCGCAGATTGGCAATATCACCGGGCTGATCAGCGACATCACCAACCAGACCAACCTACTGGCGCTGAATGCCGCCATTGAGGCGGCACGGGCGGGCGAGCATGGCCGTGGGTTTGCGGTGGTGGCCGATGAAGTGCGCAGCCTGGCGGCCCGCACCGCACGGGCGGCCGACGATATCCGGCACATGGTTGAAGGCCTGCAGAACGAAACGCAGCAAGCGGTGAGCTTTATGGAGGAGGGCGTGCAGAATGTCGATGATAGTTTGCGCCTGGCCGAGGATGCATCGTCGGAGAACGTGCAACTTCATCAGGCGGTGGAGGGCATGTTCGCCATCATCCAGCAGCTCAACCGCCGCAGCATCGAGTACGGCAAGACCATCGAGCAGGTTAACCACTCCTCCAGCGAGATGCGCCAAACCGCAGTGGTGCTGCAAAACAGCGCGCAGAAGGTAAAGGTGGATGCCGGCAAGCTGCAGAAGCTGGTGGGGCAGTTCGAGGTCAGCGGTGATGGCGAACGGGTCGCTGCTGCTTGAGCGCCGACGGCGCCTCACACAAGTCACCCAGAATTCGCGTAAAAGTGCGAATTCTGGGTTGTCCGCTGCCAATTAGAAGTAGGTAGTTACCCCGGCAAAGTACGCCCGACCGGGTACGTAAAAGCTGGTCGAGTCATCACGTGGATCTTCATCCAGCAGGTTCTGCACGCCGACGTTCAGGGTCAGCCAGCGGGTGGCTGACCAGTTGGCGGTCAGATCGTACGTGGTGTACGACTTGACGAAGTCGGTGCCCAGGCCGCGTTGCTTGCCCACGTGCTGAGCTGACAATTCTGTGCCGATCCGTTCGGTGATCTGCCAGTCGATGGCGCTGAACAACGACAGTTTCGGCGAGCTGATCAGGTCTTCACCGGTCGACAGGTTGCGGCTTTCGAGCATGTAGGTAGCGTTGGTGCGCCAGCTGGCATTTTCCCACAACGGCACTTTGGTGCTGCCTTCCCAGCCGCGGGTGCGGGCTTCCTCAGCATTTTCAAGCATGGTCCACCAACGGCCCTGGAAATACCCCAGCGGCGCGTACTCGATTTTGTCCTCGAAGTCGGTGTGGAAGTAAGTGAGGCTGGCCTCCCAACCGTCGCGGTCGAAGGAGACACCAATCTCCTTGTTGGTGCTGATTTCTGGGCGCAGGTTCGGGTTGCCGGCCATCCAGCAACTGCCGGTGACGTAACCCAGCGGGCGTAGCGATGTACAACCGCGACCGCCCGAGTTGGTCGCCGCGCCAGCACTGCCTTCTTTCAGGCTGGGGGCACGGAAACCTCGAGACACGCCACCGCGCACCGTCCAGTCAGGGTGAGGGTGATAGACCAGGTAAGCACGTGGGCTGTTATGGTTGCCGTATTCGTCGCTGTGGTCGAAGCGGTTCCCCAACGTCAGCGATAGGTTATCGAGCAGAAACAGCTCGTCCTCGACGAACAGCGCAGAGTAGTCGCCCTCAAGATCCGCGCCGCCCACCGCTGCCCCTTGGTAATCAACGGGTACGGTGCCCAGCGTGTCGGTGTTGGTCAGTTGCTCACGCTTCCACTGGCCGCCAACGGTGAGGCGCTGGTTTACCAACAGGTCAAACGGGATGTTAAGGCTACCCTCGACGATTTTTTCTTCCGAGTTAGCCTTGCCCTCGCTGAGGTCGTTGTTGAACTTGTTCAGGTAAGCGTCGATACGCGAGGTGCCAAAGCCCCAGTCGCCGTGGTGGGAGACCACGAAGCTATCACGGGTGAGGCGTCCGGCACCGAAGGCTTCACCTACCGTGTCACCCCAGTCGCCGTAGGTTTTCTTCGACGACCACGAACGCTCGACGCCTTGGATCGCTTCGAAGGACAACTCATGGTTTTCGTTGATCTGCCAATTAAGCAACGCGTTGACGCTGTGGTCTTTGGCACCGCCGGCGCCGTCGTTGTAAACGAAGTCACCCAGTGCATCGAGGCGTGGCGCGGCTTCGTCGGCAGCGCGCCGAGTCAGGTTGGCGCCCAGGCGCAGCCCCAGGGAGTTGGTGACAGGGCCAGAAAGGTTAATGCTGGTCTGGTTGGTCTGACCACGGTCGGAGTCTTCCGGGATCGTGGTGTTGACGTTGAGCGAGCCGCTCCACTCACGGGACACTTTACGGGTGATGATATTGATCACGCCGCCCATGGCGTCTGACCCATACAACGATGACATCGGCCCGCGCACGATCTCGATTCGCTCAATCATGTTCGGCGAGATCCAGTTGATGTCCTGGCGACCCAGATCACGGCGGTAATTCGTGTCGGCGGAACTGCCGACGCGTTTACCGTCCACCAGGATCAAGGTGTATTTGTCGTCGAGGCCGCGCAGCTTGATTTTCGACTGCTCGCCCACCGGGCCGTAGCCCCCGGTGACGCCGGGTATGCGGCGTAGCAGGGTGTTCAGGTCGTAGACCGGCTGTCGCTCGATCTCTTCCCGGGTAATGACGCTGACACTGGCCGGCGCGTCGCGCACATCAGTGCCGCCGCCCGTGGCGGTGACGAACGAAGCTTCCAGTTCGGTGGCGGGGAGCGGTTCAAGCTCATAGGCTTCCTCGGCCTGGACGGCAGTCGCGGTGAGCAGCGCGACGGTGAGCAGGGCACGGGAAAAAGGTGGGCATGGCATCGTGAAACAGTCCTTGTCGAGCGGTTGGATTCCAGGGGCAGAATGCAATCGGGGCAGGACACTAACGCAAATGAGAATTGTTTAAAAGAAAATGTTAAAAATAATTTACTGAAAATTTACAAAAAATTGACCCAGCGAAGGGGCATTCCAGGCTTACAGCCACGGCTACCTGACGGCAGGCCGTTACCGGCCTGCACACCAAGAATCTGACAGTCCCGAAAGAGCATTCAGATCGCGATCAATCCACCCAGCGCCACAGCGGTTCATCTAACAGCCCAACACCGCGCAGCTGCGTTTGCCCCTGTATCTTCTCCAGCTCCAGCACATTGCAGCCATCACACGCCGACAGCGCCTCGATCAACGGGGCGCTGTGGGATACGACCCAAACTTGGCTACGACGCGAAGCGCGAATGATCAACCGCGCTAGCGCAGGAAGCAGGTCAGCATGCAAGCTGGTTTCCGGCTCGTTCAGCACCATCAACGACGGCGGCCGTGGTGTCAGCAGTGCTGCCATCAACAGCAGATAACGCAGGGTCCCATCCGACAATTCAGCCCCCCCCAGCGGGCGCAAAAGCCCGTGCTGATGGAGCTGTACGCTGAACAGCCCACCAGGCGGCGCATCGATCGCCAGGCGACTCCCGGGAAACGCGTCATCCAGTGCCGCTACGAGGTCTTCAACCTCACCAATCTCGATGATGGTCTGCAATGCCGAGGCAAGGTTGCGCCCATCGTGATGCAGAACCGGCGAGCGAGTCCCGAGCTGTGGTTGACGGCAAGGCGCGTCACGGTCGATACGGAAGTGATCGTAGAACCGCCAGCTGTTGATGAACGCCCGCAGCTCCCCGATCTCGGGTGCCTGACGTGGCCGGCCAACGATGTTGAAAAAGCTCTCACAGCTGTCGGCATGTTGATCGAGTACCGTCCAACTGTTTCCCTCCCGGGCACGAACCATCGCGTTTTTACGTTCAACCAGCAAGGACGATGGCCGGTACGCGCCGGCGGCCCAGATGGCTTCGGTTTTGATCTCGGGGTCGAGCATGAATGCGCTGGGATAGGGCAGGGGAATCGGCAGGCCGAGTGAGATGGCAAAGCCGAAATCCTCGGTGGCGAAGCCGAGCCGCAGGCGTTTGGCGTCGCTCGGGTGCTGGCCTTGGATGGGCACTTCACCGCGCTTCATGCGTGCGCTCATCTCAGGCCCCGCCCACCAGGTCGAATCCAGCCCGCCTTCACGAGCGAGCGCTTCGATCACGCCGCCCTGAGCGGTTTCGGCGAGCAGGCGCAGGGCTTTGTACAGGTTGGATTTGCCGCTGCCGTTGGCACCGGTCACCAAGTTGAGTTGGCCCAATGGCAACACAAGGTGGTTGATCGAGCGGTAGTTGCCGATGGCGAGGGTGGTGAGCATGTGGGGCGTCCCAGCTTGAACTGAGTGGCCGATTGTGGCGGAACTGGAGCTGCCTTACTACCGCGGGCCTTTGCTTGGATCGATCGGGCCGCTATAGGGGGCGGCGTTGGGCCTGTGATTCTGCCGTTACGCGTAACGGTATGGATCGCGCAAAAGCGTACGCACTTCGACAAGCTCGCCGGTCCTCATGTACAAGTCACTCATTGCATATGGAAATCAACCGGAGGGAGCATGGTGTCGATACACCCACTAGCGGCGAATGAATGGCGAGTCTACCGGGACCTGCGTTTACAGGCACTGATCGACTCACCCGATGCCTTCGCAAGCCAATACGAAGATGAGGCTGCCAGAGACGATTCAGCGTGGGCAACACGTGTCTCTACAGCTGCTGCGTCCGCCAGCGCCCACGTCTTGATTGCCTTTCAGCACACTGAACCCTGTGGCTTGGTGTGGTGTAAATCCTTGGACGCTGAACCCCCTGTCGTTGAGCTTTTCCAGATGTGGGTGAGTCCTTCATCTCGCGGAACAGGCGCCGGCAGAGCATTACTCGATGCCGCCATCGCCTGGGCTGTAACACGCAATGCAGAGCGTGTCTGCTTGGGCGTGACCCGCGCAGACAGCCCGGCAATGCACCTGTACCAATCAAGTGGCTTCTGCCCAGTCGGTGAGCCAGAACCTTTGCGGCCGGGCTCGGCTTTGACATCCCAACCCATGGAGCTGCGCTTGAAGCGCCCTGAATAATGCCGCCCTGAAGCAGCGCCGACTCAGATCCACACGTCGTTCAAGGCTGTGCGCTCACCCCCTTCATGGCCGGTATTCAGCACGCCGCGTGGCTCGATCATCATCAGTTTCGCCTCCCCCTGGGCCGCTGTCCTGTGCTCCACCCCACGTGGCACCACATACAGTTCGCCCGGGTTCACATAGACGCAGCCCTCGGGCAGGTCGATGCGCAACGTGCCTTCAAGCACAAGAAACGCTTCGTCGGTCTCAGGGTGCGAGTGCCAGATGAATTCACCCTCGATTCGCACGACCTTGAACTGGTAGTCGTTCATTTCGGCGACCACTCTCGGGCTCCACTGTCGATCGATCAGCGAAGCCTTTTGGGCCAGGTTTACAGGTTGCAAGTTGGTGTCGGACATGACGGATTCTCTGTAGTTGAGGTAGTCAGCCTATCGAACCCAAAGCGCGCGGCGCTTGTACGATCCTGCAAGTCAGCGCGTAGGCCGCAGCCGTTCCAGCCAGCGCAACGGCGACACGCCATAGCTGCGGGTGAAGTGCCGGGTCATGTGGCTTTGATCGTGAAAGCCTGCAGCCAGGGCTGCATCGACCAGCGTGAAGCCATCCAGCATCAGCCGCCGAACAGTGTCCAGGCGCCGCAGCGTGACAAAGCGGTAGGGGCTGGTGCCGTAAAGGGCGCGGAAGTCCCGTGACAAGCTCCACTGCTCGCGCCCGCTGGCCTGTTCGAGCATTTCCAGGGTGATGCCCAGGTGCAGGTGCTCCATGATGAATGCCCGGGCGCGCTCGGCCGAGCGGTAGTCCAGGCGTTTGCGACCGCGTGGCTTGCCGCCGACTGCACGCAAGGCCATGGCCAAGTCATAGACGGCGTCCTGCTCTTCCAGTGTTTCCAGGGGGTGGTCCAGTGCCTGCACGAAGGCTTCACTGGCGCAGTACAGGCGCGGGTCGCTGGACAGCCCGCCAGCAATGAAGGGTAACGGCTCACCGCTGAGCACGTTTTGGATCAGCGCCGGGTCGATGTAGGCCATGCGGTAGCGAAAGCCCGCATCCGTGCCGGCCATGCCGTCATGCACTTCGTCAGGGTGCAGGACCAGCGTATTACCGGGTACGCCGTGGCACAGTGCCCCCTTGTAGTGAAAGCTCTGCACGCCGGCGAGGGTGCGGCCGATCGAATAGGTGTCGTGACGATGCGGATCGTAGCCATGGCTACCGAACCATGCTTCGATCCGCTCTACGCTGCCGGGTTGAGCGCTGCGTATGACCCAGTCCGAGGTGGCTGCGTGGGCTGTTTTACGTTCCATCGAGGGGCTTTCCTGCCGGGTTCCCTGCATGAGTGTCACTTGAAAACGATTGCCTTCTGATTAAAGCTGCGCTCAGGTCAGAGGCCTGAACCCCTAAGCCAGATCGGGGGTCCTAGCGTACAGAAAACGCGAACCAAGGAGGGGTATGTCCAACGTGAAATGCACCCAATCGCTTATGGTATTGCTGGCAGCGGCCACACTCGCCGCCTGCGTCCCCTGGAAGCGCGAGCGCCCCGCCTACGCAGACCTTTGCCAATCCGAATTTCAATTCAAAGTGCCAGGCCCGCAGGGGGAGACTACCCTCTACCTGGAAACCTACCTCTACGACCACGCCGCCCACTGGAGCGACCGGCCAATCGAGCAAGTCCTGCACGTCGAGTACCCCGGCGAGAAGTACGCGCGGCGTGAATTCTATGTGCAACTGATCGCCTACAACAAAAACCGCCAGCGTCCGTCGTCCAGCTCCACCCGCGGCGAGCCGCCGATCCCGATCCTCTACGACAGCCGCCAGGCCTCTATCACCTTCGAAGATGGCTCACGCCTGCAGGCGCGGCCCGAGGTGTACCTAGGCATCGACAAAACCTACGACTATCCGCTCGTTTACCCAACCACCGCGCGCCCATCGCCCTACGACATCAACAGCGACGAAGTACACCGCAACATCCCCAAGATCACCAACAACAAACGGTACGGCTCCGCCTATGTGGTTTTCCAGACCGACAAGTTCGATGCCAATTCCAAGTGGACCATCCACCTGGGCGCGCTGGAGGTTCAAGGCCAGAAACTGCCGATTCCACCGATCAAACTCTGCTACCAACCTGTGAAGAAATGGATCGGTATCGAGCCTTTGATGCGGCCATGAGGTAATGCGTTTTTATCGGTATGTAGGGGCAACCCACCGCCGTGGTGCTGCGCCCCTACATTTGAACTGCCCAACTGCAGGGGTGCCTAATGAACATCAACCAGAGGGCAGCACGATGACTGAGCGCAAAGACGACCAGAAGCAACAAAGCCAAGTACCGGCGCATTCCACGGAAGAGGAAAAGGCCAAGCTTAAGGACAAGAACAAGGATGGAATCCCGCCGGGTGCTGAGTGACGCCCGTTGGTTGCGGCGCGGGCACTGCGGCGTAAGGCAAGGGCTGCATCGGTAATCAGTAATTGACAGCGGCCCTACAGCTGACGACCATCCCCAAACAACGACGCCCCGCTGCACCCAGCTCCCCCTGCGTCAATCCATTCGTTTACGACCGTTACAGTGAGTGACGGTCCGCATCAGATCAGGACGATGAACGACTACGCCCTAAAACTCGCCACCTACTGGCGTAACTCCCTCGCTGACGCTGAAAACGGCAATGGCGCACTAAATTCCGATAAATCCAAGGCACTGACCCCCATCCTTTTGGAGCACGTCAACAAAGGCTGCCTGCCTGTGGAACTGGCAGACCCATTGTTCACCAACGAGCCCGCCTCGACTGCGACAGTTAAGGTCACCCTTCGGCCTTGGGTATTCGAAGCGCAACTGGAACACGGCAAGACGCGGTCGGGTATACCAGCCACGGTCACGCCGGTGATGTGCACTGTGCTTGTTGCGCGGGATGGTCGTCTTTATCCAACCAGCCAGACCTTCGTGCCACGCGATATTCTCGAACCGCTCGACAGGGGCACGTTCTGCATCGGCGCGCAGTCGGTGCTTGATGAGTTCTTGAACGCCAGGGAGGTACCTGCCTTTTCCCCTCCCGAAGGGGAGCAGGTGCTGGATGCGCAGAAGCACCACGAGCAATGGCGCCTGTTCATGCGTTTTTGCTGGAAGATGTTGCTCAAGGTGGGCAAAGGCTGGGACCCAACGGCAGACGGCCTGAGTCGAGCTGAGCATGGCCTGCTGTTCAAAGAAGACAAAGCCGACGGATTCAGCCAGAACATTGTCAACCTGTACGACTACCTGCGCCAACACAAGCCCGCCGTAGCGCTGTTCGAGCGCTTCGCCCAGCGCGCCCCGAGCCTGGACGAAGCCTGCCTGCCTGCCAATAGCCTGTTTGCCGCACGGCTTGGCCATGCGGGTGACGAATACGCACTGGCGCCGGCCCAGCGTGACGCCTTGGCTCATCTACTGGCAGGCGAGGTGGGCGAGGTACTGGCTGTGAACGGCCCGCCCGGTACGGGTAAGACGACGCTGGTGTTGTCGGTGGTTGCATCGCTATGGGCCAAGGCTGCCGTGGAGGGCGGCGAGCCACCGATAATAGTTGCCAGCTCCACTAACAACCAGGCAGTCACAAATATCATCGCGGCATTCGGCAAAGACTTCGCCGAGGGTAGTGGGCCTTTCGCGGGACGTTGGCTGCCTGACGTTCATAGTTTCGGTGCTTATTTTCCGAGAGCCTCGGCCGAAGCGGAAATGGCCACTGTCTTCCAGACCAAAAGCTTTTTCGCCGAACTGGAATCAGAGGCGTACCTGGAGAGGGCGCAGCAGGCTTATCTGGAGCATGCTGCATTGGCTTTCCCAGGCGTTCAAGAGATGAGCGTGAAGGGTGCGGTGGACCTGCTGCGTCAGCAGATCGTCGATCGTCAGCAGCAACTTGCTGTTATCGAACAGGCGTGGATTGCCCTGAATTTGGCACGGGAAGCTGTCCAGGCAGCGTTGGGCGACGACCCGCAGGCTGATATCCAAGCACGAAAGGCGGCGCTGGCTGGCCATGTGCAGCCATTGGAAAACGTACAGAAACGGCTGAAAAATTTCAGACATTACCTGGCCCACGAGCCGCTGTTTTACAGCCTCTTCAGCTGGATCCCCCCCGTGGCGGCCAAGCGGCTTCGGCTGGCCAAGCTGCAGCTCGATGGCGCCGATACCCCGCTGCACAATGCCTCGAGCTTGAGTGAAATCGAAAGCCGTCTGGTGGCGGCCGAGAATGAAGCGCGTGCACAGCATCAACAGCTAACTGCCCGGTTACAAACTGCACAGCAACTGCTTGAGGCGCAACAGCGTTCGCTGCAGCACTGGCAGGGTGTGATAGGCCCGCTGGCCGGGGCGATTGGCATGCCTGCAGCTGAAACCACGCTCGATGACTGCGACGGTTGGGCCGATACGACGTTGCGCTTCGACATTTTTCGGTTGACCACACACTACTGGGAAGGGCGCTGGCTGTTGGAGGTAGGCGAAGACCTGCCTGCCATTGTCAAAAGCCGCACGAAAACCGGCAGGAAAACCCTCGTCAACAGCTGGCGTCGCTGGATGAAGCTGACGCCTTGCGTGGTCTCGACGTTTTTCCGCCTGCCCAAAGAGCTGTCGTGCAAGCGCTACGATGACGGTGACTACATCGACGATTACCTGATCGACTTCATCGACCTGCTGATTGTCGACGAGGCCGGGCAGGTGTTGCCAGAGGTGGCTGCGCCATCGTTCGCCCTCGCCAAGCAGGCGCTTGTCATCGGTGACACGCAGCAGATAGAGCCCATCTGGTCGATCCCGGCCAAGGTGGATATCGGTAACTTGACGAACGCCGGGCTGACTTCACACAGCCAGGTCGATGAGGACTACGAGGCCTTTTGTGAGGGCGGGCGCAGCGCGGCGAGTGGTAGCGTCATGGCGATCGCCCAAGCGACCAGCCGCTATCATTACGATCCCGATTTGGCACGAGGCATGTATCTGTACGAGCATCGTCGCTGCTACGACTCGATCATCAGCTTCTGCAATGCTCTCTGCTACAAGGGCAAGCTGCTGCCACGGCGTGGCCAGAAGCCAGACGGGGGCTTGCCGGGCCTGGGCTACCTGCATATCGATGGCAGATGCCAGCAAAACAGCCAGGGTAGCCGCGACAACCTGCTTGAAGCGCAGACGGTCGCGGCCTGGATACAGGCCAATGAAGCCGAGTTGAGGCAGCGTTACGAGGGCAAAGCGCTGTTTGAGATCCTTGGTGTGATCACGCCATTCGGTGCGCAAACCAGTGCCATCGTCGACGCCTGCACCGCGCTGGGTATTCACGCCGGTAAAGGGGCGGGCGAAATTACCGTCGGCACGGTGCATTCGTTTCAGGGCGCGGAGCGGCCTGTGGTGATTTTCTCAGCGGTGTATTCCAAGCATGCCGATGGTGGTTTTATCGATCGCCGAGATAGCATGCTCAACGTCGCCGTGTCGCGGGCCAAGGACAGTTTTCTGGTGTTCGGCGATATGGATGTGTTTGGCCAGGTGCCGGTCAGCAAACCGCGCGGATTATTAGCGAAGTACCTGCTGGCGGACCCTGCCAGCGAGCTGCAGTTCGAGTACCAGCCCAGGCTTGACCTGCAAACGGCCACTACCGGGTTGAGCCATTTGCATGAGTGGGAGGAGCATGACCGGTTTCTGATGCAGACGCTGAAGACTGCTCGCCAGCAGGTACAGATCGTGACCCCGTGGGTCAGGCTACACTGCTTGCAGACAACCGGAGCATTGCAGCAGATGCATGCTGCTGTGCAACGTGGGGTGCAGGTCGAGGTGTATACCGACTTGCTCTTGAACACGGATACCTCACGTCAAAAACCCAAAGGCGAGCCACAGAAAGTGGTTGAATTCGAGGCTGTGCTTGCTTACCTGCAGGCGCAAAATGTTCCTGTGCGTGTGGTCAGCAAAGTGCACAGCAAGATGGTCATGGCAGATCAGGAGGTGCTGTGTGTTGGCTCTTTCAACTGGCTGAGCGCCCAGCGTCAGGGTGAGTATGTACGCCACGAGACCTCGATGGTTTATCGGGGCGCGGATGTCAGCGAGGAGATCCAGGTCAACCGCAGCAGCTTGGCGAGTCGGGTGACTTCATATGGGGGAGGGGCCTGAGGCGCCGAAACCAAATGTCAGCAACTTTTCAGTCCAATAGCCTGGTCATCGACCTGGAAGTCGTCCCCGCCAAGGGGGACAAACCCGATCGCATCATAAAAGTCGGCGCAACAAGGCCTGACCTGGATAAACAGATAGATGTAGCGGTCAAACAAAACCTTGCGCAGGTACTGGCTGAGGTCGATACGCTCTCGCACGGTGCTGGCTACCTGCTGGGGCACAATATCATCGAGCACGACCTGCCCATCCTTCTGCAACAGGCACCGGCACTGGCCCTGCATGCGCTGCCGGTAATCGATACGTTGCGTCTGTCACCGCTGGCGTTTCCGCAGAACCCTTACCACCGGCTGGTCAAAGACTACAAGCTGATCCGCGACAGTCTCAACTCGCCGCTTGCCGATTGCCGTTCAACGCTGGTTTTGTTCAGCGACCAGCGCGATGCATTCGCGCAGTTGAACGAGGTCAACCAGGCCGAGTTGCTGTGCTATCAAGCGCTGCTGGCCCCAGGTCTGGACAGCGACCTGGGCACTTTTTTCGCCTCCCTGACTGGTCGGCAAGCGGTGTCTATCGCGCAGCTGCGCCAGCTGATTCCAGGCCTGTTGACGGAAACCGATGCGTCGACAGGTCGCGATCTGAAGGTGTGTAACACCCGCTTGCAGCAACTGCTGGGCACTGAGCTTGAACAGAGGGATTTGCACTTGCCTTTGGCCTACGCACTGGCGTGGCTACGGGTGTCGGGCGGCAACTCGGTGCTCGCGCCGTGGGTGCGGCATCAGTTTCCGGGGGTGATGCGCCTTATTCGTGAGCTGCGCGATGTGCCTTGTGGCCGTGCGGATTGCCAGTACTGCCTCACCACCCACGATCCACGCCATGAACTCAAGCGCTACTTCGGTTTTGCGGACTTCCGCTACGAACGCCCCGGCGAGAGCCTGCAGCATGACGTGGTACTCGCTGGCATGCAGGGGCAGCATGTGCTGGCCATTCTGGCGACAGGCGGCGGCAAGTCACTGTGTTACCAGCTGCCCGCGCTGAACCGCTTTCATCGCAACGGTAGCTTGACCATCATTATTTCGCCGTTGCAGTCGCTGATGAAGGACCAGGTGGACGGGCTGTTGGAGCGCAGCGTGCAATGCGCCGCCACGCTCAATGGCATGCTGACGATGCCTGAACGTGCCGATGTGCTGGAGAAAATCCAGATGGGGGATGTCGGCATCCTGTTGGTATCCCCCGAGCAATTTCGCAACAGGGCGTTTCGCCGTGCCATTCGGCAGCGACAGATCGGTGCCTGGATTTTCGACGAGGCGCACTGCTTATCGAAGTGGGGCAATGATTTCCGTCCCGACTACCTGTATGCATCGCGCTTCATTCGTGAGCACACGGGCGACCAACCACTTGCACCAATCGGTTGCTTCACGGCAACAGCCAAACCGGATGTATTGGCTGATATCCGGGCGCATTTCAGGGATGGCCTGGGCATCGAGTTCGCCCAGTTTCTGGGCAGCCATGAACGTACCAACCTGAGTTTTGAAGTACAGCCTTGCAGCCGCGACGAAAAGTGGCCGAGGATCCACCATTTGCTTGAAGCAGAGCTCGGTGGCCAGGAAGGTGGGGCGGTGGTGTTCGTTTCAAGCCGTAAGGGGGCTGAAAAGCTCTCGGACTTTCTGATCGAGCAAGGATGGTCCTGCCGGCATTTCCACGCCGGCCTTGAGCCCAACGACAAGAAGGATATCCAGGACGACTTCAAGGCCGGGCGTATCCGCATCATTGTCGCCACCAATGCCTTCGGCATGGGGGTCGACAAGGCCGACATTCGGCTGGTTGTTCATGCAGACATCCCAGGCTCGCTTGAAAACTACCTGCAAGAGGCTGGCCGGGCCGGGCGTGACCAGGGCGCCGCACGCTGCGTGCTGCTTTACGATGCGCAAGACATTGAAACCCAATTCGGCCTCTGCGAGCGCTCCAGGCTCAGCCTGCGCGACATCCAGCAAATTTTGCGCAAGCTACGTTTTGAGTACGCCAGGCGCAAGGGCGGTGAATTGGTGATTACCGCAGGCGAAATCCTCATGGATGAGGACGTCGAAACCTCGTTCGATGCCGGCGACATCGATGCTGAAACCAAAGTGGTCACCGCCGTTGCCTGGCTGGAGCGCGGGCAATACCTAAAGCGGGAAGAAAACAGCAACCAGATCTTCCCGGCGCGTTTGAGCCTGAGCGAAGGGGAAGCCAGCCAGCGTTTACACAAGGCCAACCTGTCGAAGCGGCGCCATGAAGAGTTCGACGCGATCCTGAAGTACCTTTACCGCGCCGAGGCCGACGAGCGGGTCAGCACCGACAACTTGATGACACTCACCAGCCTCACCTCTGAAGAGGTCGTCAGCACATTAAGGCAGATGGAAGCGCTGGGGTTGCTGGTCAACGACACCCAGTTGACCGTATTGCTGCGCCATGGCGTGGTGGGGGCTTCGAGCCAGCGTCTGGCACAGACCCTGGCCTTGGAGGCGGCCCTGTTCGAATTACTCAGCGAACTGGCGCCGGACGCACACGATGGCAGCTGGCAAGACTTGAACCTCACTGCACTGACTGCGGGCCTGCGCGCAAGGCTGGAGCAGGAAGATCTTATCCCCCTTCAAGTGTTGCGCCTGCTGCATAGCCTGTCCTACGACCGCGAGAGCAACAGCCAGCCACGCAGCAGTTTCGAGCTCAAGCAGGTCAACCATGACTACATCAAGCTCAGGATCCAGGGCAAATACAGCTGGGCACAGCTCGAACGCTTTGGCGAAAAACGACGGACAATTGCCACAAAGTTGCTGCAGTTTCTGACCAGCAAGCTGGCGCCTGCTTCAAAGGGCAAAGACCTGATGGTGCAGAGTACATTCGGTGAGCTGGCCGGCTTGATCGAGTCGGACCTCGTCCTCGCTCAAGCCGTGCAGGCCAACCAGCGCCAGAGGGCCATCGAGCACGTGCTGCTGTACCTGCACAAGCAAGAAGTGCTTACGCTTAACCATGGTATGACAGTGATGCGCAGGGCAATGACCATTGAGGTGAATGCCGAGAAAAAGGGCAGTTACCTTAAGGACGACTACTTGCGCCTGGACGAGCATTACAGCGAAAAACGCATCCAGGTGCATGTGATGCGTGAGTACGCGCAGGTGGCCCTGGAGGCGATGGCAAGTGCGCTGGAGTTGGTACTGCATTACTTCACAGACTCGAAAGATGCTTTTTTACAGCGCTATTTCTCTGGCCGCGAAGAGGTGCTCAAGCACGCCACCAGCGAGGAGTCGTGGCGTTCGATTGTCGAAGACCTAAGTACTCAGCAGCGGCTTGTGGTGGTCGATGACGACGACAGCAATCGCCTGGTGCTGGCTGGGCCGGGCTCAGGTAAGACGCGGGTCATCGTGCACCGCATCGCCTATCTGTTGCGCGTGCGGCGGGTACCGGCCCATGCGATCGTGGCCCTGACCTTCAATCGGCATGCTGCCAATGAAATTCGCAAGCGGCTTCTACAGCTGGTGGGTGCGGATGCTTACGGTGTCAGCGTAATGACTTACCACAGCATGGCCATGCGCCTGACTGGCACCCGTTTCGAGCGCAAGGACGGAGTGGATGAAGGGGCGCTCAAGCAGGTGCTGGAAAATGCCGTACTGATGCTGGAAGGCAAAGGCATGGCTGAAGGCGAGGATGACCTGCGAGATCAGCTATTGCGTAGCTATCGCTACATTCTGGTGGATGAATATCAGGATATCGACGCGCTGCAATACCGTTTGGTGAGTGCACTGGCCGGCAGGCAGTCCAGCGAAGAGGGCCGTTTGTGCATCTTGGCGGTGGGTGACGATGACCAGAACATCTATGCGTGGCGCGACACCAACAACCGTTATATCGAACGTTTCCGCGAGGATTATTCGGCCACCACCAGCTATTTGATCGAGAATTACCGCTCGACGCAGCACATTATCGCGGCAGCCAATCAGTTGGTAGGCCATAACCCCGAACGGTTGAAGGTTGCCCACCCGATCCGGATTGATCGCAGTCGCCAGTCGAACCCTCCAGGTGGCGCCTGGCAATCGCTCGACCCAGGGCGTGCAGGGCGGGTTGCACGCCTGGCCATTGACCCGGTTGACAGTGGTGTTGGCAATGTTCAGGCCCAGGCCGCCATGAACGAGCTCAAGCGTCTTCTGGCGCTGGAGGAGGGCGCCTGGCACGGTTGCGCCCTGCTTGCGCGTACTCACCAATATTTGCTGCCGGTTCAGGCCCTTTGCGAGCTTGCAGGCATTCCCTATTTTCTGGCTGCCGACAAGGACAGCGGGTTGCCGATCACACGGCAGCGTGACTTCGTAGCGGTGGTTGATCAGCTGCGGAATATTGGCAAAACACTGACTGCTGCAGAGGCGTGGGCGCAGGTTTCGGTGACTGTCAGTGCCGCCTGGCGCAGTTTTTTTGACGAGGCCTTTACCCAGTTACACGTCGAATTGGGGGAATGCCAGCTTCGCTGCAGTGCGGTGGTCGAATGGCTTTATGACTACGCCCGGGAAATGCGCCAGCAAGCACGCAATGGCCTGTATCTGGGGACTGTGCATTCGGCAAAGGGGCTCGAATTCAGGCATGTGGTATTGCTTGATGGCGGCTGGAATACCCAGGCAGGCGGGCTCAACGATGAACGTCGGCTGTATTACGTAGGCATGACGCGGGCCGAACAGACGTTGACGTTGTGTGAATTCAATGCGGCTAACCCGTTCAGTGGCAGCCTGACAGCAAACGTCGCACCCTTGGTGTTCAAGGGTGACCATGACCGGGCTTTGGAGCGGCGATTTTTGCAGCTCGGGTTGAGAGACATCGATATCGGTTTTGCCGGGCGCACTGCGTCGACGGATGTCATCCATGAGGCACTGCGAAGGTTGCAACCGGGGGATGAGTTGCAGCTTGTGAGGCAGGGTGACCGGTATGAGATACGCGATGGGCAGGGGCGTGTGGTTGGGCGAACCGCCAAGTCGTTTGTGTTGAACATTGAAGTGGAGCGATGCGAGGTGGCAGGGGTGCTGGTTCGGTATCTGGAACATACTGAGGAGCAGTATCGAACGTGGCATAAATCTGAGCGGTGGGAGATTGTCGTACCGCGGGTGTGTGGCACGAGCTGCATCGGGAGGCCATGAGCCAGCAGACTAGCCCACTTGCTAGAATGACAGGAGTCGTTGAAGTGGGCAGCTCCAGCGCAAGGTCTAGGTGATTTCACACAAAACGCGATCCGCCTGAAGGGTCAAAGGCTGGAAGCGTTTTCTGCATGACAACCGTCCGCTCCTCCCCATAAAACGCATCCCGCACAGTGCAAAAGCCCAACCCTGCATAAAACCCTTCCGCCGCTATGGAGGAGGGCACACGCAAGACCTTCAGCCCACGCGCAATCGCTTCATCTTCGATCACTGCCATCATCTGTTTCCCGACCCCAAGCCCTTGATGCTGGGGTTCGACAAACACACTTCTGACCACATCCCCGTCAAGACTGGCCGTGGCAATCACCTCATGCTCAATCAATGCCACAAACACCAACCGCCGAGTCAGCATCTCAAGAATGGCCGCCGCACTGAAAGACGCCTCGATGCGCGATATAGTCTCGGCATCATAGTCAGCCGCGTTCGACCCGCGTAAGGCCGCTATCACGACTCGGCTTATGCCCTCGGCGTCGTCTGCATTCGCCAAGCGAATAGGGCAACTCACTCTCGCGCCCCCGATGCATTCAACTGGGTTTCCTTCGCCAACTGAATAGCCGCATTGATCGCAGCCCGTGCCTGGGGGCTGTTCTTCCAGCATGTGGAGCCAACGGCCGCTGATGCCTGGGCCAAAATGTCATCGACATTCGCTTCGCTAAGCATCGCCAGCGAATCAATCCCCATCTGCTCAAGGCGAGCGACAACGGTTGGCCCTACGCCCTTGAGGGCCAGCAATGCTGTGTGTTCCGTCAGTGGAAATGGCATCCGTAAACTCCTGTTATCGGCAAATACTGCCGCTGGAGTTTACCAACTCGCTGGCCTGCTGGGGCTAATCAAGTTTCTCCAGTGCGTTGCTTTGTGGTGTTTCCACCGGCTGTTTCGAAAATCGCTTCGGCCCACTTCTGTTTGCCACCCCAAACGGCACATGCACCATCGGCAGGTCGCCGGCCGGTGATTGCAGGTGGCTGCGTTGATCATCGAAGAACACGTGGGGTTTGAGAATCGACAACACCCGGGGCTTTTCCATCCCCCCAAGGAAGAAGCACTCATCCGGCGACACGCCCCAATCCTTCAACGTGGTCACCACCCGCTCGTGCGACGGCGCGTTGCGCGCGGTCACGATGGCGATGCGCAAGATGCGTTTGTAGTTCGGGTCTTGTGCCAGCTTCTGGTCTTCGAGCGTGCGAATGTGGGAGAGCTTGCGGTACAGGTCCGCCAGTGGCCCGGGCTGGTGGGGGATGGCCTTGCGGGCCCGCTCGTGGGCCTGGAAGTCGTCCAGGTTGTCGTTCTGCTTGTACACGCTTTCCGCTTCGTCATCGGCGATCACGCCGTCAAAGTCGAAGGCCACGCGCAGCTCGGTGTCGATCTCATCGTCGTAAATGCGCGTCGGCAGCACCAGGCCAGCGGGGTAGCTGGCGTCGATGGCGCGCTGCACGTCGTCTTCGTTGGCGCTGAGAAACAACGAGGCGTTGAAGGCCGGGATGTACTCGTGGGGCGAGCGGCCGGACATGAAGGCGGCGCGGGTGATGTCCAGTTGGTAATGGCTGATGGAGCGGAACACGCGCAAGCCGGTTTCGGGCGAGTTGCGCGAGAGCAACACCACTTCCACGGGGAGTTGGTCGGGGAAGGCCTGGTTGATGCTGAGGAAGCGGCGAATGAACGGGAACGCAACGCCCCTCGGGAAGGGCTCATCCAGGTTTTGCTCCTGGTGCTGGCGGTAAGCCTCGACGCCGTCGGCCTTGTAGATGTCGTCAGACACGGTGAGGTCGAAAAGTGCACTGGAGGCCACGCCAATGACCAGCTTGTGTTCGATGGGGTAGGGCATTGAACGTGCTCCTTGAGGGGTGCAGGTGACGAGTATACGGGTATGCAGGCGGGTGATGGTTAATTGGGGCCGCTCCGCGCCCCTTCGCGGGCAAGCCCACAGGGAAGGCGCATGCTGGCAAACGCGGCACAGATCATGAGCGTTGCCATCGTTAGGCTACTATGTATAATCCCGCCGAAACCCGCATTCCAGAGCGGTTAACCATGGAAAGGCAAGTTTCTTGATGCGTTTCTAGCCGATGCCCTCCAGCGGCACTGCCCGCCATTTTGCGCATTGCATTTACTCCGTTGCATCCAGGCCATTGCTGGGCGTTGGCGAAGCCATGCCCCGCAACAGGCTGCACGCATTTCAACAAGGATATTCATGAAAAAGCGTTTCGTTCTCTGTGCCCTGGCCTCCGCCTTGGCAGGTTGCAACTCCGAATACAACTTCGACGAAGTCACCAGCTACACCGGCACTGTCGGGTCGCCGCATGCGCTGTACCTCGAGCGCAAGTCGGGCGAGCGGCTGAACGGCACCGTGGTGCACAAGGTGGGTGACCGGGTGCTGCAGGCGTTCAAGGTCGAAGACGGCAAAGTGGTCGGCGAATGGAAGGAGTTCGACCAGGACGGCAAGCTGCTGGTAGAAGGCCAGTTGCAGGACGGTGCGTTTGTCGGGCCCAAGAAAACCTGGTGCAAGGGCGAGTTCGCCGAGCACCTGGACAACGTCATCACCCTCGAAGGCGGACGCCGCAGCGAGCAGCACTACGACTGCGCCACAGGCCTGCAGGTCAGTGACAGCACAGAGATCCCGACCGTTGATTTCCGCAAGCGCGCGATCCGTGTCGGCACCCAGCGCGAGTGGAAGGTGATCGATGGCCAGCAGAAGCTCACCCTGCTGGAGACCTTCGCCAGCGATGGCTCCGGCAAGCTCGATGGCCTGGTGGAACACTATGACTACCAGGGCACACTGAAGGACCGCGCGACCTACAAGGCTGGCGAGCTCGATGGCGTGCGTGAGACCTGGACGTCGTTCACGGATGGCACGTCGGTGCCGGCCACAAAGGTCGAGTACAGCGCAGGCAAAAAAAACGGCCTGTACGAGGTGTACTTCATTCGCGGCTGGCCTGCTGGCACGGTCTCCGAAAAGGGCAGCTACAAGGACGACAAGCAGGCTGGCGTGTGGGTCAACTATCAGCCTGGCTCGGCCCAGGTACGTGATGTCGACAGCCCGCCAGACACCTCGCCCATGGCCATGCGCCTGTGGGACGCCGCCCAGGGCCAGGCGCGTACGTCGGACTGGGCAAAAGAGATCAAGGACCTCGACGCCTTCGCCTACCTGCTGAAAAGCGCCGGCATCAATGTCAATCAACGCCTGCATTACGAGAACAAGCCGCTGATCACCGTGGTCGCCGATAACGCCTACGACTACCTGATCTCGGTTGGCGCCGACCCGATGGGGCGGGATATCAACGGCAACACGCGCCTGATGAACTGCCTGGCGGGCAGCGACTACAGCTCGTGCAGCTTCGCGCACATGATCACCCTGGCGGGCAAGGAAGACCTGAAGGCGCACAACGTCTACGGCGACACCGCGCTGTCGGTGTTCTGCCAGAAAGCCGGCAGCCTGCAACGCCGCCATAGCGCCGGCCAGCAGCCTGAAGCGCTGTTCCAGGCACTGCTCAAGGGCAGCGACGTCAACGCCAAGGCCTACGGCGGCGAGACGGCCTTGCATGCCTGCATGGCCCAGCGTAACCACAGCTACGCCGAAGCGCTGGTCGCGGCGGGCGCTGACCTGAATGCAGCCGATGTCGATGGCACCACGCCGGTGGCCGCGGCCTTCTTCAACAGCTACAACCTGGCGGCAGCCGGGCAGCGGGTGGGCTGGTCCGAGAACGTGATCCGCTTCGCTGCCAGCTACCAGGGCAAGTCCGACTTCACCTTCGACACGCCGCTGGCGGCGTTCGGCAAATCGATTCGCCAGCTGGTGCTGGAAAACGGCGACACGGCCTCGGCGATGTTGATCGACTCCCTGGTGGGCACCGCCAAGGGTTGATTGTTTCTTTCAGGATCTACAGACAAGGATTACCTATGCGTCACTTCAAATACGTGCTGGCAGCACTGCCGTTCTGTGTATTGGCTGGCTGCGGCAACGACGCGCTGGATGGCACCTACGAGGCCACGACCAGCGTGATGGGCTACAGCGCAGGCAAGCAGACGGTCGAGTTCTCCAGCGACTACATCATTGCTGCGGGCAACAAGATCAAGGTCGACGAGTGGGAGCGCAAGGACGACGTGGTAGTGGCCCGTGATGCCAACGGTGTCGCGCTGATCAACGTCCGCGTGCTGGACGGCGGCAAGCGTCTTGAGTCGATTGGTGGCAACAACATGGCCAAGCAAGTGTTCGTGCGCGTCGACTGACCCTACCGGGCCGCTCTGCGGCCCATCGCCACTGTTTACGGCAAACGTTTAGCTTTACC
Organism: Pseudomonas sp. 5.2; assembly: GCF_059025405.1. Taxonomy (NCBI): domain Bacteria; kingdom Pseudomonadati; phylum Pseudomonadota; class Gammaproteobacteria; order Pseudomonadales; family Pseudomonadaceae; genus Pseudomonas; species Pseudomonas sp. 5.2. The sequence goes on from NZ_JBYBHH010000001.1 coordinate 769,125, forward strand.
GGCCTTCATTGGGGCTGCTGCGCAGCCCATCGCAGGCAAGCCAGCTCCCACAGGGAAGGCGTAATTCTCGAGAGCACCGCTCATCCTGTGGGAGCAGCTGTCTTGTGGTGCTTGTTCCGGCCTCATCGCTGGCAAGC